>NZ_JBVHTO010000018.1:0-217028 GCF_055565855.1 Streptomyces sp. NPDC028308
GGCCTCAGCGTTTCCGCTGGTGACGGGGTCTTTGGGCACCTCATGCAAGGTGCCCCCGGCAGGATTCGAACCTGCGCACACGGCTCCGGAGGCCGTTGCTCTATCCCCTGAGCTACGGGGGCGTGTCGGCCGTGGTGTGTGCGGCGACGGGTAGAACCCTACCAGCTCGACAGGGGGTGCCATGAACAGGTTTCCGCGGGGAGTCGGGGCCCTGAACTGGGCCGGGTGACCCTCAGGGGGTGGAAGTCGGGAAAACCCGGACGCGGTGGTGGCCGCCGACCTACTCTCGAGTTGTGCCAGGTGCGTCCGGTCGGGTCCTTGTCGTGGACGACAACAAGGTGATCCGGCAGCTGATCAGGGTCAACCTCGAGCTGGAGGGCATCGAGGTCGTGACCGCCGCTGACGGTGCCGAATGTCTGGACATAGTCCACCAGGTACGGCCCGATGTCGTCACCCTCGATGTCGTGATGCCCCGTCTCGACGGACTGCGTACCGCCGCCCGGCTCCGTGCCGATCCCCGGACCCGGAATCTTCCCCTCGCCATCATCAGCGCGTGCACTCAAAACGAGGTCGACACCGGGCTCGATGTTGGCGTCGACGTATTTCTCGCCAAGCCGTTCGAGCCGACCGAACTCGTGCGCGTCGTACGACAGTTGATGGACCGGGCCACCGAGCCTGGCCGGGCGATCGGGCCCAACTCGGGCGTCCGTGGGAACGCCCATGGCGGCGTCCACGGCACCGTTCACGGTGAGGGCCACGGGAGTGTCCATGGCAGTGGCGATCCCGAGCGCGCCGGTCGCAGCGGGAGTTAGATCCGTCGGCATCGGTCATTGCCCGTCAATCTCGGTGCCGACCGGGCAACCGCCGCTCGCCGCTCGCCGACCGCTGTTCGCTGTTCGCTGTTCGCGAGGGTCCCGTCGGCCGGTGGGCTTACGGCGATCGGTGGGTCAGAAGTTCGCGTTCGTTGACCGGGTCCGCCCCACCGCACCTCGCCCGCCTCGGTGGGGGTGTTCACGGCGAGGCTTGCTCACCGGGGCTGTCCACGGCGTAGCGGCCCCGAGCGTGCCGGTCGAGCGCTCGTTGCCCGGGTCGCCCCGCCGCACCTCACCCACCCCCAGTGGCACTCCTCACGGCGAGGCTCGCTCACCGGGTTGTCCACGGCACCGGGTTGTCCACGGCATAGCGACCCCGAGTTCGCCGGTCGAGCGTTCGTTGCCGGCTCTGCCCGCCGCACCCCGCCGGCCCCCGCCGCACCGCATCCCCACTCCGCCGCCCCACCTCGCTCCAACCCGCCCCGCAGAGGCTTCCCCAACGCACCCCCTCCGCCCCCCTCTCCCTGCCCCACCCCCGTCCACATCCCGGAACCCCGGGAAACCGAGTCGCCTCCGCACCCCCCTCCTCCCCTAGGCTTGACCCGTGACCCCCGTCGAGCTCTCCCGTACCGTGCTGCGCGCGGTGCGTCGTGCTGTCGACGAGGGGGAGCTGAGCGTGGCCGTGCCCGCACGTGCCGTCGTCACCGTGCCGGGACCCGGAGGCTGCGGGGACTACGCCACCAACATCGCCTTGCAGCTGGCCCGGCCCGCCGGACGTCCGCCCCTGCACGTCGCCCAGGTCCTGCGGCCCCACCTCACCCGCTCCGCCGGTGTCGCCGACGTCGAGATCACCGGCCCCGGGTTCCTGAACATCCGCCTCGACAGGACGGCCGACCCCGCCACCGCCCTCGTACGCGAGATCCGAGCGGGTGAGTACGGCCACAGCGACGCCCTCGCCGGGCAGGTGCTGCGGTTCCGCATTCCGTACGACATCCGCGCGGAGGTCGTCGCCGACGCCCTCGTCCGCATCGTCGCCACCCAGGGCGGCCGTGCCGAGGTCGAGCACCGTACGGCCGTCAGCACCGAGGGCAGCAGCGCCGAGCGGGTGCACGGGGCGTCCACGGCCACGCCCGCGGACTGCGAGCCTGCCGAGGTCGAGCACCGTACGGCTGCGACCTCCGAAGCCGGCCGTCCCGAGCGGGTGCACCGCGCGCCTACGTCCCCGCCCTCAGACGGGGGCCGCGCCGAGGTCGAGCACCGGGCCCGTACGACCGTGCCCCCGGCTCTCTCCGCACCCGAGCCCCCCGTACCCCAGGCTCCCTCCGCCCCCGAGCCCCCCACACCCCCCACCCCCATAAACCTCCGCCCCCTCCCCGCCCCCGAGGACCCGACCCCCCTCGGGGGTGATGCCGCGCGGTGGGCGTTGCTTCATCCTGCTGGGCGTGATCTGCCGCGGGTCACCGCCGACCATCTCGTGCAGCGGGCCGTCAATCCGCTGTTCCGGGTCAGTTATGCCCACGCCCGGACCCGGGCGCTCGGCCGTAACGCCGCCCGGCTGGGTTTCACCGGTACCCCGGGTGATCCGCAGGCGCCCGACGCCGCCCCTCTTCTTCGCGCTCTCGCCGACCACCCCCAGGCCCTGCGCGCCGCCGCCACCCAGTACGCGCCCGACCGGCTCGCCCGGCATCTGGTGGTCGTCGCCGACGCGGTCCTCGGCTTCCAGCACACCGTGCTGCCGCTCGGGGACGAGAAACCCTCGGCCGCCCACCGTGCCCGGCTCGCGCTCGCCGAAGCCGCCGGGGCGGTGCTGGCCGGCGGCCTGTCCCTGCTCGGCATCAGTGCCCCTGACTACCTGTGAGAGAAGAATGAGCCGTTCCGCACACCCCGCCGGGCCCCGTCACGCCGATGTGCTCCCCGAGGGCCACTACAGCGCCCCGCCGAAGGACCTCAACGCCCTCGACCCCAAGGTGTGGGCCCATACCGTCACGCGGACCGAGGACGGTGTCGTCAGCGTCGGCGGGATCGACGTGACGAGGCTGGCCGAGGAGTTCGGCACCCCCGCCTACGTCGTCGACGAGGCGGACTTCCGGGCGCGGGCGCGCGCCTGGCGTTCCGCCTTCGGGCACGACGCCGACGTCTTCTACGCCGGCAAGGCCTTCCTGTCGCGTGCCGTGGTCCGCTGGCTGCACGAGGAGGGGCTGAACCTCGACGTGTGCTCCGGCGGCGAGCTCGCCACCGCGCTGTCCGCCGGGATGCCCGCCGACCGGATCGCCTTCCACGGCAACAACAAGTCGGTCCGCGAGATCACCCAGGCCATCGAGAGCGGGGTCGGGCGCATCGTGCTCGACTCCTTCCAGGAGATCGTCCGGGTCGCGCACATCGCCGACGGCCTCGGCAAGCGGCAGCGCGTGCAGATCCGCGTCACCGTCGGCGTCGAGGCCCACACGCACGAGTTCATCGCCACCGCGCACGAGGACCAGAAGTTCGGCATCGCGCTCGCGGACGGGCAGGCCGCCGAGGCCGTACGCCGTGCGCTGACCCTCGACGGGCTCGAACTCATCGGGATCCACTCGCACATCGGGTCGCAGATCTTCGACATGGCCGGCTTCGAGGTCGCCGCCCGCCGGGTCGTGGCGCTGCTGGCCGCGGTCCGCGACGAGCACGGCGTGGAGCTGCCCGAGATCGACCTCGGCGGCGGTCTCGGCATCGCGTACACCAGCGACGACGACCCCCGCGAGCCGCACGAGATCGCCAAGGCGCTCGGCGAGATCGTCACCCGCGAGTGCGAGGCGGCCGGGCTGCGCACGCCGCGCATCTCCGTGGAGCCGGGCCGCGCCATCGCCGGGCCGACCGCCTTCACGCTGTACGAGGTCGGCACGATCAAGCCGCTGGAGGGCCTGCGGACGTACGTCTCCGTCGACGGGGGCATGTCCGACAACATCAGGACCGCGCTGTACGACGCCGAGTACAGCGTCTCGCTCGTGTCGCGGACCAGTGACGCCGAGCCCATGCTCGTCCGGGTGGTCGGCAAGCACTGCGAGAGCGGCGACATCGTGGTCCGCGACGCGTTCCTGCCCGCCGACCTCGCGCCCGGCGACCTCATCGCGGTGCCGGCGACCGGCGCCTACTGCCGTTCGATGGCGAGCAACTACAACCACGCCCTGCGGCCGCCGGTGATCGCGGTCCAGGACGGCGAGGCCCGGGTGATCGTCCGCCGCGAGACCGAGGAGGACCTGCTGCGTCTCGACGTCGGATGACGCTCCCGGGGACGCCCGGCGGCGGGCGGAAGATCTCCCGTGTCCGCCGCTCAGGAAAATGAAATAGACATCTCACGATCCGGACGAGGGATAGAAACTCCCGTCCGGTGAGTGAGACTGGTCCAACCGTGACGGTATGAGGAAACGAGGTCGGATGATGCGTACGCGTCCGCTGAAGGTGGCGCTGCTGGGCTGTGGGGTCGTCGGCTCCGAGGTGGCGCGCATCATGACGACGCACGCCGACGACCTCACGGCGCGCATCGGCGCCCCGGTGGAGCTGGCCGGCGTGGCGGTGCGGCGGCCCTCCAAGGTGCGCGAGGGCATCGACCCGGCCCTGGTCACCACGGACGCGACCGCGCTGGTCAAGCGCGGGGACATCGACGTCGTCGTCGAGGTCATCGGCGGCATCGAGCCGGCCCGCACACTCATCACCACCGCCTTCGAGCACGGCGCCTCGGTCGTGTCGGCCAACAAGGCGCTGCTCGCCCAGGACGGCGCCGCCCTGCACGCCGCCGCCCAGCAGCAGGGGCGGGACCTCTACTACGAGGCCGCCGTCGCCGGTGCCATCCCGCTGATCCGCCCGCTGCGCGAGTCCCTCGCCGGCGACAAGGTCAACCGCGTGCTCGGCATCGTCAACGGCACGACCAACTTCATCCTCGACAAGATGGACTCGACGGGCGCCGGCTACCAGGAGGCCCTCGACGAGGCCACCGCCCTCGGGTACGCCGAGGCGGACCCGACCGCGGACGTCGAGGGCTTCGACGCCGCCGCCAAGGCCGCGATCCTCGCCGGTATCGCCTTCCACACGCGCGTGCGTCTCGACGACGTGTACCGCGAGGGCATGACCGAGGTCACCGCCGCCGACTTCGCCTCGGCGCGCCGGATGGGCTGCACCATCAAACTGCTCGCCATCTGCGAGCGGGCGGCCGACGGCGGCTCGGTCACGGCACGCGTGCATCCCGCGATGATCCCCCTCAGCCACCCGCTGGCCTCCGTGCGCGGCGCGTACAACGCCGTCTTCGTGGAGTCGGACGCGGCGGGCCAGCTCATGTTCTACGGCCCCGGAGCGGGCGGTGCGCCGACGGCGTCCGCCGTGCTCGGCGACCTCGTGGCGGTGTGCCGCAACCGGCTCAGCGGCGCGACCGGGCCCGGCGACTCCGCGTACACCCAGCTGCCGGTCTCGCCGATGGGCGAGGTCGTCACGCGCTACCACATCAGTCTCGACGTGGCGGACAAACCGGGCGTGCTCGCCCAGGTCGCGACCGTCTTCGCCGAGCACGGCGTCTCCATCGACACCGTGCGCCAGCAAGGCCGACCAGACGGAGGCGACGACGCCTCTCTCGTCGTCGTCACCCACCGGGCGTCCGACGCCTCCCTGAACGGGACCGTCGAGGCGCTCCGCAGCCTCGACACCGTACGGGGCGTCGCCAGCATCATGCGGGTTGAAGGAGAGTAACCAGCAATGACCCACCAGTGGCGCGGAATCATCGAGGAGTACCGGGACCGGCTGCCGGTCTCCGACAGCACTGAGGTCGTGACGCTCCGGGAGGGCGGTACGCCGCTCGTGCCGGCGCAGGTGCTCTCCGAGCGCACGGGCTGCGAGGTCCACCTCAAGGTCGAGGGCGCGAACCCCACCGGGTCCTTCAAGGACCGCGGTATGACCATGGCCATCACGCGGGCCAAGGAGGAGGGCGCGAAGGCGGTCATCTGCGCCTCCACGGGCAACACCTCGGCCTCGGCCGCCGCCTACGCCGTACGCGCCGGGATGGTCTCCGCCGTCCTGGTGCCGCAGGGCAAGATCGCGCTCGGCAAGATGGGCCAGGCCCTCGTGCACGGGGCGAAGATCCTCCAGGTCGACGGCAACTTCGACGACTGCCTCACGCTGGCCCGCTCGCTGTCGGACAACTACCCGGTGGCGCTGGTCAATTCGGTCAACCCGGTGCGTATCGAGGGCCAGAAGACGGCCGCGTTCGAGATCGTCGACATGCTCGGCGACGCGCCCGACATCCACGTCCTGCCGGTCGGCAACGCGGGCAACATCACGGCGTACTGGAAGGGTTATCGCGAGTACGCCGCGGACTCGATCGCCTCGCGGACCCCCCGGATGTGGGGCTTCCAGGCATCCGGTTCCGCGCCCATCGTGCGCGGCGAGGTCGTCAAGGACCCGTCGACCATCGCCACCGCGATCCGTATCGGCAACCCGGCCTCGTGGCAGTTCGCGCTGGCCGCCCGGGACGAGTCGGGCGGCCTCATCGACGAGGTGACGGACCGTGAGATCCTGCGCGCCTACCGGCTGTTGGCGGCCCAGGAGGGTGTCTTCGTCGAGCCCGCCTCCGCCGCGTCCGTCGCCGGTCTGCTGAAGGCGGCCGAGCAGGGACTGGTCGACCCCGGCCAGCGGATCGTCTGCACGGTGACCGGCAACGGGCTCAAGGACCCGGACTGGGCCGTCGCGGGCGCCCCGCAGCCGGTCACCGTCCCGGTCGACGCGGTGACGGCGGCCGAGCGGCTCGGTCTCGCGTAGAGGTCCGACGGGCCTCGGGCGGGCGTGGCCCCGCAGGGCGACGGCCGCCGCGGGGCACCGACACCCGGGGCCGACGGTGGGCAGGCGCAGGCCGCGCCCACCGCGGCACCCGGCACACGGGGCGACGCCCGGCCACGGGCCACCCCCGTACGGAGGGACGCTGGCCCGCCGACGGAACCTGGCCCCTGGCGCCGTCGCCCGCCGGGTGTGAAACGCCTGCTCAGCCGCCCTCGGTGTCCGCGCGGGGGAGTCGGAGGGTGAGGGAGGCCGGGTTCCGGGGTAAGTGGTGCGCGGGCCTCGTCGGCGGCCGCTCGCGGGGCCGTTCCGCGGGGACCCGGCAGCGGGTGCACAAGGGGCTTACGACACGCATCGTGCGCCTCCCGTGCGCCCTATGTCGCCACAGAACCTTCCTTCGATAGGCTGTACCGAACCCGCCCGCCGCATATGCCGCGGAGCCGCGCCGCGCCTGCGGCCCACGGGTCTTGCGCACGTATCGCAGTTCATCGACATCTCGCACATCACGCAGCTCAAGGAGAGTCATCGAGCGATGGCCGGTCCAGCCTTCCGCGCCGCCGCCGTCCGGGTGCGCGTCCCCGCCACCAGTGCCAACCTCGGCCCGGGCTTCGACGCCCTCGGCCTGTCACTGGGGCTCTACGACGACGTCGTCGTCCGGGTGGCCGACTCCGGGCTGCACGTAGACATCGCAGGCGAGGGCAGCGAGACGCTCCCGCGCGACGAGAGCCACCTGCTCGTACGCTCCCTGCGCACCGCCTTCGACCTGCTGGGCGGACAGCCCCGCGGTCTCGAGATCGTCTGTGCCAACCGCATCCCGCACGGCCGCGGCCTCGGCTCCTCGTCGGCCGCCATCTGCGCGGGCATCGTCGCCGCGCGCGCCGTGACGATAGGGGGCGACAGCCGGCTCGACGACACGGCGCTGCTCGAACTCGCCACCGAGATCGAGGGCCACCCCGACAACGTCGCGGCCTGTCTCCTCGGCGGCTTCACGCTCTCCTGGATGGAGAGCGGCGCCGCGCGGGCGATCCGGATGGAGCCCGCCCGTTCCGTCGTCCCGGTCGTCTTCGTGCCCGGCAAGGCCGTGCTCACCGAGACCGCGCGGGGACTGCTGCCGCGCACCGTCCCGCACGTCGACGCCGCCACCAACGCGGGCCGTGCCGCACTGCTCGTCGAGGCGCTGACCAGGCGCCCCGAGCTGCTGCTGCCCGCCACCGAGGACCGGCTGCACCAGGAGTACCGCGCTCCGGCCATGCCGGAGAGCGCCGCACTGGTGGAGCGGCTGCGGGCCGACGGCGTGCCCGCGGTGATCTCCGGCGCGGGGCCCACGGTCCTGGCGCTGGCCGACGAGGCGAGCGCCGACAAGGTCGCCCACCTGGCGGGCGAGGGCTGGGCCGCGAACCGCCTGGACCTCGACGCACAGGGGGCGAGCGTGCTGCCGCTCGCACCGACCGGCGCCCACTAGGAGCCACGGTTGCCGGATTTCGAGAGGGGGAATGTTTGTTGGATCCGGTAGTGTTAACCTCAAGTCTGCACCCGACCCCGCCATGGCGAGGTGCTTCGTGTCCCCGTCCGGGACAACCATTCTTCCGGGAGCCTCCCAAGCCGCAGCGTGTTCCGTACTCCGTACGACGACACTGAGCGGTTTGCCGAGCACGCTCCGGAACCGGCGTGACCGAGCCGCGTGACACAGGCACCGAGTGCCACGGCTCCGGGAATCGTCATCACCAGATATCTCTTCCGCCGCTTTGGCGGACCACCGCCCCGGCACGGTCCACAGAGACAGGACCAAAGCCGGACAGCACAACCGGTCGCCGAGCCAGACAGGCCGACGTCCGCTCCAGGGAAGGACCCTTCGTGAGCGACACCACCGATCTGATGGGCGCACGTGTCGAGGAGACCGCTGCCGCGCCCGCCACGGACGCCTCCGCGCCTGCCACCGGTGCCGGCTCCCGGCGGCGCCGTGGCACCGGCCTCGACGGCATGGTGCTGGCCGAACTGCAGCAGGTCGCATCCGGCCTCGGCATCAGGGGCACCGCGCGTATGCGCAAGAGCCAGTTGATCGAGGTCATCAAGGAGGCGCAGGCCGGAGGAGGCGCCGCGGCGAAGACCGCCGACGCCGCCGAGACCAAGCCGAAGCGCCGCGCCACCTCCAAGGCCCGTACGGGTGACGAGGCCGCGCCCGCCGCGAAGTCGGCGGAGAAGGCCGACAAGGCCGCCGAGAAGGCCGTGGCCCAGCAGCAGATCGAGATCCCCGGCCAGCCCGCCGGGGGCCCGGCCCGCACGGCCGAGGCCGAGCGCAGCGGAGACGACGCCCCCGCGGGCGAGCGTCGCCGCCGCCGGGCCACCGCCGAGGCAGGCAGCCCCGAGACGGTCGCCGCCGAGGCGAAGAACGAGCCCAAGGCCGAGGCGTCCGTCGACGACGGCGCCGAGGGCCGGCAGGGCCGTCGCGACCGCCGTGAGCGCGGTGAGCGCGGTGAGCGTGGCGACCGTGGTGGCCGCGACCGTGACCGCCGTGGCAAGGGCGACGACCAGCAGCAGGGCGGCCAGGGCGGCGGCGGTCAGCAGCGCCAGGACCGTCAGGACCGCCAGCAGCAGGGCGGCGGCCGTCAGGACCGCCAGGACCGGCAGCAGCGGGACAACGGACCCCAGGACGACGACGACTTCGAGGGTGGCCGCCGCGGCCGCCGGGGGCGTTACCGCGACCGTCGTGGCCGTCGTGGCCGTGACGAGTTCGGCGCCAACGAGCCGCAGGTCGCCGACGACGACGTCCTGATCCCCGTCGCGGGCATCCTGGACATCCTCGACAACTACGCGTTCATCCGCACCTCCGGCTACCTGCCCGGGCCGAACGACGTGTACGTCTCCCTCGCCCAGGTCCGCAAGAACGGTCTGCGCAAGGGTGACCACATCACCGGCGCGGTCCGTCAGCCCAAGGAGGGGGAGCGCCGCGAGAAGTTCAACGCGCTCGTCCGCCTCGACTCCGTCAACGGCATGGCTCCCGAACACGGCCGCGGCCGACCGGAGTTCAACAAGCTGACGCCGCTGTACCCGCAGGACCGCCTCCGCCTGGAGACGGACCCGGGTGTGCTGACGACCCGGATCATCGACCTCGTCGCGCCGATCGGCAAGGGCCAGCGCGGTCTGATCGTGGCCCCGCCGAAGACCGGCAAGACCATGATCATGCAGGCGATCGCCAACGCGATCACGCACAACAACCCCGAGTGCCACCTGATGGTCGTCCTGGTCGACGAGCGTCCGGAAGAGGTCACCGACATGCAGCGGTCGGTCAAGGGCGAGGTCATCTCCTCGACCTTCGACCGTCCGGCCGAGGACCACACCACGGTCGCCGAGCTCGCCATCGAGCGTGCCAAGCGCCTGGTGGAGCTGGGCCACGACGTCGTCGTGCTGCTCGACTCGATCACGCGTCTGGGCCGTGCGTACAACCTCGCCGCGCCCGCCTCCGGCCGCATCCTGTCCGGTGGTGTCGACTCGACCGCGCTGTACCCGCCGAAGCGCTTCTTCGGTGCCGCGCGCAACATCGAGGACGGCGGCTCGCTGACCATCCTGGCCACCGCGCTGGTCGACACCGGCTCGCGCATGGACGAGGTGATCTTCGAGGAGTTCAAGGGCACCGGCAACGCGGAGCTCAAGCTCGACCGCAAGCTCGCCGACAAGCGCATCTTCCCGGCGGTGGACGTCGACGCGTCCGGCACCCGTAAGGAAGAGATCCTGCTCGGCAGCGACGAGCTGGCCATCACCTGGAAGCTGCGCCGGGTGCTGCACGCGCTCGACCAGCAGCAGGCGATCGAGCTGCTTCTCGACAAGATGAAGCAGACGAAGTCGAACGCCGAGTTCCTGCTCCAGATCCAGAAGACGACGCCGTCGCCGGGCAACGGCAACGACTGACTCAGCCGGTAGGAACCACGAGGGCCGCCCCCGTCACGCACGTGACGGGGGCGGCCCTCTGTGCTGCGTGGGGGCCGGTGTACGATCGCGACTTCATCTTGAGTCGAAGAAGTCTTCGATTACTGTTCGACGACGCTTCGCTCTCTCAACTCTTGACTCTGTGGGGGGACTTGAGTGGGCACAACCACGTCCGGAGCCGGTCGGCACAGACGCCGGATCCGCATAGCCGTCCCGGTCGCGGCGGCCGCGCTCGCCGCGGCCGTCGCCGGCGCGCTGCTGATGTCGTCCGCGGACGCGGCCACCGCGCTGCCCGAGCCGACCGTCAAGCCCACGACCAGCTCCGCGACGCTCGCCGAGCTGACGAAGCGGGTGGCGGGCGCGGTCGCGGGTGACGACATCGCCGGCGAGACGCCGAAGAAGTCGGCGCTGAGCGCCGGTACCGGCGCCTCGGCCATCGACCCGAAGATCATCGGTGGCACCGAGACCACGATCACCTCCGCCCCGTGGATGGCGCAGCTCTGGTACTACGACGACCAGGGCACCGCCGGCGAGAGCGACGACCTCGGCTTCTTCTGCGGCGGCGCCGTCGTCTCGCCGACGAAGATCCTCACCGCCGCGCACTGCGTCGACGGCTACGACTGGCACGCCAACGGCGCCGTCATCACCAACACCTCGCAGCTGCCGACCACCGACGAGTCGGACAACACCGACCTGCACGGCGGCACCGTCTCCGGCGTCTGGCGCCAGTGGGACCACCCCTCGTACAGCGACGCGACCATCGACAACGACATCGCCGTCCTGACGCTGCCGAACCCGATCTCGGCCAAGCCGATCCGGATGACGACCTCGGGCGACACCGCGTCGTACGCGGCCGGCACCGAGGCCACGCTCTACGGCTGGGGCCGCACCACCTCGACCACCGAGGACATCTCGGAGACGCTGAAGACGGCGACCCTGCCGATCCAGTCCGACAGCACCTGCGCGGGCTACTACGGCTCCGACTTCATCAAGGGCCACATGGTCTGCGCGGGCAAGCCGGCCACCGGCAGCGACACCGGCACCACCTCCGCGTGCAACGGCGACTCCGGCGGCCCGCTCGTCGTCGGCGGCCGCATCGTCGGCGTCGTCTCCTGGGGCGTGAAGGACTGCGTGGCGGAGGGCGCGTACAGCGTCTTCTCGAAGGTCGGCTCGTACGCCGGCGCCGCGTACCCGCGCGTCGAGGACACCAACCTCAGCGGCGACGACAAGGCCGACCTGTTCCTGCGCCAGAACTCCAACGACGAGGGGTTCGAGAAGGACTCCAAGGGCACCACGTTCGGCGCCCGCCAGTCCTGGGGCGGCTGGGCCGGGGTCAACGTCATCCTGCAGACCGACCTCGACCGCGACGGCTACCAGGACATGGTGATCCGCCGCAGCTCCGACGGCGACGTCTTCTGGCAGCACTACGTGCCCGCCAGCGGCACCTGGGCGACCAAGCAGATCTTCGACAACTGGAAGACCCGCACCCGCATCGTCGCCCCCGGCGACGTCACCGGGGACGCCCTGCCCGACCTGCTCTCCGTCGACTCCGCCGGCTACCTGTGGATCTACCCGGGCAAGGGCAACGGCTCCTTCTCGTCCCGCGTCCAGGTGAGCTCCGGCTGGAACCAGTACAACTCGGTCCGCGGCCACGGCGACTTCACCGGCGACGGCAAGGCCGACCTGATCACCCGAAGCAAGAGCGGCTCGTACGTGTACCTGTACAAGGGCACCGGCAAGGCGGGTTCCGGAGCCTTCTCCACCCGCATCAAGGTGCGCACCTGGAGCGGCTACAACGCCTTCGACGCCCCCGGTGACGTGACCGGCGACGGCAAGGCCGACTTCCTGGCCCGCACCCCCGGCGGCACGCTCTACCTGTACAAGGGCACCGGCAAGGCCACCTCGGAGATCTTCGCCACAAGGATCACGATCGGCACCGGATACCAGAAGTACGACATCTTCGCCTGAAATCGCAGGTGAGCCCGGATCCTCCGGGTCACGCCCGTCACGCACTGTGCCCACCGCTCCACGCGGTGGGCACAGTGCGTTGTGCAACCCTTTCCCGGGTTTCCCCGTCTGACCGTACGGAGTGACCATGGACCGGTACGAGTCATGACAGACCGGGCCCAGCCCTGGAAGCAGGGGGTAACCGACCGACCAAGGACTGAGGAGCACATGTCTGCCGAGAGCACGCCGGTACCCGGCACACCCCCGGAACCCGGCCCGGGCGGCCCCCGCCACCGCGCCCCGGGCCGCCGCCGGGCCCCCCGCGGCAAGCGGCGCAAGGGCCTGCTGATCACGGCCTGGGCCGCCGCGGGCGTCGTGGCCCTGGGCGGCGCCGGCGTCGGGTACGTGTACTTCAAGCTCAACGGCAACATCAAGAGCGTCGACATCAACCAGGCCCTCGGCGGCCACCGTCCCCTGGACGTCGACAACGGCTCGCAGGACATCCTCGTCCTCGGCTCCGACACCCGCTCGGGCACCAACAAGAAGCTCGGCGGCGGCACCGACGACGGCTCGGCCCGCTCGGACACCGCGATGGTCGTGCACGTCTACAAGGGCCACAAGAAGGCGAGTGTGGTGTCCATACCGCGGGACACCCTCGTCGACCGGCCCTCCTGCACCGACGGCGAGGGCGTCACCCACGACGCCGCGTCGCAGGTCATGTTCAACTCCGCGTACTCCACCGGCGGCGCCGCCTGCGCGGTCAAGACCGTCGAGTCGATGAGCGGCATCCGCATGGACCACTACATCGAGGTCGACTTCAGCGGCTTCGAGAAGCTCGTGGACGACCTCGGCGGCGTGGACATCACCACGACGAAGGACATCTCCGACCCGGACAGCCACCTGAAGCTGAAGGCCGGCAGCCACACGCTCGACGGGAAGCAGGCGCTCGGCCTGGTCCGCACCCGGCACGGCGTCGGCGACGGCTCGGACCTCGGCCGCATCCAGCTCCAGCAGGCGTTCATCAAGGCGCTGGTCGACCAGGTCAAGGACCTCGGCGTGCTGACGAACCCGAAGAAGCTGTTCGACGTCGCCGACACCGCCACCAAGACCGTCACCACCGACTCCGACCTCGGCTCGGTCAAGGAGCTCGCGTCCTTCGCCGGCGGCCTCAAGGGCATCAGCTCGTCGAAGATGCGCATGGTCACCATGCCGGTCGCCTACGACAGCGCGAACGCCAACCGCGTCCTCGTCGAGAAGACCAAGGCCGAGCAGGTCTGGACGGCCCTCGAGGACGACCGGCCGATCCCGAAGTCCGCGACCGAGGGCACCGCGACCGGCGAGGCCAAGGGCGTCGTCAGCTCCGGCTGAGCGGCAAGGGCACCCCTCCCGGGGCCGGGCCGGAGGGCCCCGGGGAATAGATCGTCCCCCACCCCGGTTTTGGGGGATGCGCCCAGTCCTGGCAGACTGGTACGTCGGCTCCGGTTCACGCACCCGCATCCCGCGGCGGCGACCCGGCGCCCTCCCGAAACTAGGAGACACCCTTGAAGCGCGACATCCACCCCGAATACGTCGAGACGCAGGTCAGCTGCACCTGTGGCGCGTCGTTCACCACCCGCAGCACGATCTCCAGCGGCACCGTCCGTGCCGAGGTCTGCTCCGAGTGCCACCCGTTCTACACGGGCAAGCAGAAGATCCTCGACACCGGTGGCCGTGTGGCCCGCTTCGAGGCCCGCTTCGGCAAGGCTGCCGCTGCCAAGAAGTAGCGAGCCCACAGCGCCGGTCTCCGGTGTCCCCGCGCAGGGGACGCCGGGACCGGCGCTTTGCGGTGCAGCCCCCATTCGTCGTACCTACGTCCCGCCGCTCGTCAACCGGCGCGGGACAGCCCATTGGAGCCGGAGATGTTCGAGGCGGTCGAGGAACTCATCGGTGAGCACGCCGATCTGGAGAAGAAGCTCGCTGACCCGTCGGTCCACGCCGACCAGGCCAACGCGCGCAAGCTCAACAAGCGCTACGCCGAGCTGACCCCGATCGTCGCGACGTACCGCTCCTGGAAGCAGACCGGGGACGACATCGGCACGGCGAAGGAGTTCGCCGTCGACGACCCCGACTTCGCCGCCGAGGTCAAGGAGCTGGAGAAGCAGCGCGAGGAGCTCACCGAGAAGCTGCGCCTGCTGCTCGTTCCGCGTGACCCCAACGACGACAAGGACGTCATCCTGGAGGTCAAGGCCGGCGCCGGCGGCGACGAGTCCGCCCTGTTCGCCGGGGACCTCCTGCGGATGTATCTCCGGTACGCCGAGCGCGTCGGCTGGAAGACCGAGATCATCGACGCCACCGAGTCCGATCAGGGCGGCTACAAGGACGTCCAGGTCGCCGTGAAGACCAAGGGCGGCAACGGCGCCACCGAGCCCGGCCAGGGCGTCTGGGCCCGCCTGAAGTACGAGGGCGGCGTGCACCGCGTGCAGCGCGTGCCCTCCACCGAGTCGCAGGGCCGCATCCACACCTCCGCCGCCGGCGTGCTCGTCACGCCCGAGGCCGAGGAGGTCGACGTCGAGATCCACGCCAACGACCTGCGGATCGACGTCTACCGCTCCTCCGGACCCGGCGGCCAGTCCGTCAACACCACCGACTCCGCGGTGCGCATCACCCACCTGCCCACCGGAGTCGTCGCCTCCTGCCAGAACGAGAAGAGCCAGCTGCAGAACAAGGAGCAGGCGATGCGTATCCTGCGCTCCAGGCTCCTCGCGGCGGCCCAGGAGGAAGCGGAGCGGGAGGCCGCGGACGCCCGCCGCAGCCAGGTCCGCACCGTCGACCGCTCCGAGAAGATCCGCACGTACAACTACCCCGAGAATCGCATCTCGGACCACCGCGTCGGCTTCAAGGCGTACAACTTGGACCAGGTGCTCGACGGTGACCTCGACGCCGTGATCCAGGCGTGTGTGGACGCGGACTCGGCGGCCAAGCTCGCCGCCGCGTAAGGCACGTACCAGCAAAGCCGTACGACAACAGCTCAGCCCCGGAGGACCAGCGTGCAGCAACATCTTGGGGGGCGACCCCCGAACCCCCGCAGCGTGCTGCTCGCGGAAGTGGCCCAGGCCACCCAGCGCCTGGCCGACGCCGGCGTGCCCTCGCCGCGCAACGACGCGGAGGAGCTCGCCGCCTTCGTGCACGGCGTGAAGCGGGGCGAGCTGCACACAGTCAAGGACATCGACTTCGACGCCCGGTACTGGGAGGTGATCGCGCGCCGCGAGGCGCGCGAACCGCTCCAGCACATCACCGGCCACGCCTACTTCCGCTACCTGGAACTCCAGGTCGGCCCCGGCGTCTTCGTGCCCCGGCCCGAGACCGAGTCCGTCGTCGGCTGGGCCATAGACGCCGTACGCGCCATGGACGTGGTGGAACCCCTCATCGTCGACCTGTGCACCGGCTCCGGCGCCATCGCCCTCGCCCTCGCCCAGGAGGTCCCGCGCTCACGTGTGCACGCCGTGGAGCTGTCCGAGGACGCCCTGAAGTGGACGCGGCTGAACGTCGAGGGGTCCAGGGTCGACCTGCGCCAGGGAGACGCCCTGGAGGCCTTCCCGGACCTCGACGGCCAGGTCGACCTGGTCATCTCCAACCCGCCGTACATCCCCCTCACGGAATGGGAGTACGTCGCCCCGGAGGCCCGCGACTACGATCCCGAACTCGCCCTGTTCTCCGGCGAGGACGGACTCGAACTCATCCGCGGCATCGAGCGCACCGCGCACCGGCTGCTGCGCCCCGGCGGCGTCGTCGTGATCGAGCACGCCGACACCCAGGGCGGGCAGGTGCCGTGGATCTTCACCGAGGAGCGGGGCTGGGCCGACGCGGCCGACCACCCGGACCTCAACAACCGGCCGCGGTTCGCGACCGCCCGCAGGGCGATGCCGTGAGCGCGCCCACCGTTACGACAAACCAGCAGTACGTGTACGAGGAGGCCCGCTAGATGGCACGGCGATACGACACCAACGACGCGACCGACCGCGCGACCGGGCTGCGCGAGGCCGCGTCCGCCGTCCGCCGTGGCGAGCTCGTGGTGCTGCCGACCGACACCGTCTACGGCATCGGTGCCGACGCGTTCAGCTCCGAGGCCGTCGCCGACCTGCTGGACGCCAAGGGCCGGGGCCGCAACATGCCCACGCCCGTCCTCATCGGCTCCCCGAACACGCTGCACGGCCTCGTCACGGACTTCTCCGAGATGGCCTGGGAGCTCGTCGACGCGTTCTGGCCCGGCGCCCTCACCCTCGTCGCCAAGCACCAGCCGTCCCTCCAGTGGGACCTCGGGGACACCCGCGGCACCGTCGCCGTGCGCATGCCGCTGCACCCGGTCGCCATCGAGCTGCTCACCGAGGTCGGCCCCATGGCCGTCTCCTCCGCGAACCTCACCGGACACCCGTCTCCCGAGAACTGCGACGCCGCGCAGGAGATGCTCGGCGACTCCGTCTCGGTCTACCTGGACGGCGGCCCGACCCCGGGCATCGTGCCGTCGTCGATCGTCGACGTGACCGGCAAGGTGCCCGTGCTGCTCCGCGAGGGGGCACTGTCCGCCGAAGAGCTGCGCAAGGTCGTACCCGACCTCGAGGTGGCGAATTGACAGCCCCTGACGCGGGGCGTGGCATAGGCACGGGGATCACGGGGACCAACGGGTCCCCCCAGGGGTCCTTCCGCATCCTCCACGTCAGCACCGGCAACGTGTGCCGCTCGCCGATCACCGAGCGGCTGACCCGCCATGCCCTGGCGGACCGCCTCGGCGACCCCTCGTGGGGCGGGCTGATCGTGGAGAGCGCCGGCACCTGGGGCCACGAGGGCGCGCCCATGGAGGCCAACGCCGAGGCCGTCCTCGCGGACTTCGGCGCGGACGCCTCCGGGTTCGTCGGACGCGAGCTGCTCGACGACCACGTCATCAGGGCCGACCTGGTGCTGACGGCGACCCGCGACCACCGCGCCCAGGTCATCTCCATGGGCCACTCGGCGGGCCTGCGCACCTTCACCCTCAAGGAGTTCACCCGGCTGGTGCGCGCCATAGACCCGGCCACGCTGCCGCCCCTGGACGACGGGGTGGTCGCGCGCGCACGCGCCCTGGTGCGCGCCGCGGCGGCTCTACGCGGGTGGCTCCTCGCCCCGACGGCCGAGGCGGACGAGGTGTACGACCCGTACGGCGCCCCGCTCCCGTTCTTCCGCTCCGTCGGCGACGAGATCAACGAGGCGCTCGATCCGGTCGTCACGGCGCTGACAGGTGTCCCCGCCCGGACCTGACACCGGGCGTGCCACCGGTCCCGGTCCTACATTGGACGTAAGCCACGCCCCGCCGAGGTCCGGAGCCCACCATGCCGGTCACACCCACGCTCGAAGCGGACGTCCTGCGCCGCCAGGACCCGGAACTCGCCGACGTCCTGCTCGGGGAGCTCGACCGGCAGTCGACGACCCTTCAGCTCATCGCCGCGGAGAACTTCACCTCGCCCGCCGTGCTCGCCGCCCTCGGGTCGCCGCTCGCCAACAAGTACGCGGAGGGCTACCCGGGCGCCCGGCACCACGGCGGCTGCGAGCTCGTCGACGTCGCCGAACGCCTCGCCGTCGACCGCGCCAAGGCCCTGTTCGGCGCCGAGCACGCCAACGTGCAGTCGCACTCGGGCTCCTCCGCGGTCCTCGCCGCGTACGCCGCGCTGCTGCGCCCGGGGGACACCGTGCTGGCGATGGGCCTGCCCTACGGCGGCCACCTCACACACGGCTCGCCCGCGAACTTCTCGGGCCGCTGGTTCGACTTCGTCGGATACGGCGTCGACGCGGAGAGCGGGCTCATCGACTACGAGCAGGTGCGGGCGCTCGCCCGCGCGCACCGCCCGAAGGCCATCGTGTGCGGCTCGATCTCCTATCCGCGGCACATCGACTACGCGGCCTTCCGGGAGATCGCCGACGAGGCGGGCGCCTACCTGATCGCCGACGCCGCGCATCCGATGGGGCTCGTCGCCGGGGGAGCGGCGCCCAGCCCGGTGCCGTACGCCGACGTCGTGTGCGCCACCACCCACAAGGTGCTGCGCGGTCCGCGCGGCGGGATGCTGCTGTGCGGGAGCGAACTGGCGGAGCGGCTGGACCGCGCGGTCTTCCCGTTCACGCAGGGCGGCGCGCAGATGCACACGATCGCCGCCAAGGCCGTCGCCTTCGGTGAGGCGTCGACGCCGGCCTTCTCGGCGTACGCCCACCAGGTGGTCGCCAACGCGCGTGTGCTGGCCGCGGCGCTGGAGGGACAGGGGCTCACGGTCACGACCGGCGGCACCGACACCCACATGCTGACCGCGGACCCGGCGCCGCTCGGCGTGGAGGGGCGCACCGCCCGCGGCAGGCTCGCCGCCGCGGGACTGGTCCTCGACACCTGCGCCCTGCCGCACGGGGACGCGCGGGGGCTGCGCATCGGCACCGCCGCGGTGACCACGCAGGGCATGGGCGAGGCGGAGATGGTGCGGATCGCCGTACTGTTCGCGAACGTGCTGCGGGACGGGGCCGAGGCCAGGACGGCACGTGAAGAAGTGCGGGAGCTGACCGGAAGATTTCCGCCCTATCCCGGCTGACGACGGGTGGGTGGCGATGCGGGCACAGCCACTCGTGCAACCATCGTCGCTACCCGGAAGTCCTCACTCATATGCGCGCGAAGCTAGGGTGTGGGGCTGTGATGGCCAGCGAGACCTGTGGGGAAGCCCGTGCGTGAATACCTGCTGACGCTCTGCATCACGGCCGCGGTGACGTACCTGCTGACAGGGCCGGTACGTAAATTCGCGATCGTGGCCGGAGCCATGCCGGAGATCCGGGCGCGTGACGTGCACCGGGAACCCACTCCGCGGCTCGGCGGGATCGCGATGTTCTTCGGACTGTGCGCGGGCCTGCTGGTCGCGGACCACCTGGAGAACCTGAACGAGGTCTTCGCCAGCTCGAACGAACCGCGGGCGCTGCTGTCCGGGGCGGCGCTGATCTGGCTGATCGGTGTCCTGGACGACAAGTTCGAGATCGACGCCCTGATCAAGCTGGGCGGCCAGATGATCGCCGCGGGCGTGATGGTCATGCAGGGTCTGACGATCCTGTGGCTGCCGATCCCGGGTGTCGGCCTGGTCGCGCTGACCCAGTGGCAGGGCACGCTGCTGACGGTGGCACTCGTCGTCATCACCATCAACGCCGTCAACTTCGTGGACGGCCTGGACGGGCTCGCCGCCGGCATGGTGTGCATCGCCTCCGCCGCGTTCTTCCTGTACGCGTACCGCATCTGGTACAGCTACGGCATCGAGGCCGCCGCCCCCGCGACGCTGTTCGCGGCGATCCTGATGGGGATGTGCCTGGGCTTCCTGCCGCACAACATGCACCCCGCCCGGATCTTCATGGGCGACTCCGGCTCGATGCTCATCGGGCTCGTGCTGGCCGCCGGCGCGATCTCCATCACGGGGCAGATCGACCCCGACGCGATGAACCTGTTCTCCGGGTCGGAGCGCAACACGGTGCACCAGACGGTGCCCGTGTACATCCCGCTGCTGCTGCCGCTGACGATCATCGCGGTGCCGGCCGCCGACCTCGTGCTCGCCATCGTGCGGCGCACCTGGCGCGGCCAGTCGCCCTTCGCGGCCGACCGCGGGCACCTGCACCACCGTCTGCTGGAGGTCGGCCACTCGCACAGCAGGGCCGTCCTGATCATGTACTTCTGGTCGGCGGTGATCGCCTTCGGGGCGCTGGCCTACTCGGTGAACTCGGCGTCCATGTGGATCGTGCTCGGCGTCATGCTGTTCAGCGCGGTCGGCCTGGTGCTGCTCCTGCTGCCGCGCTTCACTCCGCGCACCCCGCGCTGGGCCGAGCGCTTCGTGCCGCCGCGCTACCGCCGTCGCGGGGCCGTCGACACCGCGCGGGACGAGGGCGAGGAGTCCGCCGCGTACGAGCCCGGCGAGGAGGAGCCGCGCACCCCTGTGGTCACGGGCGTCTCAGGCGTCAACGGGGCCACGGCAGTTGGGGTCCGCGAGCGCCGGCTGGACCGGCGCGGGGCGGGGTCCTCGCACTGACGGAAGGTAAGAATCCCGCAAGAGCCGTGCCCGCGAAAGGGCCCATTACCAGACAAGTTGGCCCCGATCTTGCACAGACGCGCGGATTAACTCTCATGTGTGACGCCGAGCACACCAAGCAGGTAAAGACCTCATCAAATAGTTTGTGATACCGTTCACGAGAACCCCGGGCTGGAGCCGAAGGACCGTGATGCGACGGTCTCTTGGCGTGAGGTCACCACTCGACCCGGGACTACGCTCGTCCATGACGACACGCCCCCTTAGCAAGCGGAGTTGCCGCCATGCCGTCCAATGACGCCCGGATTCTCCTTCAGGCCGCTGTGCCCACAGCTGCCGTCGGCGCGATCGCCGCCGTCGTCAGCGCCGTGGCCGCCGGCGGCAAGGGAGCCCTCGGGGCGCTCGTCGCGACGCTGGTCGTGATCCTCTTCATGGGTCTCGGGCTCTACGTTCTGCAGCGCGTCGCCGCCACGCTTCCGCATCTGTTCCAGGCGATGGGACTGCTGCTCTACACGGCGCAGATCCTGCTGCTCTTCATCTTCGTCGCCGTGTTCAAGAACACGACGCTGTTCAACCCCAAAGCCTTCGCGATCACGTTGGTCGCCGCCACGCTCGCGTGGATCGGCGCCCAGGCGCGCGCCCACATGAAGGCCAAGATCCTCTACGTCGAACCCGACTCTTCGAAGGGCGACAAGCCCGAAAAGTCGGAGCACTCGTCGTGAGGGGTAGGGCCGGGATAAAGGCGCGTAGGAGATCCTGCTATCGTCCGGTGCCAACTGCGGCATCGCGGGCGCGGGCATCTGAGCTGACGCCTGCTCAATCGCGAGGCTTGATGCCCCACAGCCGCCCTCACATCCGTAACACCAGTCCAGTGCCGAACCGCGGCTGCGCGCCGCGCCGACACAACGAGGTTGCCGTACCTATGCGCCACGCTGAAGGAGCCCGCGGTGAGTGCTGACCCGACGCAGGTGCTCGCCTTCGAGACCGACTGCCACATCTTCGACGGCTGTGGATTCCCGGCTCCCGGCCTGCACTCGTTCCTGTTCGAGCCCCTGTGGGGCGACGGTGACAGCAACGTCTACTTCAACAAGACGATGCTCCTGGCGCTGCTCGGCTCGCTGGTCGTCGTCGGCTTCTTCTGGGCCGCCTTCCGAAAGCCGAAGGTTGTCCCGGGCAAGCTCCAGATGGTCGCCGAGGCCGGCTACGACTTCATCCGTCGTGGCGTCGTCTACGAGACGATCGGCAAGAAGGAAGGCGAGAAGTACGTCCCGCTGGTCGTCTCGCTGTTCTTCTTCATCTGGATGATGAACCTCTGGTCGATCATCCCGGTCGCCCAGTTCCCGGTCACCGCGATCATCGCGTACCCGGCGGTCCTCGCCCTGATCGTCTACGTCGTCTGGGTCTCGCTGACGTTCAAGCGGCACGGCTTCATCGGCGCGTGGAAGAACATCACCGGCTACGACAAGTCGCTGGGCCCGGTTCTGCCGCTCGCCATGTTCATCGAGCTTCTTTCGAACCTGATCGTGCGGCCGTTCACGCACGCAGTGCGACTCTTCGCGAACATGTTCGCGGGGCACACCCTGCTGCTGCTGTTCACGATCGCCAGCTGGTACCTGCTCAACGGGTTCGGGATCGTCTACTCGGGCGTCTCGTTCATCATGGTCCTCGTCATGACGGCCTTCGAGCTGTTCATCCAGGCCCTGCAGGCGTACGTGTTCGTGCTGCTGACCTGCACGTTCATCCAGGGCGCGCTCGCCGAGCACCACTGAGCGACCCACCCCAAGACCCCCTAGTTGTTCGGTGGCCAACCCCCACCGGCCAGTTCACAGCAAAGGAATGCAGACATGATGAACCTCGCTGCCGAGGTCTCCGGCTCGCTCGGTTCCATTGGCTACGGTCTCGCCGCGATCGGCCCCGGCGTCGGCGTCGGCATCATCTTCGGTAACGGCACCCAGGCCCTGGCCCGCCAGCCCGAAGCCGCCGGTCTGATCCGCGCCAACCAGATCCTCGGCTTCGCCTTCTGTGAGGCGCTCGCCCTCATCGGTCTGGTCATGCCGTTCGTCTACGGCACCTGATCCAACCGATCAGCGACAGCCCACTAGACGAAAGGCACTGACATGAGCCAGCTGCTCATTCTGGCGGCCGAGGAGAAGGAAAACCCCCTCGTCCCGCCGATCCCCGAGCTTGTCATCGGCCTGATCGCCTTCGTCATCGTCTTCGGCTTCCTGGCGTGGAAGCTCCTCCCGAACATCAACAAGGTTCTGGAGCAGCGTCGCGAGGCCATCGAGGGCGGTATCGAAAAGGCCGAGGCCGCTCAGACCGAGGCCCAGAGCGTTCTTGAGCAGTACAAGGCTCAGCTCGCCGAGGCTCGGCACGAGGCCGCGCGTCTGCGCCAGGAGGCGCAGGAGCAGGGCGCCACGCTCATCGCCGAGATGCGTGCGGAAGGCCAGCGGCAGCGCGAGGAAATCATCGCCGCCGGTCACACCCAGATCGCGGCCGACCGCAAGTCCGCAGCTCAGGCGCTGCGCCAGGACGTGGGCAAGCTCGCCACCGACCTGGCCGGCAAGCTGGTGGGCGAGTCCCTCGAGGACCACGCCCGGCAGAGCCGCACGATCGACCGTTTCCTCGACGAGCTCGAGGAGAAGGCCGAGGCCGCGCGATGAACGGAGCGAGCCGCGAGGCCCTGGCAGCCGCACGTGAGCGTCTCGACGCGCTGACGGACTCGACGTCCGTGGACGCGGCGCAGCTCGCCGACGAGCTGGCCGCCGTCACCGCGCTGCTCCACCGCGAGGTGTCGCTGCGTCGGGTCCTCACCGACCCGGCGCAGCCCGGCGAGGCGAAGGCCGAGCTGGCCCGGCGCCTCCTCGGCGCCCAGGTCAGCGGTACGACCGCCGACCTGGTGTCCGGTCTGGTGCGCTCCCGCTGGTCGCAGCCGCGTGACCTGGTCGACGCCCTGGAGGAGCTGGCGAGCATCGCCGAGCTCACCAAGGCGCAGCAGGCCGGCGCGCTCGACGACGTCGAGGACGAGCTGTTCCGGTTCGGCCGGATCGTCTCCTCGAACACCGAGCTGCGCGCCGCGCTGACCAACCGGGCCGCCGGCCGGGCGGCCAAGGGCGAGCTGCTGCGCAGCCTGCTCGGCGGCCGGGCCCACCCGGTGACCGAGCGACTGGTGACCCGCCTCGTGACCGTGCCGCGTGGACGTAGCCTGGAATCGGGACTGGAGTCCCTGTCCAAGCTCGCCGCCGCGCGCCGGGACCGCATGGTCGCCGTCGTCACCTCGGCGGTACCGCTGAGCGACGGACAGAAGCGGCGCCTCGGCGACGCCCTGGCCAAGCTCTACGGCCGCCGGATGCACCTCAACCTCGACGTGGACCCCGAGGTCCTCGGCGGGATCCGGGTGCAGGTCGGTGACGAGGTCATCAACGGCTCCATCGCGGACCGGCTCGAAGAGGCCGCCCGCCGCATGGCGAGCTGACAGCAACTTCATAAGCAAGAACGCAGTAGTCGCGGCCCTGGTTGGGCCGTTGCAGAGGATTCACCTCTTTCAGGGGGGATCCCAACCCCCCAAAGTGAAACTTCGGGCCCAACAAGGAGAGCAGGGAACCCAGATGGCGGAGCTCACGATCCGGCCGGAGGAGATCCGGGACGCGCTGGAGAACTTTGTCCAGTCGTACAAGCCGGACGCGGCCTCGCGCGAGGAGGTCGGTACGGTCACCCTTGCCGGCGACGGCATCGCGAAGGTCGAGGGTCTCCCCTCGGCCATGGCCAACGAACTGCTGAAGTTCGAGGACGGCACCCTCGGCCTTGCGCTCAACCTCGAAGAGCGCGAGATCGGCTGCGTGGTCCTCGGTGAGTTCAACGGCATCGAGGAGGGTCAGCCGGTCACCCGTACCGGCGAGGTCCTGTCGGTCGCCGTGGGCGAGGGCTACCTCGGCCGCGTCGTCGACCCCCTCGGCAACCCGATCGACGGCCTCGGCGAGATCGAGACCAGCGGTCGTCGCGCCCTGGAGCTGCAGGCCCCGGGCGTCATGGCCCGTAAGTCGGTGCACGAGCCGATGGAGACCGGCTACAAGGCCGTCGACGCGATGACCCCGATCGGCCGTGGCCAGCGTCAGCTGATCATCGGTGACCGCCAGACCGGCAAGACCGCCCTGGCCGTCGACACGATCATCAACCAGCGTGACAACTGGCGCACCGGCGACCCGAAGAAGCAGGTCCGCTGCGTCTACGTCGCCATCGGCCAGAAGGGCTCGACCATCGCCTCCGTGCGTGGCGCCCTCGAGGACGCCGGCGCGCTGGAGTACACGACCATCGTCGCCGCCCCGGCGTCCGACCCGGCCGGCTTCAAGTACCTGGCGCCGTACACCGGTTCGGCCATCGGTCAGCAGTGGATGTACGAGGGCAAGCACGTCCTCATCATCTTCGACGACCTCTCGAAGCAGGCCGACGCCTACCGCGCCGTGTCCCTGCTGCTCCGCCGTCCGCCGGGGCGCGAGGCCTACCCCGGTGACGTCTTCTACCTGCACTCCCGTCTGCTGGAGCGCTGCGCGAAGCTCTCCGACGACATGGGCGCGGGCTCGATGACCGGTCTGCCGATCGTCGAGACGAAGGCCAACGACGTCTCGGCGTTCATCCCGACCAACGTCATCTCCATCACCGACGGCCAGTGCTTCCTGGAGTCGGACCTGTTCAACGCCGGTCAGCGCCCCGCGCTGAACGTCGGTATCTCCGTCTCCCGAGTCGGTGGTTCCGCGCAGCACAAGGCGATGAAGCAGGTCTCCGGCCGACTGCGTCTGGACCTCGCCCAGTACCGTGAGCTGGAGGCCTTCGCCGCCTTCGGTTCCGACCTGGACGCGGCCTCGAAGTCCCAGCTGGAGCGCGGTCAGCGTCTGGTCGAGCTGCTCAAGCAGCCGCAGTACCAGCCGATGCCGACCGAGGACCAGGTCGTCTCCGTGTGGGCCGGTACCACCGGCAAGATGGACGACGTCCCGGTCGAGGACATCCGCCGCTTCGAGAAGGAGCTCCTGGAGCACCTGCACCGCAAGGAGCAGGGCCTCATGACCTCCATCAAGGAGGGCGGCAAGATGTCGGACGACACGCTGACCGCCGTCGCGGACGCCATCACGGAGTTCAAGAAGCAGTTCGAGACCTCGGACGGGAAGCTTCTCGGCGAGGACGCTCCGGCCGCCGCCAAGTGACGTAAGGAAGGGACCTGACTCATGGGAGCCCAGCTCCGGGTCTACAAGCGTCGCATCCGATCCGTCACCGCGACCAAGAAGATCACCAAGGCGATGGAGATGATCGCCGCCTCGCGCGTCGTCAAGGCGCAGCGCAAGGTGGCGGCCTCCACGCCGTACGCGACCGAGCTCACCCGTGCGGTCACGGCGGTCGGTACCGGGTCGAACACGAGGCACCCGCTGACCACGGAGGCGGAGACGCCGACGCGTTCCGCGGTGCTGCTCCTCACGAGCGACCGCGGACTGGCCGGCGCCTTCAACTCCAACGCCATCAAGGCGGCGGAGCAGCTGACCGCGCGTCTCGAGGCCGAGGGCAAGGAGGTCGACACGTTCATCGTCGGCCGCCGTGGTCTGGCCCACTACAACTTCCGCGAGCGCAAGGTCGTGGAGTCGTGGTCGGGCTTCACCGACGAGCCCTCGTACGCGGACGCGAAGAAGGTCGCGGGTCCGCTGATCGAGGCGATCGAGAAGGACACGGCTGAGGGCGGCGTGGACGAACTCCACATCGTCTACACCGAGTTCGTCTCGATGATGACGCAGACGGCGATCGACAGCCGGCTGCTCCCCCTCAGCCTCGAAGAGGTCGCGGAGGAGACGTCCACCAAGGGCGAGATCCTTCCGCTGTACGACTTCGAGCCGTCGGCGGAGGACGTCCTCGACGCCCTGCTGCCGCGGTACGTCGAAAGCCGTATCTACAACGCGCTGCTCCAGTCGGCTGCCTCCAAGCACGCCGCCACGCGCCGCGCGATGAAGTCGGCCACCGACAACGCGGGAGACCTGATCACCACGCTCTCCCGACTTGCCAACGCGGCCCGCCAGGCCGAAATCACCCAGGAAATCAGCGAGATCGTCGGTGGCTCCGCAGCCCTCGCCGACGCGACCGCGGGGAGTGACAAGTAATGACGACCACTGTTGAGACGGCCGTTGCCACGGGCCGCGTCGCCCGGGTCATCGGCCCGGTCGTCGACGTGGAGTTCCCCGTCGACGCGATGCCGGAGATCTACAACGCCCTGCACGTCCAGGTCGCCGACCCGGCGCAGGAGGGCGAGCTCAAGACGCTGACCCTGGAGGTCGCCCAGCACCTGGGTGACGGCCTGGTCCGCACGATCTCGATGCAGCCCACCGACGGTCTGGTCCGCCAGGCCCCGGTGACCGACACGGGCACGGGCATCACCGTCCCGGTCGGCGACTTCACCAAGGGCAAGGTGTTCAACACCCTCGGTGAGGTGCTGAACGTCGACGAGACCTACGACGGCGAGCGCTGGTCCATCCACCGCAAGGCGCCGAACTTCGACGAGCTCGAGTCGAAGACCGAGATGTTCGAGACCGGCGTCAAGGTCATCGACCTCCTCACCCCGTACGTCAAGGGTGGAAAGATCGGCCTGTTCGGCGGTGCCGGTGTCGGCAAGACGGTGCTCATCCAGGAGATGATCTACCGCGTCGCCAACAACCACGACGGTGTCTCCGTGTTCGCCGGTGTCGGCGAGCGCACGCGTGAGGGCAACGACCTCATCGAGGAGATGGCGGAGTCCGGCGTCATCGACAAGACCGCGCTGGTCTTCGGTCAGATGGACGAGCCCCCGGGCACCCGTCTGCGCGTGGCCCTGGCCGGTCTGACCATGGCGGAGTACTTCCGCGATGTTCAGAAGCAGGACGTGCTGTTCTTCATCGACAACATCTTCCGCTTCACGCAGGCCGGTTCCGAGGTCTCGACCCTGCTCGGCCGTATGCCCTCCGCGGTGGGCTACCAGCCGAACCTGGCCGACGAGATGGGTCTCCTCCAGGAGCGCATCACCTCGACCCGCGGTCACTCGATCACCTCGATGCAGGCGATCTACGTCCCCGCGGACGACCTGACCGACCCGGCCCCGGCCACCACGTTCGCCCACCTCGACGCGACGACGGTTCTCTCCCGTCCGATCTCCGAGAAGGGCATCTACCCGGCCGTGGACCCGCTGGACTCCACGTCCCGCATCCTGGACCCCCGCTACATCGCGGCGGACCACTACAACACCGCGATGCGCGTCAAGACGGTCCTGCAGAAGTACAAGGACCTTCAGGACATCATCGCGATCCTCGGTATCGACGAGCTGGGCGAAGAGGACAAGCTCGTCGTCCACCGCGCCCGTCGCGTGGAGCGCTTCCTGTCCCAGAACACCCACGTCGCCAAGCAGTTCACCGGCGTCGACGGGTCGGACGTGCCGCTGGACGAGTCGATCACCGCGTTCAACGCGATCATCGACGGTGAGTACGACCACTTCCCGGAGCAGGCGTTCTTCCTGTGCGGTGGCATCGAGGACCTGAAGGCCAACGCCAAGGAGCTCGGCGTCTCCTGACGTCGGCCCCGCAATCGTGGCGAGAGGGGGCGGGTGCGTCCCGCCCCCTCTGTCACGCCTACTAGACTTTGACCCAACACCCGGCAGCAACGCCGGGTGGTGACCCGAGGAGCCCACCTTGGCTGCTGAGCTGCACGTCGAGCTCGTCGCCGCGGACCGCAGTGTCTGGTCCGGCGAGGCCACCCTGGTCGTCGCGCGTACCACGTCCGGCGACATCGGCGTCATGCCCGGTCACCAGCCGCTGCTCGGTGTGCTGGAGTCGGGCCCGGTGACCATCCGTACGAACGACGGTGCGACGGTCGTGGCCGCTGTGCACGGCGGTTTCATCTCGTTCGCGGACAACAAGCTCTCGCTGCTGGCCGAGATCGCCGAGCTGTCGGACGAGATCGACATCCAGCGTGCGGAGCGGGCGCTCGAGCGCGCGAAGTCGGACGCGGACGCGTCCGCCGAGCGTCGCGCGGACGTCCGACTGCGTGCGGTGTCGGCTCGCTGACCCCAGCACGCACGTAATGACGTGACTCAGCCGCGGCCGGGACTGGAGCAATCCAGACCGGGTCGCGGCTGAGGCGATGCGGGTGCTTTTTTCCGTTCCGTTACCTGCTTTACCTAGGAGACGAGGAGGTCGGTGTCGATGGTCCTCGCTCTGACTGTGTGCGGGTTGGTAGTGGCGCTCGTGGTGGTGGGGCTGTTCGTCTTCGGTCTCCGCCGCCGGCTGATCCAGCGCTCGGGCGGAACGTTCGACTGCAGTCTGCGCTGGGACGTCCCCGACAAGAGCGACCCCAACGGCAAGGGCTGGAGCTACGGGGTCGCCCGCTACAACGGCGACCGCATCGAGTGGTACCGCGTCTTCTCCTACGCCCCCCGGCCGCGCCGCACCCTGGAGCGCTCGGCGATCGAGGTGGCCGGCCGCCGCGCCCCCGAGGGCGAGGAGGAGCTGGCCCTGCTGTCCGACTCCACCGTCCTCACCTGCCTGCACCGCGGTACGCGCCTGGAGCTGGCGATGAGCGAGGACGCGCTGACCGGATTCCTCGCCTGGCTGGAGGCGGCCCCGCCCGGCCAGCGCGTCAACGTCGCCTGACCTGATCGACCTGCCTGCCTGCCTGCCCGACCTGACCTCACCTGGCCCGGCGCCGGAGTGCGCGGCGCGCGGGTGTGTGCCGGGACGGGCCCCAAAGAGGTGCGCCGCGGACGGGCCCGGGGGCCTGTCCGCGGCGCGGAGTGCGTCAAGGACGCCAGGGTCAGTTGAGACCGCTGTTGATGGCGCTCACCAGCTCACCGTTGCCGGTGTCGCCGCTGAACTCCCAGAAGAACGCGCCGCCCAGGCCCTGGCTCTTGGCCCAGCTCATCTTCGAGCCGATGGTGGCCGGGGTGTCGTAGCTCCACCAGTTGGTGCCGCAGTGCGCGTACGCCGTGCCGCCGACGGTGCCGGTGGCAGGGCAGGACGTCTTGAGGACCTTGTAGTCCTCGATGCCCTGCTCGTAGGTCCCGGTCGCCGGGCCGGTCGCGGTGCCGCCGGGCGCGGACTGCGTGACGCCCGTCCAGCCGCGGCCGTAGAAGCCGATGCCGAGCAGGAGCTTGCTCGCCGGGACGCCCTTGGCCTTGAGCTTGGAGATCGCCGCGGCGGAGGTGAAGCCCTCCTTCGGGATGCCCGAGTACGAGGTCAGCGGGGAGTGCGGGGCGGTCGGGCCCGTCTTGTCCCAGGCGCCGAAGTAGTCGTACGTCATCACGTTGTACCAGTCGAGCGAGGCGGCGGCGCCGCCGTAGTCGGCCGCGTCGATCTTGCCGCCGTCGCTGCCGTCCGCGGTGATCGCGGCGGTGACCAGGTTGTTGGCGCCGAACTTGGTGCGCAGGGCGGAGGTGAGGGTCTTGATCGCCGCCGGGCCGCTGGTGTCGCAGGTCAGACCGCAGGCGTTCGGGTACTCCCAGTCGATGTCGATGCCGTCGAAGACGTCGGCCCAGCGCGGGTCCTCGACCAGGTCGTAGCAGGACTGCGCGAAGGCGGCCGGGTTCTTCGCCGCGTCGGTGAAGCCGCCGGACCAGGTCCAGCCGCCGAAGGACCACAGGACCTTGATGTTCGGGTACTTGGCCTTCAGCTGGCGCAGCTGGTTGAAGTTGCCGCGCAGCGGCTGGTCCCAGGTGTCCGCGACTCCGCTCACCGACTGGTCGGCGGTGTACGCCTTGTCGTAGTCGGCGTAGGCGTCACCGATCGTGCACTTGCCGCCCTGGACGTTGCCGAAGGCGTAGTTGATGTGCGTGATCTTCGCGGCGGAGCCGGAGGTGACGAGGTTCTTCACGTGGTAGTTGCGGCCGTAGACGCCCCACTCGGTGAAGTAGCCGAGCTTGACCTTGCTGCCGGTGCCGGGGCCGGGGTCCGTCCCGCCGCCCGTGGTGTGCACCTTGACCGCGCCGCTCACCGGTCCGGTCTGGTCGGCGGTGTCGCGGGCCTGGACGGTGTACGAGTAGTCGGTGCCGGCGGTGAGGCCGGTGTCCGAGTACGAGGTGGTGGTCACCGTGGCGACCTTGGCGCCGTCGCGCAGGACGTCGTAGTTCTTGACGCCCTTGTCGTCGGTGGCCGCGCTCCAGGAGAGCTTCACCGAGGTGTCGGTGACGCTGGAGGCGGTCGGGGTGCCGGGCGCCGAGGGGGCCGCGTCACCGGGGACGGTGGTGCCGTCACAACTGCCGCCGTTGAGCTTGCAGTTGGAGGGCGAGCCGGTGCCGGAGCCGTTGAAGCCGAAGGAGACGGAGGCGCCGGCGGCGAGCGTGCCGTTCCAGGACTTGTTCTTGGCGGTCCAGTGGGTGCCGGAGCTGGTGACGTCGGCGTCCCAGGCCGAGGTGACGGACGTCCCGGAGGGGAAGTCCCACTCGACGGTCCACGAGCTGATGCTGGTGGTGCCGGTGTTCTTGACGGTCCACTTGCCCTCGAAGCCCGAGCCCCAGTCCTGGGTCTTGGCGTAGGTGGCGGTGACCGAGGTGGCCGCCGAGGCGGGGCTCGCGAGCCCGACCAGCGCGGCGAACGGGAGCAGCAGGGTGGTGAGACCGGCGACGGCTCTGAGTCTGGCTCTCTGCCTGAAGCGCATGGTGCCTCTCCTCTTGATTCTGTTCGCCTCCGGGGCGCTGCGACCGGCGGCGGGGATGTCGTGGGCATGGCTAGGCGCAGTGCGGCGAGAATAGAAAGGTCTGGACCACGGGTCAATAGGTCTGGACCAGTGAGCTTGCGGCGGACTAGACGCCCAACTCCTGCGCGAGCACGGCCGCTTGGACCCGGCTGCGCAGCTCCAGCTTCCCCAGCAGGCGGCTGACGTGGGTCTTCACCGTCGCCTCGGCCATGTCGAGGCGGACCGCGATCTCCGCGTTGGACAGCCCGCGGCCGAGGCAGGACAGCACCTCGCGTTCCCGGCGGGTGAGCGAGTCGAGGACGGACGGGTCGGCCGCCGGCTCCCGTACGGGCCCGGCGCCGAACTCCGCGATCAGCCGCCGGGTGACGGCCGGGGCGATCAGACCCTCCCCGCGCGCCACCGTCCGCACGGCCTCCAGCAGGTCCCTGGCGTCCGTGTGCTTCAGCAGGAACCCCGCCGCGCCGGCGCGCAGCGCCCCGAACACGTACTCGTCGAGGTCGAAGGTGGTGAGCACGAGGACGTCGGCCAGCTCCTCGGCGACGACCCGGCGGGTGGCCGCGACCCCGTCGAGCAGCGGCATCTGGATGTCCATCAGGACCAGGTCGGGCCGCAGTTCCCGGGCGAGCGCCACGGCCCGCTCACCGTCTGCGGCCTCGCCGACCACCTCGATGTCGGGCGCGCTGCCCAGGATGAGGACGAGCCCGGCCCGTACGGCGGCCTGGTCCTCGGCGACGAGCACGCGGATCATCGGGTTCCTCCCTGGCCGAGGGGCAGTGTGGCGCGCACCGTCCAGACCGTCCCGCAGGAGGAGCCGGGCGACTCCTCCGGGCCCGCCTCGAAGGTGCCGCGCAGCAGGGCGGCCCGCTCGCGCATGCCGATCAGACCGGCTCCGGAACCGGGTGCCCGCGGCCCGTCCCGGTCGCCGTACGGGCTGGTCACCCACACGGTGAGCACGCCGTCGTGCTGCGCCAGCCCGACGGTGACCCGGCCCTCGTCGGCGTGCTTGAGGGCGTTGGTCAGGGACTCCTGGACGATGCGGTAGGCGGCGAGCCCCACCGGCGCGGGCAGGCCGTCCTCGTGCGCGGCCTCCAGCACGGCGTCGAGACCGTTGGCGCGGGCGCCCGCCACCAGCGCGCCGATCCCGTCCAGGGTCGGCGCCGCCGCCGGCTCCCGGCCGCCGCCGTCGTCGTGCCGCAGGATGCCGATGAGCCGGCGCATCTCGGCCAGCCCGTCGACGCTGTTCTCGCGGATGACGGCTAGGGCGTCCCGCGTGGTGCGGGGGTCGTCCAGGGAGAGCGCGGCCGTGGAGTGGATGGCGATCGCCGACAGGTGGTTGGCGACCATGTCGTGCAGTTCGCGCGCCATCCGGGCCCGCTCCGCGGTGACCGCCTGCACGCGGTCCTTCTCGGCCAGCAGCGCGGTCTGTTCGGCCCGCAGCCGCTCGGTGTCGGCGGCGTCCCGGTGGTTGCGGACGACCACGCCCGTCACGGCCGGGCCGAAGGACACGATCCCGGTCAGGAAGCCGACGAGCAGCGCCTCGGGCGTCCGCCACCAGGCGAGGAACCCGATCGTCGCCGCCACGGTGACCAGCCCCGTGGTGACGGGCAGCCGCCGGGCGGTGGCCGGACTGCCGTACAGCGCCGCCGCGTACATCAGGTCGGTGTACATCAGGACGGTCACGACGCTGCCCCGGGTGAACTGGTCGGCGACCAGCGCCAGGGTGCCGGCCAGCACGGCTGCCCGCGGTCTGCTCCGGCGCAGCAGTTCGAGGCCCGCCATCACGGCGAGCGGGACCAGTACCCACGGCCCGGGAAGGAGCCCGGTCCCGTTGGAGTACAGGCCGAACGCCCACACCAGTACGCCGCCGAGCAGCCCGGCGAGCGCGACGTACACGTCGAAGCGGTGCGGGCGGGGGAGCGGGGCGGCCATGACCTCCATCCAACACGGCGGGCGACCCCGGCGCGTGCTCCCGGCGGACGGTCCCGACTACATCGAAGGATGCAGTCGCACCTCGTCAGCGCCGACGACGCCCGGTCCCGCCGCGGACGGGAGCCTTGGGTGGTGAGGGAGAGGAGCGACCGTGGTCGTCGGACTGATCATCGCCTGTGAGGCCGGTTTCTGGGTGCTGCTGGCGGCCGGGCTCACCGCCCGCTACCTGCTGGGGCTGCGCCGGACCGGCCTTGCCCTGCTGCTGTGCGAGCCGCTGCTGGAACTGGTGCTGTTCGCGGTGACGGCCGTCGACCTGCGGCGGGGCGCCGAACCGGGCTGGGAGCACGGCTTGGCCGCCCTCTACCTCGGGTTCACCGTCGCGTACGGGCACCGCACGGTCCGGTGGCTCGACGCCCACGCGGCCCACCGCCTGGCCGGCGGACCGCCCCCGCCGAAGCCGCCCCGCTACGGCCTCGCGCGGGCCCGTCACGAGGGCGGGCTGTGGCTGCGCACCCTCGTGGCGGCGGCAGTCGCCTGCGCCCTGCTCCAGGGCGCGGTCGCCTACGTCGGCCAAGAGGGCGCCGAGCCCCTGCGCGCCTGGCAGGCGGTGGCGCTGCGGGCGGCCGGCATCCACGGCCTGATCGCGCTCACCTACCTGGTGTGGCCCAAGCGGCGCCCGGCGTCAGCGCTCCCCGCCCGGGACCCACAGGACGTCCCCGACTCCCTTGTTGGCCGTGCGGGCCAGGATGAACAGCAGGTCCGATAGCCGGTTGAGGTAGGTCGCCGTGAGCGGGTTCATCACCTCGCCGTGCACCTCCAGGGCCGCCCAGGTCGAGCGCTCGGCCCGGCGCACGACCGTGCACGCCTGGTGCAGCAGCGCCGCGCCGGGAGTGCCGCCCGGCAGGATGAAGGAGCGCAGCTTCTCCAGCCGCTCGTTGAAGCGGTCGCAGTCGGCTTCGAGGCGGTCGATGTAGAACTGCTCGACCCGCAGCGGCGGGAACTCGGGGTTCTCCACCACCGGTGTCGACAGGTCCGCGCCCACGTCGAACAGGTCGTTCTGGACGCGGGTGAGGACCTCGACGATCTCCTCCTCCAGCCCGCCGAGCGCGATCGCCGTGCCGAGGGCCGCGTTGGCCTCGTTGGCGTCCGCGTACGCCGAGATCCGCGGATCGGTCTTGGCGACCCGGCTCATGTCGCCGAGGGCGGTGGTGCCGGTGTCGCCGGTCCTGGTGTAGATGCGCGTCAGATTGACCATGTGGCCAGCGTAGTTACGCTCCGGCCCCGCGGAAGACCCGTGTGCCCACCGTCACGGCGCCCGCGGTCGGGCCGAGGGCCGTCAGGACGCCGGTGCTCAGGGGCGAGATGGGGGACCCGCTGAGGGGGAAGGCCCTCAACTACGCCGTACGAGCGGCGCAATGACCCATGCCGGTGTGATGTCCGTCAGATGAGACGTGACGCGCATTACTTACCGGTCACAGCGGCCCTCACGAGCGCTAGGGTCCGCCGGAGAGGCTACATAAACAGCGTGTTAAGGGGAGTCGGAGTGGCACGGAAGCTCGCCGTCATCGGAGCCGGACTCATGGGGTCCGGTATCGCCCAGGTCTCCGCGCAAGCGGGCTGGGACGTCGTTCTGCGTGACGTCACCGACGAGGCGCTGACCCGTGGCACCGACGGAATCAAGGCGTCGTACGACAAGTTCGTGAGCAAGGGCAAGCTGTCGGCCGAGGACGCCGAGGCCGCGCTCGGGCGCATCACCACCAGCACCGACCTCGACGCAGCAGCCGACGCCGACATCGTCGTCGAGGCCGTCTTCGAGAAGCTCGAAGTCAAGCACGAGATCTTCCGTACGCTCGACAAGCTCGTCCGCGACGACACCGTCCTCGCCTCCAACACCTCCGCCATCCCGATCACCAAGATCGCGGCCGTGACGGAGCGCCCGGAGCGCGTCGTGGGCGCCCACTTCTTCTCGCCGGTCCCGATGATGCAGCTGTGCGAGCTGGTGCGCGGCTACAAGACGAGCGACGAAACCCTCGCCACCACACGGGAGTTCGCCGAGTCCGTCGGCAAGACCTGCATCGTCGTCAACCGCGACGTCGCCGGCTTCGTCACCACCCGGCTCATCTCGGCGCTCGTCGTCGAGGCGGCCAAACTGTACGAGTCGGGCGTGGCCACCGCCGAGGACATCGACCTCGCCTGCAAGCTGGGCTTCGGCCACGCGATGGGACCCCTGGCCACGGCCGACCTGACGGGCGTCGACATCCTCCTGCACGCCACGAGCAACATCTACACCGAGTCGCAGGACGAGAAGTTCGCGCCGCCGGAGCTGATGCGCCGGATGGTTGACGCCGGTGACATCGGACGCAAGAGCGGGCAGGGCTTCTACAAGCACTGAATCCGTACGGCCCTTCCGGCCATCACCCCCCAGGGTGAATTCGGTATCGGTTCGCTTACAGACGGCAACCTCTGCGCCCTCAGGGCAGTCAGACGGTGCACACAGTCATACGCAGACAGACAGACGCGGAGTACGAAACGCACTCTCGGGGAGCGCATATGTACATCAGGGGCGACCACGCCGAGCTGGTCGTCGGGGGCCGCCTCGACGTCCGCAGCGCGGCGGACGCCCGCACGGTCCTGCACTCGGCCGTCGACGACGGAGCCGGCGACCTGGTGCTGGACCTGTCCGAGCTGGACTCCTGGGACGCCACCGGACTCGGCGTCATCATGGGAGCCCACCGACGCGCCGGGCGGTGCGGCCGACGGCTCGTACTCCGCGGCGTACCGGCACAGATGCAGCGCCTGCTGGTGGCGACCCGGCTGCACCGCATCCTCGCCATCGAGGGCGGCATCGGCGTCGAGTCGCTGCCCCGGGTCTGACACCACGTACGAAACGTCACCTCGCGCGCAATCCTCACGAAGCTGTGATGTCTCGGGCGGCGCGGTACCCCGGCTGTTCCTGGATACTGAGCGAAGGTTTAGGGTTCGCCTGCCCGCCGTCGGAACCCCTGGAGCGGGCACCGGACCAGAAGCGACAGCGCGGTGTGCACCAAGGCCGGGAGGGGCTCGGCACACGACGCTTTTGGGGGGCAGGACATCATGGACCCGAACACCCGGGAACCCGCAGAGTACGGTCATGACGACGACGGCCGGGCGCCTCGGCAGCGTCCGCCGCGCGAAGCGCTGACCTCCGACTTCGGCCAGCCCGTACCGGCGCTCGCCCGCACCGTCCAGCTCGTGACGGGCGACTTGCTGCTCACCGTCAACCCGGTCGACGGCAGCGAGATAGAGAACTACCCGCCGGGACAGCGGCCCCCGAAGCCCCCGAAACTCAGCGCCGACGAGCGCGCCGAACGCGACCGCGCCGCCCGGCCGCCCGTGCCGCCGGGACCCACGCAGGCCCGGCTGCCGCTCCTGGAGCGCCAGGAGGAGCGCGAGCGCCTCGTCCGGCTCCTCGCCCGCGGCCGCTCCGTACGCCTCACCGGCCCCGCCGGCTCGGGCCGCACCGCCCTCCTGGACGCCGTCGCCGACGACTGCGCCGACCTCGCGCCCGACGGCGTCGTCCGGCTCAGCGGCTACCGGCGCACGGCCGCCGACCTGCTGCACGACCTGTTCGCCGCCGTCCACGACGCCCCCCGGCACCGGCCCGGACGCGAGGAACTGCTCGGGCTCGTCCACGAGATCGGCGCGGTCGTCGTCCTCGACGACCTGGAGTTCGGCGGCAGCGCGCTGGACGAACTGCTCGACGCCACCCCCGAGTGCGCCTTCGTCCTCGGCGCCACGCCCGACGTCCCCGCGCCGTCCGCCGACTCCCTCCTCGAAGAGGTGTTCCTCGGCGGCCTCGACCGCGCCGCCAGCCTCGAACTCCTCGAACGCGCCGTCGGCCGCACCCTGACCGAGGACGAGTCGAACTGGGCCGGCGACCTCTGGTTCGAGTCCGAGGGACTGCCGCTGCGGTTCGTCCAGGCCGGCGCCCTGCTGCGGCAGCGCGACCGGCTGCGCGCCGGCCCCGAGGGCGCCGACGCCTTCGGCTACTACGAGGACGCCCCCGCCGACGCGCCCCTCGACGCCGAGGACGCGCCCGCCGTCCCGCTGCCCTCGCTCGCCGAGGGCGCCGCGCCCGCCGCGCTGCTCGCCTCCCGGCTCAGCGAATCGGCGCGCGCCACCCTGCGCTTCGCGGTCGCCCTCGGCGGAGAGGTGCCCCACCAGGCGCACCTGCCGGCCCTCGTGGGCGACACCCACGCCGACGCCGCCCTCGCCGAACTCGCCGGCTGCGCTCTGGTCTCCCCGGTCGGCTCCCGCTACCGGCTCGCGGCCGGCGTGCAGGCCCAGCTGGAGGCCGCCGGGTACGCCGACGACATCGAGGAGCACGCCCTCACCGCCGCCCGGCACTACACCTGGTGGGCCGGTCACCCCTCCGTCACCCCGGAGCGGGTCTGCGCGGAGGCGGACGCCGTCCTCGCCGCGCTGACCCTGCTGGTGCCCCTCACCACGGCCCCGCTGGACGACGAGGAGAGCGCCGCCGTCCACCTCGCCCGCACGGCCGCGCCCGCGTTCGCCGCCGGTCTGCACTGGAGCGCCTGGGAGCGCGCGCTGCGGTCCGGTGCCGAGGCGTCGCAGCTCGCCGGCGAGGTCCCGGATCAGGCCTACTTCCACCACGAGTTGGGCGTCCTCGCGCTGTGCGGCGGCCAGTTCGACCGCTCGCGCGCCGAACTGGAGGCGTCCATCGCGCTGCGCGGCGCCCTCGCCGACAAGCGCGGCACCGTCGCCGGCCGCCGCGCCCTCGCCCTGGTCGCCGACCGCTCCGGCGCCGGGCTTCCCGTCCTTCCCGCCGTCGCGGGCGACGAGGTGCCCGACGCACGGCACGAGGGGCCGGCGTCGCCCCCCGGCGGCGTACCGGCCGCTTTCGCGCTGCCCGCGCCGCCCGAGCCCTCGACCCTCGTGACCCAGCGGCCCGCCGCCACCGCGCCCGCCCGCCGGACCGCCGGCGTCAAGGGCCTGGTGAGCGGGACGCGCCGCAACCTGGTCGCCGCCGGCTCGGGCGCGCTCCTGGCCGCCGTGCTCGGCACGGTGGTGACCCTCGGCATGACCTCCGACAACAACGACGACCCGTCCGAGCGGGTGGGCGTCAACCCCACGACCAGCCAGGGCGCCGAGGACGACAGCCTCGGCGCCGACAAGGCCGACAAGGGTTCCGGGGACGCGGGCACGTCGAGCGAGCCGACCGATCCGGGCCCGGACGGCAGTTACGGGACGTCGGACGACCCGACGCCCTCCGACGCCGGCGAGCCCTCGGACGACCCGAGCGGCACGAAGGGGGCCACCCCGTCGAAGTCGCCGTCCAAGTCGCCCTCGAAGACGCCGTCGAAGACCCCGACCAGGACGCCCACCAGGACGCCGACCCGCACTCCGTCGTCCACGCCGTCCTCGACGCCGTCCGTGACGCCGAGCACGACCCCGTCGTCCTCGCCGGCCACCTCGAACTCCGCGAGCGGGCCCGCCGGCGGCGCGGACGGTGCTCCGCTGATGTGAGCCGGGAGCGCGACGGCACAAGGGCCGGGTCCGTCACGGACCCGGCCCTTCGTACCACCGGCGCGCGCCGGTGCCCGTTCCTAGAACAGCCGCAGCTTGTCGTCCTCGATACCGCGCAGCGCGTTGTAGTCCAGGACCGTGCAGCCGATACCGCGGTCCGTGGCCAGGACCCGGGCCTGCGGCTTGATCTCCTGGGCGGCGAAGATGCCGCGTACCGGCGCGAGGTGCGGGTCGCGGTTCAACAGCTCCAGATAGCGCGTGAGTTGCTCCACGCCGTCGATCTCGCCGCGCCGCTTGATCTCGATGGCGACGGTCTGGCCCTCGGCGTCGCGGCACAGGATGTCGACGGGTCCGATGGCCGTCATGTACTCGCGGCGGATCAGCGTGTAGCCCTCGCCGAGCGTCTCGATGCGGTCCGCGAGCAGTTCCTGGAGGTGCGCTTCCACGCCGTCCTTGATCAGGCCGGGGTCGACGCCCAGTTCGTGCGAGGAGTCGTGGAGGACCTCCTCCATCGTGATGATGAGCTTCTCGCCCGCCTTGTTGACGACGGTCCACACGCCGTCCTCGTCGCCTGAACCCTCCTTCAGCGTGCAGGGCGGCGACATCCAGTTGAGGGGCTTGTAGGCCCGGTCGTCCGCGTGGATGGAGACGCTGCCGTCCGCCTTCACGAGGATGAGGCGAGGGGCGGACGGGAGATGGGCGGTGAGCCGGCCCGCGTAGTCGACGGAGCACCGGGCGATGACGAGACGCATGGTCGGCAACGCTACTCGAAGGGCACCTGTGCACGCGATTCGCCTGCGTCCCCCCGGCCCCACCCGCCCCCCGAGGGCTTTCGAACACGCCTGTTTGCCCTGGAAACCCCGTGTTCGGTCCTGGCCGATTGTGTGCCTACCGGTCGCCCGCTGTGTGGGCATTCTCCTGGTGCCGCCCTCCTCCGTTGCTTACCGTATAAACGGGAGGTCGCGACGCGTGTACGCAGCGTGTCTGATGTCGCGGTCTTCCGCCCTGTCCGTCAACCCCCGTTCCCGCGGGGGTGCGAGAGGAGAACCCATGTCGCTCGACGTCTCACCGGCCCTACTCGAACAGGCCGAGCGAGGCGAGGTCGACGAAGCTGACTTCGTCGACTGCGTCCGGACCTCCCTGCCCTACGCATGGGAGATGATCAGCTCCCTGGTGGCCCAGCTGAAGGTGGACGGCGGCAACTTCGCCGACAACCAGACGCCGCCGCCGGACGAGCAGGCGCGTGGCCAGCTGCTCCGTGCGCTCGCGAGCGACGCGATACGCGGCGCGCTGCAGCGGCACTTCGGAGTGCGACTGGCCTTCCAGAACTGCCACCGGGTCGCGGTGTTCCCGTTGGACGCCACGGTGGACGACACGCTGGCACGCTTCACGTCGGTCCGCAGCCAGTTGCTGAACCAGTCGCCGGAGTTCCGGGACTGCTGACGCACTGAGCCGCACGGCTTGCCGCTCCGTACGCGGGAGGTGCATCTGTACCGGGGCGGCAAGCTCCCCGAACGACCGGGCCGCTCAGCCGAGGTGAGGGAGCACCTCGGAGCCGAGCCGTCGTACGTTCTCCTCGGTCGCCGCCAGATCCCCCGAGCCCTCGACCAGCAGGGCGAAGCGCGAGATGCCGGTGCGCTCCGAGGTCGCCGCGAGCCGGTCGGCGCACAGCCTCGGCGTCCCCACCGGGTGCAGCCCGCAGAGCAGTTCGGTGTACGCCCAGGGGTCCCGCATGCTGCGGGCGCGGCCGTCCACCGTCACATGCGCGTCCAGTCCCTGTTTCAGCCAGCCGGGCATCGCCTTGAGCAGCGTCTCCACCGCGTCGGAGCGGCGGTCGGCGATCTGGCAGACGCCCGCCGAGACGTGACCGGCGCCGACGACCTCCTCGGCCGGGCGTCCCGCGGCGCGTGCGTGCCGCCGCCAGAACGCGACCATTTCGGCCTTCTCCTCGTCGCCCACGTGCATCCCCAGGAGCATCGGCAGCCCGCGCTCGGCGGCGAGCCGGACACTGGCCGGCGAGGTGCAGGCGACGACCACCTCGGGGCCCGCCGCACCGCTCAGATCCTCCGAAGGCCGCGGCACGACCGGGACCTCGCGGAAGGCGAACCGCTCACCGGTGCCAGCGACGGACGGCTCGCGCAGCCAGCGCACCAGCAGATCGAGTGATTCCGGGAACCCCTTCTCGTACGCCTCCAGGCCCGCGCCGAAGACCTCCAGGTCCACCCAGGGGCCGCCGCGCCCGACGCCCAGCGAGAACCGCCCGCCGGACGTCACGTGCAGCAGCGCGGCCTGCTCGCCGAGGGCCACGGGGTGCACGGTGGGCAGCACGCTGACCGCCGTGCCGACCCGGATCCGGCGGGTGCGGCCGAGCAGCAGCGCGGCCAGCGTGACGGCCGAGGGGCACGTCCCGTACGGCACGAAGTGGTGCTCGGCCAGCCACACCGAGTCGAGTCCCGCCTCCTCCGCGACCTCGGCCGAGCGCACCGCGCGGTGCAGCGCCTCCCCCTGGCCCTGACCCGGGAACTGGGCCGCCAGTACAAAACTTCCTACGCGCATCGCACTCCTGCCTCCTTGGCACCGACGCGGAGCTTCCCCACCCGGCATAACCCCCTGACACGTGCCGAAGACACGGGTTGCCGGGGAGATTTGCGGATTGTCTGCAGATTGGGCCGGTCGATGGGGGTCGGAGGGGGTTGGTGGAGTACGCGTACCCCGGGCGCCCGCCGCGTAGGCTGGACGCGGCTCCTGCTCCCTGTATAGCTCCGTGAGGTGTCCTGTGTCCCCGCGTCGCAACCGTCCGAAGGGCGCCGGCTCGCCCGGCCCGAGCGGGTCCGCGGACCAGGACGAGCGGTCCGGCCGCTACGGGGGCTGGCAGTCCACGGAGAGCTGGCGCGGCGAGGAGTGGAGCGTACGGCACGTGGCGGGCGCGAGCGCCCAGGGCAAGACGTACCGCTGCCCCGGCTGCGACCAGATGATCCCCTCCGGCGTCCCGCACGTGGTGGCATGGCCCGAGCACTCGGGGGTGGACGAGCGGCGCCACTGGCACAAGGCCTGCTGGAACGCGAAGGACCGCCGCACCTCGCGGGTGCAGCGGTCCCGTAACGCGCCGAGGTTCTGAACCCCGTACCGCCTGGGCGGCCGTGGGCCTCAGACGTCGCGGCGCTCCAGCAGGACGAAGGCGCCCGCGATCGCCGCAGCGGTCACTCCGGCGAGCAGGCCGAGCTGCGCGGTGCCGCCGCCGCTCTCACCGTCCAGCTCGAAGATCTTCGCGAGGGCGTTGGGGGCGTTGTAGTCCATCATCTTCTCGCCGATGCTGCGCATGCTCTCGGACATCATCAGGAACGCGGGCATGATCGCCGGCACCAGCACGACACCCAGCATGGTGGTGATCGCGCCGGCCGAGTGCCGCAGCATCGAGCCGACGGCGAGCGCCAGCACCCCGAGCAGCGAGACGTACAGCGCGCCCTTGAGGACCGTGCCGCCCCACTCGTTGTCCGACGAACCGCCGTGCAGGCCCGACGTGGTCAGGCCGACCAGCCCGATGGCGAACGCGGAGACGACGAACGCGACCGCGAAGAAGATCAGCAGCTTGGCGGCGAGCACCCGGTGGCGCTGCGGCGAGGCCGTGAAGGTCGTACGGATCATGCCCGTGCCGTACTCGGACGAGACCACCAGGACGCCCAGCGTGATCAGGCAGATCTGCCCGAGCATCAGACCGAAGAAGGCCGGGATCGTGTACGGGACGTCGCTGTAGTCCGCGTCGCTCGTCTGGGCGGCCACCAGGAAACCGATGCCGATCACCAGCAGCAGGAACACGCCGAGCGTCCACATCGTGGAGCGAACCGACTTGATCTTCGTCCACTCGGAGGCGAGCGCGTGAACGAGGTGGGTCCGGGTGACCGGGATCGGCGAGGTGTACGAACCGCCCGGCCCCGCCTGCCAGTTGGGGGCGGGAGCGGTCTGCTGCGGCATCGGGGGCTGGGGCGTGCTCATCGGGAGTCCTCGCTGTCGCGCTTGTTCAGGTCGGGAGCGGCAGAGGGCGCGGCGGGTGCCGCGGAGGGCTGTGCGGGCGCCTGCGGGGCGGGCTGGGCGTACGGGTTGGGCTGACCCGGGCCGGGTGCCGCGGGGGCGCCGTACGGGCCCGCGGCGGGCTGTCCCTGGGGCATCGCGAACGGCTGGCCGCCCTGCTGGGGCGGCGGCGGCGCGTACCAGCCGGGCTGGCCCTGGCCGGGTACCGGCATCTGCTGCGGCGGCATGCCGGGCGGCAGGGCGCCCGGCGGCAGCTCCTGCTGGAGGCCCGCCTTCTGGTCGATGGTCGAGCGGTAGTCGACGGCGCCCTGCGTCATCCGCATGTACGCCTCCTCCAGCGACGCCTGGTGCGGCGACAGCTCCCACAGGCGTACGTCGGCGGAGTGCGCGAGGTCGCTGATGCGGGGGAGCGGCAGGCCCATCACCCGCAGCGCGCCGTCCTGCTCGGGCAGCACCTGGCCGCCGGCCTCGGTCAGCGCGGCCGTCAGCTTCTCGCGCAGCTGCGGCTCGGTGTCCGGGGTGCGGACCCGGGCGAAGTCGGCCGAGTTGTGCGAGATGAAGTCGCGGATGTTGGAGTCGGCGAGCAGCTGGCCGCGCCCGATCACGATGAGGTGGTCGGCGGTGAGCGCCATCTCGCTCATCAGGTGCGAGGAGACGAAGACCGTACGGCCCTCCGCGGCCAGGGACTTCATCAGGTTGCGCACCCAGAGGATGCCCTCCGGGTCGAGGCCGTTGACCGGCTCGTCGAAGAGCAGCACCTGGGGGTCGCCGAGGAGGGCGGCGGCGATGCCGAGCCGCTGGCCCATGCCGAGCGAGAAGCCCTTGGACCGCTTCCTGGCCACGTCCTGGAGGCCGACGACGCCGAGGACCTCGTCCACCCGGCGGGCCGGGATGCCGGAGAGCTGCGCGAGGCAGAGCAGGTGGTTGCGGGCGTGCCGGCCGCCGTGCACGGCCTTGGCGTCGAGGAGCGCGCCGACCTGGCGGGGGGCGTTGGGCAGCTTCCGGTAGGGGTAGCCGCCGATCGTCACCTGCCCGGAGGAGGGGTTGTCGAGGCCGAGGATCATGCGCATCGTCGTCGACTTGCCCGAGCCGTTGGGCCCGAGGAAGCCGGTGACGGCGCCCGGCCGCACCTGGAAGGAAAGGTTGTACACGGCCGTCTTGGCGCCATAGCGCTTCGTCAGGCCGACTGCCTCGATCATGCTCCGCACCCATCGAAAGGTTCAGGACGACGGGGCACACGCCCCCGTAAGGGTTAGGAGGATATCCGGGCGCCGGCGGTTCCACTCAAGAGACGGTAAAACGACGCAGGTCACGCGGGTGCGTCGTCAGCGAGGCGTGCCCATCCTTGTCAGGTACGTGTCGTTCCTGGTCAGCGGTGATCCGGAAGTGGACCATCCGATACGGGACGTCGGTACAGCACGCCAGGGCGTCAGGGCGTCAGGGCGTCAGGGCGTCACGCGTCCCGCTTCCTCAGCAGCACGTAGCCGCCGACGAGCGCCACCGCCACCCACAGCAGCATGATGCCGAGCCCGCCCCATGGGCCGTACGGGGTGTCGTCGTCCAGCGGGGTCACCACCCGCAGGATCCTGCTGCCCGCCTGGTCGGGCAGGAAGCGGCCGACCTTCTTGGTGGCGGACACGTTGCCGAGGATGGCGGAGATCAGGAAGAAGAACGGCATCAGGATGCCGAGCGAGAGCATCGGACTGCGCAGCATCGTCGCCACGCCCATCGAGAACACGGCGATCAGCGTCATGTAGAGGCCGCCGCCGATCACGGCCCGCAGGACGCCCGGATCGCTGATCGACGCCCTGAGCGAGCCCAGCGCCGCCTGCCCCAGGAAGAACGTCACGAAGCTGGTGAGGAGCCCGACCAGCAGCGCGAGACCGGTCGCCACGGCGATCTTGCTGAAGAGGAACGTGCCCCGCTGCGGCACGGCGGCCAGCGAGGTGCGGATCATGCCGGTGCTGTACTCGTTCGAGACGACCAGCACGCCGAACACGATCATCGCCAGCTGACCGAGGCTCATGCCGGCGAAGCTGATGAACGTCGGATCGAAGGACAGCCGGTCCCGCGCGCTCATGTCGTCGAACTCGTTCTTCGACAGCAGCGAGATCAGGATGCCGAGCGCCACCGTCACGACCAGCGCGAGACTGAGCGTCCAGACCGTGGACGCCACGGAACGGATCTTGGTCCACTCGGACCTGACGACCTGCGTCACCGCCATGCTCAGCCCCTCTTCCAGTCGCCGCCCCAGCCCTGCCGCGCGTCCGGCGGTGCCGGCGGCGGCGCCCCGGCCGGGTCCAGCGGGGTGTCGGCGTGCGCGTGGTACTCCACCGACTCCGCCGTCAGCTGCATGAACGCCTCCTCCAACGACGCCCGCTGAGGACTCAGCTCGTGCAGCACGAGCCGGTTCCGCGCCGCCAGCTCACCGATCTCCTCCGACCGCACGCCGTCCACCTCCAGCACTCCGTCGCCCACCTCCAGGACCGTCACCCCCGCCCGGTGCAGCGCGTCGAGCAGCTCCTCCCGGTGGGGCGAGCGGATCCGCACGTACGAGCGCGAGTTCTGCGCGATGAAGTCCGCCATGGACGTGTCCGCGAGCAGCCGGCCCTGGCCGATGACGACGAGGTGGTCCGCGGTGAGCGCCATCTCGCTCATCAGGTGCGAGGAGACGAAGACCGTACGGCCCTGCGCGGCCAGCGACTTCATCAGGTTCCGGATCCAGTGGATGCCCTCCGGGTCGAGGCCGTTGACCGGCTCGTCGAACATCAGGATCCGCGGGTCGCCCAGCAGTGCGCCCGCGATACCGAGCCGCTGCCCCATGCCGAGGGAGAACCCCTTCGCCTTCTTCCGGGCGACCGAGGTGAGCCCCACCGTGTCGAGCACCTCATGCACCCGCCCGCTCGGGATGCCGTTGCTCTGCGCCAGACACAGCAGGTGGTTGAAGGCACTGCGCCCGCCGTGCATCGCCTTGGCGTCCAGCAGGGCACCGATGTACCGCAGCGGATCCTTCAGCCGGTCGTAGCGCTGGCCGTCGATCCGGACGTCGCCCGAGGTGGGCCGGTCGAGCCCCAGCATCATCCGCATCGTGGTGGACTTGCCCGCGCCGTTGGGACCGAGGAAGCCGGTGACGATGCCCGGTCTGACGGCGAACGTGAGGTTGTTGACCGCCACTTTCTCGCCGTACCGCTTGGTCAGCCCCTCGAGCTCGATCATGCGGCCACCGTAGAACGGGCCCCCGGGGCCTGCCACCGCAGACGAGGTGCCCGGGTACGACGAAGGCCCGCGCCTCCGGAGCGGAGGCGCGGGCCCTGCTGTCGCTGTTCCTCGCTACCGGCTAGCGGGACTGCTGCGCCGGGACCCCACGCGAGATCGGCTCGTCCTCGGCCGGCGTGCCGGCCGCGGCCACCGCGGCGCCCGTGAGCGTCGCGAGCATCTCGCGGACGTTCGTGAGCTGCGCGTTGATCGAGTCGCGGCGGTTGGTGAGCGCCGCCAGCTCGCGCTCGGACTCCGAACGGATGCGGTCCGCCTTGGCGTTCGCGTCGGCCACGATGTCCTCGGCCTGGCGCTGAGCGGTCTCCACCGTCTGACGGGCGCGGCGCTCGGCGTCCGTACGCAGCTTCTCGGCCTCCAGGCGCAGCTGCTCCGCGCGGTGCTCGATCTCCGCGAGACGCTTCTCCGCCTTGGCCTGACGGGACGCGAGGTCGCGCTCCGACTGCTCGCGGCGCTTCGCCAGGTTCGTCTCGAAGTCCGCGGCAGCCTGCGCGGCCTTGGCGCGGGTCTCCTCGAAGAGGGCGTCCGCCTCCTCGCGCTTCGACTGCGCGTCCTTCTGCGCCTCGGAACGCAGCTGGGAGGCGTCGCTCTTGGCCTTCTCGACGATCCGGACGCCCTCGTCCTCCGCCTTGGCCTTGCGGTCCGCAGCGAACGATTCTGCGTCGTTGCGCACCTGCTGGGCCGCCGACTCGGCGAGCTCGCGGTGCTGCTCGGACGCGCGACGGGCCTCCTCGCGCAGGTCCTTCGCCTCCTCCTCGGCGAGGCGGAGGATCTTCTCGACGCGCGCGCCGAGACCCGCGTACGACGGCTCCGCGTCGCTGACCTGGGCCTGGGCGTTCTGCGTCTCGAGGTGGAGTTCCTCGATGCGCTTTTCGAGAGCAGTGATACGGGCCAGAGCGCTGTCACGGTCGGAGACGAGCTTCGAAATGCGTTCGTCCACCTGAGCGCGGTCGTACCCACGCCGCACAAGCTCGAAGCCGTAGGGGGAAGTGTCGCTCATGGGGTTCCTGTCGAATGAGACCGGTGAGGTGATAGAGGGAATCCTAGGGGCCAAAGCGGTGTGTCATCGAGCGGATACGTGTTTGATCTGGAGAATGACACTCCTTTCGGGTGGCTACCTGCCGGAGAGCTTGCCAGGGGCAGTCCGGAAGGTCCTGGCCAAGCACGTAACGGGTGTCCTCCGCTAGCCCTCTGACGTCTTGCCACCCGAACGGGGCGCTCCGACGGCCGCGCCGGCCTTGACCCCGCCGTCCTTGGGCGCGGACGGGGCCTCGAAGGACTCCAACGCCTCCAGGACGTCCTGGACACGGGAGATCTCGGCGTTGATGTCCTCGCGCCGGCGGACCAGCACGTCGAGTTCGCGCTGGCCCTCCTCGACCATGCGCCGCGCCTCCTGCTCGGCGTCCGCCTTGATCTTCGTGGCCTCGGCGACCAGCGAGGTCTTCTTCTGCTCGGCCTCCTTGAGCAGCCCCTCCGCCTTCTTCACGGCGGCGATCCGCACCTTGCTCGCCTCGGAGTTGGCCTCCGCGACCAGGTCCTTCGCCTTCGCCTCTGCCTCCGCGAGCTGCTCCTCGGCGGCCTTCACCAGCGCGTCGCAGCGCTCGCCGGCCGTCTTCATCGCCTCCGCGGACTCCCGGCGGGCCCGGTCGTGCAGCTCCTCGATCTCCGAGGTGATGCGGTCCCGCAGCTCCTCCGCGCGCTCCCTTATGGCGGTCGCGTCCCGGCGCGCGCCGACCAGCAGCTCGTCGGCGTCCGTACGGGCCCGCTCCACCCGGGTGTTGCCCTCCACGGTCGCCTCGGACACCAGCCGCTCGGCCTCGTTGCGGGCCGCGCCCACCATCGTGTCGGCCTGCGCCTCGGCGTCCGCCGTGGTCTTCTGCGCGGCCTGCTGCGCCTCCGAGAGGAGCTTGTCGGCCTCCGCCGCCGTCTCCGAGATGAGCGTGTCGACCTGCTCGGCCGCCTCGGAGCGCCGCTTGTTGGCCTCCTTGCGGGCCTCGTCGAGCGTCTGCTCGGCCTTCTCCCGCGCGGCCGCCGTGACCCGCTCGGCCTCCGCCGCCGCCTCCGCCTTGACGCGCTCCGCCTCGGTGCGGATCCGCTCCGCGTGCTGTTGCGCCGAGCCGACCGTCTCCGCGGCCTCCGCGCGCAGCCGCTCCGCGTCGCCCGTCGCGTCCGAGATGAGCTTCTCGGCCTTCGAGACGGACTCCGAACGGACCCGCTCCGCCTCCGCGGCCGTCTCCGCGGTCAGGCGCTCCGCCTCGGACCGCGCCTCGGTGATGAGGGTGTCCGCCTGCGTCGCCGCGTCCGAACGGATCCGGTTCGCGTCCTCCCTGGCCTCGGCACGGGTGCGCGAGGCGTCCTGATCGGCGTTCGCGATCGTGTCGGACGCCTCCGTACGGGCCCGCTGGGCGTGCTCCGCGGCGTCCGAGCGCAGCCGCTCGGACTCGGCGATCGCCTCCGCGACCGTACGCTCCGCGAGCGCCTTGGCGGCCTCCGACTCCTCGGACGCCTCCCGCCTGACCCGCGACGCGTCCTCGGAGGCGCGCTCCCGCTCGGCGTACGCGTCGGCACGGACCCGGTCCGCCTCCTCCTGCGCCTCGCCGCGCGTACGCTCCGCCGCGTGCTCGGCCGCCGAACGCAGCCCGGCGATCTCCTCCTGGGCCTGCTCGTGCAGCCCGGCCACCGCGTCCCGCACCTGCTGCGCGGTCTGCTCGGCGCTCGTGACCATCTCGGTCGCGCGCCGGTCGGCCTCCTCGACCAGCCGTACGGCCTCGGCCTGGGCCTCGTCCACCCGGGTGCGCGCGGACGCCAGCAGCTCCTCGCTCTGCTCGCGGGCCCGCTCGCGCTCCTGGTCCGCCTCCTGCCGCGCCGAGCCGAGCAGTTCCTCGGCCTCGCGACGGCGCCGGACGGCCTCCTCCTGAGCGGCGGCCAGCGTCTCCGCGCCCTCGGTCGCCAGCCGCTCCGCCGCGGCCTGCGCCTCCGCGCGTACCCGGTCGGCGGTGTCCTGGGCCTCCGACTTCAGCCGCTCGGCCTCCGCCGCGGCCTCCGAACGCAGCCGTACGGCGATGTTCTCGGCCTCGGCACGCGACGCGGACGCGTCCGCCGCCGCCTCCGTGCGCAGCCGGTCCGCCTCCGTCTCGGCCTGCGCCTGAAGCGTGCGGATCCGCTCGGCGGCCTCCGCGCGCAGCCGCTCCGCCTCCTCGGCCGCCTCGCGGCGGATCCGCTCGGCCTCCGCGCGGGCGTCGGTCAGCGCCTGCTCGGCCGCGGCCACACGCTCCTCGGCCTCCGTGCGCAGCCGGCCCAGCTCCTCGGCGGCCTCGGTCTGCCGCGCGGCGACGGCCCGCTCGGTCTCCTCGCGCAGCTCCCGCGCGGCCCGCTCGGCGTCCGCCTTGATGCCCTCGGACTGCTCGACGGCATCCGCGCGGTGCCGGTCGGCCTCGGCGCGCGTGCGCTCCAGGGTCTCCTCGGCCTGCCGGCGCAGCGTCGTCGCCCGCTCGATGGCCTCGGTGCGCACCCGCTCGCTGTCCGCCGTGGCGGTCGTCCGCAGCTCGTCCGCGTCCGCCTTCGCCTTGGCCAGCAGCTCCTCGGCGGTCTTGGCCGCCTCCTCGATCTGCTGGACGGCCTCGCGCCGCGCCTCGCCGCGGATCCGCTCGCCCTCGGAGACCGCCTCCGCCCGCAGCTGCTCGGCCTCGCCGCGCAGCCTGCGCGCCTCCTCCTGCAGCTCGACCGTCTTGGCCCGGTACTCCTTGGTGTCGTCCTTCGCCGCGCCCTTGAGCTCCTCGGCGATGTCGTGCGCCTGGGCCCGCAGCCGGTCCGCCTCGGCCTCCGCCTCGGAGCGGATCCGCTCGGCCTCCTCGGTCGCCGCCCGGGTGGTCTTCTTGGCGTCCTCCGACGCCTTGTCGAGCACCTCCTCGGCCGTCCGCGCCGCCTTGGCGAGCTGCGAGGCGGTCTCCTCGGCGGTGAGGCTGCGCGCGTTCTCCTCGGCCTCCGCGACGATCTTCTCGGCGGCCGCCTTGGCGTCCGCGACGAGCTGCTCGGCGTCCGCCTTGGTGGTCTCGGCCTCCTTCGTCGCCTCGCTGACCAGCCGGGCGACCTGCTCCTTCGCGGTGCGCGTGCGCTGCTCGTTCGCCGACTCCGCGCTGGACAGCGCCTTGGCGGCGGCCTCCTTCGCCTCGGCGACCAGCTTGTCGGCCTCGGCGCGCGCCTCGCGCAGCGCCTTCTCGGCCTCCGCCATCCGCTGCTCGGCGGTCCGGCTCAGCTCGGTGGCCTGGCGGCGCGCGGCGTCCGACTCGGTGGCGGTGGAGCTGCGCAGCTGCTCGGCGTGCTCGGTGGCCTCCTGGGCCTGCGTCGACGCGGCGTTCAGCAGCCGCTCGGCGTCCGAGCGGGCGCGGCGCAGCAGCTGCTCGGCCTCAGCGCGGGCCGCCTCGGCGTCGTTCGTCAGCCGCTGGCGGGCCTCGGCGGCGATCCGCTCGGCCTCGGCACGAGCGGCGGCCAGCGCCTGGTCGGCCTCGGCACGCGACTCCTCCAGGAGCCGGCGCGCCTGCTGTTCGGTGCGGGCCCGCAGCTGCTCGGCCCAGGCCACGTTCTCGTTGACGTGCGACTCGACGGTCTGCCGGCGCTCGGCCAGCTCCTGGTCGAGCTGCTGGCGGCGGGTCACCGCCTCCTGGTGCAGCTCCGCCTGGAGGCGCGCGGCCTGCTCGGCGTGCTCCTGGAGGATGCGCTGCGTCTGGGCACGGGCCTGGCTCAGCTCCCGCTCGGCGTCCGCGCGCAGCTGGTCGGCCTGGATCTGGGCGTTACGGAGCAACTGCTCGGCCTGATAGCCGATGTCCGCACCGTCGTAGGCAGGACGGGTCGCCAGACTGCGGCGCGCCTCGTGCAGCTTGGCGCGCAGCACCTCGACCTGATAGCCGAGGTCCTCGGCGTGCTGGACGGCCTTCTCCCGCTCGGTCTTCAGCCGTTCCATCTCGGCCTCGAACCGAGAGAGGTGGTCGACGTCAGCCGCCGGCTCTCGCTCCTGGCGTTCGTAGCCCCGCACTGCGCGGTCCCATCCGTCCCCTGGTCGCAAGTCTTTCCGAACGAGCTCCGTCCGTCCGCCGAACGGGGCCCCCGGGGAATGGTGTCAGATCAACGGCGGAGCATGGGCTGCTGCCCCGACGCTCGCCCCCCGAAACCTGGACCCCGGCCCTGGTCCTGTCGCAGACAGAACCCGGGGCCGGTCCAACGACAGGCCCCGGGCCGCCCCGATGAGGCGGCGGCCGTCCCCAACCCTACCGGCCCAGATATACGGAGGTCAGTGCTCAGGTGACTCAACAGCCGCCGAAGTGACCAGTTCTGTCAGCACGCCATGACAATCCTTGGGGTGGAGGAAGGTGATCCGGGAGCCCATGGACCCGATGCGGGGCTCGTCGTAGAGGACTCGTACGCCCTTGTCCTTGATGTCGGCCGCGTCGCCGTCGACGTCCGCGGTGCCGAAGGCGATGTGGTGGACCCCCTCGCCGTTCTTGGCCAGCCACTTCCCCACGGCGGAGTCCTCGCGGGTGGGTTCGAGCAGCTGGAGGTAGGAGGCGCCGCCGTCGGACGTCTCGTTGATCTTGAGCATGGCCTCGCGGACGCCCTGCTCCTCGTTGACCTCGGAGTGGAACACCTCGAAGCCGTACGTCGCCCGGTAGAACTCGACAGTCCTGTCGAGGTCGAAACAGGCGATCCCGATGTGGTCGATTCGCGTCAGCATGGAGTCAGTGCAGCGCTCCTGGCGTGGTTACGCAACGTGCGCGCGATCACACCGCGGGCCGGATGACGGGTGGCGTACCGCTCAGTACATTCTCAGTAAACCCTCGTTCACTCCTCGGCTGTGCAAGCCGGTAAGGGGATCGCACCTCATGTCTGGAACGAACAGCACGACCTCCGTGATCGTCGCGGGTGCCCGCACCCCGATGGGACGGTTGCTCGGCTCGCTGAAGTCCTTCTCCGGAGCCGACCTCGGAGGATTCGCGATCAAGGCCGCCCTCGACCGTGCGGGCATCGGCGGCGACCAGGTGCAGTACGTCATCATGGGCCAGGTTCTGCAGGCCGGGGCGGGGCAGATCCCGGCACGGCAGGCCGCGGTCAAGGCCGGCATCCCGATGAGCGTGCCGGCGCTCACCATCAACAAGGTGTGTCTGTCGGGCCTCGACGCCATCGCGCTCGCCGACCAGCTCATTCGCGCCGGCGAATTCGACGTGGTGGTCGCCGGCGGCCAGGAGTCCATGACGAACGCCCCGCACCTGCTCCCGAAGTCCCGTGAGGGCTACAAGTACGGTGCGATCCAGATGCTCGACGCCATGGCGTACGACGGGCTGACGGACGCCTTCGAGAACATCGCCATGGGCGAGTCGACGGAGAAGCACAACACCCGTCTCGGCATCGCCCGTCCCGAGCAGGACGAGATCGCGGCGCTGTCCCACCAGCGGGCCGCCGCCGCCCAGAAGAACGGGATCTTCGAGGCGGAGATCACGCCGGTCGAGATCCCGCAGCGCAAGGGCGAGCCCGTCGTCTTCAGCCAGGACGAGGGCATCCGCGGCGACACCACCACCGAGTCGCTCGGCAAGCTGCGGCCCGCCTTCACCAAGGACGGCACCATCACCGCTGGCACCTCCTCGCAGATCTCGGACGGCGCCGCCGCCGTGGTCGTGATGAGCAAGGCCAAGGCGCAGGAGCTGGGTCTGGAGTGGATCGCCGAGATCGGCGCGCACGGGAACGTGGCCGGGCCGGACAACTCGTTGCAGTCGCAGCCGTCCAACGCCATCCAGCACGCCCTCAAGAAGGACGGCCTGGACGTCGCGGATCTTGACCTGATCGAGATCAACGAGGCGTTCGCCGCGGTCGCCGTGCAGTCGATGAAGGACCTCGGCGTGACCTCGGACAAGGTGAACGTCAACGGTGGTGCGATCGCGCTGGGTCACCCGATCGGGATGTCCGGTGCGCGGCTCGTCCTCCACCTCGCGCTGGAGCTCAAGCGGCGCGGTGGTGGCGTGGGCGCGGCGGCGCTGTGCGGTGGCGGTGGGCAGGGTGACGCGCTGATCGTGCGGGTACCCAAGGCCTGACACCGGGGGTTCGTCCCGCCGGCGGGGTGATCCCGGGTGCTCGTCCCGTCGGACCGCTGTTCGCCCCTTTCGTACGACTCGACTGAACGGAGCTGTGATGCAGGACGTCTCCTCACTGGTGGCCCAGGCCAGGGAAGGACGGCCGCGGGCCGTGGCCCGGCTGATCTCCCTGGTGGAGGGGGCGTCCGAGCAGCTCCGCGAGGTCATGGCGGCGTTGGCTCCGCTCGCCGGGAACGCCTACGTCGTCGGGCTGACCGGGTCGCCGGGTGTCGGTAAGTCGACGTCCACGTCGGCGCTCGTGACCGCCTACCGGCGGCTGGGCCGGCGGGTGGGGGTGCTCGCCGTCGACCCGTCGTCGCCGTTCTCGGGTGGTGCGCTGCTCGGGGACCGGGTGCGGATGTCCGAGCACGCGTCGGACCCGGGGGTGTACATCCGCTCGATGGCCACCCGCGGGCACCTGGGCGGGCTCGCCTGGGCGGCCCCCCAGGCGATCCGTGTCCTGGACGCGGCGGGTTGCGACGTCGTCCTGGTCGAGACCGTCGGCGTCGGGCAGTCCGAGGTGGAGATCGCCTCGCAGGCCGACACGTCCGTGGTGCTGCTCGCCCCCGGCATGGGGGACGGGATCCAGGCGGCCAAGGCCGGGATCCTGGAGATCGGTGACGTGTACGTCGTGAACAAGGCCGACCGGGACGGGGCCGACGCGACGGCCCGCGAGCTGAACCACATGCTCGGGCTCGGGGAGTCCCGGGGGCCGGGGGACTGGCGGCCGCCGATCGTGAAGACGGTCGCGGCGCGCGGGGAGGGCATCGACGAGGTCGTCGAGGCCCTGGAGAAGCACCGGGCGTGGATGGAGGAGCGCGGGGTGCTGGCCGAGCGGCGGCTGGCGCGGGCCTCTCGCGAGGTCGAGACGATCGCGGTCACCGCGCTGCGGGAGCGGATCGGCGACCTGCACGGCGACCGCCGCCTGAGCGCGCTGGCGGAGCGGATCGTGTCGGGCGAGTTGGACCCGTACGGGGCGGCGGACGAACTGGTGGCGGGGCTTACGCGGGGCTGAGGTGTGTGGCGTCCGGCCCGGTGGGCGCCTGGCGCCTTTGGTCCGGTGGGTGGGTCGGGGCCGTGCCGGTACATCCGGCCGTCGGTAGTCGTTGCCGGCCCCCGTTACCAGCGTTCCTCGGTCGGGTACGTCCCCGTCTCGACGGCCATTTGATGTACCGGCACGGCCCCTTCCGTCGCAGGGCGACTGCGGGCCGTGGGGGCTGAGCCGCGGGGGCGCGGGCGCGGTGGCTCCGGTGCGGGCCGCTGGGCGACGCCCACCCCTGGCCGGGTGCGGCCGTCCGCCCGCTCCCGCTGCGGGCATGCGTGCCGCTCGGGGCGGCACGGGTGGGCGCAGGCGGCTCCCCGTAGGCGCCGGGCTCGCCGACCCACCCCCACCCAGCTGCGGCACCGGGTGCCGATGAGAGCGAGGGGGGAGTGGGCCCACCTAGGCGGTCGTGCGGGCTAAGTGGGCCCTCCCTCAAAGATGTTGAGGGCGTGTCAGCTGGCGTCCGGGGTTACCTGGGTGTTGGTCAGGGAGATCTGCCAGTCCTGGGGCTTGCCGTCGGTGCGGGTCTCCGCCTCCCACGCACCCGCGTCCTCGTCGAGCTCGACCGACGTGACCGTCCCCTTCGCGGCGGCGGCCCGAGCCGCCTCCGCCGCGGACGTGGAGCCGCCCTTCAGCGCGACCCGGACCTCGGCGGCGTCGTCCTCGTCCTCGGCCCCGGAGCCGAGGACCTTGCCGGTGCCGGGGTCGATCCGGACGCTGTGCCAGGCGCCGCTCCCGGCCAGCACGTCGACCTCCCACGCCACGGGGCCCCCGTCGTCGTCGAGGTCCACGCCGACGGCGGTACCCGGCGTACGGGCCAGAGCCGCGTCGACGGCCTCGGCGGCGCTCACCTTCGCGGAGGTCGCGGCGGCGTCCTCGCTGTCGCGGGCGTCGTCGTTCCGGTCGTCGTCCGCGTCCCGTACGCTCGACCGCCGCGTGTCGTCGTCGCCCGAGACCGCGAGGGCCGTGGCGGAGCCGCCCGCGACGAGGGTCGCGGCGGCGACGGTGGCGATGACGAGGTTGCGCTTCATGGGGGTTCCTCCCGGTGTGTGTGGACTGTGACGCCGTGTTTCGACGGGATCAATCTGCCCGGCGGACCTGAACCCGGCCTGAAGCCGCCTGAAGCCCTCTTCAGCTTCGGTTTGCGACGCTGGGCGCATGCGCCTGTTGATCGTGGAGGACGAGAAGCGGCTGGCCCTGTCGCTCGCGAGGGGACTGACCGCCGAGGGCTTCGCCGTGGACGTCGTCCACGACGGGCGGGAGGGCCTCCACCAGGCGGGTGAGGGGACGTACGACCTCGTGATCCTCGACATCATGCTGCCCGGCATGAACGGCTACCGCGTCTGCGCCGCTCTGCGCGCCGCCGGCCACGACGTGCCGATCCTGATGCTCACCGCCAAGGACGGCGAGTACGACGAGGCGGAGGGCCTCGACACGGGCGCCGACGACTACCTGACGAAACCGTTCTCGTATGTGGTGCTGGTGGCGCGGGTGAAGGCCCTGCTGCGCCGGCGCGGCACGTCCGGGGCCTCGCCGGTGCGGGTGGTCGGCGACCTCAGGCTGGACGCGGCGGCCCGGCGCGTGTTCCTCCGCGAGGACGAGATCGCCCTCACCACCAAGGAGTTCTCCGTGCTGGAGCAGCTCGTCGTGCGGGCCGGCGAGGTGGTCTCCAAGGCCGACATCATGGAGCACGTCTGGGACTTCGCGTACGACGGGGACCCGAACATCGTCGAGGTGTACGTGAGCACGCTGCGCCGCAAGCTGGGGGCCGAGCTGATCAGGACCGTGCGCGGCGCCGGGTACCGGCTGGACGCCCGATGAGGCGCCTCTTCGGCTCCGTCCGCGCCAAGGCCACCCTCGGCGCCACCGTCGTCGTCGCGATCGCGCTGGTCGCCGCCGGGACCGCCGTACTGCTCTCGCTGCGGTCCAACCTGATCGTGCAGGCCGGTACGCAGGCCGAGCGCACCGCGCGGGAGGTGGCCGCCGACCTGGCCGGCGGGACCCCCTACGACGAGCTGTCGCTGGACGACGACCAGCCGGTGCAGGTGGTGGACGGGTCCGGGCGGCTGGTCGCCGTGAGCGAGCACCTGGAGCGGATCAGCGGCACCGGCGTCGACACCGTGCGGCCCGTGTCCCCGGCGGCGGCCGGGCGCGACGACCACGGCGGCGAGGACCGCGGGGACGACGACTCGCCGGAACCGGGCGAGATCGGCGACGAGGTGGAGTACAGCGAGGGGCCCGCCACGATCGACGGGGACGGCGCCGACTACCGCTTCGCGGCCGTGGAGGTGAGCGTCGAGGACAAGGGCGACCTCACCGTGTACGCCGGTTCGCCGCTGTCGGCCGAACAGAGCGCCGTGGGCACCGCGCTGACCGTGATGCTGATCGGGTTCCCGCTGCTGCTGGCCGTGGTCTCCGGTGTGACCTGGCTGGTCACCCGGCGGGCGCTGCGCCCGGTGGAGGGCATCCGGACGGAGATGGCCGCGATCACGGCCTCGGAGGACCTTGCGCGCCGGGTGCCGGTGCCCGCCACGCACGACGAGGTCGCCCGGCTCGCCCGGACCACCAACGAGACGCTGGCCGCCCTGGAGGCGTCCGTGGAGCGGCAGCGGCGGTTCGTCGCGGACGCCTCGCACGAACTGCGCAGCCCCATCGCCTCGTTGCGGACCCAGCTGGAGGTGGGCGCGGCCCATCCCGGGCTGCTGGACGTCGCGGGCGCGGTCGAGGACACCGTACGGCTGCAGCGGCTCGCCGCCGATCTGCTGCTGCTGGCGCGGCTGGACGCGGGGGAGGGGCCCGGGGACGCCCGGTTCGACCTGGGCGCGCTCGTGCGGGAGGAGGCGGCCGGGCGCACGGGGGTCACGGCGGACGCCGAGGCGGTCGAGGTGACCGGCTCCCGGGGGCAGCTGGCGCGGCTGCTGGCCAACCTGCTGGACAACGCGGGCCGGCACGCGCGCGCCCGGGTCGCGGTCACCCTGCGCCGGGAGGGCGCCCGGGCCGTGCTCGGGGTCGCGGACGACGGCGCGGGCGTGCCGGTGGCGGAGCGGGAGCGGATCTTCGAGCGGTTCGTACGGCTCGACGACGCCCGCAGCCGCGACGACGGCGGGGCCGGTCTGGGCCTCGCCATCGCCCGCGACGTCGCGCTGCGGCACGGCGGCACGCTCACCGTCCGCGAGGCGCCCGGAGGTGGGGCGCTCTTCGAACTCAGGCTGCCCGTGGGCCGGTCGGCACGGGGCGCCGGGGTCGGGTGACGGTCAGGGACGGCCCCGCTGGCCCCGCAGCTGCTCCGCGATCGGGGTCAGCGACTTGTGGAGGTCGTTCAGGGCCTCCGGGGAGAGCAGGTCGATGAAGTGCCGGCGGACGGACGCCACATGGTGCGGGGCGACCTTCCGCATCGTCTCCAGGCCGTGGTCGGTGAGGACCGCGTACAGTCCTCGTCGGTCGGATTCGCAGTTCTCACGACGTACCAGGTTCGCGTTCTCCATGCGGGTGATCTGGTGCGAGAGGCGGCTCTTGGACTGGAGGGTGGCGGACGCGAGGTCGCTCATCCGCATCCGGACGTCCTCCGACTCGGAGAGATTCACCAGGATCTCGTAGTCGTTCATCGTCAGTCCGAACGGCTGCAAGTCCTTCTCGAGCTGATACGTCAACAGCCTGTTGACCTCCAGGTGGGTGCGCCAGGCGCACTGCTCCGCATCGGTCAGCCAGCGCGTGGCCGTCTCGGTCTCCATGAATGAAGTCTACCTAAAAGGTTGAAAGGCGAACTAGTGAGGGCGGTGTGACTACGCGCACGCGTTCGACGTCACACTCCGCAGACTACCGCTCACAGCCCGAAGCGACGCTGGAGGTCCCCCAGCTGTCCGGGAAGACGCGGTGCGCCGGCTTGCCCTCCGGGCTGACCCGGTACCCCGCCGCCGCCCGGTACGCCGGCCTGCTGCGGGACCGCTCCGGTGGCCTGCTCGGCCATCAGTGCCTCGGACGACTGGAGCAGCACCGTACCCGCCCCCACGAACTCGAACTGGTGCTCCTCGCCGGAGGCCCCGCCGATGCCCGTCATCGCACGTAGACCGCCCATGACACCTGTCATGTAGCCGTGGTCGTAGTGGTGGCAGGGGGAGGGGCAGTCGGCCCATCCGACGAGCGCCTGCGGGTCCACCCGGATCGGCGGTTCCATGAACACCACGGGGCCGTTCGACGCGGCCACGAACTTGCCCGTTCCGATGAGCGTCAGGAAGCCCGGGACGATCGACTGCTTCAGCGCGAGACTTGGCTGAAAAGCGAGCAGGTTGCCCGAGCGAATGGTCAGGTTGCCCTCTTCGAGGTCGTACGAATTCACGTCGAAGGCCCGGTCAGCGAGGAGCATCTTGCCCGAGCCCTCGGCCACCACCCAGTCGCTCGCGTGCAGAGGCGAATGGAACGACGTACGCACCAGACGGTCCAGCCGGCCGTGCCCGATGCCGTTGAACTCCATCGAGCCGTAGTAGGCGATCATCTTGCCCTTCTGCAGGAACCACTGGCTCCCCTTGAGCTCCACGCAGAAGGTGTACTTGTTCACGTTGTCGTCGACCGGCAGGGTCGCCGGGTCGAAGATCACCGGGCCCTGGGCCCCGTACGCGCTCACAGCTTCTCCTCCGAGGCCTGGACGTACACCGCACCGCTGCCGCTCAGCTCCAGCTGGAACGCCTCGCCCGAGCCGCGGCCCACCATGTCCCGCCAGCCGAGCGCCGTCGACAGCTTGTTGCGCACGTCGCCGTGGTGCGCCACGTACGCCTGCGGGTCGACGTGGACCGGGCGCTGCGGGGTGATCGGGACCTGGACCACACCGCCGTGCGCCATGACCGCGACCGCGCCGTGGCCCTTCAGGGTCGTGGTGAACAGGCCCTGGCCCGTCACCTGGCCGCGCACCATGCCCATGACCCCGCCCTGCGAGCCCATGAACATCGTGCCCTGCTCCAGCGTGCCGTCGAAGGCGAGCAGCCGGTCGGCCTCCACGTACAGGGTGTCGCCGGTGAGGGTGATGACCTCGATGTGGTGGCCGCCGTGCCCGAAGAACACGGTGCCGGAGCCCTCGACGGTCATCAGGGGGGTGGCCTCGTTCGCCAGGCGGCGGCCGATCATGGACATCACCCCGCCCTGGCCGCCCTGCATGTTGGGCGTGAAGGAGACCTCGCCCTTGTAGGCGAGCATCGCGCCGCGCTGACTGAACAGCCGCTGGCCCGGCAGGACCGTCGCCTCGATCATCTTCGAGTTGATCTCGCGGAAGGGCATGTCACACATCCCCCGCGATCGTGTTGCGCTCGCTGGGCTGGACGTAGACCAGGCCGTCGCCCTCGAAGCGGATCTGGAAGGCCTCGCCGCCACCCTCGCCCATGAACGTGCGGAACGTCACACCGGACTGGAAGGACTGCCGCACGTTGCCCTGGTGCGCGATGTACGCGCCCGGGTCGACGGTCAGCGGGTACTGGGCACTGACCCGCAGGACCACCGCGGGGCCGTCGGACATGATCGCCGCCTGGCCGTGGCCCTCCACGGTCGTCGTGAACAGGCCGTTGCCCTGGGAGGCGCCGCGCAGGCCGGTGAAGGACGTGCCCGTCCGCAGGCCGGCGTCCGTCGCGAGCAGGTTGCTGGACTCGACGTACAGCTTGTCCCCCTGGAGGTTCACGAGATTGATCTCGGAGGCCCGGTCGGCGAAATAGCAGGTCCCCTGCCCTTTCACCTCCATCATGATCATCTGCTCGCCGGTGAGACGCCGGGTCACCATCCCCCGTATCCCCTCACCGCCGCCGCTGAGCTTCTTGAAGGCCATCTGCCCGTCGTACGCGACCATCGAGCCGTTCTTCGCCTTCACGGCGTCGCCGGTCATGTCTACGGCCAGCACCTTGCTGCCTTGGAGTCGGAACATCGCCACGGTGTGAAGGTAGCCGCCGGAGGTGGCCGCCGACAGGGCCTCAGGGTGGAGAACGACCCCGAGCGCACCCTGACGGGGAGGGCCGTCACCCCCGGACCAGGGCGCTCCGGCCCGGATGCCACAATGAAGGAACGCTTGTGCGTGCGTTCACAAAGCGCCCCTGCCCGCCGACAGCGAATCCCCCGAAGGTGACCCGTGGACCTGAAGACCGCCACCGCCCTCCGCCGCCTGCGCCTGGTCTCGGCGCCCGAGGCCGTGTCCTTCCTCCTGCTGCTGGTCTGCTCGGTGCTCAAGCGCACCACGGACTTCAACGCGGTGCCCGTCATGGGCGCGATCCACGGTGTCCTGTTCATCCTGTACGTGATCTTCTGGGCCGACGCCTGGAACCGCACGAAGTGGCCGCTGGGGACCGCCGCCCTCTACTTCGTGCTCTCCGTGCTGCCCACCGGCGGGTTCTTCGCCGAGCGCAAGCTGCGGCGCGAGGCCGAGGACGCGGTCATCGCGTCCCGCGCCCGCCGCGAGGGAGTCGTGAAGGCGTCATGATCGTCGCCTTCTCCGTGACGCCGCTGGGAGTCGGCGAGGACGTGGGCGAGTACGTCGCCGACGCGGTCCGGGTGGTCCGCGAGTCGGGCCTGCCGAACCGCACCGACGCCATGTTCACCTCGATCGAGGGGGAGTGGGACGAGGTCATGGACGTGGTGAAACGTGCGGTCGCCGCCGTGGAGCGGCGGGCGCCCCGGGTCTCCCTCGTCCTGAAGGCCGACATCAGGCCCTCCGTCACCGACGGCCTGACGTCCAAGGTGGCGACGGTGGAACGCCACCTGTCGGCGTAGCCACCGAACAGCTCCACGTGAACCCCGGTCCGGCGGACCGGGGTTTTTCCGTGCCGCCGCACAGGGGCGCCTGCTCGGGAACGGTGTCCGTCCCGGCGGCGCCTCTTCGCGCGCCAAGGGGTTTGAGCGATCGCTCAAACGACGCTACGATCCCGTCCAGTTGATTTGAGCAGTCGCTCAATCGGCAGGCCGAGCTGGGGGGTTCGTGATGGGGATCTACGTGGAGGCGCGCATCCGGGGGCCGCTCGACACGGTGTGGGAGCGCACGCAGGACCCCGGCCGGCACCAGCGCTGGGACCTGAGGTTCACCCAGATCGCCCCGCTCCCGCACGCGCCCGGCGCACCGCGGCACTTCCGGTACGCCACGCGCGTGCTGCCGCTGCTGACCGTCTCCGGCACCGGCGTCTCGGCCGGCGAACGGGAACGCCCGGACAGCACCCGCACCTCCGCGCTGCGGTTCGCCTCACCGCACCCGCTCTCCCCGCTCGCCGAGGGCAGCGGCTACTGGCGCTACGTGCCCGACGGCGACGGGGTCCGCTTCCTCACCGGGTACGACTACCGCCCGCGCTGGGGCCGCCCCGGCGCTCTGGCCGACCGTCTCCTCTTCCGGCCGCTGATGGGCTGGGCCACCGCCTGGTCCTTCGACCGGCTGCGCCTCTGGGTGGAGCGGGGCATCACCCCGGAGCGGGCGCGGCGGAACTGGGCGGCCGAGCTGCTGGCGCGGGCCCTGCTCGCCACGGCCGGGTGCGCGGGCCTCGGACTCGCCCCGCGCACCGGCCCGTTCGGCCCGCTGTCGCCCGCGGCGGCCTACCTCTGCCCGCTGCTGTGCCTGGTCGCCGTCGCCCTCGCCCTGCTGGCTGCACCCCTGCCCGGCACCCCGGCCGCCCGCCGCTGCCTGCGCACACCGCCGGCCCGCACCCACGCCCCGCGCCTTCTCGCCACCCTGGAGCAGCCGTCGTGACCTCGATCTTCCGTACCGTCATGGGTACCGACTTCGACCGGCTGCACCCGCAGTTGCGCCGCCGCTTCTCCGTCGGCCTCACGTCCGGCGAGGCGTGCACGGGCCACGGCGTCATGGACCGGATCTGGCACGGCCGCGGTTTCGTGAAGCCGTTCCTCGCCCTCGGCGGCACCCGCCACATCCTGGTCCCGCGCGCGGGCCGCGACGTCCCCTTCACCATCGAGAACGTGCCGTACTCCGACGGGTTCGGCCGTGAGACGGTGACGTTCGTGCGCACCTTCGACCTGCCCGGCGGCCCCCGGCGCTTCGACGCCCAGATGGTGCTCGGCCCCCGGGGCGACCGCGTCCTCGACTACCTCGGCACCCACCAACACCTCGCCAGCGACCTCCACTTCAGCGCCGAGGCCGACGGCTCCCTGCTCGTCCGCTCCGGGGAACACCGCTTCCGTGAGGGCCCGGTGGACCTGCGGGTCCCCGAACTCCTCGGCGGTCAGGCCGAGGTGCGCGAGTCCTTCGACGACACCACCGGCCGCTTCCGCATCCGGGTGCGGGTCGTGAACCGCCGCTTCGGCCCGCTGTTCGGGTACGAGGGCTCCTTCCGGGCCACGTACGCCGACGTCCGCACCAGCGGCGTACGGGCCGGGCTGCGTCCCGTGCGCGAGGAGGCCCGCGCGTGAGCGAGGCGACCCGGGCCAAACTCCTGGAGGGCGCGCTGCGGACGCTCACGGAGCAGGGCATCGCCAAGACCTCCGCCCGCACGATCGCCGCGACGGCCGGGGTCAACCAGGCGCTGGTCTTCTACCACTTCGGCACGGTCGACGAACTGCTCGCGGCCGCCTGCCGGTACGGCGCCGAGCAGCGGGTCGCCCGCCACCGCGAACGCCTCGCCGGCATCTCGTCCCTGTCCGAACTCCTCGCCTTCGGGCGGGAGATGCACGTGGAGGAACGCGCCGGCGGACATGTCGCCGTCCTCGGGCAGCTGCTCGCCGGAGCGCAGACGCATCCCCGGATCGCGCCGGCCACCGCGGCCGGCCTCGACCTGTGGATCACGGAGATCGAGCAGGTCCTCACCCGGGTCCTGGCCGGCACACCGTTCGGGGAGTTCACCGACCCGGCGGGCCTGGCGCGGGCGGTCGCCGCGTCCTTCGTCGGGATCGAGCTGTACGAGGGCGTCGACCCGGAGGGGGCCGGAGTGGCCCTCGCCGCGCTGGACCAGCTCGCCGTCCTGCTCTCGGCGGTCGAGTCCCTGGGCCCGGTGGCCCAGCGCGCGGTCCGCCACCACCTGCGCCGGTCCCGCCCCTGAGCTCCGCCCGCCCGAGGCGGCGCCGCTGCCCGGCGCCGCCCTAGCGCGCCCCCGCCCGCCCCGCGGCCGACGCCGGGGGCGGGCCCGCCGGCCTGGCTCCGCGCCTCCCGTGGACGTGCCCGCGGCCGTGACGCCGGCCGGTGCGGCTCCCGTACTCCGTCTGACCCGTCCAGTTCGACACGTCACAGAAACTCCACTTGTGTGGGGGTATCGGCTCGTTCGATCACCCCGTTTCAATCACTGGAGGGCGCTGTGCGGCCCGAGGGCTACGACTACGACACCTACAGCCGACTGGCGGGACCGCTCACGCAGCCGCCCGCCTCGGCCTACCGGGTGCAGTACACAAAGCTCCTCTCGCGAGAGCCGCGTCGAATACGAGCCGTCCTCCTGATGACGCTGGCGCCCCTCCTCACCTGCCTGCTCCTCGTCTACCTGGTGTGGCCCACCCACTGGGTCGAGCGCGAGGGCGGTGCCCGCTGGCTCATCGGACTCGACGTCACCATGCTCATATCGATCGGCCTGATCGAGCTGTTCATGGTCGTCAACGTCGCCTCCATCGCCCACGCCACGATGGTCGCCCGCGACCCAATCCCCGTCGTCCCGCAGCCCGGCACCCGCGTCGCGTTCCTCACCACGTACGTGCCCGGCAAGGAACCCCTCTCGATGGTCCGCGCCACCCTCGAAGGCGCCGTCAGGGTCACCCACACCGGCCCCCTCGACGTCTGGCTCCTCGACGAGGGCGACGACGAGCAGGCCAAGGCCCTGTGCGCCGAGCTCGGCGTACGGCACTTCACCCGGCTCGGCGTCCCCGAGTGGAACCGGGAGAAGGGCGTCCACAAGGCCCGCACCAAGCACGGCAACTACAACGCGTGGATCGCGATGCACGGCGGCGAATACGAGTTCTTCGCCTCCGTGGACACCGACCACGTCCCGCTGCCCGGCTTCCTGGAGCGGATGATGGGGTACTTCCGCGACCCGGACGTCGCGTTCGTCGTCGGACCGCAGGTCTACGGCAACTACGACAGCCCCGTCACCAAGGCCGCCGAGTCGCAGCAGTTCCTCTTCCACGCGCTCATCCAGCGCGCCGGGAACCGCTACCGCGCACCCATGTTCGTCGGCACCAACAACGTCGTGCGGATCGCCGCGCTCCGCCAGATCGGCGGCCTGTACGACTCCATCACCGAGGACATGGCGACCGGCTTCGAGCTGCACCGCCACCGCAACCCGTTGACGGGCGGCCACTGGCGCTCGGTCTACACCCCCGACGTGCTCGCCGTCGGCGAGGGCCCCGCGTCCTGGACCGACTTCTTCACCCAGCAGCTGCGCTGGTCCCGCGGCACCTACGAGACCCTGTTCAAGCAGTACTGGAAGGCGCCGTTCACGATGCCTCCCGGCCGCCTGTTCTCGTACACGATGATGCTCGTCTACTACCCGATGACGGCCGTCAACTGGCTCCTGGGCATCCTCAGCTGCGTCCTGTTCCTGTGGTTCGGCGCCTCGGGCACCCAGGTCGCGGCGTCCGTCTGGCTGATGCTCTACAGCGACGCGGCGGCGCTGCAGATCGGGCTGTACCTGTGGAACCGGCGGCACAACGTCTCCCCGCACGAACCGGAGGGCTCCGGCGGTCTCGCCGGGATGGCGATGTCGGCGCTCTCGGCGCCGATCTACCTCAAGTCGCTGAGCGCCGCACTCAAGCGCACCCCCAGCCGGTTCGTGGTCACCCCCAAGGGCGGCGGCGCCAGCCCCGACCGGCTGGCGACCTTCCGCATCCATCTCTCCTGGGCGGCGCTCCTCGCGTTCTCGCTGCTCGTGTCGTTCGTCTTCGGCCACACCCACGCGGCCATGCGCACCTGGGCCGTCCTCGCCATGGGGATCTCCCTGGCGCCCGTCGGGGTGTGGCTCACCACCCAGCTCAAGGACCGCAGGGCCGGTGCGCTGCCTCGGCCGGCCGCGGCCCGGATCCCCGAAGCCAAGGAGCCCGCGCTCGCCACCGGCGGCACCCCGACCCCGGTCTCCGGTTCCACGACAGGAGGCAACTAGGCCATGGCCTACCGGCCCTCGAAGAAGACCAAGAAGACCGTGCTGAGCATCGGCGGCATCGCCGTGCTCGCCGGGCTCAACGCCCCGGCCGCGCTCGGCTTCGCCGAGGAGCAGTACTACGAGTACAAGATCGCCCAGCCCGCCTACAAGGCCCGGTACGGCTCCTGGTCGCAGCTGGACATCCCCAAGGAGTTCCGTACCAACGCCATCCACGCCGCCCTGCTGCACACCGGCAAGGTGCTGATCGTGGCGGGCTCGGGCAACGAGATCAAGAAGTTCGACAAGGGCTCCTTCGACACCGTCCTGTGGGATCCGCGGAAGAACACCTTCAAGAAGATCCCGACCCCCGACGACTTCTTCTGCTCCGGGCACGCCCAGCTCCCGGACGGCAGGCTGCTGGTGGCCGGCGGCACCGCCCGCTACGAACGGCTCGACGGCGAGGTGGAGCGGGCCGGCGGCGGGATGCGGGTGAAGAACGAGGACCCCGACAAGGCGATGGTCCTGAAGAAGGGGACCCGTTTCCGCTCACCGGCCGGCGTCGAGTACGTCAGCAAGTTCGAGGTGACGATCCCGCGGGCCAAGCGCACGCAGGAGATCACGTACAACCGGGCGGGCGTCATGCAGCCCTGGAAGACCAAGGTCACCGCGAGCGAGGCCCGCGTCTTCGTGGAGGCCACCGAGAAGGGCCCGCTGTCCGTGACGGACAAGCAGGCCCAGTACGAGATCGTCGGGCTGAAGGGCAAGGACGGGGCCAACACGTACGGGATCTCCGAGAAGATCACCCTGGACAAGCAGGACTTCCAGGGGATCAGGGCGGCCTACGAGTTCGACCCCAAGGCGGAGAAGTACATCCCCGTCGACCCGATGGCCAAGGCCCGCTGGTACCCGACGCTCGTCGGCCTCGACGACGGCCGGGTGCTGGCCGTCTCCGGTCTCGACGACGTCGGGGTGATCGACCCGGGCGACAACGAGATCTACGACCCCGAGACCAAGCAGTGGACGCCCGGCCCCAAGCGGTACTTCCCGACGTACCCCGCCCTCTTCCTCACCAAGGGCGGCAAGCTGTTCTACCCGGCGTCCAACGCCGGGTACGGCCCCGCGGACAAGGGCCGTGAGGCGGGCCTGTGGGACCTGGAGTCCAACACCTTCCGGAAGGTGCCGGGGCTGCGGGACGCGGACGCCACCGAGACGTCCGCCTCGCTGCTCCTGCCGCCGGCCCAGGACCAGAAGGTGATGATCCTCGGCGGGGGAGGCGTCGGCGAGTCCAGGAAGTCGACGCCCCGCACGGCGGTGGTCGACCTCAAGAAGGACAACCCCGTCTTCGAGGACGGGCCGGACCTGCCGCAGGGCACCCGTTACCTGAACAGCGTGATCATGCCGGACGACTCGGTGTTCACCACGAACGGGGCGAAGGACTACCGGGGCCGCAGCGCCAGCAACATCCACAAGGCGCAGTTCTACGACCCGAAGTCCAACACCTTCCGCGCCGCGGCCGCACCCCGGGTGGGACGCAACTACCACTCCGAGGCGCTGCTGCTGCCCGACGGCCGGGTCGCCACCTTCGGCTCCGACCCGCTCTTCGACGACCAGCAGAACACCAAGCTGGGCCACTTCGAGCAGCGCATGGAGGTCTTCACCCCGCCGGCCCTGCACAAGAACGGCAAGAACCGTCCGGTGCTCGGCGACGGGCCCGAGGAACTCGACCGGCAGCACCGCGCGACCTTCGCCACCGACCACCCGGAACGCGTCGCCAAGGCCCGGCTGATGCGTCCCAGCGCGGTCACCCACACGACGGACGTCGAGCAGCGCTCCATCGACCTGAAGGTCGACAAGGACCGGTCGTCGGTGACCGTGCAGGTGCCGAAGGACCCGAGCCTGGTGCCGCCCGGCTGGTACATGCTGTTCGTGACGGACGCGGACGGCACCCCGTCCGAGGCGAAGTGGATCCAGGTGCCGTAGCCCGACGGACCGGCTACGCCCCGGAGTTGCGCGCCAGCCCCAGGGCGTAGTCGGGCCACCACTGGCCGGCCGCCGGTCCGCCCCGGCACTGCCCGTCCGACTCGCCGGGCCGCTTGATCCACAGATAGGCGTCGAGGGCGGGCTCCGAGGTGTCGGTCGTCGGACTGGTGCCGAGGGCCCGGCCGGGCGGGTTGCACCAGGCGTCGCCGCGGTCGCCGCGCAGCGGGCCGTTGCCGTTGCGGCTGGTGTCGATCACGAAGTGCTTGCCGCCGAGGCTCCTGGAGAGCCGGACGCCGTACTCCTTCGTGGTGCCGTCCGTCTGGAAGTTGGAGACGTTCAGCGAGAAGCCGTCGGCGTGCTCGACGCCCGCCCGCCGGAGCGGCTCGACCAGCCGGGAGGGGTCGTCGATCCAGGCGGGGTTGCCGGAGTCCAGGTACACCTTGGTGCCCGGCTGCTGCTTGAGGCGGACGATCGCCTCCGACAGCAGCTGCTCGCGCTCGGCGTGGTACTCGGCGGGCGTGCAGCCGTCCACGACGTGCGCGACCGCGTCCGGCTCCAGGACGACGAGCGCCTTGCTGTCGCCGAGCGCCTCCGCGAACCGCCCGATCCACTGCCGGTAGGCGTCCGCGTCCGGCGCCCCGCCCGCCGAGTGCTGACCGCAGTCGCGGTGCGGGATGTTGTACGCGACGAACAGCGCCGTACGCCCTTCCCGCGTCGCCGCCGATGTGGCGGTCCTGATCACGGCGCCCGGGTCGTCGCCGGCCGGCCACAGCGCGGCCGGCTGCCGGGCGATCCGCTTCAGCAGGTCGGCGTCGTGCGTGCGGCCCTCCCGCCGCCACAGCTGGATCTGCTGGGCGGCCGGGCTCGCGGGGTCGACCCAGAACGGGGACCGTGCGACGGAGTCCCCGTCCCGGGACGCGCCCCGGGCGACGGAGGCCCGGTCGGCGTCGGGCGCGGACGAGCAGCCCGCCGCGAGCCCGAGCGTCGCGAGGACCGCGAAGGTACGGATCAGCCGGGACATCCTGCCCCCTTGGGCGAAGTGACTTTGTGATGATTCGTCAGCAATCGTGACATAACGGTCACCGTCGGAGGGGAACCGACATGACTACGGCACCGGCGGCGTGCCGTACGGCCGCCTCAGACCCCGCCCGACGCCAGCGCCATGCCGAGCGGCGTCCGCTCGTAGAGCACCTGGTGTCCGTACCGGCGCGAGGTGAGCAGCCCCGCTCCGCGCAGCGCCGAGAGATGGCCGGACACCGACGACGGCGCGAGCCCGAGGCGGTGGGCCAGGGTCGTCGTGCCGGCGGGTTCGTCCAGCGCGCCGAGCACCGCGGCCCGCCCGCGCCCGAGCAGCCGTACCAGCGCGTCGGGGGCGTGCCCGCCCGGTTCGGCCCACAGCCCGCCGATCCCCCGGGCCGGATAGACCAGGGTGGGCTGCCAGGGCGGGTCGAAGCCGCTCACCACGTCGGGCCACGAGAAGACGCTCGGCATCAGGACCAGGCCCAGGCCCCGCAGCTCCCGCTCGTGCGAACTCCGCGCGTCCACGGTCAGCGTCCCCGCGCTCCACGCGAACCGCCGGTCCAGCTCCGGCAGCAGCCCGCCGAGGCCCACCTCGGCCAGCCGGCGCGAGTGGAACGCCACATCCGCCTCCAGCAGCGCCCGCAGCCGCGGCCAGTCCGGCTCCACCAGCGCGCGCCAGGCCGCCTCCAGGAGATCGGCCAGCTCCTCGATCATGCGGACCGGATCCGCCAGGAGGGCGCGGCCACGGGGGGAGTCCAGGGCCCCCGGGGTGTCCGCCAGCGCCCGCGCCGTGTCGTCGAGGGCGGCCTGCGGGTCGGCGGCGCGGACCGCGGCGATCTCCTCCTCGAAGGTCGCGGCCGGACCGATCGGCGGCGGGCCGAGCCAGTCCGGGTTGTGCCCGCGCCGGGGCATGAGCAGCCGCAGCGGCGCGAGATCGAGACCGGCCGCCGCCGCGTGGATCCGGCGCAGCCAGGGCGCGTGATAGCCGTGCCGCTCGGGCCGGTGGAGCGTACGGACCGCCTCCTGCGTCTCCCACAGCGCGGACACCGCGAACCGGCAGCGCAACAGGTCGTCCTCGCCGAAGTAGAGACGGAACGGCATCACACCCCCTGCCGCGCCCACGGAAGATTCGGCTGACGCCGAAACTCTACGGCGGGCCACGACCCTCCCGGCACGCTGCTGTCCATGCCGAACGAGTCCGAGGGCACGTCGACCGTGCCCGCCCCGCCCGAACCCGCCACCGGATACCTGCGCGTCTTCGCCGTACGCGAGTTCCGTGCCGTCTTCGCCGCCCACGCCTTCTCGCTGCTCGGCCTCGTCGTCAGCGAGATCTCCCTGTCGGTCCTCGTCTACGACCTCACCGGCTCGCCCCTGCTGAGCGCCCTGACCTTCGCGCTGGGCTTCCTCCCCTACCTGATCGGCGGGACCCTGCTCGCCGGGATCGCCGACCGGTTCCCCGCCCGGCGGGTCCTGGTCGTGTGCGACCTCGTGTGCGCGGGCTGCGTGGCCGTCATGGCGGTCCCCGGGGCGCACATCGCCGTGCTGCTCGCGATGCGCTGCGCGCTCGCCGTCGTCTCGCCGGTCTTCCAGGGCGCGCGGACGGCCACCCTGGCGGACGTCCTCGGCGACGGCGACCTGTTCGTCCTCGGCCGTTCACTGCTGCGGATCGTCTCGCAGAGCGCGCTGCTCGCGGGGTTCGGGCTCGGCGGGCTGCTGCTGAGCGTCGTGGCGCCGCGCGGGGCGCTCCTCGTCACCGTGTGCACCTTCCTCGTCTCGGCCGCGCTGCTGCGCCTCGGCACCGTCCGCCGCCCGGCCCGGGCGGGCACCGGGGCGGCACTGGTGAAGGACTCCCTGCGCGGCGCCCGGCAGGTGCTCGCCGACCGGCGCACCCGGGTGCTGCTCCTGCTGTTCTGGGTGCCGCCGATGTTCGTCGTCGTCCCCGAGGCGCTGGCCGCCCCCTACGCCGACGGACTCGGCGCCGGCCCGGCCGGGCTCGGGCTGCTGATGTGCGCCCTGCCCGTCGGCACCGTCCTCGGGGAGCTGTACGCCGGGTCACGGCTGCGTCCGGCGACCCGCGGCCGGATCACCCTGCCGCTGGTCTGCCTGACCCTGCTGCCCTACCTCGGCTTCGCCCTGCGCCCCGGGCTCGCCTGGTCCCTGGCCCTGCTCGTCCTCGCCGGCGCCGGATCGGCGTACACCCTCGGGCTCGACCAGTGGTTCGTGCGGGCGGTGCCGGAGGAGCTGCGCGGGCGGGCGATGGTCCTGAACACCGCCGGGCTGATGACCCTCCAGGGGGCCGGGATGGCGCTGGCGGGCGTCGCCGCCGAGTTCGCCGGGGTGACCGCCACGGTCGCGGGCGCGGGGGTGCTGGGCACGGCGTGCTGCGTACTGCTCGCCGCGGAGGCCCGGCGGACGGAGGCCGGAGCGGAGCACGCGGAGACCTCCCGGCCGCGTGAGAGTCCGGCCCGCGGGAGCCTCGTACCGGGGGAAAATCCGGCCGAAACGGCGGCGGAGACCGAAACGCGAGACGGGGCTGACCACGATATGACCGGCCGGTAGGGTCTTTGCCGTGCCGAAGCCCCTCAGTCTCGCCTTCGATCCCATCGCCCGCGCCGACGAACTCTGGAAGCGCCGCTGGGGTGCCGTGCCGTCCATGGCGGCGATCACCTCGATCATGCGCGCGCACCAGATCCTGCTCGCCGAGGTCGACGCGGTCGTCAAGCCGTACGGGCTGACCTTCGCGCGGTACGAGGCACTGGTGCTGCTCACCTTCTCCAAGGAGGGCGAGCTGCCGATGTCCAAGATCGGTGAGCGGCTCATGGTGCACCCGACGTCGGTCACCAACACCGTGGACCGGCTGGTCAGGTCAGGCCTGGTCGACAAGCGCCCCAACCCCAACGACGGGCGCGGCACCCTCGCCTCCATCACGGACAAGGGGCGCGAGGTGGTCGACGCGGCCACCCGCGACCTGATGGCGATGGACTTCGGCCTCGGCGCGTACGACGCCGAGGAGTGCGCGGAGATCTTCGCGATGCTCCGCCCGCTGCGCATCGCGGCCCACGACTTCGACGAGGACTGAGGGGCCCGCGTACGGCCGCGGGGGCCCGCGAAGATCGCCCCCGACCGGCGGTTACGCTCGTACGCATGAAAAAGAGCGTGCTGACCCGCTACCGCGTCATGGCCTACGTCACCGGCGTGCTGTTGGTCCTGCTGACCCTCGGTGTGATCGCCAAGTACCTCCTGCACATGGACGGCGCCGAGGACTTCACCAAGGTGGTCGGCATCGCGCACGGCTGGCTCTACGTCGTCTACCTCCTCTTCGCCTTCGACCTGGGCTCCAAGGCGAAGTGGCCGGTCGGCAAGCAGCTGTGGGTGCTCGCGGCGGGCACGATCCCGACGGCCGCCTTCTTCGTGGAGCGCAAGGTCAGCAGGGAGCTCGAGGCGCGGATCGCGGACGACGCGCCCGCCGTCGCCAAGGCCTGAAACGCTTCCCCGAGCCCGGTCGCAGGGCCCCCGTGGCGGGGTCCGGCCGGGCCGACGGGACCGCCGTACGGCGTGTACGGCGGTGAGCCATCGACATTTACTAGGACGTCCTAGTAAATTCGAGGGTATGGACGCTGACGCCATCGAGGAGGGCCGCCGTCGCTGGCAGGCCCGGTACGACGCTTCGCGCAAGCGCGAGGCCGATTTCACCACGCTCTCCGGCGATCCCGTGGAGCCGGTGTACGGGCCGCGGCCCGGGGACACCTACGAGGGCTTCGACCGGATCGGCTGGCCGGGGGAGTACCCGTTCACCCGCGGGCTCTACGCGACCGGCTACCGGGGGCGGACGTGGACCATCCGGCAGTTCGCCGGGTTCGGGAACGCCGAGCAGACCAACGAGCGCTACAAGAAGATCCTCGCCAACGGCGGCGGCGGCCTGTCCGTGGCCTTCGACATGCCGACGCTGATGGGACGCGACTCCGACGACCCCCGCTCGCTGGGCGAGGTCGGGCACTGCGGCGTGGCCATCGACTCGGCGGCCGACATGGAGGTCCTGTTCAAGGACATCCCGCTGGGTGACGTCACGACGTCGATGACGATCAGCGGACCGGCCGTCCCGGTCTTCTGCATGTACCTGGTCGCCGCCGAGCGTCAGGGCGTCGACCCGTCCGTGCTGAACGGCACCCTCCAGACGGACATCTTCAAGGAGTACATCGCGCAGAAGGAGTGGCTCTTCCAGCCCGAGCCGCACCTTCGCCTCATCGGCGACCTGATGGAGCATTGCGCGGCGAAGATCCCCGCGTACAAGCCCCTGTCCGTCTCCGGCTACCACATCCGGGAGGCCGGTTCCACGGCAGCCCAAGAGCTGGCGTACACGCTCGCCGACGGCTTCGGGTACGTCGAACTGGGGCTGAGCCGCGGGCTGGACGTGGACGTGTTCGCGCCCGGACTCTCCTTCTTCTTCGACGCGCACGTCGACTTCTTCGAGGAGATCGCCAAGTTCCGCGCCGCGCGCCGGATCTGGGCCCGCTGGATGCGCGACGTCTACGGCGCCACCTCCGAGAAGGCCCAGTGGCTGCGCTTCCACACGCAGACCGCCGGTGTCTCGCTCACCGCGCAGCAGCCGTACAACAACGTGGTCCGGACGGCGGTGGAGGCGCTCGCCGCCGTGCTCGGCGGCACCAACTCCCTGCACACCAACGCCCTGGACGAGACCCTCGCGCTGCCCTCCGAGCAGGCCGCCGAGATCGCCCTGCGCACCCAGCAGGTGCTGATGGAGGAGACCGGCGTCGCCAACGTCGCGGACCCGCTGGGCGGTTCCTGGTACGTCGAGCAGCTCACCGACCGCATCGAGGCCGAGGCGGAGAAGATCTTCGAGCAGATCAGGGAGCGCGGGCTGCGGGCGCACCCCGACGGGCGGCACCCGATCGGGCCGATCACGTCCGGCATCCTGCGGGGCATCGAGGACGGCTGGTTCACCGGCGAGATCGCCGAGTCCGCCTTCCAGTACCAGCAGTCCCTGGAGAAGGGCGACAAGCGGGTCGTCGGCGTCAACGTGCACCACGGCTCCGTCACCGGCGACCTGGAGATCCTGCGGGTCAGCCACGAGGTCGAGCGGGAGCAGGTGCGGGTGCTGGCGTCCCGCAAGGACGGGCGCGACGACGCGGCCGTCCGGCGTTCGCTGGACGCGATGCTCTCCGCCGCGCGGGACGGGTCGAACATGATCGGGCCCATGCTCGACGCGGTTCGGGCCGAGGCGACGCTCGGGGAGATCTGTGGGGTGCTGCGGGACGAGTGGGGGGTGTACACGGAGCCGGCCGGGTTCTAGGCCTCCGCCGGGGCCGGGGCCAGTTCCCGGGGGCGCTGCCCCCGGGGACCCCCGCATCGCGCCGGCGCGCTCGTCCTCAAGCGCCGGACGGGCTGAAGGGTTTCCCGCCTGTCCGGGAGGGCTCACGTACGCCCGTGGCACCGTCGTATCGCGCCGGCGCGCTCGTCCTCAATCGCCGGACGGGCTGACACATGGCCGGCGCCCGGGGCCCTCAGGGTTCCGTCGCCGCGCCTGTCAGGCCCAGCAGGAGTACGCGGGTGAAGCTGCGGACCCACTCCTCGTCCGCGGGCTCCGCGCTGACGAGCGTGCGGTGCACCACCGCTCCGGCGACCACGTCGAAGATCAGGTCGGCCGTGCGGGCGGCGGACTCCGGGTCCTCCTCGGGGGGCAGCTCACCGCGCTGCTGGGCGCGGGCGCGGCCCTCCACGACGAGGCGCTTCTGGCGGTCCACGATCGACGTGCGGATGCGCTCGCGCAGCGGCTCGTCGCGGGTCGACTCGGCGACGACCGCCATCAGCGCGGTCTTCGTCTCGGGGCGCCCGAGGATCGCCGCGAACTGAAGCACGACGCCCTCGATGTCGGCGGCGAGACTGCCCCGGTCGGGGAGTTCCAGCTCGTCGAAGAGGACGGCCACGGCGTCGACGACGAGTTCGTTCTTGCCCGCCCAGCGTCGGTAGAGCGTCGTCTTGGCGACCCCGGCGCGGGTCGCGACGTCGCCCAACGTCAGCTTGGACCAGCCCAGTTCGACCAGCGCCGCGCGTGTCGCGTCCAGGATCGCGGCGTCCGCGGCGGCGCTGCGTGGTCGGCCCGTGCGGGGGGCCGGAGTGCGACTCTGCATGTCAGCGACCATATCCGGGCATGCCGGGGACGATATCCGGCTGTTGTGGGAAGTCGTGAGGGAGATCACCGGGGAATGGCGTACGGCGACGCCCCGGGGGAGTTACGCTACGACTCGTAGCGAAAGCTTGTGCGGCCGCGCCGCACGGGCGACAACCACTGGCGCCAGGTGGGGACCCGGCGCCGAACAGCACATCACGGGCCCGGCTTTGACCATGCCGGAGGCCCGGCTCGGGGCACGCTTTTCACACGTGCGCGCGGAAGGGGGAGGATGTACTCATGCAGCCACGGAACATGTCCATGAGCGGAGTCGTCGACCTCGCCGCGGTGAAGGCGGCCCAGGAGGCCAAGGCGAAGGCGGAGCAGGCGCGCGCCGAAGCGGCCAGGCAGGGCGGCGGAGGCGGGGCCGTGTCCCCCGCCAGTCTCGTCATCGACGTAGACGAGGCGGGATTCGAGCGCGACGTCCTGCAGCGCTCCACCGAGGTACCGGTCGTCATCGACTTCTGGGCCGAGTGGTGTGAGCCCTGCAAGCAGCTGAGCCCGGTCCTGGAGCGGCTGGCGATCGAGTACAACGGGCGCTTCGTCCTCGCCAAGATCGACGTCGACGCCAACCAGATGCTGATGCAGCAGTTCGGGATCCAGGGGATTCCGGCAGTCTTCGCGGTGGTCGCCGGCCAGGCGCTGCCGCTCTTCCAGGGGGCCGCGGGCGAGGCGCAGATCCGCGGCACGCTGGACCAGCTCGTCCAGGTGGCGGAGCAGCGCTTCGGGCTCACCGGTCTGACCGTCGACCCGGACGCCGCCGGTCCGGACGCCGCGCCGGCCGTCGCCCCGGAGATCCCGGCCGGCCCCTACGACGCCCTCCTCGAAGCCGCCGTACGGGCCCTGGACGCCGGCGATCTGGCGGGTGCCGTCCAGGCCTACAAGAACGTGCTGAGCGACGACCCGGCCAACAGCGAGGCCAAGCTGGGCCTCGCCCAGGCCGAGCTGCTCCAGCGGGTGCAGCACGCGGACCCGCAGCAGGTCCGCAAGGACGCCGCCGAGAAGCCGGGCGACGTGGCGGCGCAGATCGCCGCCGCCGACCTGGACCTGGTGGGCGGGCACGTCGAGGACGCGTTCGGGCGCCTCATCGAGGCCGTGCGGCGCGCGGCCGGCGACGACCGGGACGCGGTGCGGCTCCGGTTGCTCGAACTGTTCGAGGTCGTCGGTGCCGACGACCCGCGCGTGACCGCGGCGCGCAGGGCGCTGGCGCGCGCCCTGTTCTGACCAGTCCCTAAACGCCCGGACGTGTGTTGCCCGGGTGAAGGGATCGCCTCCTGAGTGACCACGCGGCCGCGCTTTACCAAAACTTGGTAAACGCGGCCGCTGTTACTTGGAGTAAATCAGGGGCGTTGATCTGTCGGATTCCGTCCGTGAATCAAGTACTTTGCCCCCTCGCTTGACGCCACGTTGAGTCGTCGACCGAGACCGGCGGGTCGTTGTTCGGTTATCCGCCCGTTACTAGCGAGTAACGAACCCCCTTGTGTCGGCGGCGAGAATGCACCACGATCGGCGACGCTCGGTCCATTTCCGTACCCCGACAGCCAATCGGGCCACCGGGTTCTCTGGGTCCCCACCGAGTAGGGCCGGCGGCAGTGGCGCCGGCTCTTGGACAGGGGGGTCTCTGCTCTACGGCGGAGCCTGTCCAGCAGGTTGTGCGTGATGTGTGTCAGGCGCGACCAGTGGTTGTCGCTCGGGGGTGATCGCCGGTGAATCGGGCGCAGTTCGCGCTGTCGAGATCGGGCGCTCTCCTTCCCGAGGACGTAGCACTTCTCCCATCCCTGCCCGGCTGAGCCGCCGTCATGGGGCAGTCAGGGCCAGGAGATGTACGTCCGAGAAGGAGGAAATATGGAGTCCCAGGTGCGTGGCGGGACCAGATGGAAGCGGTTCGCCGTCGTGATGGTGCCCAGCGTGGCCGCCACGGCAGCGATAGGTGTCGCCCTCGCGCAGGGCGCTCTCGCCGCGTCGTTCAGCGTTTCCGGTCAGTCGTTCAAGGTGACGGCGGACCGGCTCGACGGTACGGGCTTCTCGCAGTACGGAGCCATTGACGCGGGCTACACCCTGGACGGCAAGAAGACGGCTCACCCCGTCGCCGTCTCGGCGTTCAAGTCCGCCTCGATCCAGGGCATGTGTCAGTCCGTTGTCACCCCGGACGTGCCGCTGCTCGGTTCCGTGAGTCTCATCCTGAAGGCCGGTGGTGGCGACACCCCGGTCAAGGCCGAGAACCTGTACATCGACGTCGAGGACCTTCAGGCCGACGCGACGTTCCGCAACATCGACATCGGTGTTGCGGCCAAGGACGCCAGCAAGGGTCCGGGTATCGCCAAGGGCGACCAGGCGAACCCCTACGGTTTCGCGCAGCAGGCCGACTCGGCCACGCTGACCGACGTGAAGCAGACGGCGTGGGCGACCACTGCCGGAACGTTCAAGCTCAGCGGCCTGAAGATGTCGCTGTCCAAGGGCGTCAAGGAGTGCTACTAAGCACTCCGTGGGGTGGACGGGGGAGCCGTCGGCTGCCTCGTCCACCCCATCCCTTCCGCAGTACGCGTACTTCTCACAGCAAAGCCGTTCCAGGGAGCTGTTTTCCATGAGCGCCGAGACTCCTGCCGCGCCCGGCCAGTTCAGCCACTTGAGGTCGCGGTTCCGCGCCTGGAGGGGTGACCGGCCGTTCTGGGCCGGCCTGTTCGTCCTGCTCAGCGGACTGCCCATCGCCTACTTCCCGTACGCGAACCTGCAGATCGGCCATCTGACGCTGGCGATGGCCACCACGGCGGGCGCGGGGTCCCTGATCATCGGCGTGCTGCTCGTGGTGCTGGGGCTCAGCCTCTGGTTCCAGAAGCACGTGCGCACCTTCGCGGGTGTCGCGGCGATCCTTCTGGCCCTGGTGTCCATCCCGGTGTCGAACCTGGGTGGCTTCCTGATCGGTTTCCTGTTCGCCCTGATCGGCGGGGCGATGGCGGTCTCCTGGGCGCCCGGCGCGCGGGAGACGGAGCCCGCCGGGGTGGCCCGCAAGGACGAGGTCCCCGTGAGCGCGGCCCCCGCCGAGAGCGCGCCCGCCCAGCCCGTCCCCGGACTGAGCAAGCCCATCGAGCCGAACGAGCCGAACGATCTGTCAGGAACGAGCCCGACGAACGGGGCGAACGGGAGGCACAGTGCCGGCTGACGAGGTGACCCACGGGACGGATGTGGACGAGTCCCGTGTGAGAACCGGGCCGCGTCACGCGGCGCCCAGGAAGCCGTTGTTCACCAGGTTCCACGTACCGGCCGGCAAGGCGATAGCCCTGGCGGCCATGCCGACGGCCGTCCTCATGGGGATGGGACTGACTCCCACGCTCGCGCAGGCCGAGGACCACCCCTCGTCCAAGAGCCTTACGGCGGACGAGTACCAGAAGTGCGTCGAGGCACTGGACGGCTCCGAGGAACCGTCGGCCTCGCCGTCGCCCTCGGCCTCCGCCTCGGCGAGCGCCACCGCGACCGAGCCCGCTCCCACGGCCACGGCGTCCCCGGACAAGACCTCTTCGCCGGATTCAGGTTCCGACGACGAGGCCGACCCCGCACCGGCGCCCGCCCCCAGCAAGACGGCCCAGAGCGGTGGCGGCGACACGGCCACCGCGACCCCCTCGCCGTCCCAGAGCAGCAGCAACCCGTTGGACCCGCTGGGCATCGGCGACGCCATCAAGGACGTCCTCACGCCCGACGAGAAGGAGGAGGCGAGCCCCACCCCGACGCCGTCCGCCTCCGCCACGGCGAGCCCGGGCAAGGAGACCTCCGACCCGGTCAAGGACACCGCGGACAAGGTCACCGGTACGGTCGAGGACACCGCGAAGGACACCAAGGACACGGCGTCCGAGACGGTGAAGGACACCGCGGACAAGGCGAAGGAGGCGGCCGGCGACGCCACCGCGTCCCCCAGCCCCTCCGCGAGCGAGAGCGAGGACCCGGCCGAGGGCTGCCCGACGGCCACCGACGACGAGGGCGGCGTCGAGAAGATCGTCTCCCTGCCCGACGAGCCGTGGCACCTCAACGCCAGCTCGCTGCTGCTGAAGGGTGCCGACTACCAGGGCATCGTGAAGGTGCGCACCGCAAACGGCACCGTCAAGAAGGTCCTGAAGTACGTCATCTCCGACGGCACCGACATCGGCGACCTGCACCAGACGGTCGACGACAAGCAGGCCGGCAAGACGTACCACGTGGAGGCGGCCAAGGGCTCGACGTCCACCATCCGCAACGGCAAGACCGTCATGTACACGGAGAGCATCTCCGGCAACCTGCTCGGTCTGATCCCGGTCACCTTCGACCCGGACAACCCGCCGCCGCTGAACATCCCGCTGATCTACTTCACCAAGGTGAAGGTCGTGCAGGCCGGTCAGTTCGGCGGAGATCTGCACGTGCCGGGGCTGCACCAGTACACCACCGGCTGACCGCCGCACCCGCCGGCCGAGGCCGGCCCAAGGACCCGTTCGGGAGCCGCGACAGGGCCACGACCCGGTTCCTCGCCACCGCGAGGGCCGGGTCGCGGTCTGTCCGCCCGAGGACGGGCCGCCACCGCCGTACCTCTCCCGGAACGCGCCGAGGGCGCCCCCTGGTGCAGGGGGCGCCCTCGGTGGCGTACGGGAGACCGGTCAGTCGCGGCCGGTGCCGCCCAGGTGGTGCACCCGGACCATGTTGGTGGTGCCGGGGACGCCGGGGGGCGAGCCCGCGGTCATCACGACGACGTCGCCCTGGTCGAAGCGGTTGAGCTTCTGCAGCTCGGAGTCGACCAGCTCGACCATCTCGTCGGTGCTGTTCACGAACGGCACGATGTAGGACTCGACGCCCCAGCTCAGCGCCAGCTGGTTGCGGGTGCCCTCGTCCGTGGTGAACGCCAGGATCGGCTGCGCGGCGCGGTAGCGGGACAGGCGGCGGGCGGTGTCACCGGACTCGGTGAAGGCCACCAGGCCCTTGCCGCCGAGGAAGTCGGCGATCTCGGCGGCGGCACGGGCCACCGAACCGCCCTGCGTGCGCGGCTTCTTGCCGGGGACGAGCGGCTGCAGGCCCTTGGAGAGCAGCTCCTGCTCGGCGGCGGTGACGATCTTCGACATCGTCTTCACGGTCTCGATGGGGTACGCGCCCACGCTGGACTCCGCCGACAGCATGACCGCGTCCGCGCCGTCCAGGATCGCGTTCGCGACGTCGGAGGCCTCGGCGCGCGTCGGACGGGAGTTGGTGATCATCGACTCCATCATCTGGGTCGCGACGATCACCGGCTTGGCGTTGCGCCGGCACATCTCCACCAGGCGCTTCTGCACCATCGGGACCTTCTCCAGCGGGTACTCGACGGCCAGGTCGCCACGGGCGACCATGACACCGTCGAAGGCCGCCACGACGGCCTCCATGTTCTCCACCGCCTGCGGCTTCTCCACCTTGGCGATGACGGGGACCCGGCGGCCCTCCTCGTCCATGATCTTGTGGACGTCGTTCACGTCGTGGGCGTCCCGCACGAAGGAGAGCGCGACCAGGTCGCAGCCCATCTTCAGGGCGAAGCGCAGGTCGTCGATGTCCTTCTCGGACAGCGCGGGCACGTTCACGGCCGCGCCGGGCAGGTTGATGCCCTTGTGGTCGGAGATGACACCGCCCTCGATGACGACCGTCTTGACCCGGGGGCCCTCGATCTCGACGACCCGCAGCTCGACGTTGCCGTCGTTGATGAGGACCTGGTCGCCCTTGGAGACGTCGCCGGGCAGACCCTTGTAGGTCGTGCCGCAGATCGTCTTGTCGCCCGGGACGTCCTCGGTGGTGATGGTGAACTCGTCACCGCGCACCAGCTCGACGGGGCCCTCGGCGAAGGTCTCCAGGCGGATCTTCGGGCCCTGGAGGTCGGCGAGTACGCCGATGGCGCGGCCGGTCTCGGCGGCGGCCGCCCGGACACGGTCGTACCGGCCCTGGTGCTCGGCGTGCGAGCCGTGGCTGAAGTTGAAACGAGCAACGTTCATGCCGGCCTGGATCAGCGCGACGAGCTGCTCGTGGGAGTCGACCGCGGGGCCGAGAGTACAGACGATTTTCGAACGGCGCATAGGGCGATCCTATCGGTTTGTTTCGCTGCGGAATATTCCGTCTGGCGGAAGATACAAAGGGGCGGGATGCCGCTCAGGTGAGGCCGTCGGACCGCTCGGCGGACCCGCTCACGAGTGCGTACGTCTGCGTGGCGATCTCCAGTTCCTCGTCGGTCGGTACGACGGCCACCGCGACCCGCGCGTGCTCGGGGGAGATGAGCCGCGGCTCGTCCGACCGTACGGCGTTCAGCTCGGCGTCGACCGCCAGGCCGAGCCCCTCCAGGCCGGCCACCGCGGCCTCCCGGACCGGAGCGGCGTTCTCGCCGACCCCGGCCGTGAAGGCCACCGCGTCCACCCGGCCGAGCACCGCGTAGTAGGCGCCGATGTACTTCTTCAGGCGGTGGATGTAGATGTCGAAGGCGAGCCGCGCCTGCTCGTCGCCCGCGTCCACCCGGCGCCGGATCTCCCGCATGTCGTTGTCGCCGCACAGACCGATCAGCCCGCTCTTCTTGTTGAGAAGAGTGTCGATCTCGTCCGTGGACATCCCGCCTACACGCATCAAATGGAAGATGACGGCCGGGTCCGTGTCACCGGAGCGCGTACCCATCACGAGGCCCTCCAAGGGCGTCAGCCCCATCGAGGTGTCCACGCACCGGCCCTCGCGCACCGCGGACGCCGACGCGCCGTTGCCCAGGTGCAGCACGATCACGTTCACCTCGGACGGGTCCTTGCCGAGGAGCTTCGCCGTCGCACGCGACACGAACGCGTGCGAGGTGCCGTGGAAGCCGTAGCGGCGGATGCGGTGCTCGTCGGCGGTCTTCACGTCGATCGCGTAGCGCGCCGCCGACTCCGGCATCGTCGTGTGGAACGCCGTGTCGAAGACGGCGACCTGCGGCAGGTCGGGGCGCAGCGCGCGGGCCGTGAGGATGCCCGTCAGGTTGGCCGGGTTGTGCAGCGGGGCCACCGGGATCAGCCGCTGGATCTCCGCGAGCACGGTGTCGTCGACGAGGGTGGGCCGCGTGAACTTCAGGCCGCCGTGCACGACCCGGTGGCCTATCGCCGCGAGTTCGGGGGAGTCCAGGCCGAGACCGTCCTTGGCCAGCTCCTCGGCCACGGACTTCAGCGCGGCCTCGTGGTCGGCGATCGGGCCCGTCGTCTCCCGGGGCTCGGCGCCACCTCCGGTGAGCGGCGTGTGCGTGAGCCGGCTCGTCCGCTCCCCGATGCGCTCGACCAGGCCCATCGCGAGGCGGCTGTGGTTTCGCATGTCGAGCAGCTGGTACTTCACCGACGACGAACCGGAGTTGAGGACGAGGACGCGCGAAGGGGCGGCCTGGCGCTGCTCGTCGGGCAGCGCGCCGGCGGGCGACGGATGGGAACTCACTGGGCGATGGCCTTCTCGCTCGGGGTCTGGGACTGGATCGCCGTGATGGCGACGGTGTTGACGATGTCCTGGACGAGAGCGCCCCGGGACAGGTCGTTGACCGGCTTGCGCAGGCCCTGCAGGACCGGCCCGACCGCGATCGCGCCGGCCGAGCGCTGCACGGCCTTGTAGGTGTTGTTGCCCGTGTTGAGGTCCGGGAAGATCAGCACGGACGCCTGTCCCGCGACCTTCGAACCGGGCATCTTGGTGGCCGCGACGGACGGCTCCACGGCGGCGTCGTACTGGATCGGGCCCTCGACGCTCAGGTCGGGGCGGCGCGCCCGGACCAGCTCGGTGGCCTCGCGCACCTTGTCGACGTCCGCGCCCGAGCCGGAGGTGCCGGTCGAGTACGACAGCATCGCGATCCGCGGCTCCACCCCGAACTGCCGGGCGGTCGCGGCCGACTGGACGGCGATGTCGGCGAGCTGCTGCGCGTTCGGGTCGGGGTTCACCGCGCAGTCGCCGTAGACCAGGACCTTGTCCGCGAGGCACATGAAGAACACCGAGGAGACGATCTTCGCCTCCGGCTTGGTCTTGATGATTTCGAAGGCCGGGCGGATGGTGGCCGCCGTGGAGTGCACCGAGCCGGACACCATGCCGTCGGCCAGGCCCTCCTCGACCATCAGGGTGCCGAAGTAGTTCACGTCCGCGACCACGTCGTACGCCAGCTCCACCGTCACGCCCTTGTGGGCGCGCAGCGCCGCGTACTTCTCGGCGAAGCGGTCCCGCAGCTCGGAGGTCTGCGGGTCGATGAGCTGGACGCCGGCCAGGTCTATGCCGAGGTCTGCGGCCTTCTTGCGGATCTGGTCGACCGGGCCGAGCAGCGTCAGCTCGCACACGCCCCGGCGCAGCAGCACCTCGGCGGCGTGCAGGACGCGCGCCTCGGTGCCCTCGGGCAGCACGACGCGGCGCTTGTCCGAGCGGGCCTGCTCCAGCAGCTTGTGCTCGAACATCATCGGCGTGAGGCGGTCGCTGCTCGGCGCGGAGACCCGCTTCAGCAGCTCGCTCGTGTCGACGTGCCGCTCGAACAGGCCGAGTGCCGTCTCCGCCTTGCGCGGGGTCGCGGCGTTCAGCTTGCCCTCCAGGCCGAAGAGTTCGGCCGCCGTGGGGAAGCTGTTGCCGGGCACCGAGACCACCGGGGTGCCGGGGGCCAGGCGCGCGGCCAGCGTCAGGACCTCGTTGCTCGGCCGCTCGTCGAGGGTGAGCAGGACGCCGGCGATCGGCGGCGTGCCGGCGCTGTGCGCGGCGAGGGAGCCCACCACCAGGTCGGCGCGGTCGCCCGGGGTCACCACGAGGCAGCCGGGGGTCAGCGCGTTCAGGAAGTTCGGCAGCATCGCACCGCCGAAGACGAAGTCCAGCGCGTCACGGGCCAGCCCCGAGTCGTCGCCGAGCAGCACCGTGCCGCCGAGGGCGTGGGTGATCTGGGCGACCGTGGGCGCGGACAGCGCGGGCTCGTCCGGCAGCACGTAACAGGGCACGGGCAGCCGGTCGGCGAGGCGCTCGTGGATCTCCGCGCGGTCGGCGGGGGCGACCCGGTTCGTGACCATGGCGAGGACGTCGCAGCCGAGCCCGTCGTACGCCCGGTACGCGTTGCGGGTCTCCGCGAGCACCGACTCGGCCGTCTGCTTGCGGCCGCCGACGACCGGGATGACGGAGGCGCCGAACTCGTTGGCCAGCCGGGCGTTGACCGCCAGCTCGTCGGGGAACTGCGTGTCCGCGAAGTCGGTGCCGAGGACGAGGACGACGTCGTAGTCGCGGGCGACCAGGTGGAAGCGGTCCACGAGCGTGGACACCAGCTCGTCGGTGCCCTGCTCGGCCTGGAGGGTGGACGCCTCGTAGTAGTCCATGCCGTAGACCGTCGCCGGGTCCTGCGTCAGCCGGTAGCGGGCGCGCAGCAACTCGAAGAGCCGGTCCGGGCCGTCGTGGACGAGCGGGCGGAACACCCCCACCCGGTCCACCTGGCGGGTCAGGAGTTCCATGACTCCCAGCTCGACGACCTGGCGGCCGTCGCCGCGGTCGATCCCGGTCACGTACACGCTGCGCGTCACGCGTGCTCTCCGTTTCATCACTGGGCCGGCTTGGTGCTTCTCGTGGCTCGGGAAAAATACCCGCTATGGTGAGCAGAACCCTCTTGACAATACCTCCGCGGCTGGCTAGGACGCCCGCCAGATGGAAGGTCCTGGTGAGGCGGGACAAGGGTTCCACGGGGGTCGGGGCGGCGGGGCGTGGTCCGCTTCACGCGCGCCGGACGGCAGCGGCGGCCGCCTGTGGGGCGTGAAACAATCGGACTGGCTCACACGTACCAACAGCGAGCAGGAGACACAGCACGATGCGCATCGGAGTTCTCACCGCAGGCGGAGACTGCCCGGGGCTGAACGCAGTGATCCGGTCGGTCGTGCACCGAGCGGTCACCAACTTCGGGGACGAGGTCATCGGCTTCGAGGACGGCTACGCCGGACTGCTCGACGGCCGCTACCGCACCCTCGACCTGAACGCCGTCAGCGGCATCCTCGCCCGCGGCGGCACCATTCTCGGATCCTCCCGGCTCCAGCGCGACCGGCTCCGCGAGGCCTGCGAGAACGCGCAGGACATGGCCCGCGAGTTCGGCATCGACGTGCTCATCCCGATCGGCGGCGAGGGCACCCTGACCGCCGCCCGGATGCTGTCGGACGCGGGCCTGCCGGTCGTCGGCGTGCCGAAGACCATCGACAACGACATCTCCTCCACGGACCGCACCTTCGGCTTCGACACCGCGGTCGGCGTCGCCACCGAGGCGATGGACCGCCTCAAGACCACCGCCGAGTCGCACCAGCGCGTCATGGTCGTCGAGGTCATGGGCCGGCACGCGGGCTGGATCGCCCTGGAGTCCGGCATGGCCGCCGGCGCCCACGGCATCTGCCTGCCCGAGCGGCCCTTCGACCCCTCCGACCTCGTCGCCATGGTCGAGGAGCGCTTCGCGCGCGGCAAGAAGTTCGCCGTCATCTGCGTCGCCGAGGGCGCCCACCCCGCCGAGGGCACCATGGACTACGGCCACGGCGCCATCGACCAGTTCGGCCACGAGCGCTTCCAGGGCATCGGCGCGGCCCTCGCGTACGAGCTGGAGCGGCGCCTGGGCAAGGAGGCCAAGCCGGTCATCCTCGGCCACATCCAGCGCGGCGGCACGCCGACCGCGTACGACCGGGTGCTCGCCACCCGCTTCGGCTGGCACGCCGTCGAGGCCGCCCACCGCGGCGCCTTCGGCAGGATGACGGCGCTGCGCGGCACCGAGATCGAGATGGTCCCGCTCGCGGACGCGACCACCGAGCTGAAGACCGTGCCCAAGGACCGCATGGACGAGGCGGAGTCGGTCTTCTAGACCCCGCCGCACGTACGAGAGCGGGTGCGGACCTGTCCGTGCCCGCTCAGTACGTGCTGCGCTGGACCGTCGCCCAGAAGTGGTCGACGATCCGGTCCATGAAGTCCCGCCCCGCGTCACCGGCGTCACCCGCCGCCGCGCCGTCGGCCCAGCTCAGCGTGGCCGCCATCTGCCCCTGGTAGTCCGCGTGCAGCTCCTGGAGGGCGTCCTCCAGGAGCCGACGGTCCAGCGGCACCGTCTTGGCGAGCGGGCGCACGTACGCCTGCCAGCGGGTCGTCACCGCGCTGCGCAGCAGCTCCCCGAGTCTCCCGTCGCGCCCGGTCACGGTGATGAAGTCGGGCAGCGAGAGGTCGAGCAGCTCGGCGAGCGCGGCCGACTGCCGCTCGTTGCCCCGCCACTCCTCGGTCTCCTCCATCCGCTGGTACGCGAGGAGTTCCAGGCCGACGGTGCGCGCGACGTCCTCGGGGGCGAGCCCCCGCGCGACGCGGTGCTCCCGCAACGTGCGCGGGGCGCCGATGAGTTCGCCCGGGGAACACCACAGCACGGCGGCGAGCGCGGTGAGTTCGGGGCTGCTCGGCGCGGAGATGCCCCGCTCCCAGGCGACGACGAGATCGGGCGTGACATAGGGCAGCCCGTACGAGACGCGCATGCCGTACGCGACGTGTTCGGGTCCCATGCCGAGCCCGGCGCGCAGCCGGCGGGCGGCGAGGGCGTTGAAGGGCGGGGTGGGCTGGGGGGCAGGCAGCTGGTGCACGCGCACAAGCTATGGGGGTGTGGCTGGGATGACTACGGTCTGTTCGGCCACAATCACAGATTGTAGGAACATACGGTTTCGGCCGTCCGTTCGTGATGGCCGAAGATCGTGCGGTGCTTCCCGCGCGGGCCCGCTGGGGCCGACAGGGCCTCCGCGGCGGGGTGTCCACAGAGGCCGTGACGGGGCGAACGGCAAGGTGGCGGGGCATATGCGCGGCCGGGACCGGCCCCTGACCTCCGCTGTCCGGAGATGCGGGGCCACCCGGCGGCACCGGGCCGCCGGACCCGGAGGCCGCTCCCGTGACCGGCCGTCCACCGCTCCTGTGCGTCCGTCGTCCCGGCCGGGGGGCGCGACCGCGCGGCGCGAATACGCCTCACCCCTTCACGGCCCCGCCGAGGGCGAACCCGCCGCCGAGCCGCCGGGCCACGAGCACGTACAGCAGCAGCACGGGCGTCGAGTAGATCACCGAGAACGCCGCCAGCTGCCCGTACACCACCATCCCCCGGTTCCCGAAGAACTCGTTGATGCTCACCGACGCCGGCATCTGGTCCGGCGTCAGCAGCAGCATGAACGGGACGAAGAAGTTCCCCCACATCATCACGAACGAGAAGACCGTCACCACCGCGACGCCCGGCCCCATCAGCGGGAGCACGATACGCAGCAGCGACTGGAACGACGACGCCCCGTCCGTCCAGGCCGCCTCCTCCAGCTCCTTCGGCACCCCGTCCATGAAGTTCTTCATCAGCCAGATGGCGAAGGGGAGTTGGGAAGCGGCGAAGAAGAAGATCGTGCCGTGCACCGTGTCGATCAGGTTCACCTGGACGAACAGCGCGTACACCGGGACCATGATCGCCGTGATCGGCAGGCTCGTCGCGAAGAGGATCGTCAGCAGGAACGGGCGGTTGAGGCGGGAACGGAAGCGCGACAGCGGATACGCCGCCAGCGCCGCGCACACCACCGTCAGCAGCGTGCCGCCGCCGCACAGGATCAGGCTGTTGAGCAGCGGGGTGAACACGATGTCCCGCGTCAGGACCGCGTCGAAGTTGGCCAGGGTGACCCCGTCCGGAGCCTTCACCCGCAGGTCCGCGTGCGCGTCCAGCGCGGACAGGACCACCCAGGCCAGCGGCAGCGCGAACGCCGCCGCCACCGCGAGCAGCCCCGCGTCCGCCGCCAGCCGCCTGGCCGTACGCCGGGACCGCGGGCCGCCCATCGCGGACCAGGCCGGCAGTGCCATCTCAGACCTCCGTCCGCAGCAGGCGCATGTACACCAGCGAGAAGAGGGAACCGACCACCAGGAGCAGCAGGGCCACCGCCGTCCCGTAGCCGATCATGCTTTTCTGGAAGGCCTGTTCGTACATGAACAGCGGCAACGTCTGACTGCGGTCGCCCGGCCCGCCCCGCGTCATGACCCAGATCAGCCCGAACACCGAGAGCGTCTGCAGGGTGTTGAGCATCAGGTTCGTGCCGATGGAACGGCGGATCATCGGGAGCGTGATGTGCCACATCCGCCGCCAGCCGCCCGCGCCGTCCACCTCCGCGGCCTCCGTGATCTCCTTCGGGATCTCGTTCAGCGCCGCCGAGTACACCAGCATCGAGAACGCCGTGCCCCGCCACACGTTCGCGAAGGACACCGCGAGGATCGGCAGCGTGAACAGCCAGTTCTGGGACGGCAGACCGAGCCAGTCCAGGATCGCGTTCAGCGTGCCCTCGCGGCGGAAGAACGCGTACAGCAGGAAACCCGCCACCACCTCCGGCAGCACCCACGCCGTGATGACTACACCGCCGACGAGCGTGCGCACCGGCTTCGACGCGCGCTGCATGAGCGAGGCGAGGGCGAGGCCCAGCGTGTTCTGGCCGACCAGGGACGAGAGCACGGTGAAGACGAGCGTGAGCCAGACCGCGTTCAGGAACGCCTCGTCCCGGAACGCGGTACGGAAGTTGTCGACGCCGACGAAGGACGACCGCGCCTGGCCGGTGAGCTGGAGGTCGGTGAAGGCGATCCAGGCGCAGTAGGCGATCGGCCCCGCGAGGAACAGCAGCAGCAGGACGACCGCGGGGGAGAGCGGGAGCACCCGGACCAGGGAGCGGCCCGCCCCGCCGCGGCGCGGCACCGCGGACCGCGGACCGGCCGTATGGGCGGCCGCCGGGACGCGGCGCGGACGCCTGCCGGGCCCCGAATGCCGGTCCGTCCGCGTACCGACGCTCACTTCGTGGTCACTTGTCCGTCGGCGGCGGACTTCAGCTCCTCGTCGTAGCCGCGCGCCGCCTCCTCGACCGAGCTGTCACCCGTCGTCACCCCCTCCATGGCCTCCTGGATCGCGGTGGAGACCTTCGGGTACGCCGGGTACGCGGGCCGGTAGTGGGTGCTCGCGACCAGGTCCGTGAAGAACTTGATGCCGGGCTGCGCCTTCACGTACGCGGGGTCGGCGGCGACGTCCTCACGCACGGCGATACCGGAGTTGGCGATGTACCACTTCTGCGCGTTCGCCTTCGTCTGCATCGTCTTGATGAAGTCGAAGGCCAGGTCGGGGTTGGCCGCCTTGGCCGGGATCGACCACGTCCAGCCCCCGGACATGCTCACCTTGCCGGGCGCCTGGCCGTGCTGGGTCGGCATCGCGGCGAGGCCCAGCTCGCGCGACCACTCCGGCCACTCGTGCCCGGCGCCCTCGCCCCAGTCCTGCGGCAGCCAGCTGCCGTCGAGGTCGATGCCGAGCTTGCCGGCGGGCAGGAGTTCCCCGCGGACCTTGGTGCCGAAGTTCGGGTCGAGGGCGTCCGAGACGTCGGGGCCGAGCTTCTCCTTGTAGACCGTCTCCACGAAGGTCAGGGCGTCCTTGAACCCCTGGCTCCCGGCGATCCACTTCTTGGCGGCCGTGTCGTACAGCGGGTCCGCCGTCCCGTCGTTCGTCCCGTACAGCAGCATCTCGAAGCCCTGCATCGTGGCCGCCTCGCCCGCGGGCTTGCCCGTGTAGACGTTCAGCGGGGTGACGCCGGGGACCTTCTTCTTGATCGTGCGGGCGGCGTCGAGCACGTCCTCCCACGTCCTGGGCTTCCACTCGGCGGGCAGTCCCGCCTTCGCGAAGACGCCCTTGTCGTACCAGAGCCCGCGGGTGTCCGTGCCGTCCGGGACGCCGTACGTCTTGCCGTCCTGCGCCTTGGCCGCGCTCTTGGCCGTGTCGACGAACCGGTCCCAGTCGTCCCACTTGGCGAGGTAGCCGTCGAGCGGCTTCAAGTACCCGCTGGTGATGTCGGAGTTGATGAGGAAGGTGTCCTCGTAGACCAGGTCGGGCGCCGTCTTCGGCGAGCGCAGCATCTGCTGGAGCTTCGTGTAGTACTCGGAGTCCGGGGCCTTGATCGGGACCAGCTCGACCTTCTTGCCCGGGTTCGCCTTCTCGAACTGCTTCTTGACGTCCGCCAGATAGGTGTCCATCACTTTGACGGAGTTGTCCGTGGACTGCTTGAAGGACACCTTCACCGTGTCCGGATCGCTGCCGGATCCGCTGCCGCAGGCGGTCAGGGTGCCGGCGGCGGAAAGGGTGAGCAGGGCGGCGAGGAGCGGGGCGCTGGTACGGGGACGGGCGGCGATGGGACGCACGGGCACGACCTCCTACGGGCCTTCGTCGGCCGAGTCTGTCTGCCCCGTGAACGTAAGAGGAATGGTCTAGTCAGGTCAATGACCTTGCAGGGGTGGATGGTTGGGGGGCTCCGTTTCTTGGGAGAGGGGCGCATGTTCCCGAGGATGGGCCGTTATGTCACCTGCGGTCCTCCAGGGTCGGGGGCGGCCTGTAGGTCCGTAAACGTTCGCGTAAGCGCTTACGTAAGCGTCTGCGAGGCACCGCAGTTCCGGGGCCAGCGTCGGCGGAATGCTGAGGGCGCCGCCGTAGGTGCCTCCGGGGTCGGGGGAGGGGCGAGTGTGTACGTAAACGTTCGCGTAAGCGCTTACGTGGAGGCTTACGTAGGCGTTCACGCATCGCCGCGGAACCGAGGTCGGCGTGGGCGCAATGCTGGGGATGTCACCGTGCGCGCCTCCGGGGTTCAGGAGGTGAGCTTCCATGTAAGCGCTTGCGTAAACGCTTACGCGTCGCCGCAATACCGAGGCCGGCGTGGGCGCAACACCGGGGCGGCCGTGGGCGCAACGCCGGGGGCGCCGCCGTAAGCGTCTCCGGGAGCGGGGAGGCAAGCTTGACGTTCGCGTAAGCGCTTACGTAAACGTTTACGCATCACCGCAGTCCCGGAGCCAGCGTTGGCGGAATATTGGGGGGCGCCTCCGTAGGTGCCTCCGGGGTCGGGGGCGAGTGCGTGCGTAAGCGTTCGCGTAAACGCTTACGCAAGCGTTTACGCCTAGCCCCCGACCGCGCTACCTGGCCGCCTCCACCCACCGGTACACCAGCTCCGGCCGGCCGACCTGACCGTACAGCGGGCTCCGGCCGGCCCAGCCCGCGTCCACCAGGTGCTCCAGGTACCGGCGGGCCGTGATCCGGGAGATGCCGACCGCCTCGCCGACGCCCGCCGCGGTCAGGCCTTCCCCGGAGTCCCGCAGCGTCCGCGTGACCCGTTCCAGCGTCGGTGCGCTGAGCCCCTTGGGCAGCGCCGCCGGACCCGGTGCGCGGAGGGTCGCGAGCGCGCGGTCGACCTCGTCCTGCCCGCTGGCCTCACCCGCGGCCGCGTGGAACTCGGCGTAGCGCACGAGCCGGTCCCGCAGGGTGGCGAAGGTGAAGGGCTTCAGTACGTACTGCACGACTCCGAGCGAGACGCCCTCCCGCACCACGGCGAGGTCGCGCGCCGACGTCACGGCTATGACGTCCGCCTGGTAGCCGGCGGCGCGCAGGGAGCGGGCGAGCTGAAGGCCGTGCACGTCCGGGAGATGCAGGTCGAGCAGCAGCAGGTCCACCGGCGTACGGTCCAGCGCGCGCCGCGCCTCCGCGCCCGTACGGGCCTTGCCGACCGCGGTGAAGCCGGGCACGCGGCCGACGTACATGACGTGCGCGTCGGCGGCGACCGGGTCGTCCTCGACCACGAGTACGCGGATGGGCTCGGTCATGCGTCGCCTCCAGGCAGGGCGGTGCGGGGGGTGCGGGCGGGCCGGGCGGGTCCGGGCACCCGGTCCGCGAGCAGGACGGCCGCGGCGGACTCCGCCCCGGACCGACCCGCCGCGCCCGGGGCGGAGCCCACCGTAGGCAACGGCATCCGCACCTCGAACTCCGCCCCGCCCCCGGCCGCCTCCGTCACCGTCAGCGTGCCGCCGTGACGGCTCACCGCCTGGCGCACGAGGGCGAGCCCGAGCCCCCGGCCGCCGGGCCCCGCGGGCTTCGTGGACCAGCCGCGCTCGAAGACGGCCTCCGCGTGGGCCGGGGCCACTCCCGCGCCGGTGTCCGCGACCCGCAGGACCAGCCCCTCCTCGTCCGTGCACGCCGTCACCGTCACCCGTGCCCCCACCGAACCCTGCGCCGCGTCCACCGCGTTGTCGATGAGGTTGCCGAGGATCGTCACGAGGTCACGGGCGGGCAGCGAGGGCGGGAGCAGGCCGTCGTCGAGGCCGCTCTCCTCCGACACCACCAGCTCCACGCCCCGCTCGTTCGCCTGCGCGGCCTTGCCGAGCAGCAGCGCGGCGAGGACCGGTTCGCTGACGGCGGCCACCACCTGGTCGGTCAGCGCCTGCGCCAGCTCCAGCTCCGCCGTGGCGAAGTCGACGGCCTCGTCGGCACGCCCCAGTTCGATCAGGGACACCACCGTGTGCAGACGGTTCGCGGCCTCGTGCGCCTGCGAGCGCAGCGCCTGCGTGAAGCCGCGCTCGGAGTCCAGCTCGCCCATCAGGGACTGCAGTTCGGTGACGTCGCGCAGGGTCACGACCGTGCCTCGGCGCTCGCCGCCCGACACCGGCGAGGTGTTGACGGCCAGCACCCGGGTCTCCGTCAGATGCACCTCGTCCATCCGGGGCTCGGAGGACAGCAGCGCCCCCGTCAGCGGTGCGGGCAGGCCGAGCCGGGCGACCGAGAGGCCGACGACCTCGCCGCTGACGCCCAGCAGTTCCCGGCCGCCGTCGTTGATCAGCGCCACCCGGTACTGCCCGTCCAGCATCAGCAGCCCCTCGCGTACGGCGTGCAGGGCGGCCTGGTGGTAGTCGTGCATGCGGCTCAGCTCGGCGGCGTTCATGCCGTGGGTGTGGCGGCGCAGCCGGGCGTTGATCACGTACGTGCCGACGGCGCCCAGGGCGAGCGCCCCGGCGGCGGCCCCGAGCAGGGCGGTGACCTGGTCCTGGACCCGGGCGGTGATGGCCTCGACCTTGATGCCGGCGCTGACCAGGCCGACGATGCGGCCGCCGTCGCTGATCGGGGTGACCGCGCGTACGGACGGGCCGAGGGTGCCGGTGTACGTCTCGGTGAACGACTGGCCGTCCAGGGCGCGGGACGTGTGGCCGAGGAAGTGCTGCCCTATCAGGTCCTCGTCCGGGTGGGTCCAGCGGATGCCCCGCGGATCCATGATCGTCACGAAGTCCACGCCGGTGTGCCGCTGCACCCGCGTCGCGTACGGCTGCAGGCTCCGCGTCGGGTCGGGGGTGCGGATGGCCGCGCGTACGGAAGGGGCGTCCGCGACCGAGCGGGCGACCGCCATGGCCTGGCGGCCCGCGGCCTCCTCGGCCTGGCTGCGGTCGCTGATGTACGTGAAGAGCGCGTATCCGGCGACCAGGACCGCGATCAGCACGGCCTGCATCGCGAAGAGCTGGCCGGCCAGGCTGCGGGGGGTCGGGACGCGGGGGAGGCGCATTCCGTCAGTCTGCCTCGCGCGGTGAGCGTGAACTAAATGAACGGAAGGGTGACCGCCCTCACAGGCCGGGAGATAGTCACCGCACCGGGGAGTCGCTTTCCCGGTCGCGCAGGGGCCGCGTCCGCCGGCCCCACCCCACCGGGAGCCCCCACTCCCGGACCGCTCGGGAGCCCCGCTCCCGGCATCACCGGGAGCCCCCCCACTCCTGGTTACGCCCGGGAGCCCCGCTTCCGGCACCACCGGGAGTCCCCACTCCCGGCACCGCCCGGGACCCCACTCCCGGCTACGTCCGGGAGCTCCCCCGCTCCCGGTTCCGCCCGGACGTGAGCCGCACGCCGGATGATGCCGACGACGTCGTCAAGGAGGGCAGCCGTGACCAGCACACCCGGAACGGCACCTGCCGCACCCGCAGCCAAGCGGGACCGCACGCACTATCTGTACATCGCCGTGATCGTCGCCGTGGTCCTCGGCATCGCCGTGGGCCTGATCGCCCCCGACTTCGCGGTCGAGCTGAAGCCCATCGGCACCGGCTTCGTGAACCTGATCAAGATGATGATCTCGCCGATCATCTTCTGCACGATCGTGCTGGGCATCGGCTCCGTGCGCAAAGCCGCCAAGGTCGGCGCCGTCGGCGGTATCGCGCTCGGCTACTTCCTGGTCATGTCGCTGGTCGCGCTCGCCATCGGCCTGGTGGTGGGCAACATCCTGGAGCCGGGCACCGGGCTCGCGGTGACCGAGTCGGTCAAGGAGGCCGGTCAGGGACAGGTGTCCGCCGAGGCGCTGCCGCCGGTGGAGTTCGTCCTGTCGATCATCCCGACGACGATGGTGTCGGCGTTCACCGAGGGCCAGGTCCTGCAGACCCTGCTGGTCGCGCTGCTCGCCGGCTTCGCGCTCCAGGCGATGGGCTCGGCGGGCCAGCCGGTGCTCCGCGGCATCGAGCACATCCAGCGGCTCGTCTTCCGCATCCTCGCCATGGTGATGTGGGCGGCGCCCCTCGGCGCCTTCGGCGCGATCGCCGCGGTCACCGGTTCCGCGGGCCTGGACGCCCTCAAGAGCCTGGCCGTACTGATGCTTGGCTTCTACGTCACGTGCTTCCTGTTCGTCTTCATCGTGCTCGGCGCGCTGCTGCGGATCGTCGCGGGCCTCAACATCCTGACGTTCTTCAAGTACCTCGGCCGTGAGTTCCTGCTGATCCTGTCCACCTCCTCCTCCGAGTCCGCGCTGCCGCGGCTCATCGCGAAGATGGAGCACCTGGGCGTGAGCAAGCCGGTGGTCGGCATCACCGTCCCGACCGGCTACTCCTTCAACCTCGACGGCACGATGATCTACATGACGATGGCGTCGCTCTACATCGCCGACGCCCTCGGCAAGCCGATGTCCGTCGGGGAGCAGATCCCGCTGCTGCTCTTCCTGCTGGTGGCCTCCAAGGGCGCCGCGGGTGTCAGCGGCGCCGGTCTGGCCACGCTGGCCGGTGGACTGCAGTCGCACAAGCCCGCGCTGGTGGACGGCGTCGGTCTGATCGTCGGCATCGACCGCTTCATGAGCGAGGCGCGCGCCCTCACCAACTTCGCGGGCAACGCGGTCGCCACCGTGCTGATCGGCACCTGGACCAAGGAGATCGACCGCGAGCGGGTCGACCAGGTGCTCGCCGGACAGCTCCCCTTCGACGAGGAGACGCTCCTGGACCACGACGAGGACGCCTCCCCGGCCGGGCTGCCCGAGCAGGGCGGCGAGAAGGAACTGGTCAAGGCGTAGAGCTTCGCCGGGCCCCTCCCTGATGGGGGCCCGGCGGAACCGGGCCCGGGCGCCGACGGCGCCGGGTGCCCCGAGAACGCCGAGCGGCCGGGCCATCCCCCCGTAGGCCCGGCCGCCCGGTGCGGCACGGACGCCGCGCCGAGCCGCCGTCCGGGACCTGCCGTTCGGACGTCCAGGCCGAACCGAGCGGACTCCGCTCCGCAGGCCCGCCCCACCATCAGGACCTACTTGCTCAGCTCCGCCACCAGGCCGGTGGCTCGGGAGGCGGGTACGCCCGCCGTGGTCAGCATCGTGACCGCGGCCGAGCGGCCCGCCTCCTCCGCTGCCAGCAGGCCGTCGTTCACCGCCTCCATCAGGGCGAACAGCATCTGCTCGTGCACATAGGCGAGCGCCCGCGGCGGCAGCGGGGACTCGAACACGCCCTGCTCCAGACCGCGTCCGATCAGCTCGGCGCTGGCCTCCCGGACGGGCGTGAGGCGGTCCCGGATGCCCTGGACGGTCACGCTGCGCTGGGCGAGCGCGACCAGCAGCCGGTAGCGGTCGGCGATCTCCCAGACCGCCAGCGTCGAGCGGACCAGCGACTCCGCGGGGTCCTCGACGCCCTCGCGTCCCGCCGCGTGCGCCGCCTCCACCGCCTCCACCGCACCCTCGAAGAGCGTGCCGATCAGTGCCTCGCGGCTCGGGAAGTGCCCGTACACCGTGCGCCGGACGACACCCGCGGCCCGGGCGATCTGGTCCATGGACGCGTCGGGGTCGCGCAGCAGTTCGGCCAGTGCGACATCGAGGATGCGCCGTCGGTTCACGTCGGCGCGGCTGGCGTTACCCGTGGTCATGGCTGTCATTCTGCCTGCCCTTCGTCCTCGGCCCTCGCCGTGTCCGCCCGGTCTGCGTCCCTGCCTCCCGGATTTGCACAGCCTTGTGCAATGACGTACGTTGCACAGTGTCGTGCAATTGCACGGTGCTGTGCAAGTGGTCAGGTGAGAGGGCCACCGCGCAGGTCCATCGCGGCGGCGGGCCGACCGTCCGCTCCCGCGCGAGTCGACACAGGAAGGGCGACCCGTACCCATGCGTCTCGTCATGAACGAACCGGTCGAGAGGATGGACCGGCCCTACGCCCGGCGCTGGTGGGCCCTGCTGGTGCTCTGCCTGAGCCTGCTGATCATCGTGATGGCGAACACCGCGCTCACGGTCGCCGCCCCGGACATGACCCAGGACCTCGGCCTGTCCAGTGCCGACCTCCAGTGGGTCATCGACGGCTACACCGTCCCGTACGCCGCGCTGATGCTGCTGCTCGGCGCGATCGGCGACAAGTACAGCCGCCGCGGCGCCCTCGTCCTCGGGCTCGTCGTCTTCGGCGGCGGGGCCGTCGCCGGTTCCCTCGTCGGCAGCTCCACCGGGGTCATCGCGGCCCGGGCCGTCATGGGCGTGGGCGCGGCGCTGATCATGCCCGCGACGCTCTCGCTGCTCGCCGCGACCTTCCCGCGCGCCGAGCGCGCCAAGGCGATCACGCTGTGGACCGCCACCGCCGGACTCGCCATCGCGGCAGGACCGCTCGTCGCCGGCGCCCTCCTGGAGCACCACGGCTGGTCCTCGACCTTCCTGATCAACGTGCCGGTCGCCGCCGTGGCCATCGTCGGCGCCCTCGTCCTCGTACCGCCGTCCGCCGCCGCGCACCACAATCGTGTCGACTACATCGGCGGGCTGCTCTCCGTAATCTGGATCGGCGCGCTCGTCTACATGATCATCGAGGGACCGCACTTCGGCTGGGGCGTGAAGGCCGTGACCGCCGCGGTCGTCGCCGGCCTCGGTCTCGTCCTCTTCGTCCTGTGGGAGCTGCACCACTCGCACCCGGTCGTCGACGTGCGCCGCTTCGCGAACCGCGGGTTCGCGGGCTCCAACCTCGCGGTCGCGCTCTTCTTCCTGGCCGTGTTCGGCGCCTTCTACTTCCTCACCCAGCACCTCCAGTTCGTCCTCGGCTACGACGCCCTGGACACGGGCGTGCGCATGCTGCCGCTCGCCGGAGCCGTCTTCGTCGGCTCGGCGCTCACCGGGTACCTGACCCCGCGCGTCGGCATGCGGATCACCGTCACCGCGGGCATGGTCGGCGGCACGGCGGCCCTCGCGCTGCTCACCCGCATCGACGCCTCGTCCTCGTACGGCGATTTCGTGCTGCCGCTCGTGGTCCTGGGGCTCGCGATCGGGCTGGCGCTCTCGCCCTGCACGGACGCCATCATGGGCGCGTTCCCCGAGTCCGAGCTGGGCGTCGGCGGTGCGGTCAACGACACCTCGCTGGAGCTGGGCGGCTCCCTCGGGATCGCCATCCTCGGTTCGGTGCTGGCGAGTTCGTACTCCTCCCAGCTGTCCGACGCCACCGCGGGCCAGGGGCTCCCGGCGGGCGCCCTCTCCACCGCGCAGGACTCGGTGGGCGCCGGCTACGCGGTCGCCCAGGGCATCGGCGACAAGGCCCGGCAGGCGGGCGAGCAGGCGGCCCACGCGCAGAACGCCGAGCAGGCGGCCCAGTTGAAGTCGCAGGCCGACCAACTCGCCGAAGGCGCCCGGCACATGGCCGACGCGGTCGGCGCGTCCTTCTCCGACGCGGTCGCTCACACCAGCCTGGTCGGCGCGGTGGTCCTCGGCGTCGGCACGGTGCTGGTGGCGGTCATGCTGCCGCGCAAGGGGCGTACGGCGCGGACGGAGCCGGAGCCGGAGCCGGCGGCGGCGCAGCTCACGGACGCCGACGAGCCGAAGGCGCCGAAGGCCGACAGGACTTCGCGCGGTGACGGGACTCCGGCCGACGCGGGCTCCGACGGCGAGAAGGCCACCGACGAGAAGTCCGAGACCGTCGGCGGACGCGACCGGGCCTGACGCACGAGTCGCACGGACCCGGGCCGGGGTCCGGGGAGCCGGGGGGCTTCCCGGGCTCCGGCCCTGCCGTGTCTCACGCGTAGGGGTCGGTGATCTCCCGGAGCATCGTCAGCGCTTCCCGCAGTTGGGTCATCCGACGCCTGCCGAGGTGCGCGGCCCACTCCGCCTCCACCTCGGCCACCGCGGCGGCGGCGACGGGAACGGCCGCGAGCCCGCGCTCGGCGACGCACACCAGCCGGGCCCGCCGGTCGGTCGGGTCCGGCACCCGCCGCACGTACCCCGCCCGCTCCAGCTGGTCGACCAGGAAGCCGGCCGTCTGCTTGGTCACCTGGGCCTGCTCGGCCAGGTCGGTCAGCCGGGTGCCGTCCGGGCCGATGCGCTGCATGACGCGGGCCTGGGCCGGGGTGAAATCGTCGAAGCCCGACTCGGCCAGCGCGGCGAACACGCGGTTCTCCAGTGCCCGGTACGGGATGAACAGGAGCAGCCCGGTGTTGAGCTCGCTCTCCGTCACCATGATCGCCACTCCATCGTGAGCCGTCCCGCTCCTTGACTTCGGTCAGTCTCTCTGACTAATTTGGTCAGAGAAGCTTACCATTTCGAGTAGGCGGTGATTCCCATGGGCGTCGTCCTCGGCACCGAGGAGCGGTGGCAGGTGATCGACGGCGAACGGGCCGGTCTCGCCGCCCTGCTCCAGGAGCTGCGTCCCGAGGAGTGGGACCGGCCCACCCAGTGCGGCGACTGGCGGGTCCGCGACGTCGCCGCGCATCTGGCGCTGGCCCCGCACATCACGTACGGCACGGCGGTACGCGAGTTCGTCCGCGCCCGGGGGAGCACGGACCGGATGATCCACGACACCGCCGTGCGCGCCGGGCGGCGGCCGGCCGAGGAGATCCTCGCCGACATCCGTGCCACCGTCGGCTCCCGGCGTCTCGCGCCCGGCACCACCCGGCGCGAGCCCCTCCTCGACATCCTCGTCCACGGCCAGGACATCGCCCTGGCCGTCGGCCGTGCGCGCGTCATGCCCGTCGCCGCCGCGTGCGACGCCGCCGACCGGGTGTGGACCATGCGGTTCCCGCCGCGCCCGTGGCCGCTGCCGCGCGCCCGGCTGGTCGCCACCGACGCCGACTGGACGCGCGGCTCGGGCGAGGAGATCCACGGCCCGGTCTCGGCCCTGCTGCTCCTGCTGACGGGACGTACGGCGGCGGCGCTGCCCCGCCTGACCGGCGCCGTGCCGACCCGCCCCTGATCCGGCACGGTCGGGCCCTGAGCCGCTCGTCGTGCCCCGGTTCCCCGCCGGGCAAGGGGCCAGGAGTCGGCGGTGTCCGGCAGGATGGCGCCCGCGTCGGGAGCGGCGTGCACGGTGGCCACGGCGCGCGCCTCGCCTGGACCGCCCCCGACGGACAGCGGCGTCGCGCCCGCCAGGCCGCCCCACACCAAGACCGCCGAGGGTGTGCCGCCGTACATCAGTCCCCCTTCCCGAGCGGCACGGCGCCGCGAGCCGTGGCGCCGACCGTCTCCGTGACCGCCCCCGGCAGCCACTCCCGGGCCTGCCCGAACGAGTAACCGAGCCCGGTGGCAAGGGAGTTGTCCATCGCGTAGGAGCGCGCGAACGAGAACGGCGAGACCTCTCCGGCGTCCACGGTCCGGAACACGGTCCTGCCGCCGGGGACGTGCGCGGCCACCGCGCGGCACAACTCCTCGGTGGTCAGCGTCCCGTGGGAGGCGGCGTTCACCGGCCCGGTGAAGTCCGCGCCGGTCACCCACATGAGGAAGTCGGCGATCTCCTCGACGTGGATGTACGTCGCCGGACGGTTCACCGCCGGTACGGCGATCGGCTCACCCGCCTCGATCCGCCGGACGTAGTGGTCGAGCCGACCCGTGAAGTCGTCGTCCCCGCCCAGCACATGGGCGACCCGCACGCTGACGTGGGGGAAGTCCGGGTCCCGGGCGAACACCGCCTCGGCCTGCCGCTTGCCCTCGCCGTAGTGGGCGTCGAGGAACGCCGGGTCGTCCCAGGGGAGGCCGAGGTCCACCGCGACCGTCCGCGGGTCGACGGCCCCCTCGCGCACCGGCGTCGGCGAGTCCTCGTACTCGTACACCTCGACCGTGGAGGTCATCACGTACCGCCGGGTGCGGCCGGTGAACACGCGGCGCGCGACCTCCGCCTGCCGGGGCGAGTAGCAGACCTGGTCGACGACGACGTCGAAGGTGCGCGGACCGAGCGCGGCCGTCAGGGCCCGCTCGTCCCGGCGGTCGGCGATGAGGTGGACCGTGCCGTCGGGCGGCGGCGCGGAGCCGCGGTTGACGACCGTGACGCGGTCCCCGGCGGCCAGCAGCCGGGCGATGAGCCGCTTTCCGAAATAGCGGTTTCCGCCGATGACACACACGTCACGCACGACGCCCTCCTGAATTCCCTTTGTCCGCACCCGGCGGCCGCCGGCCGTGCGGTCATAATTCTTCCGTCGCGGACAGCGGCGCTGAAGGGGGAGTCATGGGAGATCAGGCCGTCGCACCGAAGGAACCACGGTCCCAGCGCGGCGTCACCGACGAAACGTCGGCGGCCTTCGACGGGCTGGACCGTCGCATCCTCGAACTGCTGCAGACCGACGGCCGGATCAAGCTCAGCGAACTGGGCCGGCGGGTCAGCCTGAGCCCGGCGGCGGTCGCCGAGCGCGTCCGGCGGCTGGAGTCCGCCGGGGCCGTCACCGGGTACGGCGCCCATGTCGCCCCCGCCCGCCTCGGCTACGGCATCCAGGCCTTCGTCCGCGTGAACCCGCACGGCGGTTACACCCTCGGGCACCCGAGGACCCGCGAACTCCTCGCCCGGCCCGAGGTCGTCGAGGTCCACCACGTCGTCGGCGAGGACTGCTGGATCCTCAAGGTGGCGGTACGGGACACCGTCCACCTGGAGGACGTCCTGGCCCAGACCTCCGCCCTCGGCCGGACCACGACGTCGATCGTCCTGTCCTCCCCGGTGGAACGGAAACCGCTGCTCCCGCCCCCGCCGCGGTGAACCGCTTGCCCTGACGTCGGCGTCAAGGTCTACCGTCGTGGACATGCGAATCGGCGAGCTGGCGGCGCGGGCCGGGACGACCACGCGGACCCTGCGCTACTACGAGACGCGGGGGCTGCTGCCCGCGCGGCGGGGCGAGAACGGGTACCGGACCTACGACGAGGACGACCTGACGCTGCTGCGGCAGATCAGGACCCTCCAGGACTTCGGGTTCGACCTGGAGGAGACCCGGCCCTTCGTGGAGTGCCTGCGGGCCGGGCACCCCGAGGGCGACTCCTGCCCCGCCTCGCTCGCCGTGTACCGCCGCAAGCTCGGCGAACTCGACGCGCTGATCGGTGAGTTGCAGGAGGTGCGCGCCCACGTCGGCGCCCAGCTGGCGAGGGCCGAGCGGGCGCGCGACGAGCTGGCGGCGGACGCGGAGGTTCCGGGCGGCCCGGAACCGGTGTGCGAACTGGGAGGACGGACGCAGTGATCAGAGCGGCAGGAGTGGCCGAGGTGACGGACGCGGACTTCGCGGCGGAGGTGATCGGGGCGGAGCTGCCGGTGCTGGTGGAGTTCACCGCCGACTGGTGCCCGCCGTGCCGGCAGATGGGCCCGGTGCTCAGCGCCCTCGCCGCCGAGGAGGACGGCCGGCTGAAGGTGGTCCAGCTCGACGTGGACACCAATCCGCAGACCGCTCTCGCCTACGGGGTGCTGTCGATGCCGACCTTCATGGTGTTCCGGGGCGGCGAGCCGGTGCGCTCCATGGTCGGCGCCCGGCCGAAGCGGCGGCTGCTGGAGGAGCTGTCCGACGTGCTCTGAACCCGGAGCGGTCCCGGAGCGACTCCGCCTGGTGCCGGGAACGAAAAAATCCCTCGAGCAATTGCGCTCGGGGGATTTCTCTGCGTATATTCAATGATTCGCGACTTCGTAATTGAGGTCGCGAATGAGGTTCACTGCGCACAGTATATCCGGCCGGGAGCGGAATTGTCAAACACCGAATTTCCAGACGATGAATTGCGGCACGAGCAGGAATTCATCGACGCCCTGTACGCCCGCGTGGACACCCTGCGCGGCGCCACGGAGGCGTCCGTCGTCGACGCGCTCGGTCAGGGCAACACCCCGATGCAGGCCAGGCTGGAACGGGACGTCCTCGTCGCCGAGCGCTCCGGGCTGCTGGCCGCCCTGAACGCGGTGGACGGCTCCCTCTGCTTCGGCCGCATCGACCTCACCACCGGCGTCAGCCACCACATCGGCCGTATCGGCATCCGCGCCGACGACGCCGAGCTCACCCCGATCCTGATCGACTGGCGGGCCCCGGTCGCCCGCCCCTTCTACCTCGCCACCGGCCACACGCCGATGGACCTGCGCCGCCGCCGGCACATCACCACCGACGGCCGCCGGGTCACCGCCCTGCACGACGAACTGCTCGACCTCGGCGAGCGGGAGCGCACCGGCCACGAGGACCCGGCGGGCGACGCCGTGCTGCTCGCCGCCCTCAACTCGGCCCGCACCGGCCGGATGAGCGACATCGTGCAGACCATCCAGGCCGAGCAGGACCGCATCATCCGCGCCCCGCACCGGGGCGTCATGGTCGTCGAGGGCGGCCCCGGCACCGGCAAGACCGCCGTCGCGCTGCACCGGGCCGCGTTCCTCCTCTACGAACACCGCGAGCTGCTCGCCAAGCGGGCCGTCCTCATCGTCGGCCCGAACCCCGCCTTCCTCGGCTACATCGGCGAGGTGCTGCCCTCGCTCGGCGAGACGGGCGTGCTGCTCGCCACCGTCGGCGAGCTGTTCCCCGGCGTGCGGGCCACCGCCACCGACACGCCCGAGGCGGCCGCCGTGAAGGGCCGCGCGGACATGGCCGACGTCCTCGCCGCCGTCGTACGAGACCGGCAGGCGCTGCCCGATCCGGTCATCGCCATCGAGCACGACCGCGACATACTGATGCTCGACGAGGGCCTCGTGCGGGTGGCCCGCGAGCGTGCCCGCGAGGCGAAGCTGCCCCACAACGCGGCGCGCGAGCACTTCGAGGGCCACGTCCTCAACACCCTCACCGACATGCTCGCCGAGCGGATCGGCACCGACCCCTTCGACGGCTCCAACCTGCTCGACCCCGGCGACATCACCCAGATCCGCGACGAACTCGCCGAGAACCCCGAGGTCTGGTCCGCGATCGACCAGTTGTGGCCCCGGTTGACCCCGCAGCGCCTGGTCGCCGACTTCCTGGCGGCCCCGGAGGGGTACGTCGCCGACGAGGACGCGGCAGCGATCCGTCGGCCGGTCACCCGTGCGTGGACCGTCGCGGACGTCCCCCTCCTGGACGAGGCGGCCGAACTCCTCGGCGAGGACGACCGGCTGGCGCGGGCCGCCGCCGAGCGGGAGCGCAACGCGCAGGTCGCCTACGCCCAGGGCGTGCTGGACGTCTCCTACGCCTCCCGGACCTACGAGTTCGAGGACAAGGACGAGGAGGACTCCGAGATCCTGTCCGCGCACGACATCATCGACGCCGAGCGGTTCGCCGAGCGGCACGAGGAGGACGACCACCGCAGCGCCGCCGAACGTGCCGCGGCCGACCGCACCTGGGCGTTCGGGCACATCATCGTCGACGAGGCGCAGGAGCTGTCCCCGATGGCCTGGCGGCTGCTGATGCGGCGCAGCCCGACCCGCTCGATGACGCTGGTCGGAGACCCCGCGCAGACGTCCGAGGCGGGCGGCGTCGGCTCCTGGTCGGACATCCTCGCCCCGTACGTCGAGGACCGCTGGGAGCACACCCGCCTCGCCGTCAACTATCGCACCCCGTCCGAGATCATGGACCTCGCGGCGGCCGTGCTGCGCGCCGGGAACCCGGACTTCGAGCCGCCCAGCTCGGTGCGCTCCACCGGCGTACGGCCCTGGGTGCGCGCCACCGACGACCTGCCCGGCGCCGTCGCTGAGGCCGTCGCCGAACTCACCCCCGCCGAGGGACGGCTCGCCGTGATCGCGCCCCGCGACCTGCACCGGGCGCTGGCCGCCCGGCTGGACGGGGTGAGCGCCGGCGCGGAGCCGGACCTGACCCGCACCGTCGTGCTGCTCGACCCCCGGCAGGCCAAGGGGCTGGAGTTCGACTCCGTCCTGGTGGTCGAGCCGGGGCGGTACGGGACGAGCGATCTGTACGTCGCCCTGACCCGCGCCACCCAGGTACTGGGCGTGCTGCACACCGGGGACGTGCCCGAGGCCCTGAAGACGGCCTGACGCCGGAGGGGCTGAATCCGTCCGGGGGAGGATTCAGCCCGTCCGGCGCCGGTGAGCGGGTCGCGGATCAGGCCGGGCGCAGCCACACCGTCGACAGGGGCGGCAGGGTCAGCCGGATGCTCGCCGGACGGCCGTGGGCGCCCTGCGGCTCCGGCTTCACCGGGTGCGGGTTGGTGACGTCGCTGCCGCCGTACCGGCCGAGGTCGGTGTTGAGGACCTCGTGCCAGGCGGGCACGTCGTCCGGCACCCCGAGCCGGTAGTCGTGCCGGACCACCGGCGCGAAGTGGGAGACGGCGAGCAGCGGGGAGCCGTCCGCGTCGTACCGCAGGAAGGCGAAGACGTTGTCCTCCGCTGCGTCCCCGGCGATCCACGCGAACCCGGAGGGGTCGGTGTCCCGCTCCCACAGGGCGGGTTCGCCCTGGTAGACGGTGTTGAGATCGCGGACCAGGTCGCGGACGCCGCGGTGGTCGGCCTCCGCGCCGTACGCCGGGTCGAGCAGCCACCAGTCGGGTCCGTGCGCCTCGGACCATTCGGCGCCCTGCGCGAACTCCTGGCCCATGAAGAGGAGTTGCTTGCCGGGGTGGGCCCACATGAAGCCGAGGTAGGCGCGGGTGGTGGCCCGCTGCTGCCACCAGTCGCCCGGCATCTTCGACACCAGCGACCGCTTGCCGTGCACGACCTCGTCGTGGGAGATCGGCAGCACGTAGTTCTCGCTGTAGGCGTACACCATCGAGAAGGTCATCTCGTCGTGGTGGTACCGGCGGTGGACCGGCTCGTGCTGCGCGTAGCCGAGCGAGTCGTGCATCCAGCCCATGTTCCACTTCAGCCCGAAGCCCAGGCCGCCGAATCCGCCGGGCCCGGTGTGGTGGGTGGCGCGGGTGACGCCGTCCCAGGCGGTCGACTCCTCGGCGATGGTGACCACGCCCGGATTCCGCCGGTACACGGTGGCGTTCATCTCCTGGAGGAAGGCCACCGCGTCCAGGTTCTCCCGGCCGCCGTGCTCGTTCGGCGTCCACTGGCCGGGTTCACGCGAGTAGTCGAGGTAAAGCATGGAGGCGACGGCGTCCACGCGCAGGCCGTCGATGTGGAACTCCTCGCACCAGTACACGGCGTTGGCGACCAGGAAGTTCCGCACCTCGCGGCGCCCGTAGTCGAACTCCAGCGTGCCCCAGTCCGGATGGGCCGCCCGCAGCGGGTCCGCGTGCTCGTACAGCGGACGCCCGTCGAACTCGGCCAGTGCCCAGTCGTCGCGCGGGAAGTGCGCGGGCACCCAGTCCATGAGCACGCCGATCCCGGCCCGGTGCAGGGCGTCGACCAGGTACTTGAAGTCGTCCGGAGTGCCGAGCCGGGCCGTCGGCGCGTAGAACCCGGTGACCTGGTATCCCCACGAGCCGCCGAACGGGTGCTCCGCCACCGGCATCAACTCGACGTGCGTGAAGCCCAGGTCTGCCACGTACGCGGGCAGCTGCTCGGCGAGCTGACGATACGTCAGACCGGGCCGCCAGGACGGCAGGTGGACCTCGTACACCGAGAAGGGCGCCTCGTGCGCGGGCCGCCGCGCACGCGCGGACATCCACTCCTCGTCCCGCCACTCGTGGTGCGAGGCCTCGATGATCGAGGAGGTGCTGGGCGGCACCTCGGTGCGCCGGGCCATCGGGTCGGCCCGCAGGGTCTTCGAACCGTCGGCCCTGGTGATCTCGAACTTGTACAGCTCGCCCTCGCCGATCGCGGGCACGAACAGCTCCCACACCCCGGACGAGCCGAGCGAGCGCATCGGATACCCGGTGGCGTCCCAGTAGTTGAAGGTGCCGGCCACGCGCACGCCGCGCGCGTTCGGCGCCCACACCGTGAACCGGGTGCCGGTCACTCCCTGGTGCACCATCGGCTGCGCGCCGAGCGCCTTCCAGAGCTGCTCGTGCCGGCCCTCGCCGAGCAGGTGCAGGTCGAAGTCGCCGATCGCGGGCAGGAACCCGTACGCGTCCTCCGTCTCCTGCACCACCGACTCGTAGGTGACGACCAGCCGGTGTTGAGAGGGGACCTCTCGCAGCGGCAGCACTCCCGAGAAGAAGCCGTCGCCGTCGTCCCGCAGCTCGGCCCGCGTCTCGCCGACGACGACGGACACCGCCAGGGCGTACGGGCGCAGCGCGCGGAAGGCCACGCCGCCGGGCACGACGTGCGCGCCGAGCACCCCGTGCGGGTCGTGGTGCGTGCCGTTCAGCAGCCGCTCCCGGTCGTCCGGCTCGACACCGGCGAAGGCGGGCGGCTCCGGCGGCCCGGCGGGCGCGGGCACCTGAGCGGGCGCGGGCGCGGGCACCTGGGCACTGGTGGGCTCGGGCCCCTGGGCGGACGCGGGCTCGGGTGTCCGGGGCGCGGTGACCGAGACGCCCGCCTGATCGCTCCGCCGCCCGGCGCCCGTACCGCCGGCCCGTTTCTGGGCGGGCACCTTCTTGTCCGCGGTCTTCTTCGCGGCCGTCTTCCCGGCCGGTGTCCGCGCGGCCGTGGTCCCGGCGGCCGTGGTCTTCGTCGCCGCGGCCTTCACGACCGCCGACTTCCTGGCGGCGGCCTTCTTCCCCGTCGCCTTCTTCGCCGCCGGTGCGCCCTCGGCGGCCTTCTTGACGGCCGCCTTCTCCTCGGCGGAGCGTTTCGGGGCCGCCGTGGTCTTCTTCCCGGCCGCCTTCTTCGCGGCGGCCGTCCTCTTGCCGTCGGCCGCCTTCTCGGCGGCGGCCGGCTTCCTCGCGTTCGCGCCGGTCTTCTTCGGACTGTCCTCGGACGGGGGACGGGGGGTCACGGGCAGGGCCTCCTCGGCAGGGGTGAGGTGGGGCGGTTCGGGGCGCGGGTCACGGCGAGCCGTCGTCCGCGGCGAGCCGGCGCACCGCGGCCATCGGCACCGGCAGCCAGTCGGGCCGGTGCCGGGCCTCGTACAGCACTTCGTATATCGCCTTGTCCGTCTCGTAGGCGCGCAACAGGACCGGATCGGTGCGCGGGTCGCGCCCGGTGACCTCCGCGTACCCGCTGCAGTACGCCGCCCGGCAGGCGTCGGCCCAGCCCGCCGCCCGGGACTCGGCCGAGTGCGCCGCGTAGTCGAAGGAGCGCAGCATCCCCGCGATGTCCCGCACGGCAGGCTGCGGCATCCGGCGTTCCGCGAGCGGCTTCGACGGTTCGCCCTCGAAGTCGATCAGCGACCACTCGCCGGACGCGGAGCGCAGGCACTGCCCGAGGTGCAGGTCGCCGTGGATGCGCTGGGCGGTCCAGGTGTGACCCTCGCCCGCCAGGTCGGACAGGGCCTGGAAGGCGGAGCGCAGCCCGGGGGCGTACGGCCGCAGGGCGGGCACCGCCTGCGCGGCGGCCTCCAGCCGCTCGGTCATGCCGTCGACGATCAGTTGCAGCTGGGGCGGGCCGACGGTGACCGTGGGCAGCGCGCGGGCGAGCGCGGTGTGCACCTCGGCCGTGGCGCGGCCGAGCGCCCGGGCCTCGGCGCTGAAGTCCTCGCCCTTGGCCAGCTCGCGCAGCGCGAGCTCCCAGCCGTCGGCGGCACCCTGCACGAAGGGCTGCATGACACCGAGGACGTACGTCTCGTCGGCCAGGTCCGCGAGCACCCACGCCGTGGGGGCGGGCACCCGCGGGCAGCCCTCGCGGGCCAGCACCAGCGGCAGCTCCAGATCGGGGTTGACCCCGGGCACGATCCGGCGCAACAGCTTCAGGATGAACGTATCTCCATAGACGATGGAGGAGTTGGACTGCTCCGCCGTCACCACCCGCGGAACCAGGTCCTCCCGGATGTCCTGGCGCCGGTCGCGCTCGAACCGCAGGTCCCCGATGCGGGCCTGCGTCCGCAGCGCTTCGAGCAGCACGTCGGCGGAGCGTGGGTCGTACAGGGCCTCGTAGGCGGTCCGTCCGGCCAGCGGGCCCTCGTCGAGATGGCCGATCAGCGCGGGCGCCAGCCGGGGCGGCAGCGCCTCGCGCACGCCTATCAGCAGCTGGTAGCAGTCCCCGGGGTGGGCGAGGGCGCCCGGTGCCGGGGTGAGCGGCTGGTGTGCGCGTACGAGGAGGTGGAACAGGCCCGTCGTGGAGCCGGGCGGCAGCAGCTCGGTGGCTGCCACCAGGGTGAAGCCGGTCACCGGACGCCCTTTGCCCGCGAACCAGCGCTGCCGCGGCAGCCATTCTCGCAGCAGTGGATCGAGGGACGCGAGCAGATCAGGGCGGGCGACCGGGGCCGTGACTGGGTGGGTTGCGGCTTCCGACATGGCGTCGCGTCCTTTCCCCGGGAGGTCGGGGCGGGGTGTTACTGATGCGTGCCCCGGTCGGGCCGGTGGAAACCGACCCGACCGGGTTCTGCGCGGCTTCTGCCCCGCTTCTACGCGGCGTCCTTGCGGAGCCGGAACCAGTAGAAGCCGTGACCGGCGAGCGTCAGCAAGTACGGCAGCTCGCCGATGGCCGGAAAGCGCACCCCGCCGATCAGCTCGACCGGATGCCGACCGCTGAACGCGCTCAGGTCCAGCTCCGTGGGCTGCGCGAAGCGGGAGAAGTTGTGCACGCACAGCACGAGGTCGTCCTTGTACTCGCGCAGGAACGCGATGACGGCCGGGTTGGTGGAGGGCAGTTCGGTGTACGAGCCGAGGCCGAACGCCAGGTTCTGCTTGCGGATCTCGATCATGCGCCGGGTCCAGTGGAGCAGGCTGGAGGGGCTGCTCATGGACGCTTCGACGTTGGTGACCTGGTAGCCGTAGACCGGGTCCATGATCGTCGGCAGGAAGAGCCGGCCCGGGTCGCACGACGAGAAGCCCGCGTTGCGGTCCGGGGTCCACTGCATCGGCGTGCGGACGGCGTCGCGGTCACCGAGCCAGATGTTGTCGCCCATGCCGATCTCGTCGCCGTAGTACAGGATCGGCGAGCCGGGCAGGGACAGCAGCAGCGCGGTGAACAGCTCGATCTGGTTGCGGTCGTTGTCCAGCAGCGTGGCCAGCCGCCGCCGGATGCCGATGTTGGCGCGCATGCGCGGGTCCTTGGCGTACTCCGCGTACATGTAGTCGCGTTCCTCGTCGGTGACCATCTCCAGGGTCAGCTCGTCGTGGTTGCGCAGGAAGATGCCCCACTGGCAGCCGGACGGGATCGCCGGCGTCTTGGCCAGGATCTCCGACACCGGGTAGCGCGACTCCCGGCGCACCGCCATGAAGATGCGCGGCATCACCGGGAAGTGGAACGCCATGTGGCACTCGTCGCCGCCCGAGGGGAAGTCGCCGAAGTAGTCGACGACGTCCTCCGGCCACTGGTTCGCCTCCGCCAGCAGCACCGTGTCCGGGTACTGCGTGTCGATCTCCTTGCGGACCCGCTTGAGGAACTCGTGGGTTGCCGGAAGGTTTTCGCAGTTGGTTCCCTCGACCTGGTACAGGTACGGCACCGCGTCCAGCCGGAACCCGTCGATGCCGAGGTCCAGCCAGAACCGCAGCGCGGAGATGATCTCCTCCTGCACGGCCGGGTTCTCGTAGTTGAGGTCGGGCTGGTGGGAGAAGAAGCGGTGCCAGAAGTACTGCTTGCGGACGGGGTCGAAGGTCCAGTTGGATGCTTCGGTGTCGACGAAGATGATGCGGGCGTCCTGGTACTGCTTGTCGTCGTCGGCCCAGACGTAGTAGTCGCCGTAGGGGCCGTCGGGGTTGTTGCGGGACTCCTGGAACCACGGGTGCTGGTCGCTGGTGTGGTTCATGACGAAGTCGATGATGACGCGCATGCCGCGCTGGTGGGCGGCGTCGACGAACTCCACGAAGTCGGCGAGGTCGCCGAACTCGGGCAGCACGGCGGTGTAGTCGCTGACGTCGTAACCGCCGTCGCGCAGCGGTGACTTGAAGAAGGGCGGCAGCCAGAGGCAGTCGACGCCGAGCCACTGGAGGTAGTCGAGTTTGGCCGTGAGGCCCTTGAGGTCACCTACGCCGTCGCCGTTGCTGTCCTGGAAGGAGCGGACGAGGACCTCGTAGAAGACGGCTCGTTTGAACCATTCCGGGTCGCGGTCCTTGGCGGGGGTGTCCTCGAAGGTGTCCGGGACGGGCTCGTTGACGATCATATGGCGGGTGACCCTCCGATCTGCGGTGAGGACGGTCGCAGGACGGTGAGGATGTGCGCCGGCCTGTGACCCGGCTCGAGACGCACATAGTTGGCCCTGCCCCAGTTGTAGGTCTCACCGGTGAGCTCGTCGCGCACCGGCACGGACTCGTGCCAGTCCAGGCCGAGTTGCGGCATGTCCAACGAGACCGTGGCCTCCTGGGTGTGGTGAGGGTCCAGGTTCGCCACCACCAGAACCGTGTTCGAACCGCTGCGCTTGGAGTAGGCGATCACGGCTTCCTTGTCCGTGGAGTGGAAGTGCAGGTCACGCAGCTGCCGCAGGGCCGGGCTGCGGCGCCGTACCGCGTTGAGGGACGCGAGGAGAGGCGCGATGCTGCGGCCCTCGCGCTCCGCCGCCGCCCAGTCGCGGGGGCGCAGTTCGTACTTCTCGGAGTGCAGGTACTCCTCGCTGCCCTCCCGCAGGGGCACGTTCTCGCAGAGCTCGAACCCGCTGTAGACGCCCCACGTCGGGGAGAGCGTCGCAGCCAGCACCGCCCGCAGCTCGAACGCCGGACGGCCGCCCCGCTGGAGGAACTCGTGCAGGATGTCAGGGGTGTTCACGAAGAAGTTCGGCCGCATGTAGGCGGCGGCCTCGCCCGACAGCTCGGTCAGGTACTCCGTCAGCTCCTCCTTCGTGTTGCGCCAGGTGAAGTAGGTGTACGACTGCTGGAAGCCGATCGCCCCGAGGGTGTGCATCATCGCGGGCCGGGTGAACGCCTCGGCCAGGAAGATCACGTCGGGGTCGGCGCGGTTGACGTCCGCGATGACCTGCTCCCAGAACACCACCGGCTTGGTGTGCGGGTTGTCCACCCGGAAGATCCGCACGCCGTGGTCCATCCAGTGCCGCAGGACGCGCACGGTCTCCTCGACCAGGCCCGGCATGTCCCGGTCGAAGGCGATCGGGTAGATGTCCTGGTACTTCTTCGGCGGGTTCTCCGCGTAGGCGATGGTCCCGTCGGGGCGGTGGTGGAACCACTCGGGGTGCTTCTCGACCCACGGGTGGTCGGGGGAGCACTGGAGCGCGAAGTCCAGGGCCACCTCCAGGCCGAGGCCCGAGGCCCGCCGTACGAAGGCGTCGAAGTCCTCGATCGTGCCCAGGTCCGGGTGGACGGCGTCGTGGCCGCCCTCCGGTGAGCCGATCGCCCACGGCACGCCCACGTCGTCCGGACCCGCGGACAGCGTGTTGTCGGGGCCCTTGCGGAAGGTGGTGCCGATGGGGTGGATCGGCGGGAGGTAGACGACGTCGAAGCCCATCTCCGCGATCGCGGGCAGCCGCTCGGCGGCCGTGCGGAACGTCCCGCTGACCGGCGGCTCGCCCGGCCGGACCACGGCGCCCTCGGAGCGCGGGAAGAACTCGTACCAGGCGCCGTACAGCGCCCGTTCGCGCTCCACGACGAGGGGCAGCGGCGCCGAGGAGGTGACGAGTTCCCGCAGCGGACGGCGGGCGAGGACCTCGTCCACCTCGGGGGTGAGCGCGGCGGCGAGCCGGGACGCGGCGGGGCGCTCTCCGTCGCGCAGCGCGGCCACGGCGGCGAGGACGACGTCCCGTGCGCCGCCGTCCGGCAGGCCGGCGGCCGCCCGTTCGTACAGGCGGGCCCCCTCCTCCAGGACCAGCTCGGTGTCCATTCCCGCGGGGATCTTGATGCCCGCGTGGTGGCGCCAGGTGGCGACCGGATCGCTCCACGCCTCGACGGCGTAGGTCCAGTGGCCCTCCGTCGGCACGGAGACGGTGGCGCCCCAGCGGTCGGTGCCGGGGGCGAGTTCACGCATCGGGGTCCAGGGCCCCTCGCGGCCCTCGGCGTCCTTGAGGACGACGTTGGCGGCGACCGCGTCGTGGCCCTCGCGGAAGACCGTGGCCGATATCTCGAACGACTCGCGCACCACCGCCTTCGCGGGGCGTCGTCCTTCCAGGACGCGTGGCCGGACGTCCAGGACAGGGATGCGTCCGACCCCCGCCGTGACCTCCGCGGAGGGTTTCGCCGCGGTGGGGGGACCTGGGGGACCTGAATCGACCCTGCTCATGGAGGGTGTGACGGTGTGCTGCGTCGGGGGTGGCGACGTGTGGTGCTTGGCGGGCATGACCGCTCCTGTCCGCGTCAACGTGGGTGGGCGGATGAGAGTGTGGGGAGGTGGGTCCTGCGGGGCGTACCGGAGGAGCCTTCCCACCCTATTCGGGTGAGCAATCCGGCGCTTTGTTAACTACTCACCCGTAAATCTGCACACAAGACCGGCCTCGTCCGGAAGTTGCCGCGGCCGGCCGGACCCCGGCGGGCCGGCCGGGGTGCGCTCCCATGCGCGCCGCTACGGACGGCTCGTCCGCAGCAGCCGGTCCGGCGAGCCGGGCCCCTCGCCGGTGACCTTCCCGCGGCTGGCCCGCTCGACGAGCGCCTTGCCCACCCGGGCCGGCGAGGCCCCCGGGTGACCGGCGAGATAGAGCGCCGCGGCCCCTGTGACGTGCGGAGTCGCCATCGACGTGCCGGAGAGGGTGGCCTCGGCGGTGTCGCCGGTGTGCGACGCCGAGGTGATCGACACGCCCGGGGCGAACAGGTCGACCCGGGGACCGAAGTTGGAGAACCCGGCGCGGGCGTCGTTCCGGCCGGTCGCTCCGACGGTGAGCGCCTCCCCGACCCGGGCGGGCGAGTAGAGACTGGCCGAAAGTCCGTCGTTGCCCGCCGCGACGGCGTACGTGACGCCCGAGGCGATCGAATTGCGTACGGCCGTGTCCAGTTGCGCGTTCGCCGGGCCGCCGAGGCTCAGGTTGGCGACCGCCGGTTTCCTGGCGTGGCTGGTCACCCAGTCGATGCCCGCGATGACCTGGGCGGTGGTGCCGGCGCCCGCGTCGTCCAAGACCCGCACCGCGACGACGCGGGCCTTCTTGGCGACGCCGTACGTCCTCCCGGCTATGGTGCCGGCGACGTGCGTGCCGTGCCCGTTGCCGTCCCCGGCGGTGCGGTCGCCGTCGACGAAGTCCCAGCCGTCGCCCGCCCGGCCGCCGAAGTCCCGGTGGGTGACGCGGATGCCGGTGTCGATGACGTAGACGGTGACGCCGGCGCCCCCGGAATCCGGTGAGGCGTAGCGGTGGTCCAGCGGCCGGGCCGGCTGGTCGATCCGGTCCAGGCCCCAGGAGGGCGGGTTCCGCTGCCGGTGGTCGAGGCGCACCGCGGTGTCCTGGACGACCGAGACGACACGGGGGTCCGCCGCGAGCCGGCGTGCCCGGGCCGGGTCGGCCCGCACCGCGTACCCATTGAGAGCAGCGCGGTAGGTGTGGCTGATTTTCGCCCCATACGTCTCGGCGACGTCCCTCCCGGCCGCCGAGGACGCCGCGGTGCCCCCTTCGAGGGTCACGAGATAGCTCCCGTCCACCGCGCCGGGCCCCCCGGCCCCGGCTGTCCGTCCCTCGGGAGCGGCGTGCGCGGGCGGCGCGGTGGCCGAAAGCACCGCCGCGATGACGACCGCGACGAGGCCCCCCGCCCGGTACGGGCGTCTGGTGCGCGTCTGTGGCATGTCCGGGTTCCCCTCCCTGACTCGGCGCACGGGGGCCGCGGTTCACCCCGTCGGGCCGGGTCCGGGCCGGTGCGTCGGAGAGCAGCCTCTCGTGGGGCGCGAAGCGCCACAAGGGCGCACAGGCGGGCGGAACCGGCCATGGAGCGCACGACGGCCCGGTGGGAAGGTTGCGGCGAATTCACGCCGAAGTCGGCAGGCAGGCGCGGGAGACCCGCCGCGTGTCCCGCCGTGCGCCGTGGTTGCGAGGGCGCTCGTCCCGTTACCGTCGTGGGTGACGAAGGGCGCACAGCGACGTGCGTCCCTCTGCCGCGTACGTCCTCCGTGAAGGTGGAATTCGTGAAGGCAATCCGCAGGTTCACCGTTCGACCCGTACTCCCCGAAGCCCTTCACCCGCTCGTCGACCTCGCACGCAATCTGCGGTGGTCATGGCATGCGGAGACCCGTGATCTCTTCCAGTCCGTGGACCCCGAGCGCTGGACCGCGTCCGGCGGCGACCCCGTACGGCTGCTGGGCAGCGTGCCGACCGCGCGCCTCGCCGAGCTCGCCGAGGACCGGCGCTTCCTGCGCAGACTGGCCGCCGCCTCCGACGACCTGCGCGAATACGTGACCGGCGAGCGCTGGTACCAGACCCAGTCGGCCGAACTGCCCGCCGCCATCGCCTACTTCTCGCCCGAGTTCGGCGTCACCGCCGCCCTGCCCCAGTACTCCGGCGGCCTCGGCATCCTCGCCGGCGACCACCTCAAGGCCGCCAGCGACCTCGGCGTCCCGCTCATCGGCGTCGGCCTGCTCTACCGGCACGGCTACTTCCGCCAGTCCCTCTCGCGCGACGGCTGGCAGCAGGAGCACTACCCCGTCCTCGACCCGAACGAGCTCCCGCTGGTGCTGCTGCGCGAGGCCGACGGCACCCCCGCCCAGGTGTCCCTGGCACTGCCCGGCGGCAGCCGGCTGCGCGCCCGCGTCTGGCTGGCCCAGGTCGGCCGCGTCCCGCTCCTCATGCTGGACTCGGACGTCGAGGAGAACGCCCCCGGCGAACGCGGGGTGACCGACCGGCTCTACGGCGGCGGCAGCGAGCACCGGCTGCTCCAGGAGATGCTGCTGGGCATAGGAGGGGTGCGCGCGGTCCGCACGTACTGCCGGCTCACCGGTCACGCCCAGCCCGAGGTCTTCCACACCAACGAGGGACACGCAGGCTTCCTCGGCCTGGAGCGCATCGCCGAACTGTGCGACACCGGGCTCGACTTCGACTCCGGCCTCGAAGCCGTCCGCGCGGGCACCGTGTTCACCACCCACACCCCGGTCCCGGCCGGCATCGACCGCTTCGACCGGGAGCTGGTGGCCCGCCACTTCGGCCCCGACGCCGAACTGCCCCGGATCGACGTGGAGCGCATCCTGCGCCTGGGCATGGAGACCTACCCGGGCGGCGAGCCGAACCTCTTCAACATGGCCGTGATGGGGCTGCGGCTCGGCCAGCGCGCCAACGGCGTGTCCCTGCTGCACGGGCAGGTCAGCCGGGAGATGTTCTCGGGCCTGTGGCCGGGCTTCGACCCGGAGGAGGTCCCGATCACCTCGGTGACCAACGGGGTGCACGCGCCGACCTGGGTCGCCCCCGAGGTGTTCCGCCTCGGCGCCCGGCAGATCGGCGGCCGGCGCACCGAGGACGCGCTCACCGTCGGCGGCTCGGACCGCTGGGACGCGGTGGGCGAGATCCCCGACCAGGAGATCTGGGACCTGCGGCGCGTCCTGCGGGAACAACTCGTCACCGAGGTACGGCAACGCCTGTACGCCTCCTGGCGCCGGCGCGGCGCGGGCACGGCCGAACTGGGGTGGATCGACGGCGTCCTGGACCCCGACGTCCTGACGATAGGGTTCGCCCGCCGCGTCCCCTCCTACAAGCGGCTGACGCTGATGCTGCGCGACCGGGACCGGCTGATGGACCTGCTGCTGCACCCCGAGCGCCCGGTCCAGATCGTCGTCGCCGGCAAGGCGCACCCCGCCGACGACGGCGGCAAGCGCCTGATCCAGGAACTCGTCCGCTTCGCCGACGACCCCCGGGTGCGCCACCGCATCGTCTTCCTGCCCGACTACGGCATGGCGATGGCGCAGAAGCTCTACCCGGGCTGCGACATCTGGCTGAACAACCCGCTGCGCCCGCTGGAGGCCTGCGGGACGAGCGGCATGAAGGCCGCGCTGAACGGCTGCCTCAACCTGTCCGTCCTGGACGGCTGGTGGGACGAGTGGTTCCAGCCGGACTTCGGCTGGGCGATCCCGACGGCGGACGGCACGGCGACGGACGACGACCGCCGCGACGAACTGGAGGCCTCGGCCCTCTACGACCTCCTCGAACGCCGCGTCGCCCCGCGCTTCTACGAACGGGGGGAGGGCGGTCTGCCCGACCGCTGGATCGAGATGGTCCGCCAGACCCTGACGCACCTGGGTCCCAAGGTGCTGGCGGGCCGGATGGTCCGGGAGTACGTGGAGCGCCTCTACACGCCCGCGGCCCGCGCCCACCGCGCCGTGACCCCGGAGTCCGCCCGCGAGCTGGCCGGGTGGAAGTCCCGGGTGCGGGCGGCCTGGCCGCGGGTCACCGTCGACCACGTGGAGGCGTCGGCGGCGACGACCACCGCCGAACTCGGCACGACGCTCGACCTGAGGGTCCGCGTGGACCTCGCCGACCTCGGCCCCGACGACGTCGAGGTGCAGGCGGTCGCCGGGCGGGTGGACGCGCAGGACCGCATCGCGGACGCGGTGACGGTGCCCCTCAAGCCGGCCGGCGGCCCGGACATGGAGGGCCGCTGGGTCTACGAGGGCCCGCTGTCCCTGGACCGCACCGGTCCCTTCGGCTACACGGTCCGCATCCTGCCCGCGCACCGGCTGCTGGCGTCGAGCGCGGAACTGGGCCTGGTGACCGTCCCGTCGGAGGAGGCCGGCGAGGGGGCGGGCGTGCTGATGCGGTGAGGGCGTCCGGCCCCGCCCGAGCGGCGGGGCCGGGCCGCCGCTACTCCTGCACCTCGGCGCACAGCCGGCGCAGCACGACTCCGCAGCGCTGCGCGTAGGCGTGCTGGAGTCCGCGGGTGGCCGCGCCGCCCGCACGGGTGTACCACTTGGCCGGGCGGCTGAAGGCGGTCACCGTCAGCCAGACGGTGCCGTCGCCGGTGCGGTCCACGACGAAGGCCTCCTCGCCGCTCTCCGGGTGGCCGGGCAGGGTGCCGTAGGCGAGGCCGGCGCGGCGGGGTTCGTCGAGCGTCCAGACGACCCGGCAGGGGGCCTTGATCGGGCCGATGCCGACGGTGACGTCGACGCCGGGCGTCGCCGTCGGCGCGTCCGCCGAGACGGCGACGCCGACCGCGCGGTGCATCTCCCAGGTCAGCACCGCCTGGCACGCCCTGCGGAAGACGTCCTCGCCCTCGCCGATGCGGTTTCGGACATGCAGTCGGTGGAAGCCCGGTGGGCAACGGTCCTCGCGGGTCGCGCCCACGTCCTCGTAGGTGAAGGGCATGGGGGACAGCCTAGGGCGGCCCCCGGAGAAACCTTCTCTCCGGGGGCCGCCCGACGGGAGCGAGGACGGGTCAGTTGACGTTGACCGCGGTCCAGGCGGCCTTCACGGCCGCGTACTCCGTGCTGGTGGAGCCGTACAGCGCCGAGGCCGCGGACAGGGTCGCGGTGCGGGCGCCCGCGTACTTGGTCGACGACGTCATGTAGGTCGTCAGCGCCTTGTACCAGATCTGCAGGGCCTTGGCGCGGCCGATGCCGGTGACCGCGGAGCCGTTGTACGTCGGGGAGTTGTAGGTGACCCCGTTGATCGTCTTGCTGCCGCTGCCCTCGGACAGCAGGTAGAAGAAGTGGTTGGCGACACCGGACGAGTAGTGCACGTCCTTGCTGCCGACCGTGGAGGACCAGTAGTCGGCGGAGCCGCCGTCCTTGCTGGGCTTGTCCATGTAGCGCAGCGGCGTGCCGTTGCCGTTGATGTTGATCTTCTCGCCGATGAGGTAGTCGCCGACGTCGGAGGAGTTGTTGGCGTAGAACTCCACGCCGGTGCCGAAGATGTCGGAGGTCGCCTCGTTCAGACCGCCGGACTCGCCCGAGTAGTTGAGGCCCGCGGTGTTGGAGGTGACGCCGTGGCTCATCTCGTGGCCGGCCACGTCCAGCGAGGTGAGCGGGTGGGTGTTGCCCGAGCCGTCGCCGTACGTCATGCAGAAGCAGCCGTCGTCCCAGAACGCGTTGACGTAGGCGTTGCCGTAGTGGACGCGGGAGTACGCGCCGACGCCGTTGTTCTTGATGCCGCTGCGGTTGAAGGTGTTCTTGTAGAAGTCCCAGGTCGTCTGGGCGCCGTACGCGGCGTCCGCGGCGGCGGTCTGGTCGGTGGTGGAGCTGGAGGCGGCGCCGGTGCCCCAGACGTCGTCGGCGTCCGTGAACAGCGTCCCGGTGCCCGACGTGCCGTGCTTGAGGTTGTAGGTCTTGTGGCCGCCGCGGGTGCCGTCCGTCAGGCTGTACGTCGAACCCGACAGGGTGGTGGTGAGCGAGACCGAGCCGGAGTACAGCGTCTTGCCGGTGCCGGTCTCGATGCCCTGGTACTCGTAGAGCTTCTTGCCGGTGGCCGCGTCGGTGACGACGTGCAGCTCGTTCGGGGTGCCGTCGTCCTGGAGGCCGCCGACGACGGTCTCGTAGGCGAGGGTCGGCTTGGCGTCCGCCGCCCAGATCACCTTGCGGGGGGCCTGGTCGGCGGTCGTCTTCTCGGAGCCGGCCGACTGGGCGGCCTTCACGGCCTGCTTCTCGGCCTTCTGGGCGGTCACGGCGGGCTTGAGGGAGGCCACCTTGATGGCCGCCTTCGTCGCCTTGGTGACGCCCTTGGTCTTCCCGGCCTTCGTCTCGTGGACGACCAGGTCGCCGCCGAGGACCGGGAGTCCGTCGTAGGTGCGCTCGTAGCGGGTGTGGAGGGTGCCGTCGGCGTCCTTGACGACGTCTCTGACGACGAGCTTCTCCTTGGCGCCGAGACCTATCTCGTCGGCCGTGCGCGTGACGCCCGCCTGGGCGTCCTTGATCAGGGTCGTGCGGGCCGCCGCGGACAGCTGCACCGGCGCGGCGGAGAGGGCGGGCGTGCCCGAGGGGGAGGTGGGGGTCTGGGCGGACGCACCGGTGATACCGGTGGTGAGGAGCGCTCCGGCCGCAACGGCGGTCGCGATGGCCAGAGTGGTGCGCTTGTGACGCGCGTAGAGGGGGGTCACGCAAGCTCCTTATGGGGGGCGACCGGGCGGCGTGGGGTCGCCGTCCGGAAGTACGAAGGTGCGGTGCGGGAGTGCCGTGCGGTGGAAGAGTGCCACCTGGGACGCGTACATGTCAGGAGTGCGATCAAAGCTTGGCCGGAAAGCGTCCGTTGAGTGAAAACCGCTGTACGCAATGCGGAATCGATCTTGTTCAAAGAGGCAACCAAGGCCGGGTCAGGGCACGGTAAAAGAGGGCGCCGCCCCGGGGAGTCGAACCACCGGGACGGCGCCCTGCCTGTGCGGGACCGCGGGACGGTCTACGGGAACGTCAGCTTCCAGCTGTTGATGTAGCCGGTGTCCTGCGCCGCCTGGTCCTGGACCCTCAACTTCCAGGTGCCGTTGGCGACTTCGGAGGACGCGTCGACCGTGTAGGTGGTGTTCACGTTGTCCGCCGAGTCGGACGAGCTGAAGTTCTTCAGCCGGTACGCGGTGCCGTCCGGGGCCACCAGGTCGATGACGAGGTCACCGCGCCAGGTGTGCACGATGTCCACCGCGACGGCCAGGTTCGTAGGGGCGTTGCCCGTCCGGCCGGAGACCGTCACCGAGGACGTCACGGCAGCGCCGTTGTCCGGAATCGATACGTCGGCCGTGTTCTCGAACGACGTGCCGCCACCGCCGCCGCCACCGGAACGCGCGCCCACGGCCACGGCCGCCCACGCGTCCTGCACCGCCTTGTACTCCGCGCCGGTGGTGCCGTACAGCTCACCCGTCGCCGCGAGCGTGCCGGTGCGGGCCGCCGCGTAGTTGGTGGTCGAGGTGAACTTGGTGGTGAGCGCCCGGTACCAGATCTGGAGCGCCTTCTCGCGTCCGATGCCGGTGACCGGAAGGCCGTCGGCGGTCGGCGAGTTGTAGCTGACGCCGTTGATCACCTTCGCGCCGCTGCCCTCGGACAGCAGGTAGAAGAAGTGGTTCGCGGGACCCGAGGAGTAGTGGACGTCGATCGACCCGATCCCCGAGTACCAGCTGTCCTTGGACGCGCCGTCCTTGCTCGGCTTGTCCTGGTAGCGCAGCGGGGTGCCGTTGCCGTTGATGTCGATCTTCTCGCCGATGAGGTAGTCACCGACGTCGGAGGAGTTGTTGGCGTAGAACTCCACGCCGGTGCCGAAGATGTCGGAGGTCGCCTCGTTCAGACCGCCGGACTCGCCCGAGTAGTTGAGCCCCGCGGTGTTGGAGGTGACGCCGTGGCTCATCTCGTGGCCGGCCACGTCGATCGACGTGAGGGGCTTGGCGTTGCCCGACCCGTCGCCGTACGTCATGCAGAAGCAGCCGTCGTCCCAGAACGCGTTGACGTACGCGTTGCCGTAGTGGACGCGGGAGTACGCGCCGACGCCGTTGTTCTTGATGCCGCTGCGGTTGAAGGAGTTCTTGTAGAAGTCCCACGTGACGGCGGCCCCGTAGTGCGCGTCGGCGCCCGCGGTGGCGGCGTTCGACGTGGTGCCGTTGCCCCAGGTGTCGCTGGTCTGGGAGAACAGCGTGCCGGTGCCCGACGTGCCGCGGTTCAGGTTGTACGTCTTGTGGCCGCCGCGCGCGCCGTCGTTCAGCGTGTACGTGGAGCCCGAGAGCGTGGTCGTCAGCGGCACCGTGCCGCTGTACTGGGTGTTGCCGGTGCCGGTCTCGATGCCCTGGTACTCGTAGAGCTTCTTGCCGGTGGCCGCGTCCGTGACGACGTGCAGCTCGTTCGGGGTGCCGTCCTCCTGGAGGCCGCCGACGACGGTCTCGTACGCGAGCGCGGGCTTGCCGTTCGCCGCCCAGATCACCTTGCGGGGCGCGCGGTCGGCCTCGGTCTTCTCCGAGCCGGCGTCCCTGGCGGCCGACAGCGCCTGCTTCTCCGCCTTCGAGGCGGTGACGGCCGGCGTCAGCGAGGCGACCTTGATCGTGGCCTTCGTCGCCTTGACGACGCCCTCGGTCTTCCCGGAGGCGGCGGTGTCGACCACCAGGTCGCCGCCGAGCACCGGGAGTCCGGCGTAGGTGCGCTCGTAGCGGGTGTGGACGGAGCCGTCCTTGTCCTTGATGACGTCGCGGGCGACGAGTTTCTCCTTCGCCCCGAGTCCCAGGTCCTTGGCGGTGTCCGCCTTCGCGGCGTCGGCGTCGCGTATCAGCTCGGCGCGCTGGGAGGGCGTGAGCTGCACGGCGACGGAACCGGGGTTGATCTTCCCGGCCGGTGCCTTCTCGGGGGCGGCGCTGGCGGCGCCCGACTGGACGGCCGCGGTGAGCAGCGCGGTGACGCCGACGAGTGCGGCGGCGGTGGCGCGGCGGCGCGCGGTGTGGGAGGTGCGTCTGTGGGAGGTGCTGCTTCTCAACACTGACTCCTTCTGCGTGGCCGCGGGTCGCACGGCCAGGGGAGACCGGACGATGGGTGAGCCGTCCGGGCAGAACAGGGCGGTACGCAAAGCCAGGTGCACAGGAGGTTGCGCCACGGCACAGCGAAGGTGCTGTGAGGTTGCTGTGAAGCGGCCGTGGGAAGAGTGGCAGCAGATTGCGCGTTCTGTCAGGGGCGCATCAAGAACTTGGCCGGAAACCGTTCGTTGTCCGGTTGGTCGTGTTCGGTATACGAACTGGTCACCCGGTCAGGCCAGACTGTCCTGCCACGCCCGGTGCAGATCGGCGAACCTGCCGGTGTCGAGCACGAGTTGGTCCGGCGTGCCGTCCTCCACGATCCGGCCGTGCTCCATCACCAGCACCCGGTCGGCGATCTCCACCGTGGACAGCCGGTGCGCGATCACGACGGCGGTCCGGCCGTGCAGGACCGTCGACATCGCGCGCTGCACCGCCCGCTCGCCGGGCACGTCCAGCGAGCTGGTCGCCTCGTCGAGGATCAGCACGGCGGGGTCGGCGAGCAACGCCCGCGCGAACGCGACCAGTTGGCGCTGCCCCGCCGAGATGCGGCCGCCCCGCTTGCGTACGTCCGTGTCGTAGCCGTCGGGCAGGGCGCTGATGAACTCGTGCGCGCCGATCGCCTTCGCGGCCCGCTCGATCTCCTCCCGGCCCGCGTCCGGGCGGCCGATGGCGATGTTCTCGGCGACCGTGCCGGAGAACAGGAACGCCTCCTGCGTCACCATGACCACTCCGCGCCGCAGTTCGGCGTTGGCGAGATCACGCAGGTCGACCCCGTCCAGCAGGACCCGTCCCTCGGTCGGGTCGTAGAAGCGGGCCAGGAGCTTGGCCAGGGTGGACTTGCCGGCGCCGGTCGAGCCGACCACGGCGACCGTCTGCCCGGCGGGCAGGGTGAGGTCGAAGCGGGGCAGGACCTCGCCGCCGGTGCGGTACGCGAAGCGGACGCCCTCGAAGACGACCTCGCGGCCCGGGTGCTCCGAGGCGGACTCCGGCAGGTGCCGGGGCGTCACGGGCTCCGGCACCGCGGGCGTCTGGGCGAGCAGACCCGCGATCTTCTCCAGCGAGGCCGCCGCCGACTGGTACGAGTTGAGGAACATGCCGAGCCGGTCGATGGGGTCGTACAGCCGGCGCAGATAGAGCACCGCGGCGGCCAGCACGCCGAGCTCCAGCGAGCCGGACGCCACCCGGTGCGCGCCCCACAGCACGATGCCCGCGACCGCCACGTTCGCGACCAGGCGCGAGCCGGTGACGTAGCGCGCCATCTCCAGCAGCGCGTCGCCGTTCGTCCGCTCGTGCCGCCGGTTCAGGACCCGGAACTGCGCGTCGTTGGCCGCCTCGCGCCGGAAGGCGCGCACCGGCCTGATCCCGTTCATCGTCTCCGCGAACTTCACGATGACGGCGGCGATCGCGGTCGACCGCACGCGGTACACGCGGCCCGCGCGGCGCTGGTAGAGCCGCACCAGCAGGTACAGCGGCACGAAGGAGGCAACGGCCATCGCGCCCAGGCCCAGGTCGAGCCAGAGCAGCATCGCCGAGATGTAGACGAAGGACAGGATGACCATGACGAGTTCCTGCAGGCCCTCGCTGAGCAGCTCCCGCAGGGACTCGACGTCCGTGGTGGAGCGGGAGATCAGCCGGCCCGAGGTGTACCGCTCGTGGAAGTCGATGCTGAGCGCCTGCGCGTGCCGGAAGATGCGTCCGCGCAGGTCGAGCAGGACGTCCTGGTTGACGCGGGCGGAGGCCGCGATGAACGCGTATTGCAGTGCGCCGGAGGCGACCGAGCACACGAGGTAGGCGACCGCCACCGCGATCAGCGGACCGCGGTCGTCGTGCCGGAAGGCCGGTACCGCGCGGTCGATGGCGTACGCGACGAGCAGCGGACCCGCCTGGACGGCCGCCTGCTGGACCAGCAGCAGGACCGTCGCCACCACGACCCGGGCCCTCAGCGGGGCGAGGAGCGAGCGCAGCAGCGCGGCCGTCGCACCCGGGGGAGTGGGCAGGACGTCGCGGTCGAAGGGGTCGGCGCGCCCGGTGTCCTCCCGCGGCGTGTGGTCCGGTTCCCCGGCCCGGTCCCGGTCGGGGTCCCGGTCCGGCGCGGTCGTCGTCGGCGCCGTCATCGGTGGTCCTCCTCGGTGCGGGCGCCGGCGTGGGCGGTCCGGCGTGCGGTGTCGGTGCCGTGCCCCGCACCGGGAGCGGCGCCGGTGTCCTCGGTGCCCGACATCAGCCAGGCGTACTCGGCGTTCGAGCGCAGCAGTTCGTGATGAGTGCCGACGGCGGCGACGCGGCCCCCGGACAGCAGGGCCACCCGGTCGGCGAGCAGCACCGTGGACGGGCGGTGCGCGACGACCAGTGCCGTCGTGCGGGCCAGTACGCGGCGCAGGGCCGCCTCCACCGCGGCCTCCGTGTGCACGTCCAGCGCCGAGAGCGGGTCGTCCAGGACGAGGAAGCGGGGGCTGCCGACGACGGCGCGTGCCAGGGCGAGGCGCTGGCGCTGACCGCCGGACAGACTCAGGCCCTGCTCGCCGACCTGGGTGGCGGCCCCCTCGGGCAGCGCGTGGACGAAGTCGGCCTGCGCCACGGCCAGGGCGCGGTCCAGCTCCGTCTCGCCCGCGGTGTCGGCGGCGCCCATCAGGACGTTCTCGCCGACGCTCGCGGAGAACAGCGTGGGCTCCTCGAAGGCCACGGCGACGAGCTCGCGCAGCGTCGCCCTGGGCATCCGGGTGATGTCCTCGCCGTCCAGCGTGATGCGGCCGCTCGTCACCTCGTGCAGGCGCGGGATGAGGGCCGTGAGGGTGGTCTTGCCGGAGCCGGTCGCCCCGACCAGGGCCATCGTCTCGCCGGGGCGGATGTGCAGGTCGATGCCGTCGAGCACGGGGGCCGCGTCCGCGGGGGCGTCCGGGTAGCGGAACCGCACCCCGTGGAACCGCAGTCCGCCCGCGCCCGCCCGCACGGTGCCGGCCGCTCCGGCACCGATGCCTTCCGGGCCCTCGACGTCACCGTCACCGTCGTGACGGCTCGCCCCGGAACCCGAGGCGGGACCGTGACGATCACCATCACCGGCGTCGGCGTCGGCGTCGTCCGGAGTCCCCTTACCGACGCCGTCCCGAGTCCCCGTACCGCCGCCCGTACCCACACCCTTGCGGGGACCGGCGCCTTCACCGGCGGCTCCGTCGGCCGGGTCGGCCGATTCCGGCGCGGAGTCCATCACCTCGAAGTACCGCTGGGTGGCCGTCGCCGCCTCCTGGCTCATCGCCAGCAGGAAGCCGATCGAGTCGATGGGCCAGCGCAGGGCCAGGGCCGTCGACAGGAAGGCGACCAGCGTCCCGGCGGAGAGATCGCCGTCCGCGACCTGGACCGTACCGAGGACCAGGGCCGCGCCGATGGCCAGTTCCGGCAGGGTGACGATGACGGCCCAGATGGAGGCGAGCAGCCGGGCCTTGGCCAGTTCCGTGCCGCGCAGGGTCCGCGACAGCTCCCGGAACGCGCGGGCCTGGCTGCGGTGGCGCCCGAAGCCCTTGATGATGCGTATGCCGAGCACGCTCTCCTCGACGACCGTCGTCAGATCGCCCACCTGGTCCTGCGCCAGCCGCGCCACCTGCGAGTACCGCCGCTCGAAGAGCCAGCAGACCAGCACCACCGGCAGGACCGGGGCCAGCAGCACCAGCCCGAGGGTCCACTGCTGGAGCAGCATGATGGCCATGCCGACGAGGATCGTCACGGCGTTGACGAACAGGAACGTCAGCGGGAAGGCCAGGAACATGCGCAGCAGCATCAGGTCCGTGGTGGCCCGGGACAGCAGCTGACCCGAGGCCCAGCGGTCGTGGAAGGCGACCGGGAGCCGCTGGAGATGCCGGTACAGATCCGCCCGCATGTCCGCCTCGACACCCGCGAGCGGTCGCGCCACCAGCCACCGGCGCAGCCCGAACAGCAGCGCCTCCGCGAACCCGAGCAGCAGCAGGTACAGCGCCCCGAGCCACACCCCCTGCGGGTCGTGGCCGGCGACGGGACCGTCCACCAGCCACTTCAGGACGAGCGGGATCACCAGCCCGACGCAGGAGGCGACGACGGCGACGCAGGCCGCGCCGAACAGCCGCGCGCGCACGGGCCGTACGTACGGCCACAGGCGCAGCAGGCTGCGTACGGTGGAGCCCCCGTCGGCCTGGCCGCCCGGTCCGGCGGCGGCCTCGGCGGCATCCGCGTGACCGGGCCCGCCGGTGGGGCCGTCGTGATCCTTGGTCGTTGCATCTGTCGTGGCCATCAGGGGCGAGCCTACGGATTGCCACTGACACCGCCCACCGAGTTTTGGCCGGACCCACGACGGCCCGGCGGCCCGGACGCCGTGCTCGACGCCGTACCGGACGCGGTCCTTCCACGGGCCGGCTCGCACCGGGCCGACGCGCACCGGCCTACGCGCACCAAGCCGCGACGCCGGCCCGACGGCCCTCGGTCCGCGCCCCCCTTAAATCACGCCCCTCAGCCCGCGACCCGCAGCAGCAGCACCGCGCGCGCGGGCACCGTGACGGTCGTGCCGGCCCGGTGCGTCACTCCCGGCGCCTCGCCCTGTTCCTCGCGGGAGGTGTCCACGACGACCTCGTACTCCGCGGCCCACGGCGGCCCCGGCAGCACGAACGCCGTCGGCCGGTCCCCGGCGTGCAGCACGGCGAGGAAGCTGTCGTCCACGACCGGCGCCCCCCGGGCGTCGCGTCCGGGTATGTCCCGCCCGGACAGGTACATCCCGAGCGTCGCGGCCGGCGCGTACCAGTCCCGCTCCGTCATCTCGGTGCCGCGCGAGGTGAACCAGGCGAGGTCCCGCAGTCCGTCCGCCGAGTGCGCCCGCCCGGAGAAGAAGGCCCGCGTCCGCAGCACCGGGTGCCCGTGCCGCAGGGCGATCAGCCGGGACGTGAGGTCGAACAGCGCCCGCCAGGCCGGGTCCTCCAGCTGCGACCAGTCGACCCAGCTGATCTCGTTGTCCTGGCAGTACGCGTTGTTGTTGCCCCGCTGCGTCCGCCCGAACTCGTCGCCCGCGACCAGCATCGGCACCCCGGTGGACAGCAGCAGCGTGGTCAGCAGGTTGCGCAACTGGCGGCGGCGCAGGGCCTGTACGCGCTCCTCGTCCGTCTCGCCCTCCACCCCGCAGTTCCAGGCGCGGTTGTCGTCGGAGCCGTCCCGGTTGCCCTCGCCGTTGGCCTCGTTGTGCTTGCGCTCGTAGGAGACCATGTCCCGGAGGGTGAACCCGTCGTGGGCCGTGATGAAGTTGACCGACGCGTACGGGCGTCGCCCGCCCCACGCGTAGAGGTCGCTCGACCCGGACAGCCGGTAGCCCAGGTCCCGTACGTCGGGCAGCGCCCCGCGCCAGAAGTCGCGCACCGCGTTGCGGTACCGGTCGTTCCACTCCGTCCACAGCGGCGGGAAGGACCCCACCTGGTATCCGCCCGAACCGACGTCCCAGGGCTCCGCGATGAGCTTGACCCGCCGCAGCACCGGGTCCTGCGCGATGACGGCGAGGAACGGCGAGAGCATGTCGACGTCGTGCATGGAGCGGGCGAGCGCCGCAGCCAGGTCGAAACGGAAGCCGTCCACCCCCATCTCCGTCACCCAGTAGCGCAGCGAGTCGGTGATCAGCCGCAGCACGTGCGGCTGCACCACGTGCAGGGTGTTGCCGCAGCCCGTGTAGTCCGCGTACCGCCGGGCGTCCGACTGGAGCCGGTAGTAGCCGCGGTTGTCGATGCCGCGCAGCGAGAGCATCGGGCCCAGCTCGCTCGCCTCCGCCGTGTGGTTGTAGACCACGTCGAGGATGACCTCGATGCCGGCCGCGTGCAGCGCGCGCACCATCCGCTTGAACTCGCCGACCTGCTCGCCCCGGGTGCCGGTCGCGGAGTAGGCGGCGTGCGGGGCGAAGTACCCGATGGAGTTGTAGCCCCAGTAGTTGCGCAGGCCCCTGCGCAGCAGATGGTCCTCGTGCGCGAACTGGTGCACCGGCAGCAGTTCCACCGCCGTCACCCCGAGCGCCGTCAGATGCTCGATCGCCGCCGGGTGCGCCAGACCGGCGTAGGTGCCGCGCAGTTCCTCCGGGATGCCCGGGTGCAGCCGGGTGAAGCCCCGTACGTGCAGCTCGTAGATCACCGAGTCGGCCCACGGCGTCTTGGGCCGGTGGTCGTCCGCCCAGTCGTCGTCGTCATGGACGACGACGCCCTTGGGGACGTACGGGGCCGAGTCGCGGTCGTCGCGCACGGTGTCGGCGACATGCTGCTGGGGCCAGTCGCGGACGTGCCCGTACACCTCCGGCGGCAGGGTGAAGTCGCCGTCCACGGCACGCGCGTACGGGTCCAGGAGCAGCTTCGCCGGGTTCCAGCGGGCGCCGGTCCACGGGTCCCAGCGGCCGTGCACCCGGTAGCCGTAGCGGCGCCCGGGGAGGATGCCGGGGACGAAACCGTGCCAGATCTCGTGCGTCAGCTCGGTGAGTTTGACGCGGATCTCGCTCGCCCCGCCGCCCCGCTCGTCGAAGAGGCACAGGTCCACCGCCTCCGCCCCGCCCGCCCACAGCGCGAAGTTGGTGCCCGCGACGCCGTCGGGGCCGACCCGGAAGCGTGCCCCGAGGGGAGTCGGGGTACCCGGCCACACGGGCACGACGGGCGCCGCCCGCTGCGTGCCGTTCCTCACAGGGGCGGACTGCGTGGGCAGTCCGCTTCCCGTGGCATGTCCTTCCTGGACTGCCTCCTGCTCGGGTGCGCTCGACACCGGTCAGCCTCCCGCGGCTCGATGGGGAGCGACAAGAAAAGGGGCCCGTGGCGTCCCGGCCGCGGTTCCCCGTCGCGTCGTCCTCCCCACTGTTCTGCCCACCGGGTGGCTCGCACTCACGTTTCCCCAGGAGGGGCATGGTCGTTGGGCGGTCGTGATCCACGTACAGACGCGCGCGCGACGCGCCGGGGCCGTACTGGCGGCCGTACTGACCTGGGCGGTCCTGCTGGCCGCCGCCTCCGGCTGCTCGTCGGACGGGATGGACGAGGTGCTCGGCAAGCCCCGCGCGCCCGAGGACGTCATCCGTGTCTCGCCGGACGACGGCAGCAAGGGGGTGCGGCCCGGCGAGAAGCTGACGGTACGGGTGCCCGGCGGGCGCCTGGAGTCGGTGAAGGTCGTCAAGTCCCAGGACGCGCAGGAGTCCGAAGTGCGCGGCCGCATCACGGACGACGGCCTGAGCTGGCGGCCCGACGACAGGAGGCTCGCGCTCGCCGCCCGGTACACCGTGGACGTGGTGGCGCTGGACGGGCACGGGCGCCGCTCCGCCCGGCACACGGCGTTCACGACGGCGGTGCCGGACGAGCGGTTCATCGGGTACGTGGCCCCCGAGAACCGCGCCGTGGTCGGCACCGGGATGATCGTCTCCCTGGAGTTCAACCGGGAGATCCGGCGCCGGGCCGCCGTCGAGCGCGCGATCCGGGTGACCGCGGTGCCCCCGGTGGACATCCGCCCGCACTGGTTCGGCCGGGACCGGCTCGACTTCCGGCCCGAGAGGTACTGGAAGCCCGGGACCCGGGTGACGGTGGCGCTGCGGCTGCGGGACGTCGAAGGGGCGCCCGGTGTCTACGGGTTGCAGGACAAGACGCTCACCTTCACCGTCGGACGCAGCCAGGTGAGCCTCGTGGACGCGGCCGAGCACACCATGGAGGTGCGCCGCGACGGCGACCTGCTGGCCACCGTGCCGATCACGGCGGGCGCCCCGAAGACGACGACGTACAACGGGAAGATGGTCGTCACCGAGATGCTCGAGGTGACCCGGATGAACAGCCGCACGGTCGGCTTCGGCGGCGAGTACGACATCCCGGACGTCCCGCACGCCATGCGTCTCACCAGCTCCGGCACCTTCCTGCACGGCAACTACTGGGCGCCGGACGCCTTTGGCAACACCAACGTCAGTCACGGCTGCGTGGGGCTGAGGGACGTCAGGGGCGGCAGCTCGCGGACGCCCGCGGGCTGGTTCTTCGACCGCAGCCTCGTCGGCGACGTCGTGGAGGTCGTCCACAGCAAGGACAAGAAGGTCGCCCCCGACAACGGCCTCGGCGGCTGGAACATGGGCTGGAAACAGTGGAAGGCGGGCTCCGCGGTCGAGTAGCCCGACATACGGGTACGTACGGAGCGGCTTCCGACTCCCCTTCGCGCGGTTGAACTTGGAACTGAACGGTGACAATCGCGGGGATCCAACACCTCCGGCGGTGTGATTAATTAGCGCGATATGCGCGTGGGACGCGCCGGGGTGCGGGCCTGATCAGGCCGTGCGAGGGGAGAACGACTTTGAACGGGCGACCGATATCGGGGGCGTCGGTTGGCGCGCGGTCACGGCGGAACAAGGGGGGCCTGGCACTGCTGCTGGGTGTCCTGTTGTGTGCGGTGACCGCGTGCGGCGGGGGCGGGGACACGGGCTCCGGGTCTGGGAAGAGCAAGGGCGAGTCGGGTACGGCGGACACCAAGGCGTCGGCGGCGGTCGTGACGATCGCCCCGAAGGACGGCGCCGACGACGTGCGGACCAGCGGCGCCCTCAAGGTGACCGCGGCCAAGGGCAAGCTGACCGAGGTGAAGGTCGAGGACACCAAGGGCAAGGCGGTCGAGGGGAAGATAACCGGCGGGGGCGCCACCTGGACGCCCTCGACGCACCTGGCCTCGGCCACCAAGTACAAGGTCCACGCGGTGGCCAAGGACGCCGACGGCCGTGAGGCCGCCGAGGAGTCCGCGTTCACCACGCTGACCCCGAAGAACACCTTCGTCGGGATCTACACGCCCGAGGACGGCTCCAAGGTCGGCGTGGGCATGCCGTTCTCGGTGCACTTCACCCGGGGCATCACGCACCCGGAGGACGTCGAGAAGGCGATCAGGATCAAGACCGAGCCCGCGGTCGACGTCCAGGGGCACTGGTTCGGCAACGACCGGCTGGACTTCCGCCCCGAGGAGTACTGGGCGGCGGGCACGAAGGTCACCGTCGAGTTCAACCTCGACGGCGTCGAGGGCCGGCCCGGGGTGTACGGCGAGCAGGCCAAGACCGTGAAGTTCACGATCGGCCGCAGCCAGGTCTCCACCGTCGACGTCAAGACCAAGAAGATGACCGTCAAGCGCGACGGGAAGACCATCAAGACCATCCCGGTCACCACCGGCAAGCCCGGCTACGACACCTGGAACGGCCAGATGGTCATCAGCGAGCGCCTGCGGGTGACCCGGATGAACGGCGAGACCGTCGGCTACGGCGGCGAGTACGACATCAAGGACGTGCCGGACGCGATGCGCCTGACCAACTCGGGCACCTTCATCCACGGCAACTACTGGGGCGGCGACGCCTTCGGCAACTACAACGCCAGCCACGGCTGCGTCGGCCTGCGGGACGTGCGCGGCGGCGGCGACCGGAGCGTGCCCGCCGCGTGGTTCTTCGACCACTCGATGGTCGGCGACGTGGTCGTCGTGAAGAACTCCCACGACAAGACGGTGGCCCCGGACAACGGGTACAACGGCTGGAACATGTCCTGGGAGAAGTGGACGGCTTAAGATCCCCCTTCGCCTCCGGGCCCGGTGTGCCGCTGTGACCGAGCACACCGGGCCCGTCGGCGTTAACGGCCACTAACCTGCTCCCATGACTGTGCATCTCGAAGTCGCCGAAGGCGTCGGCACCATCCGTCTCGACCGTCCGCCGATGAACGCGCTGGACGTCGCCACCCAGGACCGCCTCAAGGAACTCGCCGAGGAGGCCACGCGCCGCACCGACGTGCGCGCGGTGGTGCTGTACGGCGGCGAGAAGGTGTTCGCGGCCGGCGCGGACATCAAGGAGATGCAGGCCATGGACCACGCGGCGATGGTCGCGCGGTCCCGGGGCCTGCAGGACTCCTTCACCGCCGTCGCCCGCATCCCCAAGCCCGTCGTCGCCGCGGTCACCGGCTACGCGCTCGGCGGGGGCTGCGAGTTGGCGCTCTGCGCCGACTACCGCATCGCCGCGGAGAACGCGAAGCTCGGCCAGCCGGAGATCCTGCTCGGCCTGATCCCCGGCGCCGGCGGCACCCAGCGCCTCTCTCGGCTGATCGGTCCCTCCCGGGCCAAGGACCTCATTTTCACGGGCCGCATGGTCAAGGCCGACGAGGCGCTCACGCTCGGGCTCGTCGACCGGGTCGTCCCCAGGGACGAGGTGTACGCCCAGGCGCACGCGTGGGCCGCGAAGCTGGCGCAGGGACCCGCCATCGCGCTGCGGGCCGCCAAGGAGTCGATCGACGCCGGGCTGGAGACCGACCTGGAGACCGGACTGACCGTCGAACGCAACTGGTTCGCGGGGCTGTTCGCCACGGAGGACCGGGAGCGGGGCATGCGCAGCTTCGTGGACGAGGGCCCCGGCAAGGCGAAGTTCCTCTGATCCGGCAGCAGTTGTCGCCCCGAACCGCTTGCAGTTGACGCGACGTCTCACCCGGCGTCCCCCGATGGGCTGGTTTATGCCCGCCTTAAGAGAACCTTAAGGGCAACTGAACGGGGTTCCCGGGTCCATGCCGTGAACGGGGGTTCCACCGCAGGTCGGACAGGGTGCCGCCGGTCTTGAATTACCTGTGGCATATGCCGTTCGACTCCTGCGGAACGAGCGGTTCCGGGGGGCGTATTCCCTCGGAACCGCCCCGTAGGGGCCCTGGGGCGGCCATGATGGTGCCATGGCGGGGCTGGAGGGTGTGGAACAGCCGCGGCGGCACGCGAGTGCGACCGCGGCGCGCTGGTCGCCGGCGGTGGAGGACGAACGGGCTCTGAAAGCCCTGGAGTTGTTCGGGAATCCGACGGAGGGTGAGGTGGTCCTGCCGTCCCGCCCCGAATCGGCCGCCAGTGCGCGACGGCTCGCCCAGGTGGTGGTGCTCCGCCAGTGGGGGCTCTCGCCGAAGATGACCGAGGACGCGGTCCTACTCGTCTCCGAACTCGTCGGCAACGCCGTGCGGCACACCGGCGCCCGGGTGTTCGGTCTGCGGATGCGCCGGCGCCGGGGCTGGATCCGCGTCGAGGTGCGTGACCCCTCCCGCGGGCTGCCCTGTCTGATGCCGGTCCAGGAGATGGACCTGAGCGGGCGCGGGCTCTTCCTCGTCGACAAGCTCTCCGACCGCTGGGGCGTCGATCTGCTGCCCCGCGGCAAGACGACCTGGTTCGAGATGCGGGTCGCCGACCGCTGACGCGGGGGCGGCCCTCTTGCCCCGGCTCCGCGTACGGGGTCGTCTTGGCGACGTGACGTGACGTGACGTGACGTGACGTGACGTGACGTGACGTGATCGCGGGCACGGGCCCTCAACGCTCACTGGTGCCGACGTCACGGGGTCCGCCCCGGACCCCGCTTCTCAAGCGCCGGAGGGGCTGGATTTTCCGTGGCGCCGCTGCCAAGCGATTCGCGTTCGTCGGTGACGGCGCCGCGACCCGCGTCAGTCGTTCAACACGTCAATATGCCTATTTGTGGTCGGATCGCCCTTAAATGGTGCAGGTGACCACGACCGACCGCCGTTCGGCGCTGCGCGCGGGTGCCGGGCTCGCCGTAGCCGGGGCCCTCTCCGCCGCGTGTTCCCCGGGAGGGGCCGCCGCGCACGAGGCCCGCGCGCCGGGCATCCCGGACTCACCCGCCGCGTCCGGCGCCCCGCACCCCCCGGACAGGCGCCCGGCGCCCTCACCCCGGCACTACCCCGGGCAGCCCGTGCAGATCGAGCACGGCCCCCGCACCCGGCCCCAGGTCGCCCTCACCTTCCACGGGCAGGGTGATCCGGCGATCGCCCGCGCCCTCCTGGGCGAGGCCGAGCGCCGGGGCGCCCGGGTCACCGTGCTCGCCGTCGGAACCTGGCTCGACGAGCATCCGGAGCTGGCCCGGCGGATCCTCGACGGCGGCCACGACCTCGGCAACCACACCCTGCGCCACCTCGGCATCAACACGATGTCCGAGGCGGACGCGTACGCCGAGATCCGGGGCTGCGCGGACCGGCTGCGCCGGCTGACCGGTTCCCCCGGCACCTGGTTCCGCCCCTCGCGCACCCCGCACGCCTCGCCCCTGGTGGAGCGGGTGGCCCGTCGCGCCGGATACCCCCACGTCCTCTCGTACGACGTCGACTCGCTCGACTTCACCTCGCCGGGCGCCACGGCCGTGACCCGCAAGGTCATGGGCGAGGTCCGCGCCGGATCGGTGGTGAGCCTGCACTTCGGGTACGCGGACACGGTCGCCGCGCTTCCCGCCGTCCTGGAAGAACTCGACCGCCGCGGACTGCGCGCGGTGACCACCACGGAGCTGCTGAGCTGATGCACCGCAACCGGAAACTCACCAAGCGCGCCCTGATCGCGGGCGCCGTTCTCACCGCCCTCGCCGGGTGTTCGAGCGCGGCCGACGACCACGCCGACGAGGCACTCGGCACCAAGGCGCCCGTCGAGCGGGCCCGGCCGGAGCCGGCGCGGGGGCTGCCCGGGATGCCGCCCGTCCTGGACCCGAAGGACGTCTACGCGGCGGACCGTCCCGGCAAGCTCTCGCCGGTGGTCAAGGACTTCCCCTCCCGCGTCTACGTCCCCAACACCAACTCGAACACCGTCTCGGTCATCGACCCGGCCACCTACGAGGTCATCGAGACGATCCCGGTCGGCTCCCAGCCGCAGCACGTCGTCCCCTCCTGGGACATGAAGACGCTGTGGGTCAACAACGACAAGGGCAACACCCTCACCCCGATCGACCCGAAGACCGGCCGGGCGGGCAAGACCGTCGACGTGCACGACCCGTACAACCTGTACTTCACGCCGCACGGCAAGTACGCGATCGTGATGGCCTCGCTCGACCGCGAGCTGGTCTTCCGGGACGCGCACACCATGAAGCGGGTGAAGAGTGAGCCGGTCAGCTGCTACGGCGTCAACCACGCCGATTTCTCCCCGGACGGCCGCTACTTCATCGTCTCCTGCGAGTTCAGCGGCGAACTGCTCAAGGTCGACACCGAGAAGATGAAGGTCGTCGCCCAGCAGAAGCTCCCGTTCGACGGCGCCATGCCGCAGGACGTGAAGATCTCCCCAGACGGCAAGAAGTTCTACATCGCCGACATGATGGCCCACGGCATGTGGGTGCTGGACGGCGACAAGTTCACCGAGCCGACCCTGCTGCCCACCGGCAAGGGCTGCCACGGCCTCTACGTCAGCCGCGACTCGCGCGAGATGTACATCTCCAACCGGGGCGAGGGCACCGTCTCCGTCTTCGACTTCGCCCAGAACCGGCTGACCAAGAAGTGGCACCTGCCCGACGGCGGCAGCCCCGACATGGGCGGTGTCTCCGCCGACGGCAAGGTGCTCTGGCTGTCCGGGCGTTACGACTCCGAGGTGTACGCCATCGACACCCGTACCGGCGCCCAGCTCGCCCGCATCAAGGTCGGCAGCGGCCCGCACGGACTCGCGGTGTACCCGCAGCCCGGCCGCTACTCGCTGGGGCACACCGGAATCTTCCGCTGACCCCGGCCCGGCACCGTTCCCGTCGACCTGGTGACGGTGACACGCCGCCCCAGGGGTGAGGATCCCCGGTCCGCCGCCGCACAGCCGAGATCGTGCACCGCATGATCACCACTCGCCTGCGGCGACGGGCCGCCGCCCTCGCCCTGTCCCTCGCGGCCGTCCTCGCCACCTCCGCGGCGACGACCCCCGCGTCCCCGCCCGCCTCGCTCACCCGGGCCGCCGCCCCCGCCTGCCCGCAGTTCTACGATCCGCTCACGGCGGCCGCCGACCGGCGCGTGGACGTCGGCCGCATCACCCCCGAGCCGGTCTGGCGCACGACCTGCGGCACCCTCTACCGCAGCGACGGCCGCGGCCCCTCGACCGTCTTCGAGCAGGGCTTCCACCCCAAGGACACCGTCGGCGGGCAGTACGACATCGAGCAGTACGTCCTGGTCAACCAGCCCTCGCCGTACGTCTCGACGAGCTACGACCACGACCTCTACAAGACGTGGAAGAGCGCCTACAACTACTACGTCGACGCCCCCGGCGGCATCGACGTCAACAAGACCATCGGGACCACCCACCGGTGGGCCAACCAGGTCGAGGTCGCCTTCCCGGGCGGCATCGCGCGGCAGTACATCGTGGGCGTCTGCCCGGTCGACAAGAAGACCCGGACCGAGATCATGAGCGACTGCGAGAGCAACCCGTACTACGAGCCCTGGCACTGAGCCGACCCCCGGCGGGCCCTCACCGGCGGGCGAGGAGGGCCTCCGCCCCGACCGGCCGGTAGCCCGCCGCCTGGAACGCCCGCACACTGCGGGCGTTCCCCGCAGCCTGCTGGGCCCACACCGGTTCGCCGCCGGCCAGGTGCCGGGCCGCCACCGCGAGCGCCCGGCCGAGCCCCCGGTGCCGTGCGGACTCCGTCACCTCGACCGCCGCCTCCAGCCGCCCGGCGACCCCGCGCCCCAGCACGAGCACGCCGCCGTCCGCCGCCCACACCCGCACGTCGTCCCGCCGCTCGCGCGCCCGGGCCACCCGGGGATGACCGGGGTCGTCGATCTCCGTCAGCGCCACCGGCGGCTCCCCGGCCAGCGGCGCGGCCACCGTCAGCAGGTCGACGGTGTCCGTGGACCGCCCGGTGCGGTCCATGAACGCGGCGAGGAAGCGCGGGTTCATCGTCGCGGCCAGCGGATCGCAGTCCAGGGAGCCCAGCGTCGCGCGCACCCACGCCGGGTCCTCGTCGGTGAACACCACGGAGTGCGCGGTGAAGGCGAGGACGCCCGCGTCACGCGGGCAGGGCTGCGGTACGACGGTGGTGGAGCCGTCGGCCGGCGGGAAGACCCCGCGGGCCGCCGCGTCCAGGATGTCCCGCAGCGTGCCGGCCATGGCGCCGCCCCTCTTCCCGCCCCGGGTGTCCCGGGCGCCGGAACGCCCGGCGCCACCCCATGATCGGCCCCCGCGCCGCGGGCCCCGGAACCGGCCCCGGTGGGCGCTGCCCCGCCCGCGCGGGCGGACCGTTAATCTGACCTCCGTCAGTAGGGCCGCAGGGCCTGCATGAAGCACCAAGAAGGGGCGGATCCGGTGGCGGACATCGAGGAAGCACGCAAGGCGTTCGAGCGGATCGACGCGGACGGCGACGGGTACGTCACGGCCGCGGAGTTCAAGACCGCTCTCGCCCAGGGCGGGGACTGGAACGTCACCGAGTCGGTCGCGGAGGCCGTGATCGCCTCCCGTGACATCGACGGAGACAAGCTCCTCTCGTTCGACGAGTTCTGGGCCCACCTGAACAAGTGAGCCGGCCGGACGAGGGGCGCCACCGCAGCGCGGGGGCGCCCCTTCGTCATGCCCGCGGGAGCGGCGTACGCACGCGGCGGCCGGGCGCCGGTGCCGCACCGGGTCGGGCCCCCGAAGACCACCGGCGTCATCCGGCCGGCGTCACCCGTCTGCCCGTACCCCCGGAATAGCCCGCCGCCTCCGGAGGTTGGTGGTCCGCGTCAGCAGGCACCCGGCCCCCGGAAGGGCATGTCATGAAGATCGGCATCATCGGAGCGGGCAACATCGGCGGCAACCTCACGAGGCGGCTCACCGCCCTCGGCCACGAGGTCTCCGTCGCGAACTCGCGCGGCCCGCACACCCTCACCCAGCTCGCCGAGGAGACCGGGGCGACGCCCGTACCGGTCGAGGAGGCGGCGCGCGGCGCCGAGGTCGTCGTCGTCACGATCCCGCTGAAGGCGGTGCCGGACCTGCCGTCCGGCGTCCTCGACGGGGCGGCCGAGGGCGTCGCCGTGATCGACACCGGCAACTACTACCCGCAGCAGCGCGACGGCCGGATCGCCGCGATCGAGGACGAGGGCCTGACCGAGAGCCGCTGGACGGCCGAGCGGATCGGCCACACCGTGGTCAAGGCGTTCAACGGCACCTTCGCGCAGGACATCCTGGACCGCGGCCGCCCGGCCGGCGACCCCGAGCGGATGGCCCTGCCGGTGGCCGGCGACGACGAGGCCGCGAAGCGGGTCGTGCGCGGCCTCATCGACGAACTCGGCTTCGACACCGTCGACGCGGGCGGCCTCGACGACTCCTGGCGCCAGCAGCCGGGCACCCCGGTGTACGGACTGCGGGCCGGCGTCGACGGGGTGACGAAGGCTCTCGCGGAGGCTCCCGCGGAACGCCCGGCGGACTTCCGCGGCTGAGCCGTCAGACGATCCGCAGCGGGTGGTGCGGCCCGTCCGGCAGCTCGATCACGATCGGGTCCCCGGGCCGCACCACGCCCCCGGCACGCACGACGCTCATGACGCCGGTCAGCGGTCGGGGCGCGCCGTCCCCGTCCCGCTCGACCATCCGCTTGAGCAGGCCCTTCTGGAGGCCGTCGATCTGCGCGCAGGGGTTGCGCAGCCCGGTGACCTCGACCACGGCCTCGCCGCCGAGCCGCAGCAGCGCCCCGGTGGGCAGGCCCAGCAGGTCGATCCCGCGAGTGGTGACGTTCTCCCCGAGCTGACCCGCGGTGACGGAGAAGCCCGCCTCGCGGACCTCCTCGAACAGCTCCTCGTGGATGAGGTGCACCTGCCGCAGGTTCGGCCGCGTGGGGTCCTTGCGCATGTGGAAGCGGTGCTTGACGGTCACGCCCGCGTGCACGTCCCCCTCGACGCCGAGCCCGTCGAGCAGCGTGATGGCGTCCCGGTTCGGCTTGGTGAACGCATACGTCCCGTTGCGGCTGACCGCGGTCACTTTCCCCATGCGGCGAAGCCTACGGGTTCGCCCATTCCCGCAGATCGGCGGCGTCGGTGAAGGCCGCCACGTCCCTGTCCAGGGGGTCGTCGGTGTACTGGTGGAACGTCCAGTCGGCCTGGATCCTCGGCCTGCCCGCGCTCACGTAGTCGGCGATCCACAGACCGTCGCCCGCGTAGGACGTGCTGTCGACGTTCAGCCAGAAGTTGCGGTTGCAGTACAGGACGACCCGGTTGTCCGGGCGCAGTTCCTTGAGCTTGCGCAGGAAGCGGTCCTTCTCGGCGTTGCTCGCGTGCGTGCCCTCGCCGGTGGTCTCCCAGTCGACGGCGAGGATGTCACCGGCCTTGTCCGGGGCCTTGGCGAGGAAGTACTCGGCCTGGGCGGTGATGTTGCCCGGCCACAGGAAGTGGTAGAGCCCGACGACGCAGCCGGCGTCACGGGCCCGCTTCACCTGCGAGTTGAGCTTCGGGTTGACGTAGGAGCGGCCTTCCGTCGCCTTGACGAAGACGAAGGAGAGACCGTCGGTGGAGAAGGACGACGACTGGTAGGCGCTGACGTCGATGCCGCGCAGCATGGCGACTCCTTGTGCCGTGGGGGGCGGGGAAGTGGGGGGAGCGGCGAGAAACGCCAACTTCCTTGCCTTTTCCCTCACTTCGCGGTGCCCACCCCTGTACGCACGGAAGGGGCCTCAGCACTCGATGATGTTCACCGCGAGTCCGCCGCGCGCGGTCTCCTTGTACTTGACGGACATGTCCGCGCCGGTCTCCTTCATGGTCTTGATGACCTTGTCGAGGGACACCTTGTGGGAGCCGTCGCCGCGCATGGCCATCTTCGCCGCCGTGACGGCCTTGACCGCCGCCATGCCGTTGCGCTCGATGCACGGGATCTGGACCAGGCCGCCGACCGGGTCGCAGGTCAGGCCCAGGTTGTGCTCCATGCCGATCTCGGCGGCGTTCTCGACCTGTTCGGGGCTTCCGCCGAGGACCTCGGCGAGCGCGCCCGCGGCCATCGAGCAGGCGGAGCCGACCTCGCCCTGGCAGCCGACCTCGGCGCCGGAGATGGAGGCGTTCTCCTTGAAGAGCATGCCGATGGCGCCCGCCGCGAGCAGGAAGCGCACGACGCCCTCCTCGTCGGCGCCCGGCACGAAGTTCACGTAGTAGTGCAGGACGGCGGGGATGATGCCGGCGGCGCCGTTGGTGGGCGCCGTGACCACACGGCCGCCCGCCGCGTTCTCCTCGTTCACGGCCATCGCGTAGAGCGTGATCCACTCCATGGCGTGGGCCAGCGGGTCGCCGTCCGCGCGCAGCTGGCGGGCCGTGACGGCGGCCCGGCGGCGCACCTTGAGGCCGCCCGGCAGGATGCCCTCACGGGACATGCCGCGCGCGACGCACGCCTGCATCACCCGCCAGATCTCCAGGAGGCCCTCGCGGATCTCCTCCTCGGTGCGCCAGGCCCGCTCGTTCTCCAGCATCAGGGCGGAGATCGACAGGCCGGTCTCCTTCGTCAGGCGCAGCAGCTCGTCGCCCGTGCGGAAGGGGTACTTGAGGACCGTGTCGTCCAGCTTGATGCGGTCCTCACCCACCGCGTCCTCGTCGACGACGAAGCCGCCGCCGACCGAGTAGTAGGTCTTCGACAGCAGTTCCTCGCCGTCGGCGCCGAACGCCCACAGCGTCATGCCGTTCGCGTGGTACGGCAGGGCCTTGCGGCGGTGCAGGACCAAGTGGTCGTCGAAGGAGAAGTCGATCTCGTGCTCGCCGAGCAGGGCGAGCCGGCCGCCGGTGCGGATGGCCTCCACCCGGGCGTCGGCGCCCTCGACGTCCACCGTCCGCGGGGACGCGCCCTCCAGACCGAGCAGGACCGCCTTGGGGGTGCCGTGGCCGTGGCCGGTCGCGCCCAGGGAGCCGTACAGCTCGGCGCGTATCGAGGCGGTCGGGGTCAGTAGGTCCTCGTTGCGCAGCCGCCGGGCGAACATGCGGGCCGCGCGCATCGGGCCCACCGTGTGGGAGCTGGACGGGCCGATGCCGATCGAGAACAGGTCGAAGACCGAGATGGCCACGGGTAACTCCTCAGGGTTTCGGCGGACGCCGTTGTCAGCCGGTCGTGCGGGGCGGTGCATGCGGCGGGGCACCGCGCTCGGTTTCCAGTGTGCGCGGTGCCCCGGACGTTCGTACGAGAGAAGACGCTGTCATGAAAAGACGCGTACGGCAAAAAAGCGTACGAATTTACTTCAGGCCGGGGTACAGCGGGTGCTTGTCGGCCAGAGCGGACACCCGGGCCTTGAGCGAGTCCGCGTCGTACGAGGGCTTGAGCGCCTCGGCGATGATGTCCGCGACCTCGGTGAAGTCCTCGGCCTGGAAGCCGCGGGTGGCGAGGGCGGGCGTGCCGATCCGCAGGCCCGAGGTGACCATGGGCGGGCGCGGGTCGTTCGGGACGGCGTTGCGGTTGACCGTGATGCCGACCTCGTGGAGGCGGTCCTCGGCCTGCTGCCCGTCCAGCTCGCTCTCGCGCAGGTCGACCAGGACGAGGTGCACGTCCGTGCCACCGGACAGGACGTCGACGCCGACGGCCTTGACGTCGTCCTGGACCAGGCGCTCGGCCAGGATCCGGGCGCCGTCCAGCGTGCGCTGCTGGCGCTCCTTGAAGTCCTCCGTGGCGGCGACCTTGAAGGACACGGCCTTGGCGGCGATCACGTGCTCCAGCGGTCCGCCCTGCTGACCGGGGAAGACGGCGGAGTTGATCTTCTTCGCCAGCTCGGCCGTGGAGAGGATCACGCCGCCGCGCGGGCCGCCCAGCGTCTTGTGCGTGGTGGTCGTGACGACGTGGGCGTGCGGCACCGGGTTCGGGTGCAGGCCCGCCGCCACCAGGCCGGCGAAGTGCGCCATGTCGACCATCAGGTAGGCGCCGACCTCGTCCGCGATCCGGCGGAACGCGGCGAAGTCCAGCTGACGCGGGTACGCGGACCAGCCGGCCACGATCAGCTTCGGCTTCGACTCCTTGGCCAGCCGCTCGACCTCGGCCATGTCGACCTGACCGGTGGCGTCGTCGACGTGGTACGCGACCACGTTGTAGAGCTTGCCGGAGAAGTTGATCTTCATGCCGTGGGTCAGGTGCCCGCCGTGCGCGAGGTTCAGACCCATGATCGTGTCGCCGGGCTTGAGCAGCGCGAACATCGCGGCGGCGTTGGCCTGGGCACCGGAGTGCGGCTGGACGTTGGCGTGCTCGGCACCGAAGAGCGCCTTCACGCGGTCGATGGCGATCTGCTCGACCACGTCGACGTGCTCGCAGCCGCCGTAGTAGCGGCGGCCCGGGTAGCCCTCGGCGTACTTGTTGGTGAGGACCGAGCCCTGGGCCTCCATGACCGCGACCGGAGCGAAGTTCTCCGAGGCGATCATCTCCAGGGTGGCCTGCTGGCGGTGCAGCTCGGCGTCGACCGCGGCGGCGACGTCCGGGTCGAGTTCATGAAGGGGCGTGTTCAGAAGCGACATCAGTCGGGAGTCCTTAGCCTGCGGTGAATTCGGTGTACTCGTCCGCGGAGAGCAGGTCGTCCGGCTCGTCCGTGACGCGCACCTTGAACAGCCAGCCACCCTCGAAGGGGGCGGAGTTCACCAGGGACGGGTCGTCCACGACGTCCTGGTTGGTCTCGGTGATCTCGCCGGTGACCGGGGCGTAGAGGTCGCTGACCGACTTGGTCGACTCCAGCTCGCCGCAGGTCTCACCCGCGGTCACGGTGTCACCGACCTCCGGGAGCTGGACGAACACGACATCGCCGAGCGCGTTGGCCGCGTGCTCCGTGATGCCGACCGTCGAGACGCCGTTCTCGGCGCCCGACAGCCACTCGTGCTCCTTGCTGTAGCGCAGCTGCTGGGGGTTGCTCATGGCCTGGATTCTCCTGTACGCGGGGGACTGCTGATGCAGCGGGGACGTGGATGAGCTGGGCGGACGTGCCCGGGGGTGCCCGGCGCCGCGAGGGGCGCCGGGGCCGGGGTCACCGGGATCGCCTGGGGACCAGTGTCACTTCTGGCGCTTGTAGAACGGCAGCGCCACGACCTCGTACGGTTCGTGGCTGCCCCGGATGTCGACCCCCACACCGGCGGTGCCGGGGGCGGCGTGCGCGGCGTCGACGTACGCCATCGCGATCGGCTTGCCGAGCGTGGGGGAGGGGGCACCGGAGGTGACCTCGCCGATCACCTCGCCGCCGGCGACGACGGGGTACCCGGCGCGGGGCACGCGGCGGCCCTCGGCGACGAGCCCGACGAGCACGCGCGGCGGGTTGTCCGCGGCACGGGAGGCCGCCTCGGAGAGGGCCTCGCGGCCCACGAAGTCGCCCTCCTTCTCGAACTTCACGACCCGCCCGAGGCCGGCGTCGAAGGGGGTGAGCGACGTCGTCAGCTCGTGCCCGTACAGCGGCATGCCCGCCTCCAGGCGCAGCGTGTCGCGGCAGGACAGGCCGCAGGGGACGAGCCCGGCCGGGGCTCCCGCCTCGGTCAGCGCCTGCCACAGCTTCTCGGCGTCGGCCGGCGCCACGAACAGCTCGAAGCCGTCCTCGCCGGTGTAGCCGGTCCGCGCGATCAGCGCCGGGACGCCCGCGACGGTGCCCGGCAGACCCGCGTAGTACTTCAGGCCGTCGAGGTCGGCGTCGGTGAGCGACTTGAGGATCCCGGGCGACTCCGGGCCCTGCACCGCGATCAGCGCGTACGCGTCACGGTCGTCGCGCACCGCGGCGTCGAAACCGGCCACCCGCTCGGTCAGCGCGTCCAGCACCACCTGGGCGTTGGAGGCGTTCGCGACGACCATGTACTCCTGCTCCTGGAGCCGGTACACGATCAGGTCGTCGAGGATGCCGCCGTCCGCCCGGACGATCATGGTGTAGCGGGCGCGGCCGACACCGACCGAGGCGATGTTGCCGACGAGGGCGAAGTTCAGGAAGGCGGCGGCCTCGGGGCCGGTGACCGTGATCTCGCCCATGTGGGAGAGGTCGAAGAGACCGGCCTTCGTGCGGACCGCGAGGTGCTCGTCGCGCTCGGAGCCGTAGCGCAGGGGCATGTCCCAGCCGGCGAAGTCGGTCATCGTCGCGCCGAGAGAGCGATGCAGGGCATCGAGCGCGGTGTGACGGGGGGCGTTACTGCTCATCGGTGGGGCTCCCAAGGCATGACGGCGAGGTCGTTCCTCCCCATCTGTCATCGGAACCTGAGAGGTTCATCACGACCCGGCGAACCGGTGGTCCTGACTTGCACCTTGGGTGGAGCCACTGGTCAGCGGCCCGCTTTTCAGATGTGCCTCGCCCGCGCGGTATCGGGGCCTGAGAGATTCAAGGGAGGGACTTGCTCCTTCGGCGCCCGGGCGGATGTGCCCCGGGACTCTCCCGCGCGGATTCAAGCGGCCGGTATGCAGTTGGCGGGCACATCATTGCACGCATCCGTGAAACCCGGCAGGGGCGGCCCGTCCGGCGGCCGGCCGAGGACCTGTGACGGGTCTGTGGCAGGACGGGGACGGAAACGGGAGGCGCCCCGCATTACCTTCTCTTTACACTCGACGGGGATGGGACTCGGGATCCGAGGGGGAGGACGACCAGGGTGAACAGGACCACGGCGTACGCGACGAGTTCGGGCCTCGCACTGCCGGAACAGCCCGCGGCCCAGGCCCGGAAGGCGCGCGGGCGGTCCGGGACCGTCGTCCGCGACCTGCGCGAGCGCGCGGGACGCAGCCCGCACGGGCTGTCCTTCGGCCCGGCCGACCTGGTCGTGGTGACCGGACTGCCCGGCAGCGGCAAGTCGACGCTGATGCGCCGGGCCGTGAGCGGCGCCCGCGTCGACTCCCAGGACACCCGCGACCGCTGGGACACCCGCCTCTCCCGCTTCCTGCCGTACGCGCTCTACCGCCCCGTCGTCCGCGTCGCGCACTACGCCGGACTGCGCCGCGCGCTGCGCTCGGGAGCCGGCGTCGTCGTGCACGACTGCGGCACCCAGGCCTGGGTGCGCCGCTGGCTCGCCCGCGAGGCCCGGCGCCGCGGCGGCACCCTGCACCTGCTGCTCCTCGACGTCCCGCCGGACACCGCCCTGGACGGCCAGCGCGAGCGGGGCCGGGGGGTCTCGCGCTACGCCTTCCTGCGCCACCGCCGCGCCGCCGGCCGGCTGCTGCGCGCCGCCGAGAAGGGCGACCTGCCCGAGGGCTGCGGCTCGGCGGTCCTGATCGACCGGGCCGCGGCGGACGTGCTGCGCCGCATCGACTTCGGCGACTGACCCCCGTACGCGCCCACCGGCTAGGGTTTCCAGCCGGAACAGCGGTTCACAGCAGGCGGTAGACAGATGGACTTCCCGGCACAGGCGCACCCGCACCCCCATCCGCACGGCGGATGGCCAGGCAACGAACTGGAGGAGGTGCTCTCCGCATCCCTCGGAGTCCCCTCGGCGGGCGCCCGGATCGTCGAGGTGCTCGGCCGCAGCTTCCTGTGGATCCCGCTGCCGAACGGCGGCGGCCCGCACAGCGGCCCGCTCGACCTCCCCACGATGGAGATCGCGGGACAGGCGTACGTCCCGGTCTTCAGCTCGGAGGAGCAGTTCCGCCAGGTCGCCGGCGGGCACATGCCGTACACGATCGCGCCCGCCGTGGAGTTCGCGCGCGGCCTGCCCCCGCAGGTCGGCCTCGCCGTCAACCCCGACGGTGTGGTCGGCGTGCCGCTGCCGCCGCCCGCCGTCGCCGAACTGTGCCGCACCGGACGGACCCCGCTGGACGGTCCCGCGAGCGGCGGCCGGGTCCGGCTGTTCGAGCCCGACTGGCAGGACGACCCGGTCGACTTCCTGTCCGCCGCCTCCGCCGAGTTCGCGGCGACCGGCGTCGTGCTGACCGCCCGCCGCTGCCTGGCCAGCATCGAGGGCGGCGACCCGGTGATGTTCGTGGGCGTCGAGCTGTCCGACTGGGAGGGCCCCGCGCGCACCTACCCGCTGGACGCCCTCGGCCGGGCGCTCGGCCGGGTCCCGGTGGACCGGCCGGTGAACCTGGTCCTCCTCGACGTCACCCAGGATCCGGTGGGCGACTGGATGCGCGCCCAGGTGCGGCCCTTCTACCAGCGGGAGTACTGACCGGGCGGGCCCGGCCCCCGGACGGGCGCCCGACGCCACGCGAACCGGCGAAGCCGAGCGTCAAGTTCCTGTCAGGAACGCCGCTTAAGCTGGTTTCATGGCTCGGTCGAGGTGTTGACGTGCTCCCGGACGGGGAGGCCGCGCGAGCGCCCCGGGGGCAATGGGTGAGTTCATGATGATCTGTTCGCGAAGGGGCGGTTGAAGGTGAGCGCGTCGGGCACGGCCGCGGCCGGGCAGGTCGAGCACATGCTGCGCCAGGTGACGCCCGGGCGTTACGACGCCTACGAGGCGCTCCTGCGTGCGCTCGCGACCCCTTCGAACGGCCAGATCTGGATGCTGCTCTGGCACGGCCAGGCCGGCTCGCCGGACGCCCAGTACGGGAACATGGAGGTGGGCGGCTACGGCTACGCCCCCTGCGTGACCTCGGCCCAGGAGCTGTCCGCCAGCGGCTGGAACAGGTCGTACGAGGTCGTGGACGGTCTCGACGTCGCCCGCACCCTCTACCCCGACCACTTCGGGCTCTGGCTCAACCCGCACGCCCCCGGCGGGGGCGTCGGCATCCCCTGGCTGGATCTGCGCCGGATCGCCACCGGCCTCGAACGCCAGCCCGCGGGACCCCTGCGGCTGTCCGAACCGGCCATCGAGATCCCGCAGTTCTACGCCCTCCTCACGCAGAACGCGCACCGCACGTCCGCCGTGCGCTCGCTGCGCCGCGCCTGGGTGCAGCCCGCGCTCGGGGCGCCGTACCTGGCCATCGGTCTCGACGTCTACGACACGTCACCGGCCGCCGTCGACTCGGTGCGGGCGATGATGCAGCAGTCCGTCGGCGCGGTCCCGGACGGGCTGCCCGTGTCCACCGTCGCGATGTCCGACGCCTACGACCCGGTGGCCATGTGGCTGCGCGCCAACGCGCGGCCCTTCTACGACCGTGAGGCGCACGCGGCACCCGCGCAGGCCCCCGCGGCCGGCGGCTACGGCTACCCACAGCCACGGCCGTACTGATCTCCCATCCGTCGGAAAACCGGGCTGCGCCGCGTCCTGCGGACGCGGAACCCGGCGCTGACCAGCGCGCTCGAAGGCGGAAGTACGGGATGTCCGTGTTGCGGACGAGGTGAAAGGAAAGCGTCCCCCGTGGGACCTTGCGGCCCAATTGCCCCCTGTCCGACCCCCGTTACCCGCCGTCCGGATAACGGAACCCCCCAGCCCGCATCACGTTTAGGCATCCATTCACCGCCAAGTCTGGCAACAGATCGCCGAGGCGTTGAAGACTCCCGGTCCAGGGGTGTTCGCCCCTTTGTACGACGGACTGATCATGCCGCTACCAGCGGCACGTGTGGGCCGGCTACCGCCGGTTGAGAGGGGTCCCTGCCACGATGACGGCACCATTGCACGAGCCGACCGCTGAAGCGGCCCCGAGCGCGGCCGAGGAAGCGGCGGTTGTCAGCGCCGATCCGAAGGCGGTTCAAGGACGCTCTCTCGGCCGGATCGCCTGGGAGCGCCTCAAGCGGGACAAGCTGGCCCTCACGGGCGGTGTCGTCGTGCTCGTGCTGATCGTGATCGCGATCCTCGCCCCGGTGATCGCCAACCTGGTCGGCCAGGATCCCGAGTCGCACCACGAGAACCTGATCGACCCGCTGTTCTCCACGCCGACGGGTTCCCTCGGCGGCATCAGCGGCGACCACCTGCTCGGCGTCGAGCCGGTGAGCGGCCGCGACATCTTCGCCCGCATCATCTACGGAGCCCGCATCTCGCTCCTCGTGGGCTTCCTGTCCGCGCTGGTCGCCGTGGTCCTCGGGACCGTCCTCGGCATCCTCGCGGGCTTCTTCGGCGGCTGGGTGGACGCGGCCATCAGCCGTGTGATGGACGGTCTGCTGGCCTTCCCGCAGCTGCTGTTCATCATCGCCCTGGTCTCCGTCATGCCGAACGAGATGCTGGGCCTCACGGGCACCGGCGTGCGCCTGTTCGTCATGATCCTGGTGATCGGCTTCTTCGGCTGGCCCTACGTCGGCCGCGTGGTGCGCGGCCAGACGCTCTCGCTGCGCGAGCGCGAGTACGTGGAGGCGGCACGGAGCCTGGGCGCCGGGCGGTTCTACATCCTGTTCAAGGAACTGCTGCCCAACCTCATCGCGCCCATCATCGTGTACACGACGATGATGATCCCCACCAACATCCTCACCGAGGCGGCGCTCAGCTTCCTGGGTGTCGGCGTCAAGCCGCCGACGGCCTCCTGGGGACAGATGCTCTCCTCGGCGATCGACTACTACGACTCGGATCCCATGTACATGGTGATCCCCGGTGTGGCGATCTTCATCACCGTGCTCGCCTTCAATCTCTTCGGCGACGGCGTGCGTGACGCGCTCGACCCGAAGGCTTCCCGCTGAACTGCCGTACCCCCGGGGCCTGTGAATCATTCGCAGGCCGCCTACATCATTTCGGAGGATCCGAGATCGTGACTACCCAACGCACCACAGGGCGGCGCAAGCAGGCCGTGGCCGCAGCTGCCGTGGTCGCAGCACTGCTGAGCACGGCTGCGTGCGGCGGCGGCGACGACAACAACGGCGGCGGCAAGAACGGCGGCGCTGCCGGCTTCAACGCCGGTAACAACAAGGTCGCCAACGCCTCGTCGAAGAAGGGCGGCGAGCTCAAGTTCGCCGGCGCCCAGGACGCCGACTCGTGGGACACCACCCGCGGTTACTACGGCTTCGCGTGGAACTTCATGCGCTACTACAGCCGTACGCTCGTCACGGGCAAGGCCGCGCCGGGCAAGGCCGGGGCCGAGCTCACCCCCGACCTCGCCGAGGGTCTCGGCAAGGTCTCGGACGACGGCAAGACCTACACGTACACCCTGCGTGACGGCGTCACCTGGGAGGATGGCAAGCCCATCACCTCCAAGGACGTCAAGTACGGCATCGAGCGCCAGTGGGCGCAGGACGTGCTGTCCGGCGGTCCGGTCTACCTGAAGGACCTCCTGGACCCGAAGGGCGAGTACAAGGGCCCCTACAAGGACAAGTCCAAGGACAAGCTCGGCCTGAAGGCCATCGAGACGCCGGACGACAAGACGATCGTCTTCAAGCTCCCGAAGGCGAACTCGGACTTCGAGGACATCCTCGCCCTCGCCTCGTCCGCGCCGGTCCGCCAGGACAAGGACACCAAGTCCAAGTACGGCCTGCACCCGTTCTCCTCGGGCCCGTACAAGTTCGAGAGCTACACCCCGAACAAGAGCCTGACGCTGGTTCGCAACACCGAGTGGAAGCAGTCCTCGGACCCGATCCGCAAGGCGCTGCCGAACAAGATCTCGATCAAGTTCTTCACCAACGCCAACGACCTGGACCAGCGCCTGATCGCCGGCGACTACGACCTGGACCTCGCGCAGACCGGTCTGTCGCCGCAGGGCCGCACCACCGCCCTGAAGCAGCACAAGGGCAACCTGGACAACCCGGTCTCCGGCTACATCCGTTACGCGGTCTTCCCGCAGACGGTCAAGCCGTTCGACAACGAGCACTGCCGCAAGGCCGTGATCTACGGCGCCGACCACAAGTCGCTCCAGACCGCGCGCGGTGGCCCGGTCGCCGGCGGTGACATCGGCACCAACATGCTCCCGCCGTCCGTCCCGGGCTCCGAGGGCCAGAAGTACGACCCGTACAACGCCGCGAAGAACGACGGCGCCGCGGACATCACCAAGGCCAAGGAAGAGCTCAAGGCCTGCGGCAAGCCGAACGGCTTCAAGACCACGATCGCGGTCCGCAACAACAAGCCCGTCGAGGTCGCGACCGCCGAGTCCCTCCAGGCGTCGCTGAAGAAGATCGGCATCACCGTCGACATCGAGCAGTTCGACGGCGCCCAGACCACCGGCATCATCGGCAGCCCTTCGAACGTGAAGAAGAAGGGCTACGGCATCATCATCATGGGCTGGGGTCCGGACTTCCCGACCGTCCAGGGCTTCGGTCTGCCGCTGTGGTCCGGCAAGTACATCCTGGAGAGCGGTAACAACAACTTCGCGATGATCGACGACAAGACCATCAACGGTCTGTTCGACGACTACGTGAACGAGCTGGACGAGGCCAAGAAGGTCGAGCTGGCCAAGGAGATCAACCACAAGGTGATGGAGGGCGGTTACTACCTGCCCTTCGTCTTCGAGAAGTTCATCAACTGGCGCTCGAACCGGCTGACCAACGTCTACACGACGGACAACTACAGCGGTCAGTTCGACTTCGTCAACCTCGGCGTGAAGTAATCCCGACCGGCGCACCCGCCATAAGGCACGAAAGGCAGGTGAAGGCCGGAGCGGTGTGAGCCGTGGGCCACCGGAAGACCTCCGGTGGCCCACGGCCCCGCCGTCGGGCCGAGAGCAGTGCTCGCTTACCTCATCAGGCGGCTCTTCGCCGCCGCAGTGATGCTGGTGGTCATCATTCTGGTGGTCTTCGGCATCTTCTTCCTCGTCCCCAAGTGGGCGGGGGTCGACCCGGCCACGATGTTCGTGGGCAAGCAGGCAGACCCCGCAGCCATCGAGGGCGTGCGGGAGAAGCTCGGTCTGGGCGACCCGATCTTCGTCCAGGTGTGGGAGTTCTTCAAGGGCATCTTCGCGGGGCGCACGTACGCGTCCGGCGGCGACGTCACGAACTGCGCCGCGCCGTGCTTCGGTTACTCCTTCCGCAGCGAGCAGGCCATCTGGCCGCAGATCACCGACCGCTTCCCAGTGACCCTGGCCCTCGCGCTCGGTGCCGCTGTCCTGTGGCTGATCTTCGGTGTCGCGGCGGGTGTGCTCTCCGCGCTCAAGCGCGGTTCCCTCTGGGACCGCGGTGCGATGGTCGTCGCCCTCGCCGGCGTCTCGCTCCCCATCTACTTCACCGGTCTGCTGTCGCTCGCGATCTTCAGCTACGGGCTCGGCTGGCTCGACGCCCAGTACGTCCCGCTGGAGGACGGCTTCGGCGGCTGGATCGGCGGCATGATCCTCCCGTGGATCACGCTCGCCTTCCTCTACGCGGCGATGTACGCGCGGATCACCCGGGCCACCATGCTGGAGGTCATGGGTGAGGACTACATCCGCACCGCCCGTGCCAAGGGCCTGCGCGAGCCGGTCGTCATCGGCAAGCACGCCATGCGCTCCACGATGACGCCCATCCTGACCATGCTCGGCATGGACCTCGGCGCCCTCATCGGCGGCGCGATCCTGACCGAGACCACGTTCAGCCTCCCCGGCCTCGGCCAGGCGGTGCTGAAGGCGATCAGCGACAAGGACCTGCCCGTCATCCTCGGGGTCACGCTGATCACCTCCCTCGCGGTGATCGTCGCCAACCTCGTCGTGGACATCCTGTACGCCGTGATCGACCCCCGAGTGAGGCTCGCATGACCGACCTCAGCAAGAGCGGAGCCGCGGTCGGCGAGCCTGTCACGGGCTCTCCCGCACCGTCCGCCTTCCTCGAAGTGCGCGACCTGAAGGTCCACTTCCCGACCGACGACGGTCTCGTCAAGTCCGTCGACGGGCTCAGCTTCACGCTGGAGAAGGGCAAGACCCTCGGCATCGTGGGCGAGTCGGGCTCCGGCAAGTCGGTGACCTCGCTCGGCATCATGGGCCTGCACACCGCCGGCCAGTACGGCAAGCGCAAGGCCCAGATCTCCGGTGAGATCTGGCTGAACGGCACGGAACTGCTGTCCGCCGACCCCGACTACGTGCGCAAGCTGCGTGGCCGCGAGATGGCGATGATCTTCCAGGACCCGCTGTCGGCGCTGCACCCGTACTACACGATCGGGCAGCAGATCGTGGAGGCGTACCGGATCCACCACGACGTCGACAAGAAGACCGCGAAGCGCCGCGCCGTCGAGATGCTCGACCGCGTCGGCATCCCGCAGCCGGACAAGCGCGTCGACAGCTACCCGCACGAGTTCTCCGGCGGTATGCGCCAGCGCGCGATGATCGCGATGTCGCTGGTCAACAACCCCGAGCTGCTCATCGCGGACGAGCCGACGACCGCCCTCGACGTCACCGTCCAGGCGCAGATCCTCGACCTCATCCGGGACCTGCAGAAGGAGTTCGGCTCCGCGGTCATCGTGATCACCCACGACCTGGGCGTCGTCGCCGAGCTGTCCGACGACCTCCTGGTGATGTACGGCGGCCGCTGCGTCGAGCGCGGTCCCGCGGAGAAGGTGTTCTACGAGCCCCGGCACCCCTACACCTGGGGTCTGCTCGGCTCGATGCCGCGGCTGGACCGCGAACAGACGGAGCGCCTCATCCCGGTCAAGGGCTCCCCGCCCTCGCTCATCAACATCCCGTCCGGCTGCGCCTTCAACCCGCGCTGCCCGTACGCGGACGTCCCCAAGGACAACGTCACCCGCACGGTCCGCCCCGAGCTGTCCGAAGTGGGCAGCAAGCACTGGGCCGCCTGCCACATGACGCAGGAGCAGCGGGAGCGGATCTGGACCGAAGAGATTGCGCCCAAGCTGTGAGTGAGAACGCAGAGGACAAAGCAGTGAGCATCCCTGCACAGAGCGGCGGCGCGACCCTCGCCCCGGGTGCCGCCCCCGGTGAGACCCTGCTCAAGGTGACCGGCCTCAAGAAGCACTTCCCCATCCGGAAGGGCCTCCTGCAGCGTCAGGTCGGCGCGGTGCGGGCCGTCGACGGCATCGACTTCGAGGTGCGCTCGGGCGAGACCCTGGGCGTCGTGGGCGAGTCGGGCTGCGGCAAGTCGACGATGGGCCGGCTGATCACGCGGCTGCTCGAACCGACCGAGGGCAAGGTCGAGTTCCAGGGCAAGGACATTACGCACCTCGGTGTGGGCGGCATGCGGCCGATGCGCCGTGACGTCCAGATGATCTTCCAGGACCCGTACTCGTCGCTGAACCCGCGCCACACCATCGGCACGATCGTCGGCGCTCCCTTCAAGCTCCAGGGCGTCACGCCCGAGGGCGGCATCAAGAAGGAAGTCCAGCGGCTGCTGTCGGTCGTGGGTCTCAACCCCGAGCACTACAACCGCTATCCGCACGAGTTCTCCGGCGGCCAGCGCCAGCGCATCGGCATCGCCCGCGCGCTCGCGCTCAACCCGAAGCTGGTCGTCGCGGACGAGCCGGTCTCGGCGCTCGACGTGTCGATCCAGGCGCAGGTCGTCAACCTGCTGGACGACCTCCAGCAGGAGCTCGGCCTGACGTACGTGATCATCGCGCACGACCTCTCGGTGGTGCGGCACGTCTCGGACCGCATCGCGGTGATGTACCTCGGCAAGATCGTCGAGCTGGCGGACCGCGACGCGCTCTACAAGGCGCCGATGCACCCGTACACCAAGGCGCTCATGTCGGCCGTGCCGATCCCGGACCCGGCCCGGCGCAACGCCAAGAGCGAGCGCATCCTGCTCAAGGGCGACGTGCCCTCGCCGATCTCCCCGCCGAGCGGCTGCCGCTTCCACACGCGGTGCTGGAAGGCGACGGAGATCTGCAAGACGACCGAGCCGCCGCTCCTGGAGCTGAAGCCCGGCCAGCAGGTCGCCTGCCACCACCCGGAGAACGCCGCGGACCAGGCGCCGCAGGACACCGTGCTGCTGTCGGCGGCGCGGGAGGCGGTCGAGCTGGTGCCGGACGCGGTGCTGGCGCAGACCTCCGCCGTGGCGGTGCAGGAGTCCCTCAAGGAGGCCGACGCGGCGCCGGCGGCCACCGAGGAGCCGGCCGTGACGCCCGCCGCCGAGGAGCCCGCCGTGACGGCGGAGCCCGCCGCCGAGCCGAAGGCCGCCGCTGCCCCGGAGACCGCGGAGCCCGTGGCCGCCGAGCCCGTGGCGACGGAGTCCGAGGCCGCGGAGCCCGCGGTGACGGAGTCCAAGGCCGTGGAGCCCGCGGTGACGGAGTCCGAGGCCGCCGAGCCCGAGGCCGCGAAGCCCGCGGCAGCGGACTCCGACATCGCCGAGCCGGTGACCGCGCGGCCCGCGACCGCCGAGCCCGTGGCTGCGGAGCCCGACGCCGCGAAGCCCGCGGTGACGGAGTCCGAGGCCGCCGAGCCCGAGGCCGCGAAGCCCGCGGTCGTGGAGCCGGACGCGGGGAAGCCCGCGACCGCGAAGGCGGACGACGCCGGGGACACTCCCGTCAAGGAGTAGGCCCGCACGTGAACAGGGAGGGGAGAGCGCGGGCGCGCTCTCCCCTCCCTGTCGTGGCGGGTAAGAATGTCGGGTGCTTCAGCAACTGTTCAGCCCCTCCGTCCAGCACACGCTCGACCTGGTCGGCATCTTCGTCTTCGCCATCTCGGGTGCGCTGCTGGCCGTCCGCAAGAACTTCGACGTCTTCGGCATCGCCGTCCTCGCCGAGGTCACCGCGCTGGGCGGCGGGCTGTTCCGGGACCTGATCATCGGCGCCGTGCCGCCGGCCGCCTTCACGGACCTGGGGTACTTCATCACCCCGCTGCTGGCCGCGCTGCTCGTCTTCTTCCTCCACCCGCAGGTGGAGCGCATCCAGGTCGCGGTGAACGTCTTCGACGCGGCCGGCCTCGGCCTCTTCTGCGTCGCCGGTACGACGAAGGCGTACACCTACGGCCTCGGGCTCACCCCGTCCGCGGCGCTGGGCCTGGCCACGGCGGTGGGCGGCGGCGTGCTGCGCGACGTGCTGGCCAACGAGGTGCCCTCGCTGCTGCGCTGGGACCGCGACCTCTACGCGGTGCCCGCCATCGTCGGCGCCACGATGGTGGCCCTGTGCATCCGCTACGACGTGCTCTCGCCGTTCACCAGCGGACTGGCCGTCGTGACCGCCTTCGTGCTGCGGCTGCTCGCGATGCGGTTCCACTGGCGCGCGCCGCGGGCCTGGAACCGGCGCTCGACCGTGCAGGAGACGGACGAGTGAGCGCGGGATTCACGGGATCGCAACGGAGAAAAGCTACTGCTTAGTAATCTCCTGTTGTACCGTTCAGGCATGTCTGAAGCAGCTTCCGTACAGGCCACGCGGGCCACGGTCGGCGACAGCGAGTTCGACCGGGACACCGCGGTCACCCTGCGCGAACCCGGCGTCTACGACATCGACCTGTCCGCCGGGTGGACGATCATCAGCGCCGTCAACGGCGGGTATCTGCTGGCCGTCCTGGGCCGCGCGCTCGGCGACGCCCTGCCGCACTCCGACCCGTTCACGATCTCCGCGCACTACCTGACCGCGTCCCAGCCGGGCCCCGCGGTCGTCCGCACGGAGGTCGTCCGCACCGGCCGCACCCTGTCGACCGGCCAGGCCTCGCTCTTCCAGTACGACGAGGAGGGGCGCGAGGTCGAGCGGATCCGCGTGCTCGCGTCGTACGGGGATCTCGGCGCCCTGCCCGACGACGTCCGCACGACGGCCAGGCCGCCCGCCATCCCGCCCATGGAGCAGTGCTTCGGGCCGCAGGACGGACCGGCGCCCGTGCCCGGCAGCTCCGCCATCACCGACCGGCTGATGCTCAAGCTCGACCCGGCCACGCTCGGCTGGGCCCTCGGCTCGCCGTCCGGCAAGGGCGAGATGCGGTCCTGGTTCGGTCTCGCCGACGGCCGCGACCACGACCCGCTCTCGCTGCTCCTCGCGGTCGACGCGCTGCCGCCGACCGCCTTCGAGCTGGGCCTGTCCGGCTGGGTGCCGACGGTCGAGCTGACCGTGCACGTGCGCAGCCGCCCGGCCCCGGGACCGCTGAGGGTCTCCATCACCACCCGGAACCTCGCCGGAGGCTTCCTGGAGGAGGACGCCGAGGTGTGGGACAGCGCGGACCGGCTGGTCGCGCAGTCCCGTCAGCTCGCGCGCGTCCGGCTCGGCTGAACCCCGGCGCGGGGGCCCGCCGTTCGCCGGCGGGCACCCCGCTCCGTGTCTTCGTCCGCGCTCACGCGGTGACCAGCGGGCGGCGCCCCAGCCAGGACGCCAACTGCCCGTACACGTCGGCTCCTTCGGGGGCCGGCACCGCGGAGGCGAAGTGACCGCCCTCCTCGCGCCGCGCCTCGGGCAGCACCCGCCGGGCCACGGCGAGCGCGAACCGGGCCGGTTCCGGGTCGAGTTCGAGCGGCGACCCGAGGGCCTCCGCGAGGTCCCAGGTGTGGGTGACCGCCTCCATGACGTATCCGGCCAGGGCGGCGCGGCCCGGCACCTCGCCCCACGGCACCCGGACCAGGGCGTCGAGCCGGGCGTCGTCCGCCCAGTCCCGCCGCACCCGCTCCCGCGCCTCGTCGTACGCGGCCGCCCAGCCGTCGTCGGGAACGCCCTCGGCGTACGGGGCCACGGCGAGTCCGTCGCCGCCCGCGCCGATCAGCGCGATCCGGCGGGTTCCGCCCACGATGTGCGACAGCAGCCTGCGCACGTCGTACTCGGCGCACGGGGTCGGCCCGTCCAGCCGCTCGGGACGGACGGTCCCGATCAGGGTCGCGAGCTGTCCGGCGGCGCTCCGGTACAGGGGGCGGGGATCGGGCATGGCGTTCATCTCGGACCTCTTCTTTCGTGCACCGCGAGTCGGTGTGCCCACAGGCTCCCGGCATAACCTGACAGTTTCCGTCAGCATTTGCCGAGCGTCCGGCGGACGCGGAATGCTGGGTCCGTGAAGTCCGGCCGCCTGCTCTCGATCCTCCTGCTGCTGCAGACCCGCGGCCGGGTGCCCGCGCACGAACTCGCCCGCCGCCTGGAGGTGTCGGTGCGCACCGTCTACCGGGACGTCGAGGCACTGTCGGCCTCGGGTGTCCCCGTGTACGCGGAGCGCGGACGGCACGGCGGCATCGAGCTGCTCGCCGGATTCCGTACGGACGTCACCGGGCTGACCGCCGACGAGTCCCGCGCCCTGTTCATCCTGGCCGCGCAGGGGGCGCACGCCGCGCTCGGCCTGGACGCCGCGCTCGGCTCGGCACTGCGCAAGGTGATGGCCGCGCTGCCCGCCCCGCACAGACCGGCGGCCGAGGCCACCAGCCGCCGCGTCCTCGTCGACGCCACCCGCTGGAAGGGCGGCCCGCAGCCCGCCGTCGACCTGGAGGTGCTGCAGGACGCGGTGTTCGCCGACCGCCGGCTGCGGCTGCGCTACCGGCACAGCGGGCGGAGCGAGCCGAGCCGGTACACCGTCGACCCCTACGGCCTCGTGTCCAAGGCCGGCGTCTGGTACCTCGTCGCCGACCGGCGCGGCAGGCCGCAGCTCTTCCGCGCGGACCGGGTGCGCTCGGCCACGCTCCTCGCGGAGCCGGTCAGGCGCCGGCCGGGCGTGGAACTCGCCGACGCCTGGGAGGTGTTGCGCCGCCAGGTCGAGGAGCGGCCCGGCGGCATCGACGTCACGGTCCGGGTGCTGCGCTCGCGCCTCGACATGTTCCTGCGCCTGAACGCCGCCGCCCTCAGGGAACTGCCCGAGGACGACGGGGAGAGCGAGTGGGTGACGGCCGGGCTGTCGTACGGAGTCGTCCAGGAGGCCCGCTCCCTGCTCGCCTTCGCCGACCGGATCGAGGTGCTGTCACCGCCCGAGGTCCGCGCGGAACTGGCCGCGGCGGCGGCCGCCGTCACGGAGCTGTACGGGACCCCCGACGGGCGGGCGGGAGGCGGACCGGCGGCTCGGGGCTGATCCCGGCCCGAGGGCGGGGGAGGGGCGGGCGCGGGCAGGCGACCCGCAGCTGATTTGGATCGGGGACGCGGGAAGGGGCTTCGGTCAGCCCAGCCAGTGGCGGCGGCCGATGCTGATCAGCCGCATCTGGCGGCTCGCGACGCGTGCGACCCGGTCCCGTTCCTCCTCGGAGGCGTCGAGCGCCTCCAGGAAGAGCGAGGCCGTCATCAGCATCTGGTCCACGTACAGCGCCGCCAGCATGAGGAGGTCGTCGTCGCTCCAGCCCGCGGACTCCGGGTGCTTGGCCAGCTCGGCCCGCACCTCCTCGGAGAACCGGGCCAGTTGGCCGCTGATGGCCTCGCGCACCGGCTGCACACCGCCGTGCCGCTCGCGCGCGATGAAGCGGACGTGCGCCGGGAACGTCTCCACATGACGGGCAATCAGATCCACGGCACGCGCTATGCGTTCGTCGCTGTCGCCGGCCGCGGACACCGTGTGCCCGATCATCGGGTGCAGGCTGCCCAGCGCCTCCTCGACCAGCGCCACACCGAGGTCGGCCGTGGAGCGGAAGTGCCGGTAGAACGCGGTCGGGGCGACGCCGACCGCCCGGGTGACCTCGCGCAGTCCCAGGCTGCTGAGGCTCTGCTCCTCCAGCAGGCCGAGCGCCGCGTCCAGGAGGGCCTGGCGGGTCTTCTGCTTCTGCGCCTGGCGGATGCCGAGGGTGTGACTCATGCCATGCAGTTAACAACTGTTCTCCGGAATTGAAAAGCCGCCGGACGCGCTAGACTCATGAGTCAGTGAACAACTGTTACTACAACTGTTCACTGGAGCGTCAAGTCCCCGAAACATCCGGGGTGTTGAAAGGGGGACGGAATGCGGGCCATCGACGCAACCCGGACCTTCCGGGCGAGGGGACCGGACGCTCCAGGACCTCACGAGAGGAACGTCATGCTGATCCTGGTCGCAGCCCTCCTGCTGATGGGCGTCTTCATGGGCTCCGTGGCCCACGCGCCGCTGCCCCTCACCCTCGTCGCCGCGGCCGTCATCGGCCTGTGGCTGGTCGTCTTCGCGGTACGCGAGCGGCACTCCGGCAAGCGCCGCACCACCGCCCACTGACGCCCGCGCCACCCCTGACGGCGCGCGTCCCCGTCTCCGCCCACCTACCGCCGGGAGCTGAACCGATCATGGAACTCACCGCATCGCCGACCCGCCGGACCGGGATCCGGGACACCGACGGCATGGCCGTCGCCTCCTTCGTCCTCGGACTCCTCGGCCTGCTCGTCCTGAACCTCTTCCTGGGCCCGATCGCCATCGTCCTGGCCTCCGTCGCCCTCTGGCGCGGCACCGAGCGCAAGGGTCGTGCCCTCCTCGGACTGGGCCTCGGCGTCGCCGACCTCGTCGTCCTGCTGGCCTTCATGCAGGCCGACAACACGGTGTCCTGGAGCTTCTGAGCACCGACGGGACGAGCGAGGGACCACGCGGGCCGAGGCGACGGACGGCGGGCCCGTAGAATCGGGCCCACCATGGCTTACCTCGACCACGCCGCGACCACCCCGATGCTTCCCGAGGCGGCGGAGGCCCTGACCGCCCAGCTCGGCATCACGGGCAACGCCTCCTCCCTGCACGCCGCCGGCCGCCGCGCCCGGCGGACGGTCGAGGAATCCCGCGAGACTCTGGCGGACGCCCTCGGCGCGCGCCCCAGCGAGGTGGTCCTCACCTCCGGCGGCACCGAGGCCGACAACCTCGCCGTCAAGGGCCTGTACTGGGCCCGCCGCGACGCCGACCCCGCCCGCACCCGGGTCCTCGCGAGCCCCGTCGAGCACCACGCCGTCCTCGACGCCGTCGACTGGCTCGGGGAGCACGAGGGCGCCACCGTCGAGTACCTGCCGGTCGACGCGTACGGACGCGTCCACCCCGAGGCACTGCGCGAGGCCATCGCCCGCGACCCCGACGACGTCGCCCTCGCCACGGTCATGTGGGCCAACAACGAGATCGGGACCCTCATGCCGGTCCGCGAACTGGCCGACGTCGCCGCCGAGTTCGGCGTCCCGCTGCACGCCGACGCCGTCCAGGCCTTCGGACAGGTGCCCGTCGACTTCGGCGCCTCCGGGCTCGCCGCGATGACGGTCTCGGGCCACAAGATCGGCGGCCCGTACGGCATCGGCGCGCTGCTCCTGGGCCGCGAGTACACCCCGGTGCCCGTCCTGCACGGCGGCGGCCAGGAGCGGCACGTGCGCTCCGGGACCCTCGACGTGCCCGCGATCGCCTCGTTCGCCGTCGCCGGACGGCTGGCGGCCGAACAGCGCGAGTGGTTCGCCCGGGAGATCGGCGCCCTGCGCGACGACCTCGTGGACGCCGTGCGCAAGGCCGTGCCCGACGCGCTCCTCGGCGGCGACCCCGCCTCCTCCGGACGGCTGCCGGCCAACGCGCACTTCACCTTCCCCGGCTGCGAGGGCGACTCCCTGCTGCTGCTGCTCGACGCCCAGGGCATCGAGTGCTCGACCGGATCGGCGTGCACGGCGGGTGTCGCCCAGCCCAGCCACGTCCTCCTGGCCACCGGCGCCGACCCCGAACTGGCCCGCGGCACCCTGCGCTTCTCCCTCGGTCACACCTCCACCGAGGCGGACGTCGAGGCACTGGCCCGCGCGATCGGCCCGGCGGTGGAACGCGCCCGCACGGCGGGACTCACCTGACCGCGTCCGGCCACGGGCGAAGGCCGCGACGCCGGGACGCCGTACCCGCGGGCAGGGGTGCCCGGGCACGCGCCCGCCTCCGCGCGGCGGCGCGTCAGGCCGTCGTCGTACGCGCGCGCCGTACCAGCCGTATGTACCGGTCCCAGTCCCAGTGCGGGCCCGGGTCCGTGTGGTCCGTGCCGGGGACCTCGACGTGCCCGATGAGGTGCTCCCGGTCCACGGGTATCCCGTACCGCGCGCAGATCCCGGCCGCCAGCCGCGCCGAGGCGGCGTACATCGCGTCGGTGAAGGACGAGGCGCGGTCGACGAAGCCCTCGTGCTCGATGCCGACACTGCGTTCGTTGTACTCGCGGTTGCCCGCGTGGAAGGCCACGTCCAGCTCGCGGATCATCTGCGTGACGTGCCCGTCCCGGCGCACGATGTAGTGCGCCGCCGCACCGTGCCCCGGATCCTGGAAGACCTTCACCGCGTCCCGGAAACTGCCCTGGGTGACATGGACGACGACCCGGTCTATGCCGTAGTCGTCGGGCCGGTCCGCGCGCCGCCAGTTCGCCGGCGAGGCCGCCACCCACCGGGCGCCCGCGAAGTCGACCGCGCCCGCCTCACGCGGCTTCTGGACCCCGGGCAGCCGCCACCACAGGTGCGCCAGCTCGTCCCGGGCCAGCGCGGCGCTGCCCACCGCGGCCGCCGTGCCGCCGATGAGCAGTGCCCGGCGCCCGAGGCGCCGGTCTCCGTCCGCGCCGCCCCCGCCGGGCGCGCCCTTCGTCTCCCCCATGCGATGCCCAACGGATATGCGGGGGCTCCGGTTCCCGGCGCCCCGTACCCTGGAGGGGCTATGACTGAGACCCCGCAGCGCACCCGCCCCCTTCGCGTCCTCGCCGCCATGTCCGGCGGTGTCGACTCCGCCGTCGCCGCCGCCCGCGCCGCCGAGGCCGGGCACGACGTCACCGGAGTGCACCTCGCCCTCTCGGCGAACCCCCAGTCCTTCCGGACGGGCGCGCGTGGCTGTTGCACCATCGAGGACTCCCGCGACGCCCGCCGGGCCGCGGACGTCATCGGCATCCCGTTCTACGTGTGGGACCTCGCCGAGCGCTTCCGCGAGGACGTGGTGGAGGACTTCGTTGCCGAGTACGAGGCCGGGCGCACCCCGAACCCCTGCCTGCGCTGCAACGAGAAGATCAAGTTCGCGGCGCTCCTCGACAAGGCGCTCGCCCTCGGCTTCGACGCCGTCTGCACCGGCCACTACGCCCAGGTGATCGTCCGCGAGGACGGCACCCGCGAGCTGCACCGTGCCTCCGACATGGCCAAGGACCAGTCCTACGTCCTCGGGGTGCTCGACGACCGCCAGCTGGCGCACGCGCTGTTCCCGCTCGGCGACACCGTCACGACGAAGGACGAGATCCGCGCCGAGGCGGAGCGCCGCGGCCTCGCCGTCGCCAAGAAGCCCGACTCGCACGACATCTGCTTCATCGCCGACGGCGACACCCAGGGCTTCCTCGCCGGCCGCCTCGGCCGGGCCGAGGGCGACATCGTCGACGAGTCCGGCGCCAAGCTCGGCACGCACGAGGGCGCGTACGGGTTCACCATCGGCCAGCGCAAGGGCCTGCGCATCGGCACCCCGGCCCCCGACGGCAAGCCGCGCTACGTGCTGGACATCTCGCCGGTGGACAACACGGTCACGGTCGGCCCGGCCGACGCCCTGGACGTCACCGCGCTGACCGCGGTCAGGCCCCGCTGGTGCGGCGCCGCGCCGTCCGGCCCCGGCACGTACACCGCCCAGCTGCGCGCCCACGGCGGCGAGACCGAGGTGGCCGCCGAACTCGTCGACGGCTCCCTGGAGGTCACGTTCACCGAGCCCGTGCGCGGCGTCGCGCCCGGCCAGGCGATCGTCCTGTACGACGGCACACGCGTGGTCGGCTCGGCGACGATCGCGACGACCACGCGCGCGAAGGCCGCCGTCTAGGGCCACCTCCGGCCCCCCCTGATCGCCGGCCGCTCGCGGACCGACCCGCGGGCGGCCGGCTCCGTACCGGCGCTCAGCCGGTCTCCACCTCGTAGAAGCAGAGGTGGTCCTTGATCCGCGCGACGTCCGGCTTGGGGTCGGGATACGCCCACACCAGGTCGGGCGCGTCCGGCAGCGACCAGTAGGAGGCCGTGCCCTTGAACGGGCAGTACGTGTGGGTCTGCGAGGGCGTCAGCAGGTCGAGACGGACGTCCTCCGGCGGCAGGTAGTAGCGCACGGGACAGCCGGTCTCGCGCAGCAGCAGAGGCCGCTCGGTCTCCGCCAGGACCCTGCCGTCGTGCACCACGCGTACGCGTTCGGTGCCTTGCTCGATCGTGATCGTGTGTCCTTCAGCCATATCTGGACAGCACCGTCGGGCCCGCGCTTCTTCCCCTCGTACGGTGGACGCATGAACATCTGCGTCTTCCTCTCCGCCGCCGACCTCGACGACCGCTACACCCGGCCCGCCCGCGAGTTCGCGGAACTGCTCGGCAAGGGCGGCCACACCCTGGTGTGGGGCGGTTCCGACGTCGGACTGATGAAGGTGGTCGCCGACGGCGTGCAGCAGGCCGGCGGACGGCTGCTGGGCGTCTCCGTCGACTTCCTCGCGGCCAAGGCCCGCGAGGGCGCCGACGAGATGGTCGTCGCCCGGGACCTCGCCGAGCGCAAGGCGCTCCTCCTGGGGAAGGCCGACGCCGTGGTGATCATGGTCGGCGGCACCGGCACCCTCGACGAGGCCACCGAGATCCTGGAGATGAAGAAGCACGGCATGACCGAGATGCCGGTGGTCCTGCTCAACACCGCGGGCTTCTACGACGGACTCAAGGAGCAGTTCCGGCGCATGGAGGACGAGGGCTTCCTGCCGCGGCCCCTCACCGAGCTGGTCTTCTTCGCCGAGGAGCCGGTGGGCGCGCTGGCCTACCTCGAGGAGAGCCACGGCACGCGGTGATGCGAGCATGGCGGGCATGGCTACACATGTGATCACCGGGGCGGGTTCCGGCATCGGCGCGGCCGTCGCGCGCCGCCTGCACGCGCGCGGGGACGAACTCGTCCTGCACGCGCGCGACGCGGGCCGCGCGAAGGAACTCGCCGGGCAGTACCCCGGTTCGCGCACCCTGGTCGGCGACCTCGCGGACCCCGACAAGCTCTCCTGGGCGTTCTCCCACCAGTCCCTGCCCGACCGGATCGACTCGCTCCTGCACATCGCGGGCGTGGTCGACCTCGGCCCCGTCGGCGAGCTGACCCCCAAGACCTGGCGGCACCAGCTCAACGTCAACCTGATCGCCCCCGCCGAACTCACCCGCCACTTCCTGCCCCAGCTGCGCCTGGCCCAGGGGCACGTGGTGTTCGTCAACTCCGGCGCCGGACTCAGCGCCCACGCCGACTGGTCCGCGTACGCCGCCTCCAAGCACGGCCTGAAGGCGCTGGCGGACTCCCTGCGCCACGAGGAGCACGGCAACGGCGTCCGCGTCACCTCCGTGTACCCCGGCCGCACCGCCAGCCCCATGCAGGCCAAGGTGCACCAGCAGGAGGGCAAGCCCTACGAGGCGTCCCGCTGGATCGACCCCGAGTCGGTCGCCACGACCGTGCTGGTGGCCCTGGACCTGCCGAGGGACGCCGAGATCAACGACCTGACGGTACGACCGGGCCGCTGACCTCGGCGGAAGGATTCCGTAGGCTGCCGGGGTGAGCGAAAACAGCGTGTTCAGGTTCGGGCCGGCGACCGGCGTCGGATCCATGCCGGGCGGCGACGCCCGGGAGGCCGCCAAGACCGTCGTCGGGTCGTTCGAGGACTTCCCGTTCCTGCCCGAACTCCCCGCGCGCGGCCCTGGCGCCGACATGATCGGCCGGACCGCCGGGATGCTCGTCGAGCTGTACGCGCGCGTGGAGCCCAGCGGCTGGCGGATCGGCGACCGGCCCGGACGGGACACCCGGCGGGCCCGGTCCTGGCTCGGCGAGGACCTGGACGCCTTCGAGGAGTTCACCCAGGGCTACGAGGGCCCGCTCAAGGTGCAGGCGGTCGGCCCCTGGACGCTGGCCGCCGCACTGGAGCTGCGCAACGGCGAGGTGGCGCTCTCCGACCCGGGCGCCTGCCGGGACCTCGCCGGATCGCTCGCGGAGGGGCTGCGGACGCACCTCGCCGAGGTGCGCCGCCGGGTGCCGGGCGCCGACGTCGTCCTCCAGCTCGACGAGCCCTCCCTCATGTCCGTGCTGCGCGGCCAGGTCAGGAGCGCCAGCGGCTACCGCACCCACCGCGCCGTCGACCGGCAGGTGATCGAGTCCACGCTGCGGGACGTCTTCGGCGTCCAGGACGGGGGACCGGTCGTCGTGCACTCCTGCGCGCCCGACGTGCCGTTCGCGCTGCTGCGCCGGGCGGGCGCCGCCGCGATCTCCTTCGACTTCTCGCTCCTCACCGAGCGTGACGACGACGCGATCGGGGAAGCGGTGGAGGGGGGCACCCGGCTGTTCGCCGGTGTCGTGCCGGGCACGGACGCCCCATTGTCAGACCCTGCCGGTAGCGTCATGGGTGTCAGGACGCTGTGGCGCAGGCTGGGACTGAATCCGGGGCTTCTCACGGAGACGGTCACGCTCACTCCGTCGTGCGGGCTCGCGGGGGCCTCCCCCGACTACGCGCGCACGGCGCTCGCCCACTGCGCCCGGGCGGCGAGATCCCTCGCGGACAACCCTGAGTAACGGGAGGACGACACGGTGGCCGGCGACCAGGACGCACAGACCGCCTCGACCGCGCAGCCCCTGCCCACCGAGGCACGGGAGAAGCACGCGCAGCTCGCCGAGCAGATCGAGGAGCACCGCTTCCGGTACTACGTGAAGGACGCTCCCGTCGTCAGCGACGCGGAGTTCGACAAGCTGCTCCGCGCGCTGGAGGCACTGGAGGAGGAGTACCCGCAGCTGCGGACGCCGGACTCGCCGACCCAGAAGGTCGCGGGCGCCTACGAGACCGAGTTCACGGCCGTGCAGCACCGCGAGCGCATGCTCTCCCTGGACAACGCCTTCGACGACGCGGAGCTCACCGCCTGGGCCGACCGCGTCGCCAAGGACGTCGGCACCCCCGGCTACCACTTCCTGTGCGAGCTCAAGGTCGACGGCCTCGCGGTCAACCTCACGTACGAGCACGGCCGCCTCACGCGCGCCGCGACCCGCGGCGACGGACGCACCGGCGAGGACATCACGCCGAACGTCCGCACCATCGCGGAGATCCCCGACCGGCTGAAGGGCGACCGCGTCCCGGACCTCGTGGAGATCCGCGGCGAGGTCTACTTCCCGATGGAGAAGTTCCAGGAGCTGAACGCCCGTCTGGTCGAGGGCGGCGACAAGCCCTTCGCCAACCCGCGCAACGCGGCCGCGGGTTCACTGCGCCAGAAGGACCCCCGGGTCACCGCAACCCGCCCGCTGCACATGGTCGTCCACGGCATCGGCGCCCGGCAGGGCTTCGACATCGAGCGCCTCTCGCAGGCGTACGAGCTGCTGCGCGAATGGGGCCTGCCCACCGCCCAGCACAACAAGGTGGTCGACGACCTCGACGGCGTACGGGAGTTCATCGCCCACTTCGGCGAGAACCGCCACTCCGTGGAGCACGAGATCGACGGTGTGGTCGTCAAGCTCGACGAGATCCCGCTCCAGGGACGCCTCGGCTCCACCTCCCGCGCGCCCCGCTGGGCCATCGCCTGGAAGTACGCGCCGGAGGAGGTCAACACCAAGCTGGTCAACATCCGCGTCGGTGTGGGCCGTACGGGACGCGTCACGCCCTACGCGCAGGTCGAGCCGGTGACCGTGGCCGGCTCCGAGGTCGAGTTCGCGACCCTGCACAACCAGGACGTGGTGAAGGCCAAGGGCGTCCTCATCGGGGACACGGTGGTGCTGCGCAAGGCCGGTGACGTGATCCCGGAGATCCTCGGCCCGGTCGTCGACCTGCGGGACGGCAGCGAGCGGGAGTTCGTGATGCCGGCCGAGTGCCCCGAGTGCGGCACACCGCTGGCGCCCGCGAAGGAGGGCGACATCGACCTCCGCTGCCCGAACGGCCGCACCTGCCCGGCCCAGTTGCGCGAGCGCCTGTTCTACCTCGGCGGACGCAAGAGCCTCGACATCGAGAACTTCGGCTACGTCGCCGCCGCGGCCCTCACCAAGCCGCTGGAGCCCGCCGAGCCGCCCCTCGTGGACGAGGGCGACCTCTTCGACCTCACCATCGAGCAGCTGCTGCCCATCAAGGCGTACGTCCTCGACCAGGACAGCGGTCTGCCCAAGCGCGACCCGAAGACCGGCGAGGAGAAGATCGTCACGGTCTTCGCCAACCAGCAGGGCGAGCCGAAGAAGAACGCCCTCGCCATGCTGGAGAACATCGCGGCGGCCAAGCAGCGCCCGCTCGCCCGCGTGCTGACCGGACTGTCGATCCGCCATGTCGGACCGGTCGCGGCCGAGGCCCTGGCCCGCGAGTTCCGCTCGATCGACCGCATCGAGCAGGCCACCGAGGAGGAGTTGGCGAACACCGACGGCGTGGGCGGGATCATCGCGGCCTCGCTGAAGCAGTGGTTCGCCGTCGACTGGCACCAGGAGATCCTCCGCAAGTGGCGGGCCGCGGGCGTGCGCATGGAGGAGGACTCCGGCGAGGACCAGGGCCCGCGCCCCCTCCAGGGCCTCGTGGTCGTCGTCACCGGCACCCTCGAACACCACACGCGGGACGGCGCGAAGGACGCCCTGCAGAGCCGCGGAGCGAAAGTGACCGGATCCGTCTCCAAGAAGACGTCGTTCGTCGTGGTGGGTGACAACCCCGGGTCGAAGTTCGACAAGGCGATGCAGCTGAAGGTTCCGGTTCTGAACGAGGAGGGGTTCGCGGTCCTGCTGGAGCAAGGGCCGGAAGCCGCCGCCGAACTCGCACTTCCGACCGAGGAGTAGCGGTTGAAGGCCACCCGTTCGGCGCATATCAGATGCATACGGGTGGCCGGGTCGCATTCGGGCAACCGTCGACGACCGCTGCCCGTGGAAGCCTTCCGCGGCCTACTGTTGAGAAGTGCGTCTGCCGTGCCCGGCCGCGGCCGGCGCATCCCCTTGCTCTCCACGGGCGCTGGGAAGGGTTTTCAGACGCGGAGCCGCGGATGGTTCGCCGGGCACCGGACCGCGTGGCGTGGGCACCGCCGGCTGTGAGAGGGACGGGAATGGAACCGACCGAGAGCGCCGCTCCGGGCTCCCGGCTGCGCCTGCGCCGGATGTCCGGCGCCTGGCTGGCCGGACTCCGGACGGGGCGGCCGTCGGCGGGCGCGAGCGCGGGCGCCCGCGGCGCCGCACAGCTCACCGTCGGGGACTCCCCGCATTCCTACGGGCACACCGCCGCACGCGCCGCGGACCCGCCCGGCCACGAGAGCGAACGGCACCTGTCCTGGCCGGCGCTGCCCGCCGCCGTCGTGGGATCGGCCGCCTTCGTCCTCGGTGCCGGTTTCTACCGCGCATTCAGCGGACACCACGCGCTCTTCCCGTCCGGCACCGCCGGCTGGTCGCTCGCCGTGCTCACCGGCGTCATCGTCGGCCACCTGGTCGCCCTCGGCCGCTCCCGCTGGTGGGGCGGCACGGGTTCGGGCGCCGCCCTCACCCTCGCGGTCCTGCTGCTGTACGGCTGGGTGCCCGCCGGCATGGTCAGCCTCACCGTCGTCGTGCTGGTCGGCGTCGCCCGCCGCAACCGCTGGCGCCAGGGCGTCCTGCACGGCGCGGTCGACATCCTCGGCATCGGGACCGGCGCGCTGGTCCTGGCCGCCTTCGGCCGGGTCCCCTCCGTCGAGACGCCCTGGGACCCGCAGACCTGGACCCTCTACGCGGCACCCCAGGTGGTCCTCGTCGCCGCCGGCTACCTCGCGGTGAGCCGCGCCCTGCTCTGGTACCTGCACGCCCCGCGCACCGGCGGACTGCCCACCGTCGCGCGCACCGCCCTGGCCCGCCAGGGCCTCGTCGCCGTGGCGCTGCTCGGCATCGCGCCCCTCATCTGCGTGGTGGCGCAGGCGCGCCCGCTGCTGCTGCCGCTGTTCTCCATCCCGCTGATCGCGCTGGACTCCACGCTGTGGATAGCCCGGGCCCGGGCGGAGGAGCAACTGCGCGATCCGCTGACCGGGCTCCCCAACCGGCAGTGGCTCCTGGAGCGGACCTGGACGGCACTGGACGACGCCGAGCGGATCGGGGCCCGCGCCGCCCTGATGCTGATCGACCTCGACCGCTTCCGCTCGGTCAACGACACACTCGGGCATCTCGCGGGGGACAGGCTGCTGTTGCAGATAGCCGACCGGCTGCGACTGGCCCTGCCGCGCGGAGCGGAGGCCGCGCGGCTGGGCGGTGACGAGTTCGCCGTCTTACTGCCGGTGGCGGACTCCACGACCTCCGCCACCCGGCTGGCCCGCGGTCTCGTCGCCGCCCTCGGGTCACCGCTCGACCTCGACGGGCTCACGCTCGTCCTGGAGGCCAGCGCCGGGCTCGCCGTCTTCCCCGACCACGCGCTCGACGCGGAGGGGCTGCTGCGCCGCGCGGACGTGGCGATGTACCAGGCGAAGCGGGACCGTACGGGGGTGGAGGTGTACGAGTCCAAGCGGGACTCGAACACCCCTGACCGGCTGGGCCTGCTCGGCGACCTGCGCCGGGCGCTCGACGCCGGTGACGTGGAACTGCACTACCAGCCCAAGGTCCGCTTCGACGGGCAGGTGGCCGGGCTTGAGGCTCTGGTGCGCTGGGTGCACCCGGAGCGCGGGAAGGTGCCGCCGGACGAGTTCATCGCCATCGCCGAGTCATCCGGGCTGATGCCGCACCTCACGGAGTACGTGCTGGAGACTGCGCTCGCGCAGGTCGCGCGCTGGCGGGCACAGGGGCTGTACGTGCCGGTCGCGGTGAACGTGTCCCCGCGGGACGTGCACACTCCCGGGTTCGCCGGTTCGGTCGCCGCCCGTCTCGCCCGGCACGGGGTGCCCGCCGGGGCGCTCCAGCTGGAGATCACGGAGCATGTGCTGCTGGAGGATCCGCAGCGTGCCGCGGACACCCTGGCCGCGCTCACCGGGCACGGCGTGAAGATGTCGCTCGACGACTTCGGCACCGGTTACTCCTCCCTCGTCCATCTGCGGCGGCTGCCCGTCAGCGAGCTGAAGATCGACCGGTCCTTCGTGGCGCGGCTGGCGGTGGACAACGAGGACGCGGAGATCGTGCGGTGCACGGTCGATCTCGCGCATTCGCTCGGTCTGCTCGTCGTCGCCGAGGGGGTCGAGGACGACGAGACGTGGGAGCGGTTGCGGGATCTCGGGTGTGACGCCGTGCAGGGGTGGCTGGTGGCGGCGGCGATGCCTCCGGAGGAGGCCACGGCATGGTTGCTCGCGCGGGGGGCTCGGGGGTGGCAGCGGCCTCGCGCCGCGTTGCCCGCGGCGGAGTAGGTCTCTCCTTCCCGGGTGCCTGGACCGGCCTCCGGCCGGATGTCGCCCACCCACGCACCACCCGTTGCTCCTTCCTGGAAGGCCGGCCTCTCCCGTGTCTCCGCCTCGCCGTCGGCGTCCGCCCGTGCGCGGGGCTTCCGGTCCCACGGACCGGCCGTGACCGCCTTCCGGTGGCCGGCCTCTGCCGTGTCTCCGCCTCGCCGTCGGCGTCCGGCCGTGCGCGAGGGTTCCGGTTCCACGGACCGGCCGTGGCCGCCTTCCGGTGGCCGGCCTCTGCCGTGTCTCCGCCTCGCCGTCGGCGTCCGCCCGTGCGCGGGGCTTCCGGTTCCACGGACCGGCCGTGGCCGCCTTCCGGTGGCCGGCCTCTGCCGTGTCTCCGCCTCGCCGTCGGCGTCCGGCCGTGCGCGGGGCTTCCGGTTCCACGGACCGGCCGTGACCGCCTTCCGGCGGCCGGCCTCTGCCGTGTCTCCGCCCCGCCGTCGGCGTCCGGCCGTTCGTGGTGGTTGCGGTCCCACGGACCGGCCGTGGCCGCCTTCCGGCGGCCGGCCTCTGCCGTGCCCCGGCCCGGCCGTCTGCGTCCGGCCGTTCGTGGGGGTTGCGGCTGCCCGGGGAAACCCGTGCGCGGGCACCTGTGGTCGCCCCATAGGATTGGGGCCAAACCACACTCACTCACCCCAGAGGATCGCTGCATGCCTGGCATCACGCGCGAGGAGGTCGCCCACCTCGCACGGCTGGCGCGTCTGGAGCTGAAGGGCGAAGAGCTCGACCACTTCGCCGGCCAGCTCGACGACATCATCGGCGCGGTCGCCCGCGTCAGCGAGGTCGCCGACCAAGACGTACCGCCGACCTCTCACCCGCTGCCGCTGACGAACGTCATGCGCGCGGACGAGGTCCGTCCGTCGCTCACCCCCGCGCAGGCGCTCTCCGGCGCCCCGGCCCAGGAGCAGCAGCGTTTCAAGGTGCCGCAGATCCTGGGGGAGGACTAATCACCATGACGGACACCAACGTCAACATCATCAAGCTGACGGCCGCGGAGATCGCGGACCGGATCGCCGCCGGCGAGCTCACCGCCGTCGAGGTCACCGAGGCCCACCTCGCCCGCATCGGCGCGGTCGACGAGAAGGTGCACGCCTTCCTGCACGTGGACCGCGAGGGCGCGCTGGCCCAGGCCCGCGCCGTCGACGCCAAGCGCGCGCGGGGCGAGAAGCTCGGCCCCCTGGCCGGCGTCCCCCTGGCGCTCAAGGACATCTTCACCACCGAGGGCGTGCCGACCACCGTCGGCTCCAAGATGCTCGAGGGCTGGATCCCGCCGTACGACGCCACGGTGACCAAGCGGCTGAAGGACGCCGACGTCGTCATCCTCGGCAAGACCAACATGGACGAGTTCGCCATGGGGTCCTCGACGGAGAACAGCGCCTACGGCCCGACCGGCAACCCCTGGGACCTCACCAGGATCCCCGGCGGCTCCGGCGGCGGCTCCTCCGCCGCGCTCGCCTCCTTCCAGGCGCCGCTCGCCATCGGCACGGACACCGGCGGCTCGATCCGCCAGCCCGCCGCCGTCACCGGCACCGTCGGCGTCAAGCCGACCTACGGCGGCGTCTCGCGCCACGGCATGGTCGCCTTCTCCAGCTCCCTCGACCAGGGCGGCCCCTGCGCCCGTACGGTCCTGGACGCGGCCCTCCTGCACGAGGTCATCGCCGGTCACGACCCGCTCGACTCCACCTCCATCGACGCTCCGGTCCCGCCGGTCGTCGAGGCCGCCCGCAACGGCAGCGTGGCGGGCATGCGCGTCGGCGTCGTCAAGCAGTTCGCGGGCGAGGGCTACCAGGCCGGTGTCGTCCAGCGCTTCAACGAGTCGGTCGCCCTCCTGAAGGAGCTCGGCGCCGAGATCGTCGAGCTGGACTGCCCGTCCTTCGACCTGGCCCTGTCGGCGTACTACCTGATCGCGCCCTCCGAGTGCTCCTCGAACCTCGCGCGCTTCGACGGCCTGCGCTACGGCCTGCGCGTCGGCGACGACGGCACCCGTTCGGCCGAGGACGTCACCGCCGTCACCCGTGAGGCGGGCTTCGGCGACGAGGTCAAGCGCCGGATCATGCTCGGCACGTACGCCCTGTCCAGCGGCTACTACGACGCCTACTACGGCAGCGCCCAGAAGGTCCGCACGCTCATCACGCGCGACTTCGAGAAGGCATTCGAGCAGGTCGACGTGATCGTCTCGCCGACCACGCCCACCACCGCCTTCCCGATCGGCGAGCGCGCCGACGACCCGATGGCGATGTACCTCGCCGACCTGTGCACCATCCCGACCAACCTCGCGGGCAACGCGGCCATGTCCCTGCCCTGCGGTCTGGCCCCGGAGGACAACCTCCCGGTCGGTCTGCAGATCATCGCCCCGGCGATGAAGGACGACAGGCTCTACAAGGTCGGCGCCGCCGTCGAGGCCGCCTTCGTGGAAAGGTGGGGTCACCCGCTGATCGAGGAGGCTCCGTCGCTGTGAGCAAGACCCTGTCGAAGGCCAAAGGCTTCAAGAAGTCCAAGTCCGGCCTGTACCTGTCCATGGCCACCACCGCTTTCGGCGCGCTCAGCGTCGCCAAGCAGGCCAAGCTGGCCCGCACCGACAACGACACGCTGCGCCTGATCGACTCCGCCGTGTCCGCCGCCGCCATCGTCACCGGCCTCGCCATCCTCTACCGGGAGCTCAAGCGCCTGGGCGACGACGACGTCCTGCTGGGCTGAGAGGGAAGTTTTCACCGTGACCACCACGACCGACCTGGTGTCGTACGAGGACGCGCTGGCGTCGTACGACCCCGTCATGGGCCTCGAAGTCCATGTCGAACTCGGCACCAAGACGAAGATGTTCTGCGGGTGTTCCACCACGCTGGGCGCCGAGCCCAACTCGCAGACCTGTCCGACCTGCCTCGGCATGCCCGGCGCGCTGCCCGTCGTCAACGCGACCGGCGTCGAGTCCGCGATCAAGATCGGTCTCGCGCTGCACTGCGAGATCGCCGAGTGGTGCCGCTTCGCCCGGAAGAACTACTTCTATCCGGACATGCCGAAGAACTTCCAGACCTCCCAGTACGACGAGCCGATCGCCTTCAACGGCTACCTGGACGTCCAGCTGGAGGACGGCGAGGTCTTCCGCGTGGAGATCGAGCGCGCCCACATGGAGGAGGACACCGGCAAGTCCTTGCACGTGGGCGGTGCCACCGGCCGCATCCACGGCGCCTCCCACTCGCTGCTCGACTACAACCGCGCCGGCATCCCGCTCATCGAGATCGTCACCAAGCCGATCGAGGGTGCGGGCGAGCGCGCCCCCGAGGTCGCCAAGGCGTACGTCGCCGAGCTGCGCGAGCTCATCAGGGCGCTCGGCGTCTCCGAGGCCCGCATGGAGATGGGCCAGATGCGCTGCGACGTGAACCTGTCGCTGCGCCCGCACGGCCGGGAGAAGTTCGGCACGCGGAGCGAGACGAAAAACGTCAACTCGCTGCGCTCCGTGGAGCGGGCGGCCCGCTACGAGATCCAGCGCCACGCCGCCGTCCTCTCCTCCGGCGGCACGATCATCCAGGAGACCCGCCACTTCCACGAGGACACGGGGTCCACCACCTCGGGCCGCGTGAAGGAGGAGGCCGAGGACTACCGGTACTTCCCGGAGCCCGACCTCGTCCCCGTGGCGCCGTCCCGCGAGTGGGTCGAGGAGCTGCGCGCGGTCCTGCCCGAGCAGCCGCTGGCCCGCCGCAACCGGCTGCGCGAGGAGTGGGGCGTCAGCGCCCACGACATGCAGTCGATCCTCAACGCCGGGGCCATCGACCCGATCGTCGCGACGATCGAGGCCGGTGCCGACGCCGCCTCCGCCCGCAAGTGGTGGATGGGCGAGCTGGCCCGCAGCGCCAACGAGTCGGGGAAGTCCCTGGAGGACCTCCCGATCACCCCGGCGCAGGTCGCCCGGGTGGCGCAGCTGGTCGCCGCCGGTGACCTCAACGACAAGCTCGCCCGTCAGGTCATCGAGGGCGTCCTCGCCGGCGAGGGCACCCCGGACGAGGTCGTCGAGAAGCGCGGTCTGAAGGTCGTCTCGGACGAGGGCGCGCTGACGACCGCCGTCGAGGAGGCCATCGCCGGCAACCCGGGCATCGCCGACAAGATCCGCGGCGGCAAGGTCCAGGCCGCGGGCGCGCTCGTCGGCGCGGTCATGAAGGCCACCCGGGGCCAGGCCGACGCGGCCCGCGTCAAGGAGCTCATCCTGGAGAAGCTGGGCGTCAGCGAGGGCTGAGTTCCCGGTTCCGCCTGTGTCCACCTCGGGGGGACGCGCCGTCCGCCGGCACGTCCCCCCGAGGTGCGTCCCGCTGCGCCGTAAGGGTTGACGAAATTCCCCGAAGTGGCGTGTGAGCTGCCTCGTGCTCCTGTGAGTAAGCCCACGAAAGGGACAAAGGATCTTTTCCGACTGTAAGAGTGTCTGGGCATTGCTCATACGTTCTTTGCGGGCTGTTCCGTTACATTGTCGGCTGTTCCCGATCAAAGACCACGAATCATCCAGGGAGCACGTCCGTTGGCAGCCCTTGCGCGCTGGTGTGTACGGCACCGCCTCGTCGCCGTTCTGCTGTGGCTCCTCGCGCTGGGCGGCACGACCGCCGCCGCGGCCGTGGCGGGCTCCGCGTACTCGAACGACTACGAGGTCCCCGGCACCGAGTCCGGCCGCGCGACCCGGCTCCTCCAGGAGGGGTTCCCGAGCCTCGGCGGCGACGCCGACACCGTGGTCTGGCACACGGCGCCGGGCACCGTGCGCTCCGCCGACGTCGAGCAGACGATGACCCGCACGCTGGACCGGATCGCCGACCTGCCCGGTGTCGCCTCGGTCGTCAGCCCGTACGAGGGACGCCACAGCGGGCAGATCAGCGCCGACGGACGCACGGCGTACGCCGCGGTCACCTTCGAGGACCGGGCCGAGGACATCGACCCGGCCGAGGCGAAGGCCGTCGTCGACACCGCCCAGGAGGCCGGGACCGAGGGCCTCCAGGTGGAACTGGGCGGCACCGCCGTCGCGGCCACCGAACCGGCCGGCGGACACCTCGCCGAGGTCATCGGCGTCCTGGTCGCGGCGGTGGTCCTCTTCCTCGCCTTCGGCTCCTTCGCCGCCTCCATGCTGCCCATCGCCACCGCGCTCGTCAGCGTCGGCACCGCGTACGCAGCGATCGTGCTTCTCGGGCACGCCATGACCGTCGCCGACTTCGCCCCCATGCTGGGGATGCTGATCGGGCTCGGGGTGGGCATCGACTGCGCTGTTCATCGTGACCCGGCACCGGCGGGGGCTGAAACGGGGCCTGCCGGTCGCGGAGGCCGCGCAGAACGCCGTGGCCACCACCGGCCGGGCCGTCGTCTTCGCCGGCGCCACCGTCTGCATCGCCCTGCTCGGCATGCTCATCCTGCGGCTCGGCTTCCTCAACGGGGTGGCCATCGCGGCCTCCCTGACCGTGGTCCTCACGGTCGCCGCCTCCGTGACCCTGCTGCCCGCCCTCCTGTCCTTCATCGGGCCGCGCGCGCTGAGCCGGCGCGAGCGGCGGCGGCTGGCCGAACACGGACCCGAACCGGAGATCGCCGCCGGCCTCGCCGCCCGCTGGTCCGCGTTCGTGGAGCGGCACCCGAAGCTGCTGGGGAGCCTCGCGGTGGCCGTCATGGCGCTGCTAGCGCTGCCGACGCTCTCCCTGCACCTGGGCACGTCCGACCAGGGCAACGGCCCCACGTCGTCGACCACACGGCAGGCCTACGACCTCATCGGGGACGGTTTCGGACCCGGCGTGAACGGTCCCCTGACCCTCGTCACCCCGGTGGGCGGCGCTGCGGACCGGCTGGCGCTCGACAACCTCGACGCCACCCTCAGGTCCACCGAGGGCGTCGCCTCGGTGGCCCCCGTGACGTACGGCTCGGGCACCGCGTACCTGACCGTCGTCCCGGAGTCCGCCCCGCAGTCCCAGCGGACCAGCGAACTCGTCGACCGGCTGCGCGACGAGGTGCTGCCGCGGGCCGAGTCGGGCACCTCGCTCGACGTGCACGTCGGCGGGGTGACGGCGAGCTACGACGACTTCGCCGACGTCATCGTCGGCAAACTCCCGCTGTTCGTGGGTGTGGTGATCGGGCTCGGCTGCGTCCTGCTGCTGGTCGCCTTCCGGTCCCTGGGCATCCCGCTCAAGGCCGCCGTCATGAACGTCGCCGCCGTCGCCGCGGCCTTCGGCGTGGTGGTCGCGGTCTTCCAGTGGGGCTGGGGCAGCGAGCTGCTGGGGCTGGGCAGGGCCGGGCCGATCGAGCCGTTCCTGCCGGTGATCATGGTCTCGGTGCTCTTCGGGCTCTCCATGGACTACCAGGTGTTCCTGGTCAGCCGGATGTACGAGGAGTGGCTGGAGACCGGCGACAACCGGCGGGCCGTGCGCGTCGGGCTCGCCGAGACCGGCCGTGTGATCAACTCGGCCGCCGTCATCATGATCTCGGTCTTCCTCGCCTTCGTGCTCAGCGGCGACCGCGTCATCGCGATGTTCGGGATCGCCCTCGCGGCGGCCGTCGCCCTCGACGCGTTCGTCCTGCGCACCCTGCTCGTCCCCGCCCTGATGCACCTGCTGGGCGGCGCCAACTGGTGGCTGCCGGGCTGGCTCGACCGGCGCCTGCCGCGGATCAGCATCGAGCCCCCCGAGTGCCGTCCCGTCCACGGCGCCGGCGCGAAAATCCCCGGGAAGCGCCACGAGGACGACGCCGCGCTGGTCGGCGTACTGGAGAGCGAGCGGCCGCGGGACGTCAGCGACGCCGTCGGCTGACGGGCAGGCGCGGGCACGCCTCCTCATGTGCCGATCGTTATGCACCGACACAGACAACGTTAAGAAACCTCTCAGACTTCGTCCGTACCGTGCGACGCATGGGAACCAAGACAGCTGACGAGGCCGGGACCGAGACCGGCACCGAGGCGCAGAGCGACGAGAAGACCGTGGTCGTCACCAAGGCCGGCGAGCCGGGGGAAACCGCTGCCGAGGAGCAGGACGCGGCGCGGGCCGAGGCCGAGGCCGAGGACAGGGAGGCCCGGGAGGACGACGAGCCGGCCGCGCAGGGCTCCTCCGGCGTGGGCCAGGGCGCCGCCGCGGTCGTCTCCGCCGGGCTCGGCATCGTCTCGCTCACCGGCAGCTGGGTCGCCACCGTGGCCGCCGCGCGCGAGACGCTCGTCGGCCAGCTGCGGACCTCGTCCTCCGCGAGCGTCGCCAAGCAGGTCCAGGAGGTCTACGGCGACGCCTGGCAGGTCACCGCGCTGATCGGCGGCCTCTTCGCGCTGGCCGCCCTGATCGTCGGCGTCGTCGTGCTGGCCCGCCCCGCCTTCGGGGTCCCCGGCAGGCCGCAGGCGCCCTGGATCAAGTCGGTCGCCTGGGCGGGCGTCGCACTCGGCGTCGTGGGGCTGCTGCTGGCCGTCGCCAAGTACTCCGACCTCCTGCTCGGCCTGCCCTCCACCGGCTGAGACCCCGTATCCCCCCGCACGACCTGAGGGGCCTTAGAGCCGCCGTGAGTCATCCACGGCCGTTCTAAGGCCCCTTCCGCGTCCAAGATGCGGAACTCTCCCGATGTGGCGGACCCCCCTGGGAGACGAGAGTTGAGGCATCGCACCGAGCGAGGACCGAGACCGACAGCTCTTCATGGGGAGACGAGATGTACGAGTACGAGATCCACCAGACCCGCTCCGCCGACCTGATCCGCCAGGCCGACCACCACCGCATGGTCCGCGAGGCCCTGCGCGGGCGCCGGAACGCCCGCCGCGCCGCCGCCGACGCGTCGGCCCGGCACGACACCGGAGGGCAGGCCCATACGGACCGTCCCCGCCGGCACCCGTTCGCCCGCGCCGCGTGAGCGCCGGGGCGGGGGAGGCAGGCCGTACGGGGGTCGGCCCACCTCCCTCCGACACCGTCGTCCCGGCAGCCGGCCAGGCTGCCGGGACGACGGCCGTTCCGGCTCCCGGCAGCGTTCCGGCCGCCTCGCGCACGGGGCGGACCGAGGCCGCGCCGCCGATAATCGATGCCGCTCTGTCGGACCCCTGTGCGATGCTCGGCGCTGTGGAAACCAGGTCTGTCAGCCCGGTGTTCATCGGCCGAGCCGACGAACTGGAGGCCCTTCGCGAAGCACTCGCCCGTGCCGCCGCCGGTGAGCCGCAGGCGCTGCTGCTCGGCGGTGAGGCCGGCGTCGGCAAGACCCGCCTGATCGAGGAGTTCGCCACCGCGGCCGCCGCCGGGGGAGCCGTCGTCGCGATCGGCGGCTGCGTCGAGATCGGCGCCGACGGACTCCCCTTCGCGCCGTTCTCCAGCGCCCTGCGCGCCCTGCGCCGCGAACTCCCCGGCGAACTCGCCGCCGCGGCCGCGGGACAGGAGGACGAACTGGCCCGGCTGCTGCCCGAACTCGGCGAGGCCACCCGCGGGCGCGGGCACGAAGAGGACGGCATGGCCCGCCTGTTCGAGCTCACCGCCCGGCTCCTGGAGCGCGTCGCCGCGGGCCGTACGGTCGTCCTCGTCCTGGAGGACCTGCACTGGGCCGACGCCTCCACCCGGCACCTCCTGGCCTACCTCTTCCGCACGTTGCGCAGCGGCCGCCTCGTCGTCGTCGCCACCTACCGCGCCGACGACATCCACCGCCGCCACCCGCTGCGCCCCCTGCTGGCCGAGCTCGACCGGCTCCGCACGGTCCGCCGCATCGAGCTGGGCCGGTTCAACCGCGTCGAGGTCGGCCGCCAGATCGCCGGCATCCTCGCCCACGAACCCGACCCGGCCCAGGTCGACGAGATCTTCGAACGCTCCGACGGGAACGCCTTCTTCGTCGAGGAGCTCGCCGTCGCCTCCCACGAGGGCTGCTGCGCCGGACTCACCGACTCCCTGCGCGACCTGCTCCTCGTCCGCGTGGAGGGGCTGCCCGAGGACGCCCAGCGGGTCGCCCGGATCGTCGCCGAGGGCGGCTCCACCGTCGAGTACCCGCTCCTCGCCGCCGTCGCCCGGCTCGCCGAGGACGACCTGATCGAGGCCCTGCGAGCGGTCGTCGGCGCCAACATCCTCCAGCCCGCCCCCGGCGGCGACGGCTACCGCTTCCGGCACTCCCTGGTCCGCGAGGCCGTCAGCGACGACCTGCTGCCCGGCGAGCGCTCCCGCCTCAACCGCCGGTACGCCGAAGCCCTCGAAGCCCGCCCCGAGCTGGTCCCGGCCGACGAGCGCGCCACCCGCCTGGCCAGCTACTGGTACCACGCCCACGACGCCGCCAAGGCCCTGCCCGCCGTCCTCCACGCCGCGGTGGAGGCCCGCCGCCGGCACGCGCCCTCCGAGCAACTGCGGCTGCTGGAGCGGGCGATGGAGCTGTGGGAGGTCGCCCCCGAGGCCGTACGGGCCGCACTGCGCCCCGTCGACTACACCGAGGTGTACCCTCCCTGCGGCTGCGACCCGGCGACCACGCCGCTGCGCTACCTCGACCTGATGGCCGAGGCCGCCGTCGCCGGGCGTCTGTGCGGGGAGCGCGAACGCGCCATGAAGATCACCAAGCGGGCGCTGCGCCTCCTGGAGGACGAGCCGGACCCGCTGCGCGCGGCCTGGTTCTGGGTCCAGCGCTCCCGCCTCGTCCAGGGCCAGGCCCGCGGCGACGGCTGGAAGGAACTCGCCACCGCCCAGGACCTCGTACGCGGTCTGCCGCCCTCGGAGGTGCACGCCGAGGTGCTCGCCATGGTCGCCGGCTGGTCGATGCTCCACGACCCCGGCCCCGACGCGCTCTCCGACGCCCAGCGCGCCGTCGAGTACGCGCGCATGGTGGGCGCCGACGACATCGAGCTGAACGCCCGGCTCACCCACGGCGGCCTGATGGTCGACGCGGGCGACACCGAGGCCGGACTCGCCGAAATGTACGAGGTCAGGGACCGGGTGGTGGAGCGGGGCGTCACCCATGTCGTCGGCCGCAGCCATGTGAACCTGCCGTCGGTCCTGGAGGGCGTCGGCCGGTCCGAGGAGTCCGTCGCCGTGCTGCGCGAGGGCATCCAGCTCACCCGGCGGATGGGCCTGCTGGACTCCGAGGCCTGGGTGTGGACCAACCTCTCCGAGTCGCTCTACTCGCTGGGTCGTTGGGACGAGGCGACCGAGGCGGCGACGAACGCCCACACCACCGGGCAGAGCGCCAAACCGCGCGGCGGCGCCTCCACCCGGCTCGCCCATATCGCCCTCGCCCGGGGCGAGATGGCCGCCGTGAGCCGCCATCTGGCCGCCGCCCGCGGGTTCTACGGCAGCCACGACCCGATGCCGCAGAACTCCCTGCCACTGCTGCGCATAGCCATCGGCCTGGCCGCCGGTGAGGGCCGACACCAGGACGCCCGCACCGCGCTGTACGAGGCCCTCGACGCCGGATTCCCGCCCGGCACCCAGCGCTACGGCTGGCCGCTGCTGCTGGCCGGCACCACGGCCGAGGCCGACTTCCGCGGGCTGCCACCGGCCGAGCGGGGCCGCGCCGAGGCCCTCGGCCGCATCCGCACCGCCGCCCGCTCCCTCGCCACCGGGGCGCCCATCTGGCGGGCCTACGAGCAGTGGGTGCGCGCCGAACTCCAGCGCGCCGAGGGGACGGCGGCCCCGCACCTCTGGTCCGACGTGGTCACCGCCGTCGAACCCCTGGCCCGCCCCTACGACCTGGCCCGCGTCCGCCACCGCCTCGCCGAGTCGCTGCTCGCCTCCGGCGCGGACGACGACGACCGGGCCCGCGCCACCGAACTGCTGCGGCTGGCCGGCGCGGTCGCCGCACACCTCGGTGCCCGGCCGCTCGCCGACGCCGTCGCCCTGCTCGCCCGGCGCGCCCGGCTCACCCTGACCCACGTTCCCGCCGGGCCCGCGGAGCCGGCCGGTGCCTGCGCCGACCCCGTCGAGGCACTCGGCCTCACCAGCCGTGAGCGGGACGTCCTGCGTCTCGTCGCCGCCGGCCGCAGCAACCGCCAGATCGCCGAACGGCTGTTCATCTCGCCGAAGACGGCCAGCGTCCACGTGTCGAACATCCTCGCGAAGCTCGGTGTCTCGGGCCGCGGGGAGGCCGCCGCCCTTGCCCACCGGCTGCGGCTGTTCCCGCCGGAGACGCCCGCCGCCCAGGCGATGGGCGGGGGACCTACGCTGTAAGGATCCGGGCCGAGGGAGGCGCCGTGTTCAACATGTTCGAGGAGTTGTTCGCACCGGGCCGCAAGCACACCGACGACGAGCGCAAGCGGCTGGAGCTGACCCGCGTCGACCTGAACGACGGGGACCCCGGGCGGGGCCCGATAGACCTCACCTCGGGCAAGGTCGTCGTCCGCGCGCAGCCGTCCGCACCGGACGCGCGGCCGGAGGAGACGGCTGCGGACGACCCCGCGTCGCAGGACACGGCCACGGAGATCCCGGCCGCGCCCGACGCGGACCACAGGGACCCGTCGTCGCACGAACCGCCCCGCGAGGGATCGCAGGACCCAAAAACGAGCGGGCCGCCCAGCGCGCACTCGAAGGGCCCGGCGGCGCAGGAGCCGCCCGGCGCGGGCTCGCAAAACCCGGAAACGCACGAGCCGCCCGACGCGCACTCGCCGGGCCCGACGGCGCAGGAACCGCCCGGCGCGGGTTCGTAGGACCCGGAAACCAGCGAGCCGCCCAGCGTGTACTTGCAGGGCCCGACGGTGCAGGAGCCGTCCGGCGTTAGCTCGTAGGGTCCGGAAACGCCCGAGCCGCCCAGCGCGTACTCGCAGGGCCCGGCGAGGCGGCAACCGCCCGGCGCGGGCTGACCCGCCCGGCTGCCGCCCCGCGAGCCGGCTCGCCCGCGCGCCCTACTTCACCGCGAGTTCCAGGATCTTGTCGTCGCCGCCCTTCGGGGAGCCGCGGCCGTCCGTCTCGCTCGTGACCAGCCACAGCCGGTCGCCGCCCGCGGAGACCACCGTGCGCAGGCGGCCGTACTCGCCCTTCAGGAACGCCTGGGGCTCGGCGGACGCCTTGGTCCCCTTCAAGGGGATCCGCCACAGGCGCTGGCCGCGCAGGCCCGCCATCCACACCGACCCCTCGGCGTAGGCGATGCCGCTGGGGGAGGCCTCGTCGGTGTGCCACTGGGCGACCGGGTCCACGAACCTGGCGTCGTCGCCCTTGCCCTCGGCGTCGGGCCACCCGTCGTTGTCGCCCGGCCCCACGTGGTTCAGCTCGTCCCAGGTGTCCTGCCCGAACTCCGACGCCCACAGGCGCTGCTTGTCGTCCCAGGCCAGCCCCTGGACGTTGCGATGGCCGTACGAGTACACGACGGAGTCGCCGAAGGGGTTGCCCGGGGCCGGCTCGCCCTCCGGGGTCATCCTCAGGATCTTGCCGCCCAGCGACTTCTTGTCCTGGGCCAGCCCCGTGTCCCCGGTCTCGCCCGTGCCCGCGTACAGCATCCGGTCCGGGCCGAAGGCGATCCGGCCGCCGTTGTGGATGACCCCCTTGGGGATGCCCCGCAGGATCGTGTCCGGGGCGCCCAGCTGCTCGCCGGCCGGCTTCTCCTCCTCGTACAGCAGACGGGCGATACGGTTGTCGGACGCCGTGGTGAAGTACGCGTAGACCATGTGGTCCGAGGCGTACGCGGGGGAGAGCGCGAGCCCCAGGAGGCCCCCCTCGCCCGACGCGGCCACCCCGGGCACCTTGCCCAGCTCCGACTTCTCGCCGGTCTTGGCGTCGATCCGCGTGATCGTGCCCTCGTCGCGCGAGGCGACCAGCAGGTCGCCGTCGGGCAGGGGGGCCAGGCCCCAGGGGGACTTCAGGCCCTCGGCGACGGTGCGCACCACCTCGACCGAGCCCTTCGCGGGCGGTGTGGTCTCCCGGGGCGCCCCGGAGGACGTGGCCGGCGGGGTCTTCCTGTCCGGCCCCGAGCTCCCGGCGGCGTCCGGCCCTCCTCCGTCGTCGGAGGAGCAGCCGGCCGTCAGCAGAAGCGCGGCCGTGGCCAACACGGCCGTCACAGCTCGACGTTGCACGATCAAGGTCCCTTCGACGCGGTGGTCCTACTGTTCATACACCGCTCACGCGCCACAGGTTCCCGATCACCGCGGCGGGTGCCCGGGAGATCCGGTCAGTCCCAGGATCCGCGCGCCGCCGGAAGCCGTGCCACCGCCGCCAGATCCTCGGCCGACAGCCGCAGCCCGGCCGCCCGCGCGTTCTCCGTCACCCACCGCTCCCGCTTGGCGCCGGGCACCGGCACCACGTGCGGGCCCTGCGCCAGAACCCAGGCAAGCGCCACCTGCGCGGGCGTCACCCCGTCCCCGTACCGCTCGGCGATCCGGCGCAGCCCGACGACGATCGGCTGGTTGGCGGCCATCATCTCGGCGGTGAACCGCGGGTGCCGGGCGCGCAGGTCGTCCGGCTCGAACCCCTCGCCGGGCGTCAGCGTCCCGGTGAGGAACCCGTTGCCCAGCGGCATCGCGGCGAGGAAACCCACCCCGCGCGCCGCGCACCACGGCAGCAGCGCGTCCAGCGCCTCCGGCGACCACACCGACAGCTCGGCCTGCACCGCGCTCACCGGGAACACCTGTTGCACCCGCTCCAGTTGCCTGATCGTCCCGTCGTGCAGCCGGGCGCCCGGACGGCGTCGGGAGCGCGCGCCCACAGCGCACAGCCCGAGCGCCCGCACCTTCCCGGCGGACACCAGTTCCGCCATGGCCCCCCAGGTCTCCTCGACCGGTATCTCCGGGTCCGCGCGGTGCAGTTGGTAGAGATCGATCACGTCCGTCTGCAATCGGCGCAGCGAGGCGTCGCAGGCCCGTCTCACGTACCCGGGGCGGCCGTTGGCCACGATGTGCTGCTCGCCCACCAGCAGCCCGACCTTGGTGGACACGAACGCCTCGGAGCGCCGCTCCCTCAACACCCGTCCCAGCAACAGCTCGTTGGTGAACGGGCCGTACATGTCGGCGGTGTCCAGCAGCGACGAGCCGAGGTCCAGGGCCCGGTGCACCGTCCGCAGCGACTCGTCGCTCCGCTGCCGTGAACCGGTGTACGCCCAGTTCATCGGCATGCACCCCAGTCCGACGGCCCCCACATCGAGCGTCGCCGCACCGATCGTCCTGCGCTCCACCTGGCCGCACCCTCCCTCTCTGGCACCCCAAACTAACCAATGGACCGGCGCGGCCTTCGCATAGCCTCCTGACCATGACTTCCGATGTGTGGCTCCCGTTCGGCGCGGACGAGATCGACGGCCTCCCCGAAGGCCTCGACTACCGCTTCTGGAACGGTGACCAGGACTTTCCCGCGGACCCCGCCGAGTGTGCCTTCTACGTGGTGCCGTACATGAAGGGGGCCGAGGTCTCCGTACGCCCGCTGCCCCGCATGTCGTCCGTGCAGGCCCTGCAGACCCTGTCCGCGGGCATCGACCACGTCGAGCCGGGCCTCCGGCACCTGCGTCCCGGCGTGCGGCTGTGCAACGCCCGCGGGGTGCACGAGGCCAGCACCGCCGAACTCACCCTGGCGCTCGTCCTCGCCTCGCTCCGCGGCATCCCCGACTTCGTCCGGGGACAGGACCGGGAGGAGTGGCGCTCCGGGTTCCGCCCGGCCCTGGCCGACAAGTCCGTCCTCATCGTGGGGTACGGGTCGATCGGCGCCGCGATCGAGGACCGGCTCGCACCCTTCGAGCTCGCGCGGGTGGCGCGCGTCGCACGCTCCGCCCGCACGACGGAGCGCGGTCCGGTGCACCCGCTCACCGAACTCCCCGCCCTGCTGCCCGAAGCGGACGTCGTCATCCTGTCCACGCCGCTCAACGACACCACCCGTGGCCTGGCCGGGGCCGACTTCCTCGCCCGCATGAAGGACGGCGCCCTGCTCGTCAACGTCGCCCGCGGGCCCGTCGTGGACACCAAGGCCCTTCTCTCCGAACTGGAGAGCGGCCGGATCACCGCGGCGCTCGACGTCACCGACCCCGAACCGCTGCCCCCGGGGCACCCGTTGTGGCATGCGCCGGGCCTGCTCATCAGCCCGCACGTCGGCGGACCCACGTCCGCGTTCCTGCCACGCGCCAAGCGCCTGCTGGTCGCACAGTTGAACCGGTTCGCGCGCGGGGAGGCGCTTCAGAACGTAGTGCTCACAACCGGCGGGTAATCCGCGTACCGTTCACTCCCCGTCCGGTTCGGGCACCCTCCGCAGTCTCCCGAACGCGTTCCGTACGGTCATTCGTGCTGGTCGTCACGGAGCGTAGAGGAACTATGTCCCTGAGTGACGAGACTGGTGTATCGTCCCGACAGGGGCTGCGCCGTGCACCGTTCGGCGCCGGGGACGAAGAGTTCAAGACTGCGAGGGGGGCGACGGGCGATGCACGGCCTATGGACCAACGATCCGACGCGGCGGGGCCGCCGACGGCGACCCTGGCGGGCGGCGACGCGCAGGCGCGGCCACGGCCACGGCGGTCATCACCACCACCGCAGGCACAGCGGCCGCAGGAGGCACACGCACCCCGCGCACCGCGACCAGCGGGACCCCGCGGCGGCACGGACCGGGTGGGCGCGGTGAGTTCCCCGCCGCCGCCCACCGCCTTCGACGGAGCGCTGCGCCCGCAGCGGCTCCTCGGGACGCTGCTGACCCGCCGGCCGGAACCGGGCGGCGGGACGGGCCTGCGGTCGCAACTCGTCCTGGCCCTGGTCTGCGCGGCGTACGGAGTCGGGTCCGCGCTCGGCTGGGGTTCCCCCGGAGCCGCCCTCGTCATGGGCGACTTCGGACTGAGCGCCGCGGCGGGCACCGCCGCGGTCTCCTGCTTCCTGTACGCCCGCAGGCGCCGCATCCGGTTCCGCCCCGCGTGGCTGCTGTTCTCGCTGTCCTCCGCGATGGCCGCGCTGGGCAACCTGGTCTGGGGGTGGTACGAGGTCGTGCTCGGGATGCCCGTACCCAGCCCCAGCTACGCCGACCTGTTCTTCCTCTGCTTCGCCCCGCCCGCCATCGTGGGCCTCCTGGTGCTCGCCAAGAGGCCCGTGACGAAGGCCGGTTGGGTCTGCCTGGCGCTGGACGCCTGGCTGATCGGCGGCTCGCTGCTCACCCTGTCGTGGAGCCTGGCGCTGGCGCAGGCGGCGAAGATGGACGGGCCGAGCGTCGCGCACACCGCGCTCTCGCTCGCGTACCCCCTCCTGGACATCGCCCTCGTCAGCATGGTGCTCGCCCTGCACTTCCGGCGCTCGGCGGTCAACCGGTCCGCGGTGAACACCGCCATCGGCGCCCTCGCCCTCACCGTCATGTGCGACGCCCTGTTCACCTCGCCCCTGCTGCACAACAACTACCGCTCGGGGCAACTCCTCGACGCGGGCTGGTTCGCCGGCTCCCTGCTGCTCGCCTACGCCCCCTGGGTCGGCCTGCGCAACGGCCGGCACCCGGACGGCGAGGGGCACACGCGCGTGGTGCACGAGCACGTCCCCGGGCAGCGCCCCGGAAGCCCCCTCCACGGTCCCGCACAGGGCCAGGCGCCGTCCCCGGGGCACACCCCGCTGCCGGGACCCGCGCACGGCGGCGAGCGCGGACGCTATCCGGCCACCCGGCCCATCGCCGGCTCCCTGGCCGCGCTCACGCCCTACCTCGCCGCGGCCGTCTGCACGCTGGGCATCCTCTACAACGTGCTGAACGGCCACAGCGTCGACCGCGTCGTACTGATCACCGGCGGCACGGTCGTGCTCGCCCTCGTCGTGCGCCAGGGCATCATGCTGCTCGACAACATCACCCTCACCCAGGAACTGGCGCAGAAGGAGAACCACTTCCGCTCCCTGGTGCAGGGCTCCAGCGACGTCATCATGATCGCCGCCCCCAACGGCATCCTCCGGTACGTGAGTCCGGCCGCCGCAGGTGTGTACGGACGCCCCGCCGAGGAGCTCGTCGGGTCCGAACTGGCCGCGCTCATCCACCCCGAGGACCTCGGCTGCGTGGTGCACGAGGTGCGCCGCTTCCTGGCCGCCAGCCACACCGAGGAGCCCACCACCCGCATCGAGTGCCGCTTCAAGTCCGGCGACGGCGGCTGGCTCAACGTGGAGTCCACCGTCAACCGCCATCACGGCGGCCTCATCTTCAACAGCCGTGACGTGACCGAACGGGTCCGCCTCCAGGCGCAGTTGCAGCACAACGCCGAGCACGACCCGCTCACCGACCTGCCCAACCGCGCCCTGTTCACCAAGCGCGTCCAGCAGGCCCTGTCCGGCCGCCGCTCGACCGACCGCGGCACCGCCGTCCTCTTCATCGACCTCGACGGCTTCAAGGCGGTGAACGACACCATCGGCCACCAGGCGGGCGACGAACTCCTCGTCCAGGCCGCCCGCAGGCTCCAGGACTCGGTGCGGCAGGGCGACACGGCCGCGCGCCTCGGCGGTGACGAGTTCGCCGCCCTCATCGTCGGCGACGGCGCCCGCGACCGCTCCGCCCGCGAACGGCACATCATGGAGCTGGCCGACCGGCTCAGGATCACCCTGTCCCAGCCGTACGCCATCGACGGCAACGATGTCCGGGTCGCCGCCTCCATCGGCGTCGCCTTCGCCGAACCGGGACTCGGCGCGGGCGAGCTCCAGCGCAACGCGGACCTGGCCATGTACCGCGCCAAGGGCGCAGGCAAGGGCCGGGTCGAGCTGTACGCGCCCCAGATGCAGCAGGACGTCGTCCGCAAGGCCGAGCTGGCCACCCGGCTGCGGGCCGCCCTGCACGACGGCGAGTTCGCCCTGCTCCACCAGCCCGTCGTGGCCCTGGAGAGCGGCCGGATCACGTCGGTCGCCGCCCAGGCCCGCTGGCGCTCCTCCCAGGGCGTCTTCTTCACCCCGGCCGAGTTCCTGCGGGTGTCCGAGGACAACGACCGCACCGCCGAACTCGGCCGCTGGATGCTGGAGCAGGCCGTCCAGCAGGCCGCCGAGCGCACCGCCACCGGTCTGTCCGTCCCCGTCGCCGTGCGGATGAGCGCCCGCCGACTGCTGGACCGCTCCATGCCGGTCGGCTCCGTCGAGGCACTGCTGACCCGGCACGGCCTCGCCTCGGGCGCCCTGGTCGTCGAGCTGTCCGACATGGACCCCCGGGTCTCCCTGGACGAGCTGGAGCGCCGGCTGAACGCGCTGCGGCGCATGGGGGTCAGGATCGCGCTGGACGGCTTCGGCAGCGGCTACGCGGCCATCACGGCGCTGCGCCGGCTCCCCGTCGACGTACTGAAGCTCGACCGCGGGCTGGTCGAGGGTGTCGTCGAGTCCGCGCGGCTGCACAAGATCACCAGCGGGCTGCTGCGCATCGCCACCGACCTCGGGCTGCAGTCCGTGGCCGACGGCGTGGACCTGCCGGAGCAGGTCATCGCCCTGCGCGCGATGGGCTGCACCCACGGGCAGGGCATGGCCTTCTCCGGACCGCTCGACGAGTACCGGTTGCGCCGGGCGCTGTCCCTCGGTCAGTACCCGGTGCCGCACGGACCGGTCGAGCCCGCTTTCGCCGGCGGCGGCGCGGGAATGTACGGGAGCGGTATGCCCTCCGTCTACGGGGGCGGCACGGCACTGCGCTCACATAATGAGACTCCCGTCCCACCCACTTGACAGTCGGTGCGTGCCGGGGGGAGGGTCAATGCCATGCGCACCCGAATTCTCGTACTTGGAAAGCGCGTCGGCTGAAGCTGGGGAACACCGGAGGACGATCCGGAGACACCCAGCGACCGCACCCGGCGCGCTCCCCTCGCTTGCCTCACGGCACGAGGGGTTTTTTGTTGCACAGGCGCCTTTCCATCAGCAGACGTACACCGCACAAACCTCGCAAAAACCCTCAGCATCGAGAAGAGAATGCCGATGACCGAGCAGGCCACCGGGGCCCACCATCCGCAGCCGCGGCCCCGTTCCGGAGGACATCAGTCCGCCCCCGAGCACGTGACGGGCGCGCAGTCCCTCATCCGCTCTCTCGAGGAGGTCGGGGCCGACACGGTATTCGGCATTCCCGGCGGTGCGATCCTCCCGGCGTACGACCCGCTGATGGACTCGACGCGTGTGCGGCACGTGCTCGTCCGGCACGAGCAGGGCGCGGGCCACGCGGCCACCGGTTACGCCCAGGCCACCGGCCGGGTCGGCGTCTGCATGGCGACCTCCGGCCCCGGCGCCACCAACCTGGTCACGCCGATCGCCGACGCCCACATGGACTCCGTGCCGATGGTCGCCATCACCGGCCAGGTCGCCTCCAAGGCGATCGGCACGGACGCCTTCCAGGAGGCGGACATCGTCGGCATCACGATGCCGATCACCAAGCACAACTTCCTGGTGACCAAGGCCGAGGACATCCCGCGGACGATCGCGGAGGCCTTCCACATCGCCTCCACCGGCCGGCCCGGTCCCGTCCTCGTCGACATCGCCAAGGACGCCCTCCAGGCGAAGACCACCTTCAGCTGGCCGCCCACCCAGGACCTGCCGGGCTACCGGCCGGTGACCAAGCCGCACGCCAAGCAGATCCGCGAGGCCGCGAAGCTGATCACCGCCGCCAAGCGGCCGGTCCTGTACGTCGGCGGCGGCGTCCTGAAGGCGCGGGCCACCGCGGAGCTGAAGGTCCTCGCCGAACTCACCGGAGCGCCCGTCACCACCACCCTGATGGCGCTCGGCGCATTCCCCGACAGCCACCCGCTGCACGTGGGGATGCCGGGCATGCACGGTGCGGTCACCGCCGTCACCGCGCTGCAGAAGGCCGACCTGATCGTCGCCCTCGGAGCCCGCTTCGACGACCGTGTCACCGGCAAGCTGGACAGCTTCGCCCCGTTCGCCAAGATCGTCCACGCCGACATCGACCCGGCGGAGATCGGCAAGAACCGCGCCGCCGACGTGCCGATCGTCGGTGACGCCCGCGAGGTCATCGCCGACCTCGTCCAGGCCGTCCAGAAGGAGCACAGCGACGGCCACCTGGGCGAGGCCGCCCGGTCGAAGTACGCGGCCTGGTGGAAGGACCTCGACCGCTGGCGCGAGACGTACCCGCTGGGCTACGAGCAGCCCGAGAACGGCTCGCTGTCGCCGCAGCAGGTCATCGAGCGCATCGGTCAACTCGCCCCGCAGGGCACGATCTTCGCGGCGGGCGTCGGCCAGCACCAGATGTGGGCCGCGCACTACGTCCAGTACGAGCAGCCCGCGACCTGGCTGAACTCGGGCGGCGCCGGGACGATGGGCTACGCGGTCCCGGCCGCGATGGGTGCCAAGGCCGGGGTCCCGGACCGGACGGTCTGGGCGATCGACGGCGACGGCTGCTTCCAGATGACCAACCAGGAACTCACCACCTGCGCCCTGAACAACATCCCGATCAAGGTCGCCATCATCAACAACGGCGCCCTCGGGATGGTCCGACAGTGGCAGACCCTCTTCTACAACCAGCGGTACTCCAACACCGTGCTGCACTCCGGCCCCGGGGCCAGCGGCAGGGAGCCCAGCGCCGGCACCCGCGTCCCCGACTTCGTGAAGCTGTCGGAGGCCATGGGCTGCCACGCGATCCGCTGCGAGTCCCCGGACGACCTCGACAAGGTCATCGAGGAGGCGAACTCCATCAACGACCGCCCGGTCGTCGTGGACTTCATCGTCCACGAGGACGCGATGGTGTGGCCGATGGTCGCCGCCGGCACCTCGAACGACGAGATCATGGCCGCCCGGGACGTCCGCCCCGACTTCGGCGACAACGAAGACGACTGAGAGCCGCAGGAGAAGGAACGCCACCCATGACCAAGCACACGCTCTCCGTCCTGGTCGAGAACAAGCCCGGTGTCCTCGCCCGGATCACCGCCCTGTTCTCGCGTCGCGGCTTCAACATCGACTCGCTCGCGGTCGGTGTCACCGAGCACCCCGACATCTCCCGCATCACCATCGTGGTGAGCGTCGCCGACCTGCCGCTGGAGCAGGTGACGAAGCAGCTCAACAAGCTCGTCAACGTCCTGAAGATCGTCGAACTGGAGCCGGGTTCCGCCGTTCAGCGGGAACTCGTTCTGGTGAAGGTGCGCGCGGACAACGAGACGCGCTCGCAGATCATCGAGATCGTCCAGCTGTTCCGCGCCAAGACCGTCGACGTCTCCCCGGAGGCCGTCACCATCGAGGCCACCGGCGGCAGCGACAAGCTGGAGGCCATGCTCAAGATGCTGGAGCCGTACGGCATCAAGGAGCTGGTCCAGTCCGGCACGATCGCCATCGGCCGGGGCGCCCGCTCCATCACCGACCGTTCACTGCGCGCGCTCGACCGCTCCGCCTGACGCTCTCGGCCGGGGACCGATCGTCCCCGGCCACGGCACGACCGGAAACGGACGGTCCGCAGCCGCGGACCGCCCGTATTCCGAGACCCGAAGACTTCCCTTCCCCCGCCCGCCGTACGGTGGCAAGCAGAACCAGCAATACCGCAAACGAGGAGAACCCCAGTGGCCGAGCTGTTCTACGACGACGATGCCGACCTGTCCATCATCCAGAACCGCAAGGTCGCGGTCATCGGTTACGGCAGCCAGGGCCACGCCCACGCGCTGTCGCTCCGTGACTCGGGTGTCGACGTCCGCGTCGGTCTGCACGAGGGCTCGAAGTCCAAGGCCAAGGCCGAGGAGCAGGGCCTGCGCGTGGTGACGCCGTCGGAGGCGGCGGCCGAGGCCGACGTCATCATGATCCTGGTGCCGGACCCGATCCAGGCCCAGGTCTACGAGGAGTCCATCAAGGACAACCTGAACGACGGCGACGCGCTGTTCTTCGGCCACGGCCTGAACATCCGCTTCGGCTTCATCAAGCCCCCGGCCGGCATCGACGTCTGCATGGTCGCCCCCAAGGGCCCGGGCCACCTGGTGCGCCGCCAGTACGAGGAAGGCCGCGGCGTCCCCTGCATCGCGGCCGTCGAGCAGGACGCGACGGGCAACGCCTTCGCGCTGGCGCTCTCGTACGCCAAGGGCATCGGCGGCACCCGCGCCGGCGTCATCAAGACGACGTTCACCGAGGAGACCGAGACCGACCTGTTCGGTGAGCAGGCCGTCCTCTGCGGTGGTACCGCCGCGCTGGTCAAGGCGGGCTTCGAGACGCTGACCGAGGCCGGCTACCAGCCGGAGATCGCGTACTTCGAGTGCCTCCACGAGCTGAAGCTCATCGTCGACCTCATGTACGAGGGCGGCCTGGAGAAGATGCGCTGGTCGGTCTCCGAGACCGCCGAGTGGGGCGACTACATCACCGGCCCGCGGATCATCACCGACGCCACCAAGGCGGAGATGAAGAAGGTCCTCGCCGAGATCCAGGACGGCACGTTCGCCCAGCAGTGGATGGACGAGTACCACGGCGGCCTGAAGAAGTACAACGAGTACAAGACCCAGGACGAGAACCACCTCCTGGAGACCACCGGCAAGGAGCTGCGCAAGCTCATGAGCTGGGTCAACGACGACGAGGCGTAAGCCTCGGGACGGCGGGCCGGAGCGTACTGTTCCGGCCCGTCGCCGAACCCGGGGTAACGCTGTTGTCCACTGAGGCCAGCCTCGTCCGGGTGATCCTTACGCGGAGGCGCAAGACGGCCCCCGCAGCGGCACTAGACTGCTGCACAACAAACGCGTCAGGCCCACAGCGTCGTGCGTCTTCCACGCGGCTCAAGCGACACCGAGGAAGTGAAGGCACGCCCCCACGCCACTCGGCGCGGGACGCCACCAGCACTCCCCGGGGCCGCCGACAACCCTCCACCGCATGCGGCCGTCGGGACGGCCGTCCGCATTGGACTTGTGAGGACTCACGTGAGCTCGAAACCTGTCGTACTCATCGCTGAAGAGCTGTCGCCCGCGACCGTGGACGCCCTGGGCCCGGACTTCGAGATCCGCCAGTGCAACGGCGCGGACCGCGCCGAGCTGCTGCCCGCGATCGCCGACGTGGACGCGATCCTGATCCGGTCGGCCACCAAGGTCGACGCGGAGGCCGTCGCCGCCGCGAAGAAGCTCAAGGTCGTCGCGCGAGCCGGCGTCGGCCTGGACAACGTCGACGTCTCCGCCGCCACCAAGGCCGGCGTGATGGTCGTCAACGCCCCCACCTCGAACATCGTGACCGCCGCCGAGCTGGCCTGCGGCCTCCTGCTCGCCACCGCGCGCCACATCCCGCAGGCCAACACCGCCCTGAAGAACGGCGAGTGGAAGCGGAGCAAGTACACGGGCGTCGAGCTCGCCGAGAAGACCCTCGGCGTCGTCGGCCTCGGCCGCATCGGCGCGCTGGTCGCCCAGCGCATGTCCGCGTTCGGCATGAAGGTCGTCGCCTACGACCCGTACGTGCAGCCCGCGCGCGCCGCCCAGATGGGCGTGAAGGTCCTGTCGCTGGACGAGCTGCTGGAGGTCGCCGACTTCATCACCGTCCACCTCCCGAAGACCCCCGAGACGCTCGGCCTGATCGGCGACGAGGCGCTCCACAAGGTCAAGCCCTCGGTGCGCATCGTGAACGCCGCGCGCGGCGGGATCGTCGACGAGGAGGCGCTGTACTCGGCGCTCAAGGAGGGCCGCGTCGCCGGCGCCGGCCTCGACGTGTACGCCAAGGAGCCCTGCACGGACTCCCCGCTCTTCGAGCTCGACCAGGTCGTCTGCACCCCGCACCTTGGCGCCTCCACCGACGAGGCCCAGGAGAAGGCCGGCATCGCCGTCGCCCGCTCCGTGCGCCTCGCCCTCGCCGGTGAGCTCGTGCCGGACGCGGTGAACGTGCAGGGCGGCGTCATCGCCGAGGACGTCAAGCCCGGCCTGCCGCTCGCCGAGAAGCTGGGCCGCATCTTCACCGCCCTCGCCGGTGAGGTCGCCGTCCGCCTCGACGTCGAGGTGTACGGCGAGATCACCCAGCACGACGTGAAGGTGCTCGAACTCTCCGCGCTCAAGGGCGTGTTCGAGGACGTCGTCGACGAGACCGTGTCGTACGTGAACGCCCCGCTGTTCGCGCAGGAGCGCGGCGTCGAGGTGCGTCTGACGACCAGCTCCGAGTCCCCGGACCACCGCAACGTGGTCACCGTCCGCGGCACGCTCAGTGACGGCCAGGAGGTGGCGGTCTCCGGCACGCTGGCCGGCCCCAAGCACCTCCAGAAGATCGTCGCCGTCGGTGACTACGACGTGGACCTCGCGCTCGCCGACCACATGGTCGTGCTGCGCTACGAGGACCGTCCCGGTGTCGTCGGCACCGTCGGCCGCGTCTTCGGCGAGGCCGGTATCAACATCGCGGGCATGCAGGTCGCCCGTGCCGCCGTCGGCGGGGAGGCCCTCGCGGTCCTCACGGTCGACGACACGGTCCCGCAGACCGTCCTCACCGAGGTCGCCGACGAGATCGGCGCCACGTCGGCCCGCTCGGTCAACCTCGTCTGAGTCGCACCAGGCCGCCACGCGCCGTACGGGAGTACGGGCCGCGCGAGCCGAGGGCCGGGTCACCTTCGGGTGATCCGGCCCTTCGCTTGTGCCCGGGCGGACGTCAGGGGGACGCGGTGCGCTCCGGCTCGATCAGGCCCTGCCGGTAGGCGATGGCGACGGCCTCCGTGCGCCCGGCCGCGCCCAGCTTGGCGAGGATGTTCGAGACGTGGACGCTCGCCGTCTTGCCGCTGATGAACAGCTCCTCGCCGATCTGGCGGTTGGTGCGGCCGAGGGCCAGCAGCCGCAGCACGTCGTACTCCCGGGCGGTCAGGACGGCGCCGTCCTGCGCGGCGGGTCCGGCCTGGGCGAGCCGGCCGCGCCGGGCCAGGGCGTCCAGGTCCTCGCACAGGGGCACGGCACCGAGCCGTTCGGCCGTCTCGTGCGCGGCGCGGATCTGCTCGGCGGCCTCCTCGCGGCGGTCCGCCGTCAGCAGCGCCTCCGCGAGCCGCCGCCGGCACCGCGCCAGCTCGTACGGGTCGCCGTACGCGAAGGCGGCGACGGCCTTCTCCCACGCGGCGACGTCGGGACCGGTGCGGGCGCGGGTCCACTCCGCCTCGGCGCGGGCGAGCCAGGCGAGCCCTTCCGGGCCCTGCCGTGAGCCGTCCTCGCCCTTGGAGGCGGTGGCCCGGGCCAGCTCGACCAGCTCGTCCGCCGTGTCCGTCCACCGGCCCAGCTCGGTCAGGTCGCCGGTCGTCCGCAGCTGCTCGGCCCGGTCGGCGACCGCGGCCAGGGCGAGCCCGGCCAGGTGCACCGCGACGTCCGGCCGTTCGGCCCCGGCCTCGCCCGCCAGCGTGGTGATCGTCGTACGGACCCGGGCGACGGCCGCCTCCGCGTCACCGCGCAGCGCCGCGGCGTCGGTCAGCACGATGCCCGCGACGAGCGTGGCCATCCAGTCGAAGGGGCCGTCGAGCAGGGCGAGCGCGCGGTCGGCCGCCGTGTGGTCGCCGCGCGCGAGTGCCACGTAGAGCGCCGGGCCGGTCGCGAAGCCGGCGGCGGCGGGCAGCCGCCCGGCGTCGGCGGCGGCCGCGCGGGCGCACTCGTCCCAGCGGCCCAGCGTGTAGAACAGCAGGGACTGCAGATAACGCAGTTCCAGCGCGTACGGCGAGGACAGCAGACCGGAGCGGCCCGCGCGGTCGAGTCCGTCGGAGAGCCAGGTCAGGCACTCGTCCAGGTCGCCCGACTCGTAGCAGCCGACCGCGAGGTTGAACAGGGCCCGCATCTCCACCGGGACGTTGCCCGCGCGCCGGGCCAGTCCGCGGGCCTCCGCCAGCCTCAGGCGGCCCTGCGGAGTGCGGCGGTTGTGTCCTTCGAGCCCGACCAGTGAGATCGTCAAGTCCGCCTGCGCGTCGGGGAGTCCGAGGTCCTCCGCGACGCGCAGGGCCTGCCGGGCGACGCGCTGGGCGTCCTCGTCGTGGCCCATGTAGCGGGCGGCCATGGCGTGGGTCGCCGCGGCCCAGACCCAGGTGCGCGACGGCGGCTCGGCGGGGATCATGGCCAGCGCCTCGCTGCTGTACGTGAACGCGGCCTTCAGCCGGTCGACGCGGATCAGGTTGCCCGCGAGGGTGTAGCGGACGCGCACGGCCAGTTCGGAGTCGGCGTCCGAGCCCGCCCGCGCGAGCGCGGCCCGGGTCAGGGTCACCGCCCGGTGGCTCTCGCCGGCGTGGGCTGCGGCGGCCGAGGCGCGCAGGGTCAGGGTGACGGTGTCGAGGCTGTCCTCCGGCCGGGCGGTGGGCGCCACGGCGGGCCACAGGTCGAGGGCGGCCTCCAGGTGGCGCAGCTCCTCGGCGGGCGCGCCGACGCCGGCCGCGTGGTCGGCGGCCTCCAGGGACGCGCGCAGGGCGTCGGCGAGGTCGTGGCTCTCCCGCGAGTGGTGGGCGCGCTCGGCCGCGCTCTTCGCCGGGTCGCCGCGGCCGGCCAGCAGACGGGCGAACGCCCGGTGCAGCCGCACCCGTTCACCCGGCAGCAGGTCGGCGTAGACCGCCTCGCGGATGAGGGCGTGCCGGAAGGTGTACGTGTCCTGTTCGGCCGGGACGAGGAGCTGTCTGCCGACGGCCTCGCGGAGCGCCGACTCCAGTTCCTCCTCGGGCAGTTGGACGGCGTCGCGCAGCAGCTCGTGCTCCACGCGGCGGCCGGCCACGGCGGCGGTGCGCAGTACCTGCTGGGCGGTGGCGGGCAGTTGCTCGAAGCGGATGAGCAGGACGTCGGCCAGGCCGCTGGGCATGGCGTCCGCTGCCGGGTCCGAGGAACCGGGTACGGCGTCGGCGGTGGCGGCGAGCAGTTCCTCCGCGTAGAACGCGTTGCCCTCGGCGCGCTCGACGATGCGGCGGACCGTGGTGTCCGGCACCGGGCCGGTGTTGAGGGCGCGCACCAGGGTGGCCACCTCCGCGTCGCGCATCGGGCGCAGCTCCAGGCGGTCGACGGCGGGCAGCCGGACCAGCTCGGCGAGCAGGGGGCGCAGCGGGTGGCGGCGGTGCAGGTCGTCGGCGCGGTACGAGGCGAAGACGGCGAGGCGCCGGGCGGGGGCGCTGGTCCCGGCAGTCCCCGGTGCCGCCGGGCCGCGGGTGTGGGGGAGCTGGGGCAGGCCGCGGCTGAGCAGGAAGCGCAGCAGGTCGCGGGAGGACTGGTCCGCCCAGTGCAGGTCCTCCAGGACCAGGAGGACCGGGGTGATCGCGGCGACGTCGCCCAGCAGGCCGGCCACGCCCTCGAACAGGCGCAGCCGGCCGCCCGCGTCCGAGGCGCCGTCGGCCCCGCTGCCGAGCAGCCGGTCGACGGCGGGGTGCGCCGCGAGCGCGGGCGCGAACCGCTCGTCGGCGGCGAGCACCCCGAGGATCTCGGTGAACGGCAGATACGGCAGGCCGACGTCGCCCAGGTCCACGCAGTGGCCGGTGAGGACGGTCGTGCCGGTGGCGGCGGCGTGTGCGGCGGCCTCCGTCAGGACGCGGGTCTTGCCGACGCCGGCGTCGCCCGCCAGCAGTACGGCGCGGGGGTCGCCGGTTCTGGCGCGGTCCAGCACGCCGGTGAGCCGGGACAGTTCGTCTGACCGGCCGATGAACGGCGTACCGAATGTCTGTGCCACGGGTCCATCCTGGCATGCGGGGGTGACACGGCACCCTGCAATAAGGCTGCCCTCCGGGGGCTGCGCCCCCGGCCCCCCACTTCGGCCTGGACGGCCTTGTCCTCAAGCGCCGGACGGGCTGGGTGTTCTCGGCCGGGGTGCCTTGTGTGCCGGGGTTGCTGGTGTCGTCCAGGGGCTGCGCCCCCGGACCCCCGCTTCGGCCTGGACGGTCTTGTCCTCAAGCGCCGGACGGGCTGGGTGTTCTCGGCCGGGGTGCCTTGTGCACCGGGGTTGCTGGTGTCGTCCAGGGGCTGCGCCCCCGGCCCCCCACTTCGGCCTGGACGGCCTTGTCCTCAAGCGCCGGACGGGCTGGGTGTTCTCGGCCAAGGACGTAGGTCCTGGGCGTTGGACGGGCTGGAGGGTCTTGGCCGGGGGGCGGAGTTCCTGGGCGCCGGACGGGTTGGGTTTTCTCGGTGGGGTGCCCCGTGCCCGCGCTGCCGGTGCCGTCCCGGGGCTCTGTGTCGGGCGTCAGGTCAGGGATTTTTCCGGAGTGGGGGTCGGGGTCGGGGTCGGGGTGGGGAGGCGGCGGAGGGTGGTGGTGGCCAGGGTCGCTGCCGCCAGGAGGAGCAGCGCTCCGGCGACGGCGGCGGCGTTCATGCCGCTGGTGAACGCCTCGCGGGCGGCCGTCGTCAGGGCGTCGCCCGCGCCGTCCGGCAGCCGGCGGGCGGTGTCCAACGCGCCGCCGAGGGTCTCGCGGGCCGCGGCCGGGGTGGTGGACGGCATCTCGTGGCGGTAGACGGCGGTGCCGATGGAGCCGAGGACCGCCATACCCAGCGCGCCGCCGAACTCCGCGCCCGTCTCCAGCAGGGAGGACGCGGTGCCCGCGTTGCCGACGGGGACCGTGCCGAGGGCGAGGTCCATCATCTGGGACATCACGGTGACGATCCCGGAGGCGAGGACGCCCGCGCCGGCCAGCACCAGCCACAGCGAGTCCGTACCGGCGAGGACGAGCAGGCCGTAACCGCACGCGGCCACGGCGAAGCCGCCGGCGACGACATGGGCGCGGTCCACGCCCTTCTGCACCAACTGCGCGGCGACCGGGGCGGCGACGCCGACCAGCACCGTCGGCAGCAGCGCCCACAGGGCGGCCTCCATGGAGCTCTTGCCGAGCACGGACTGGAGGTACTGGGTCGTGAAGAACGCCGATCCCATCATCCCGAACGAGGAGACCAGGTTGAGGACGACCGCCGGCGCGAAACCGCGTCCGCGGAACAACTCCGGTGGGATCAGGGGGGATTCGGCGGTGCGCTGGCGGTGTGCGAAGAGCGAGGTGAAGAGCAGGCCGACGGCGACGCAGACCACGTACCGCGGCTGCCAGCCCTCGGAGGGGATCTCCTTGACGCCGTAGATCAGGGGCAGCACGGCCGCCATCGACAGCGGCACGCTCAGCAGGTCGAAGCGGCCGGGCCGGGGGTTCCTGGACTCGGGCAGCAGGACCGGGCCGAGGACCAGCAGCAGCACCATCGCGGGCAGGTTGACCAGGAAGACCGAGCCCCACCAGAAGTACTGGACGAGGACACCGCTCATCACCGAGCCGAGCGCGATCCCGCCGGTCATCACGCCGGACCACAGGCCGACGGCCTTCGCGCGCTGGCCGGGGTCGGTGAACATCGTGCGGATGATCGCCATCGTCGACGGCATCAGGGTCGCGCCGCCGACACCGAGGAGGGCGCGGGCCGCGATCAGGGTCCCGGCGCTGTCCGCGTACGCGGCGAGCACGGAGGCCGCCCCGAAGGCGGCGGCGCCGCACAGCAGCAGCCGACGGCGTCCGATCCGGTCGCCCAGCGAGCCCATCGTCATGAGGAGCCCGGCGAGCACGAACGCGTAGATGTCGAAGATCCACAGCTGCTGGGTGCCGCTCGGCTCCAGGTCCGCGCTGATCGCGGGGATCGCGAAGTAGAGGACCGAGACGTCCATCGAGACCAGGAGCAGCGGAAGCATCAGGACGCCGAGGGCGGTCCATTCGCGGCGGCCGGCGCGGGGGCCGGGCGTGGGGGCGGGGCTCGTCGAGTGCGTCATGGCAGGGACTGTACGGGCGTCTTAAACGCTTGTCTAGAACGTTTGTATAGTACGGGTGTCAGAGACGCCTGTATGGGACGACCGTATGGGACGCATGTCTGGATCGGGGTACGCTCGCCTTTATGGGACACCGTGAGGATCTGCTCGACGGCGCCAAGCGCTGCCTGCTGGAGAAGGGGTTCGTGCGCACCACGGCCCGCGACATCGTCCGGGAGTCGGGCACGAACCTGGCGTCCATCGGCTACCACTACGGCTCGAAGGACGCGCTCCTCGCGGAGGCCTACGTCGACCTGATCGCGAACCTGGGCGAGGGCTTCGACGGTTTCGGCGGGGACGGCACGGTGGGGGAGCCGGGTTCCCTGGAGCGCTTCCAGGAGGTCTGGGCGAACATCACCCGGTCCTTCCGCGAAGCCCGCCCCGTCTGGATGCTGACCTTCGAGGTGATCACCGACGACGGCCGGCTGCCCGGGGTGCGCGAGCAGTTGGTGAAGGCCCAGGACGAGGGGCGCCGGGGTCTCGTCCCGCTGCTCATGGGCGGCCGGGAGTCCGACGTGGACGACGAGACGCTGCGCACGGTCGGCGGTTTCTACCAGACCCTGCTCAACGGCCTGTGCGTGCAGTGGCTCTTCGACCCCGACTCCGCGACGGACGCCTCGCATCTCACGGAGGGCCTGCGGCGGGTGATCGAGGCGTCGGCGAAGACGGCCGGCTGACGCCGCCCGCGTGCGGCACGGCCGCGGGGATGCCGGACGCGCCGTCTACAGGCGGGTCCCCTTGAGGGCCATGTGCAGCAGCAGGCGGTCCTCGCCGTCGTCCAGGTCGAGGCCCGTGAGCTGTTCGACCCGGGACAGGCGGTAGTACAGGGTCTGCCGGTGGATGCCCAGCGCCGCCGCGGTGCGTCCCGCCTGGCCCGCGCAGTCGAGGAACACCTCGGCGGTGCGGGCGAGTTCGCGGTGGGCGGGGGTCAGCAGGGTGCGGACGGCAGGGTCCTGGGCGGCGCCCGGGGGGAGCGAGGTCAGGAGCCGGAAGGGGCCGATGGACGCCCACTCGGCGACCGGGCCGAGACGCGGCTCGGCCAGTACGGCCCGGGCGGCGGCCGACGCCTCCTGCCACGCGGCGCCCAGTTCGGTGAGTCCGGCGCGCGCCCCGGCGACCCCGGCCGCCACGACCCCTGCGGTGCCCCCGGTGCCCCCGATGCCTCCGAGGTCGTGGGGTCCGGCCGTTCCCGCGAGGCGCCCGGCCGCCGGAGCCCCCGCGCCCGCCGCCTCCCGGACGAAACGCGTGGCCGCCGTCAGCGCCGGTGTCAGCACCTCCGGCGACCGCAGCCGCATCAGCAGCGCGAGGCTCTGCCCCGTCGCCCCCCAGGGCACCGTGCACAGCGCGGTCGCCCCCGGCACCGTACGCACGGACGGGGCGTCGTCCGGGTCGGCGGAGGGCCACGGGGCGACACACACGACCGTGTGCAGGCCGTCCCCGCGCGGGCCGAGCGCGGTGCGCAGCTCGGCCACCGCCATGTCCCGCTGCCAGCCCCGTTCGGCGGTGAGGACCGCCCGCAGCTCCCGGGTGAGGTCCGCGCCCGCCTGTGCCTCGTCGGCGAGCAGCGCCCCGATGCGGGCGGCGACCTCCATGGCGGCGGTCAGCTGCGCCGCCGTCGGCCCCGGATCGCCGTCCAGGAGCCACACGTAACCGAGGACGACCCCCCGATGGCGTACCGGCAGGCAGACGCGTCCGCGGTGGACGCCGGCCTCCGGCGCCGGCGGGATGCGGACCGGGCCCGTCGCCCGGGCGATGCCGAAGCCCTCGAACCAGGAACGGACCGCCGGCGTCGAGCGGCGGGTGAGGATCGAGCGGGTGCGCACGGGGTCGAGGGCGGCCTCGTCGAAGTCGCTCTCGCTGTCGTACGTGCCGAAGGCGATCAGCTCGAAGTCGCGGTTCTCCAGCGTCGCGGGGGCGCCGAGGAGCGCGGAGATCTCGTCCACCAGCTCCTGGTACTCGCCGCGTCCGGCCGGCCGGCCCGCCTTGAAATCGCCCGTCACACGGGCATTCTCCCTCATTCCCCCGGAGCCTTCATACAGATGTCTGAGATCCGGGGCACGGATGCGTGACAGCTGTCGATGGCCGAGGATCGGGGGGATCCTTAGGTTTCACGGTGGTTCTCCGTGCCGTACCCGGGCGTCCCCGCCCGGGGCCCGCGGCCGTCCGTACTTTCCGTGGAGGTGCCCCGTGCTGGGTCCCGTGATTCTCGCCGCGTCGCGCAGCGACAGGATGCGCCGCTTCGTGTCGGCGGCCCCCGGCACCAAGCAGGTGGTGGCCCGCTTCATCGCCGGTGAGACGGTCGACCAGGTCGTGCCGATCGTGCAGGACGCCGTCGGGAAGGGCCTGGAGGTCACCCTCGACGTCGTCGGCGAGGACATCACCACCCGCGAGCAGGCCGCCGCCGCCCGGGACGCCTACCTGGAGCTGATCGAGCACCTCGCGCGCCTGGAGCTCGGCACCCGCGCCGAGATGTCCGTCAAGCTGTCGATGTTCGGCCAGGCGCTGGAGGGCGGGCACGAGCTGGCGCTCGCCAACGTGCGCCCGGTCGTCGAGGCCGCCGCCGCCATCGGCACCACGGTCACCCTGGACGCCGAGGACCACACCACCCTCGACTCGATGTTCGCCATCCACGAGGAGCTGCGGAAGGACTTCCCGCAGACCGGCTGCGTCATCCAGGCCTACCTCTTCCGCACCGAGGCCGACGCCCGCCGCCTCGCCGCGAACGGCAGCCGGGTGCGGCTGGTGAAGGGCGCCTACAAGGAGCCCGCCGAGGTCGCGTACCAGGACAAGGCCGAGATCGACAAGGCGTACGTCCGTGTCCTGCGCACCCTGATGCAGGGCGACGGCTACCCGATGATCGGGTCCCACGACCCCCGGCTGATCTCCATCGCCCAGGAGCTCGCCCGGCTCGCCGGCCGCAAGCTCGACGAGTACGAGTTCCAGATGCTCTACGGCATCCGCGGCGAGGAGCACCTGCGGCTCGCCGCCGAGGGGCACCGGATGCGTGTCTACACCGCGTACGGCACCGACTGGTACGGCTACTTCATGCGGCGCCTCGCGGAGAAGCCGGCCAACCTCCTGTTCTTCGCGCGTTCGATCCTTACCAAGGGCTGAGCCCGAACCACCGCTCACTAAGGAGTTACGGAAACCATGGACGCTGTGACCCAGGTCCCCACCCCCGTCAACGAGCCGGTGCACGGCTACGCCCCCGGCTCCCCGGAGCGCGCCCGTCTGGAGGCCAAGCTCAAGGAGCTGGCCGAGAACCCCATCGAGCTGCCGATGACCATCGGCGGCGAGAAGCGGCTCGGTGGCGGTGAGCGCTTCGAGGTCGTGCAGCCGCACAACCACAAGGCCGTCCTCGGCACCGGCGCCAACGCCACGGCGCAGGACGCGCAGGACGCGATCGACGCCGCCCTCGCCGCCGCCCCGGCCTGGCGCGCGATGTCCTTCGACGACCGTGCCGCGATCATCCTGCGCGCCGCCGAGCTGCTGTCCGGCCCCTGGCGCGAGACCCTCGCCGCCTCCACCATGCTCGGCCAGTCCAAGACCGCCCAGCAGGCCGAGATCGACTGTCCCTGCGAGCTCGTCGACTTCTGGCGCTTCAACGTCCACTACGCCCGCAACATCCTGGCCGAGCAGCCCCCGGCCAACTCCCCGGGCGTGTGGAACCGCATGGACCACCGCCCGCTGGAGGGCTTCGTCTACGCGATCACGCCGTTCAACTTCAGCGCCATCGCGGCCAACCTGCCCACCGCGCCCGCGCTCATGGGCAACGTCGTGGTCTGGAAGCCGTCCCCGACGCAGACCCACGCCGCCGTGCTGCTCATGCAGCTCCTGGAGGAGGCGGGCCTGCCCAAGGGCGTCATCAACCTCGTCACCGGCGACGGCATCGCGGTCTCCGAGGTCGCCCTGGAGCACCGCGACCTCGCGGGCATCCACTTCACCGGCTCGACCAAGACCTTCCAGTACCTGTGGAAGACGGTCGGCAACAACATCGAGAAGTACCGCTCGTACCCCCGTCTGGTCGGCGAGACCGGCGGCAAGGACTTCCTGGTCGCGCACCCGAGCGCCGACCGCGCCGTCCTCAAGACCGCCCTGACCCGCGGTGCCTTCGAGTACCAGGGCCAGAAGTGCTCCGCGACCTCCCGCGCGTACATCCCCGCCTCCATCTGGAACTCCGGCTTCAAGGAGGAGTTCGCGGCCGAGGTCGACGGCCTGACCATGGGTGACGTCACCGACCTCACCAACTTCATGGGCGCCGTCATCGACGAGCGGTCGTTCGCGAAGAACAAGGCCGCCATCGACCGCGCCGGCTCGGACCCGGCCTGCACGATCGTCGCGGGCGGCTCCTACGACGACTCGGTCGGCTACTTCGTGCGCCCGACCGTCGTCGAGTGCTCCGACCCGGAGAACGAGGTCTTCCGCACGGAGTACTTCGGCCCGTTCCTCGCCGTGCACGTCTACGAGGACGAGCGGTACGAGGAGATGCTGACCCAGATGGAGTCGGTGTCGGACTACGCGCTCACCGGCTCGGTCGTCTCCAACGACCGTGCGGCGGCCGCGTACACGATGGACAAGCTCCGCTACGCCGCGGGCAACTTCTACATCAACGACAAGTCGACCGGCGCCGTGGTCGGCCAGCAGCCCTTCGGCGGCGGCCGTGCCTCCGGCACCAACGACAAGGCCGGCGCCCCGCAGAACCTGATGCGCTGGACGCTGACCCGCGCCATCAAGGAGACGCTGGTCCCGCCGACCGACTACACGTACCCGCACATGGGCTGACCTCCCGCGAGGTTCCGGGCCGGGAGGCCGCCGAGCGACGGCGGTTCCCGGCCCGCGTGCGTCCCCGGGCCGCCCGGCGGGACGCGGCGGCCGGAATACTGGGGCGATGGCCACCCGACTGCGTACCGCTCACACGGCGGAACTCGCCCCCGCCGAACTCCGCGCCGTCCGCGCCCTCCTGGAGGACGCCTTCGAGGGCGACTTCGGCGACGAGGACTGGGACCACGGTCTCGGCGGCATGCACGCCCTCGTCCACGACGAGCGCGGCCTCGCCGCCCACGGCTCCGTGGTCCAGCGGCGCGTCCTGCACCGCGGGCGCTCGCTGCGCGTCGGATACGTCGAGGCGGTCGGCGTGCGCTCCGACGTCCGGCGGACCGGCCTGGGCGGCCGGGTCATGGGCGCCCTGGAGGGGATCGTCGACCGTGCCTACGACCTCGGCGCGCTCTCCGCGAGCGACGAGGGCGCCGGCCTCTACGCGGCCCGCGGCTGGCAGGTCTGGCCCGGCCGGATCTGCGCGCTCGGCCCGGCCGGTGTCGTCCGGCTCGCGGAGGAGGAGGGCACCACCTTCGTCCGGCACGCCACGGCCGGCCCGCTCGACCCTGCGCACGATCTGGTCTTCGACTGGCGTGACGGCGACGTGCTGTGACGGTGCGTCAGACGCCGCGCACGATCATCTTCCCGGTGTTGCCGCCGCGCAGCATCGCGAGGAACGCCTCCACGATCCGGCCGAAGCCGTCCACCACCGTCTCGTCGAGGGCCAGCCGCCCGTCCCGCAGCGCCGGCACCGCGAACTCGTACAGCTCCTCCTGGAGTTGCAGGTGATCGCGCACCAGGAAGCCCTCGATGCGCAGGCTCTTCTCCACCACGTCGGCGTGGTCGAACACCGCGAGCGTGGCGTCGGGGGTGTTGTACTGGCCGACCGTGCCCACCCGCACCACCCGCCCGTACCGGCGCAGCGCGCCGACGGCCGCCCCGAGGTGCTCGCCTCCCACGTTGTCCACGAACACGTCGACGCCGTCGGGCGCGGCGCCGGCCAGGAGGTCCGCCACCGGTCCGGTGCGGTAGTCGAACGCCTCGTCGTAGCCGACCTGTTCCTTCAGGTAGCGCACCTTCGCGGCGCTTCCCGCGCTGCCCACCAGGCGCCCGGCGCCCATCAGCCTGGCCAGCCGTCCGGTCGCCGTGCCGACCCCGCCCGCGGCGGCCGAGACGAACAGGTCCTCGCCCTCGCGCAGCCGCGCCACGCGGGTCAGTCCCACGTACGCGGTCAGGCCGGTGCCGCCGAGCAGGCCCAGGTGGGCGGTCAGGGGGACCCCGTCGAGACGCGGGAGCCGTCTGGCCTCGTCCGGGCGCACGACGGAATGGGTGCGCCAGCCGTGGCGGTGGAACACGATCTCGCCCTCGGGGAGCGCCGGATCGCGGGACTCGGTCACGCGTCCGAGCGTGCGGCCCTCCAGCGGGGCGCCGAGCGTGAAGTCGCCGTCCATCATCTCGCGGTGGTACGGGTCGACGGACCAGTACAGGTTCTCCACCAGGGCGGTGCCCGGGGCCGGCCGGGGCACCGGCGACTCGACGAAGCGGAAGTGGTCCGCGGTGGGGAATCCGGTCGGACGGGCGGTCTGCTGGACGGTGAGCGCGGTCCCGCCGGGGGAGGCCGGCGCTCCGACCGCGGGGGTGCCGAGGGGCGTTGGGTTCATGGGCATGACGCTAGGAAGGAATGCGCGGCCCGGGCAGAGGGTTGCGCTCATGCGACGGCGCCTTCCATGAGCCGTCCTCATAGGAGCAGGTGGGAGCCCCGATGACCGCAGCCGACCTCGCCCCGCAGGAACTGCGGACCCTGGTGGCCGTCGCGCGGGAGGGCGGGTTCTCGGCGGCGGCCGGGACGCTCGGCACGACCCAGTCCGCCGTCTCGCACGCGGTGCGCGGTATCGAACGCAAGGTGGGCGTCGTGCTGTTCGAGCGGGGCCGGTACGGGGCACGGCCCACACCCGCGGGGGAGCGGGCCGTCGTCCACGCCCGGCGGGTCCTGCGGATGCTGGAGACGCTCACCGCCGAGGCGCGTGGTGCCGGGGCGGGGCCGGACGGCGGCGACACCGTCGCCGGGCCGCTGCGCGTCGCCTCCTTCCGGAGTGCCGCCCTGCATCTGCTGCCGCCTGCCCTGGAGAGGCTGGCGGCCCGGCACCCCGGGATCGAGGCGACCGTCCGCGTGGTGCGCGAGGTGGGGCCCGGTACGGCGGGCGAGGTGGCCGAGGGACGGGCGGACCTCGGGATCGCCACGCTCGGCACGAGCGCGCCCGTGCCGCCGGAACTCGTCGGCGACGTCCTCCTGGAGGAGCCGTACGCCCTCGTCCACCCGGCCGGTCATCCGCGCCCGCGCTCGCTGCCGCTGGTCGACTGGACCGAGAACTGCTCGTCGTACACCCGCGCGTGGTGGGCGGCGCAGGACTGGATCCCGTGCGCGACGGTGCGGGCCGAGGACGACGGAGCGGTGCTCTCCATGGTGAGCAGTGGTCTCGGCATGGCGATCATGCCCGAGCTCTCCCTCACGAGTGCACCGCTGTCCGTCGAGATCACCGATCTCGGCCCGGACCGGCCGACGCGTTCCGTCGGGTACGTCACCACGCCCGAGCTCGCCGGCACCGTCGCCGTCCGCGCGCTGATCAGGGAGCTGCGAGCGCTGCACCCCCGGCGGGTATGACCCCCCGGATCACGTCCCCGCAGGTCAGAGCGGTGGAGGGCAGTTCGCCGTCTCAGATAGTAGGAAGTCCGAGTAATTGTGGAGACAGATGCGCCGTCCTCGCCTAGCTTTGTAGGAGCCGAACGTCTCGCTCGATCAAGCGAATGGCGGTCGTGAGCCGGGCCCCGAGCAGGCAACCCCTGCGGCACCGCTCCCCGCCCCTCCGGCGTCTCGTATCCCTCACCCCACTTCCGGCGTCATCGTCCGGAGGCAAGGAGCCGACCGTCATGGCCGAGACGACCGTCCGCCGAGTCCGTCACGTTTCCCGTACCAGCGATTCCGACCGCAAGAACGCAGCCGCGGCACTCCAGCGCGCCCTCGACCGCCGGGACAACGGCGGGGCCACGGGCCACTGAGGCCCCCCGCCCCTCCCACCGTCGCGCGGGCCGCGCCCGGGCGGCGGTGGCGCGAGGCCAACGGCCCGCGCCGCACCGCGCGGTGCGGCGCCCGCGCCGGTCACTTCCCGCGCCGCACCTCGAAGTGGTCGATCCGCTCCCCGTCCTGCGTCAGCGCGGACACGGTGAGCCGAGGACTCGCACCGGCCTCCGCCTCCACGGAGAGGAACGAGTAGCCGGTGTAGCGCACCCGCGACCACTCGACGGTGTCCCGCTTGCGCCGCTTCGCCTTCGTCCAGTGGAAGGTCTCCACGGACTCGCGGTCCCGCACCTTCTTCTCGTGGCTGTCCTTCACGCCGTCCGGGAAGGCGTACAGGCTCTTGCCCGCGCCGCCCGCCGTCACGTAGACGATGCCGTCGCGGGTCGGATCGGTCGAGGCGCCCACCGGGACCCGCCGTCCCACGGCGCCGCCCCTGATGGCGTCGGTCCGCTCGTAGACGTGGTTGTGCCCGTTGATCACCAGGTCCACCTGGTGCTTGGCGAACAGCGGGACCCAGGTGTCCCGGACCCCGCCGTCGGAGGCGTGCGTCGACGTCGAGTAGGCGCAGTGGTGGAAGAACACGACGACGAAGTCCGTCCGCTCGCGCAGTTCCCCGAGCCGCCGGTCGAGCCAGGCGGTCTGCCGGCCGTCCGAATAGCCGAGGTTGGCGGGAATCTCGTACGACACGTCGTTGGCGTCCAGGGCGACGATGCCGACGTTGCCGTAGACGAAGGAGTAGACGCCCGGCGCCCGCCTCGCGTCGAAGCCGTTGTCGGGCAGCGCCCAGCGCGCGGACTGGCCGCCGTAGCCGTTCGGCGAGTACCAGGCCTCCATGTCGTGGTTCCCGGTCGTCACCATCCACGGCACCGACCCGGCCACCGTCTCGGTCTGCTTCAGGAACAGGTCCCAGGCCGCGGGGTCGTAGATGTCCGACTTCTCGCCGTGGCCGGTGCCGTCGGCGTAGCAGATGTCGCCCGCGTGCAGGTGGAAGGCCGGGCCGCGGCCCAGCAGCGCCTTGTCGTTGGCCAGGGCGTCGGGTGTGACGCCCTGGTCGCCGAAGGCCGTGAACACGAACTTCTCCGGGTGCGCGGGCGCCGTGCGGAAGCGGGCGACCGTCCCGTGGTGCTTCTTGTCCGCCGGGTCGAAGCCCTCGTGGCCGACGCCGTAGTAGTACGTCGTCCCCGGGCGCAGTCCGTCGAGCGCCGCGTGCAGGTAGTACTGGTCGAGCGCCGCCCGCTGCCCCTCCACGCCCGGTGTGTGCAGGTCGCGCAGGTCGGCCTCGATCCGCCGGCTCAGCGACCAGGGCGTCAGGCCCACGCGGACGTACGGCCTGCGGACCGCGGACGGCACCTGCCAGGAGATCCGCATCTGCGTCATGGGGTCCGCGCCGAAGGCGAGATGGCGCCCGAACGGCGCGAGGGCGGAGCCCGGGAAACGGCTGGTGGCCGGGCTCGGCGCACCGCCCGCCGGCTGGGACCGGCTCGCGGTGCCCGGCGTGCAGCCGGCCAGCAGCCCGGCGCCCGCGAACGCGCCCGCCGACACCAGCGCCCGGCGCCGGGTGAGCCGCGTGCGCAGGTACTCGTGCTGCTCGGCCATGCTCATGCCTCGCGCGAGCTGCTCCGGTATGCCGACGTCAGGGGTGTCCATGCCGGTGAACTTCCCAGCAATTCCCAACAACCGCCAAACGGACGGGTGAACGGAGTCTGACGAATGGTTCCGCCGCCCGTCCGGACACGCTCGGGATGTCCGTATGGCGGACACCGCGTGTCATCCCATGGGACAAGGAGTACGGTGCTGCGCATGTCGGCAAGCTCTCGCATCCTCAATCTCGCAGTCATTCCCGGTGACGGCATCGGCCAGGAGGTCGTGGCCCAGGGACTGAAGGTCCTCTCCGCCGTCCTCCCGCAGGATGTGAAGCTGGAGACCAAGGAGTTCGACTTCGGCGCCCGGCGCTACCACGCCACCGGTGAGACCCTCACCGACGCCGACCTCGACGCCCTGCAGAAGCACGACGCGATCCTGCTCGGCGCGATCGGCGACCCCTCGGTCCCCTCCGGTGTCCTGGAGCGCGGCTTCCTGCTCAAGCTCCGCTTCGCCTTCGACCACCACGTGAACCTGCGTCCGTCGAAGCTGCTGCCCGGTGTGGCCACCCCGCTCGCGGGCGAGCCCGAGATCGACTTCGTCGTCGTCCGCGAGGGCACCGAGGGCCCGTACACCGGCAACGGCGGCACCATCCGCAAGGGCACCCCGCACGAGGTCGCCACCGAGGTCAGCGTCAACACGGCCTTCGGTGTCGAGCGGGTCGTCCGGGACGCCTTCGCCCGCGCCCAGGCCCGCCCCCGCAAGAAGCTCGCGCTCATCCACAAGAACAACGTGCTCACCTTCGCCGGTCACCTGTGGACGGACGTCTTCAACAAGGTGGCCGAGGAGTTCCCCGACGTCACCACCGAGTACATGCACGTGGACGCGGCGACGATCTACCTCGTCACGCAGCCCGAGCGCTTCGACGTGATCGTCACCGACAACCTCTTCGGCGACATCATCACCGACCTGGCCGCGGCCGTCTCCGGCGGCATCGGCGTGGCCGCCTCGGGCAACATCAACCCGAGCGGCACGTACCCCTCGATGTTCGAGCCCGTGCACGGTTCGGCGCCCGACATCGCGGGCCAGGGCAAGGCCGACCCCAGCGCCACGGTCCTCTCCGTCGCCCTGCTGCTGCGCCACCTCGGCTACGAGAACGAGGCCGCGCGGATCGAGGAAGCGGTCGCCGCCGACCTCGCCGAGCGCGTCGGAAAGCCCGCCCGCAGCACCGATGAGATCGGCGACGCCCTCGCCGTACGAGTAGCCGGCTGACCCCGCGCCACTCGCTTTCCACAGGAGCCGCCGGGTCGCATCCGCACCCGGCGGCTTTTCTTATGCCCTCGCCGGGTGCCACCATCGAACCCTGGGCCGCATTCACACCTTTTTCGTCCACGGCTCGCCACACGCGATAATCGAACGTGGAGCCGCGGAATGAGGGAATGCTCGGACGTCCTAGCACTGGCCACTGGCAGTACAGGCGTGAGCGCGGCCCGTCACACACAACCGGTGAAGGACAACCACTCATGACGACGCCCACCATCGAGCTCAAGCCCTCGGCCGCCCCCCTCTCCGAGGCGGAGCGCGAGGCCATCCTGGCCAACCCCGGGTTCGGCCGCCACTTCACCGACCACATGGTGACGATCCGGTGGACCGAGGGCCGCGGCTGGCACGACGGCCAGCTCGTCCCGTACGGCCCGCTCTCCCTCGACCCGGCGAACATGACCCTGCACTACGCGCAGGAGATCTTCGAGGGCCTGAAGGCGTACCGCCAGCCCGATGGTTCCGTCGCCACCTTCCGCCCCGAGATGAACGCGCGGCGCTTCCAGGCGTCCGCCCGCCGGCTCGGCATGCCCGAGCTGCCCGTCGAGACGTTCATCGAGGCCTGTGACGTCCTGGTGCAGCACGACCGCTCCTGGGTCCCGGCGCACGGCGGCGAGGAGTCCCTCTACCTGCGGCCCTTCATGATCGCGACCGAGGTCGGCCTCGGGGTGAAGCCCGCCAACGAGTACCTGTTCCTGGTCATCGCCTCGCCCGCCGGCGCGTACTTCGCCGGCGGCGTGCGGCCCGTCTCGATCTGGCTCTCCGAGGACCGCGTCCGCGCCGTCCCCGGCGGCATGGGCGACGCCAAGACCGGCGGCAACTACGCCGCGTCGCTGCTCGCGCAGGCCGAGGCCGCCGCCAAGGGCTGCGACCAGGTCGCCTACCTCGACGCCGTGGAGCACAAGTGGGTCGAGGAGCTCGGCGGCATGAACCTGTACTTCGTGTACGGCGACCGGATCGTCACGCCCGAGCTGACCGGCTCGCTGCTGGCCGGCGTCACCCGTGACTCGCTGCTCACCGTCGCCCGCGACCTCGGCTACGGGGCGGAGGAGGGCCGCGTCTCCATCGACCAGTGGCAGCGCGACACGGAGAACGGCACCCTCACCGAGGTCTTCGCCTGCGGCACCGCCGCCGTGATCACCCCGGTCGGCACGGTCAAGCGGACCGGCACCGAGTGGCAGCAGTCGGGCGGCCGGCCGGGCGAGGTCACCCTGCGGCTGCGCGAGGCGCTCCTCGACATCCAGCGCGGCATCAGCGAGGACAAGCACGGCTGGATGCACCCCCTGGGCTGATCCCGATCCCACCCCCGCGCGAAGCCCGGCCCGTCACGAGCCGGGCTTCCCGCGTCTCCCGGCCGGCAGGCACCGGCCCGCCCCGCCGGGCGGCCGCGGTCCCGCACCGGCCCCCGCCGAGCCTGCGTATGCTCGCCTCGATCATCTGCCCGAAGACGCCGGAGGGGGCGCGCGTGCTGAGGCTGCTCGGCTTCTTCGACGACTTCGGTTTCCGGGGCGAGGTGGCTGCGGGACCGCTGAGGGCGCAGGTGCGGACGACCGGCGAGCCGGACGAAGCGCGGATCGTGGAGTATCTCGACACGGGCCACGGCCTCACGCACGTCATGGAGGCGGGCGTCGACGTCCTGACCGGAGAGGTCCACCGGCACACGTCCGGGTGCTCCTCGCTGGTGACCGACGGCGTGTGGGTGTGGCGCGCGGACTTCGCGCACTACCTGGAGGCGTACCACGTGCCGCTGCCCGCCGCCTTCACCGCCCGGGTGCGAGGGCTGCGCCATCGGATGCCGGACCTGACCGGTGCGGACTTCGCACCGGTCTTCGCCGAGATCGTCTCCGCGTTCGGATGGGCGCATGCCGAACCGTGGGACGCGGAGTCGGTCCTGCGGCCGGGGGCACGGTCCGTTCCGACCCGTGCCGAATTCGTGGCCGGGGTCCGGCGGGAACGGCCCGCCGGACCGTGGGGCAAGGCGCCCCGCAAGCCCCGCGGGGTCGGCCGGGGGCTCTGACCGTCGCCGCCGTACGCGGTGGTGCGGGATCCGGGGGCGCGGTCCCGGCCCGTCACGACGACAGTGGGGCCTCCTCGCGCTCCGTGTCCGCGGGGGCGGGCGCGGCGGACGTGCGCCGGGGCAGGGCGAGGTAGAGGGCGCCGCCGACCGCTCCCGACAGCAGGAAGCTGCAGTCCACCCCGCCGGTCAGGGACAGCAGCGGGCCCTCGTACGAGGGGAGGGAGACCGCCAGCAGGCCGACGCAGGCGCCGAGCGCCCAGGAGACGGTGGCCGGGACGTGCCAGCCGCCGCGGTACCAGTAGACGCCGCCCTTGGCGCGGCGGTTGAAGACCTGGAGCGCGTCCGGGTCGTAGACCCCGCCGCAGCGGACGAAGCCGATCAGGGTGATCACCGCCCACGGCGTGCCGATCGCGGTGAGCAGCAGGACGAAGGACGTCATCGCGTCCTGGGCGCTGGACGCGTAGTGGCCGACGAACACGCAGGCGGTGGCGACGACGGCGACCGTGACGGTGGCCCGGGCGCGGGAGGCCCGCGGGAGGATCGCGTCGAGGTCCAGGCCCATGGAGTACAGCATCAGGCCCGCGTTGCCGACCGAGCCGGCGGACGCGGCGAGCAGCAGCGGGACGAGGTACCAGCCGGGCGAGGCGGCGACGAGCGGGCCCGCGTAGTCGAGGGCGGCGCGGGCCGCGTACGCCGTGAAGGTGCCGAAGAGCTGCGGGACCAAGAGGCCGGCGAGCAGGCCGAGCCAGGTGGCGTGCAGGACCGAGCGGGAGCTGTGGCGGACGGGGGAGATGTAGCGGGTGTAGTCCCCGAGGAGGGTGATGAACGCGATGGGCCCGGACAGGCCCGCCGCGACCGCCGCCAGCAGCCACGTCGGCCAGAACGAGCCGAGCAGGTACCCGCCGGTCTCCGGGAGCGCGGAGGTGGTGAAGTGCGGGGCGTACGCGATCACGCCGAGGACCAGCAGCGCGGTCATGCCGATCGCCAGCACCCGGGACATCGCGAGGAGTACGCGGTAGCCGTACACCGCGCCCGCCACCGTCGCCGTGGCGAGGAGCGCGTACACCACCGCGTACGAGACTCCCGTGGCCGGCAGTCCGAGGAGCCGGTGCAGCACGCTCACCATCACGTCGCCGCCGATCCAGACGGTCAGCGCGGTGTAGCCGAGGGCGAGCAGCAGGCCGACGACCGAGCCGACCAGCCGGCCGCGGACGCCGAACTGGGCGCCGGAGGAGGTCGAGAGGTTCGTCGCGGTGCGCAGGGAGACCAGCGCGAGCGGGGCGGTGACCGCGGTGCCGACGACGGTGCCGGCCACGATCGAGCTGACGGACGCCCACCAGTCCAGGCCGAAGGACGGCGGCAGCCAGCCGAAGATGATCACTCCGAGGCACAGGTTGGACCCGAGCAGGATCGAGACGAGGTCGCGGGGCCCGCTGGTGCGTTCCTCGTCCGGGACGGTGTCGACTCCGCGCTGTTCTATCGGCATGGCTGGTCTCCTTCGATCGGCCGCCTGCGTGCACACCTGAAAGTTTGAGCGGCGTTCAATGTGACCTGTCCCGGCGGGCACGTCAATGTTTCCGTCCCGTGAATCTCACCGTTAGGCTGTGGTTAGAGTGTTGCTCTAACTGGTGGAAGGCAAGGAGGTGTCGCGTCGTGAGACTGACTCCCACCGAGCGTGACCGGCTGCTGCTCTTCGGGGCCGCCGAACTGGCGCGGGCCCGCCGGGCCCGCGGCCTCAGGCTCAACGTCCCCGAGGCGACCGCCCTCATCGCCGACACCGTCTGCGAGGCGGCGCGGGACGGGCGGCGTCTCGCCGAGGCCATCGCGGCGGCCCGCGCGGTGCTCGGTCCCGACGACGTCCTGCCGGGGGTCGCCGACGTCGTCACCGAGGTGCACGTGGAGGCCGTCTTCGACGACGGCTCCCGGCTCGCGGTGGTCGGCGACCCGATCGGCGGAGGACTCGGCGGGGACGCCCCGGGCGCGCTGCTCCCGGGACCCGCGCACGGCGACCCCGAGGCCGTCGTCCGGCTCACCGTCACCAACACCGCGACGGTCCCGGTCTCCGTCACCTCGCACTTCCACTTCTTCGAGGTCAACCCGCGGCTGGACTTCGACCGGTCCGCGGCCTACGGCATGCGGCTCGCGGTGCCCGCGGGCTCCTCGGTGCGGTTCGGTCCCGGCGAGAGCGTCGAGGTCGGGCTGCTGCCGATCGGCGGCGAGCGGATCGCGATCGGCTTCGCCGGGCTGGTCGACGGGCCGCTGGACGCGCCCGGAGCCAGGCGGGAGGCCCTGCGCAGGGCCGCCGCCTGCGGCTACCTGGGAGCGGGCGGGTCCGGCACGGCCCCGCGTGACGGCACGGACGGCGACAGCGGCCCCGAGGCGGGCCCCGCGCACGACGGAGGCGGACGATGAGCGACACGACCCGGGTCGACCCCTACGCGTACGCCGCGACCCACGGCCCGCGGGCCGGGGACCGGATCCGGCTCGGCGACTCCGGGCTGACGGTCCGGGTGGAGAGCGACGCCCAGAAGTACGGGGACGAGTTCCTGGCCGGCTTCGGCAAGACCGCCCGCGACGGACTGCACCTGAAGGCCGCCGCCGTCCGCGACACCTGCGACGTCGTGATCAGCAACGTCGTCGTGATCGACGCCGTCCAGGGGATCCGCAAGGTCTCCATCGGCATCCGCGAGGGCCGGATCTGCTCGATCGGGCGCGCGGGCAACCCGGACACCCTCGACGGGGTCGACGTCGTCGTCGGCACCGGCACGTCCATCGTGTCCGGCGAGGGGCTGATCGCCACCGCCGGCGCCGTCGACACGCACGTCCACCTCCTGTCGCCGCGCATCATGGAGGCCTCCCTCGCCTCCGGCGTCACCACGATCATCGGCCAGGAGTTCGGGCCGGTGTGGGGCGTCGGCGTCAACTCGCCCTGGGCCCTGCGGCACGCCTTCGGTGCCTTCGACGCCTGGCCGGTGAACATCGGCTTCCTCGGCCGGGGTTCGTCCTCCGACCCGGCCCCGCTCGTGGAGGCGCTGGCCGAGGGAGGCGCGAGCGGTTTCAAGGTCCACGAGGACATGGGCGCCCACACCCGCGCGCTCGACACCGCCCTGCGGGTCGCCGAGGAGCACGACGTCCAGGTGGCCCTGCACAGCGACGGACTGAACGAGTGCCTCTCCGTCGAGGACACCCTGCGCGTCCTGGACGGGCGCACCATCCACGCCTTCCACATCGAGGGCTGCGGCGGCGGCCACGTGCCGAACGTCCTGAAGATGGCGGGCGTCCCGAACGTCATCGGCTCCTCCACCAACCCGACCCTGCCCTTCGGCCGGGACGCGGTCGCCGAGCACTACGGGATGATCGTCTCCGTCCACGACCTGAAGACCGACCTGCCCGGCGACGCCGCGATGGCCCGCGACCGGATCAGGGCCGGGACGATGGGCGCCGAGGACGTCCTGCACGACCTCGGCGCGATCGGCATCACCTCGTCCGACGCGCAGGGCATGGGCCGGGCCGGCGAGACCGTCCGCCGCACCTTCGCGATGGCCGGGAAGATGAAGGCCGAACTGGGACCGCTGGACGGCTCGGGCGACACCGGCGACGACAACGCGCGCGTGCTGCGCTACATGGCCAAGCTGACCGTCAACCCGGCCATCGCGCACGGTCTCTCCCACGAGGTCGGCTCCATCGAGGTCGGCAAGCTCGCCGACATCGTCCTGTGGCGGCCCGAGTACTTCGGCGCCAAACCGCAGCTCGTCCTCAAGTCCGGGTTCCCCGCGTACGGGGTCGTCGGCGACCCGAACGCGGCCACCGACACCTGCGAACCCCTCGTACTGGGACCGCAGTTCGGGGCGCACGGCGCGACGCCCGCGGAGATCTCGGTGGCGTTCGTCGCGCAGGCCGCGCTCGACCTGGGCCACGACACCATGCCGACCCGCCGCCGCCGCGTCGCCGTGCGCGGCACCCGCGGCATCGGCCCCGCCGACCTGCGCCTCAACTCCCGTACCGGAGCCGTCGACGTCGACCAGCGCACCGGCCTGGTCACCCTCGACGGGGACCCGCTGCGCTCCGAACCGGCCGACTCCGTCTCCCTCAATCGCCTGTACTTCCTGTAATCGACACAGCCTCTAAGGACCCCCCATGTCTGCTGCCGCCGACGGCTTCCGCATGCCCGCCGAGTGGACCCCGCACGAGCGCACCTGGATGGCGTGGCCGGGCCCCAACCCCACCTTCGACGACCCGGACGACCTGGCCGGGGCCCGCCGGGCGTGGGCCGAAGTGGCGCGTGCCGTACGCCGCTTCGAACCCGTGACGATGGTGTGCGGACCGGGCCAGACGGCCGGGGCGCGCGAACTCCTGGGAGCCGGGATCGAGTTGGTCGAGCGGGACCTCGACGACGCCTGGATGCGCGACATCGGCCCCACCTTCCTCACCGACGGGAAGGGCCGACTGGCCGCCGTGGACTGGACGTTCAACGGCTGGGGCGCCCAGGACTGGGCCCGCTGGGAGCACGACGGCAAGATCGCCGCGTACGTCTCGGATCTCGCCGGGGCGCGCACGTACGCCTCGGAACTGGTCAACGAGGGCGGCGCGATCCACGTCGACGGCGAGGGGACCGTGCTCCTCACGGAGACCGTGCAGCTGGGCCCCGAGCGCAATCCGCACTGGACGCGCGAGCAGGTCGAGGCCGAGATCCACGCCCTGCTCGGCACCCGCAAGGCGATCTGGCTGCCGCGCGGCCTGACCGGCGACTATCCCCCGTACGGCTTCGGCACCCTCGGGCACGTCGACATCGTCGCCGCCTTCGCGCGGCCCGGCGTCGTCGTGGCGCACGCGCAGCCGGACCCGGCGCACCCCGACCACGAGGTCAGCAAGGAGATCATCGGGCTGCTCAGGGGACAGACCGACGCCCGCGGCCGCCGCCTGGAGGTCGTGGAGGTGCCCGCCCCGACCGTGCTGGAGGCCGACGGTCACTGGGCCGACTACTCGTACATCAACCACTACCTCTGCAACGGCGGCGTGGTGCTGTGCGGCTTCGACGACCCGCGCGACGAGATCGCCGCCGGCATCTTCCGGCGGCTGTTCCCCGAGCGGACGGTCACCCTGGTGGACGCCCGTACGATCTTCTCCGGGGGCGGTGGCATCCACTGCATCACCCAGCAGCAGCCGAGGACCTGACCCGGGAGACGCGCGTGGCCGAGAGCCGCACACCGCGGAGGAGGAACGCCCCTCCGCGCGAGGACGTGCTGGCGGCCGCCATGGACATGATCGCCGAGCGCGGTCTGGAGAAGCTCACCATGGCGGCGCTCGGCCGCGAGGTCGGCATGAGCAGCGGCCACCTCCTCTACTACTTCCACTCCAAGGACGAGCTGCTGCTGCGCACCCTGGAATGGAGCGAGGGGCGGCTCGGCGCCGAGCGCGGCCGGCTGCTCGCCGCGCGCGGGACGGCCCGCGAGCGCCTGGACGCGTACGTCGACCTGTACGTGCCCGACGGCCACCGCGACCCGCACTGGACGCTCTGGCTGGAGGTCTGGAACCGCTCGCAGAACGCCGACGAGGAGGCCCGCGACCGGCAGTCCGCCATCGAGGGCGCCTGGCACCGCGACCTGGTGGCGCTGCTCGCCGAGGGTGTCTCGCGCGGCGAGTTCCGCCGGGTCGACCCGGACCGCTTCGCCGCCCGGCTGCGGTCCCTGCTCGACGGTTTCTCCATCCACGTGGCCATCGGCCTGCGCGGGACGGACCGCGGACAGGTCCTTTCCCATGTCCGGGAGTTCCTGGACGACTCCCTCGGGGACGGCTCGGCCGGTCGGGAGTCCTGAGGCGGGTCCTCGGCAGGGCGGACAGGGGGTGGCCGGTTCTCGGCAGGCCGGGTCCCGGCAGGGCAGTCTCGGGGAGGCAGGGCGGACGCCGGGAGGCGGGGCCTCGCCTGGGCGCAGGCGCCGGACGCCGGCCGGTGATGGCCGGAAGCCGCCCTCCGGACGGGACGCCCGGCTCGCATCCTGAGACGCCGGTGAGCACAGGGGCCCCGTTGTGCCAGACTGCCACCGTGCTCTCGTTCGCCATGATTATTGGCAGCAGGCGCGCCGGTCCGCAGTGACCGCCACGTACCACCACGTACGGGCGGGCACCGTCGTCTCGACCCGCGCGCAGACCTCTCGCACCCGCGAGGGGTTTTTCGTTTTCCTGGCCCACCACAAGCCGGGAAGAGAGCGCGAGGGATCATTGGGGGACGGTGGAGCCGGTCATTCCGGTAGACCGAGTTTTCTCACAGGAGCCACAGACCATGACCGAAACCAGCGAGCTCGACGATTCGTTCCACGTCTTCGACACGACGCTGCGCGACGGCGCGCAGCGTGAGGGCATCAACCTCACGGTCGCGGACAAGCTGGCCATCGCACGGCACCTGGACGACTTCGGCGTCGGCTTCATCGAGGGCGGCTGGCCCGGCGCCAACCCCCGGGACACCGAGTTCTTCGCCCGCGCCCGCCAGGAGATCGACTTCCGGCACGCCCAGCTCGTCGCCTTCGGCGCCACCCGCCGGGCCCACGCGAAGGCCGCCGAGGACCCCCAGGTCCAGGCGCTGCTCGACTCCGGCGCCCCGGTGATCACCCTCGTCGCGAAGTCCCATGACCGGCATGTCGAGCTGGCGCTGCGCACCACCCTGGAGGAGAACCTGGAGATGGTGCGCGACACCGTCTCCCATCTGGTCGCGCAGGGGCGGCG
>NZ_JBVHTO010000019.1:0-129958 GCF_055565855.1 Streptomyces sp. NPDC028308
GGACCCTGTGGGAGAGTAGGACGCCGCCGAACAAATTTTGAAAGAGAACCCCCGTACCGGGGATACCGGTACGGGGGTTTTCTGCGTTGTACGTGAATTCCCGCGGTATTACGGTGGCTGCATGACCCACGTGATCCGTTCCATACGTGCCGACGAATGGCCCGCCGTGAAGGCGCTCCGGCTCGCCGCGCTCCAGGACCCCGTCGCTCCCATCGCCTTCCTGGAGGCGTACGAGGAAGCAGCCGCGCGACCCGACTCGTACTGGCGGGAGCGGGCCGCCGGGGCCGCCGAGGGCACGACGGAGCGTCAGCAGTTCGTGGCCGAGGGGCCGGACGGGGAGTGGGCCGGCTCGCTGACCGTGCTCGTCGAGAAGGCCGGGACGCACGATCCTTTCGGGGGCGCGGTCGAGGAGTCCCAGGGGCACGTCGTCGGGGTGTTCGTGCGCGACGGGCAGCGCGGCAACGGGCTGATCGGCGCACTGCTCGACGCGGCCCTGGAGTGGTCCTGGGGGCTCGGCCTGGAGCGGGTGCGGCTGTTCGTCCACGAACGCAACTCCCGTGCGGAGGCGGCCTACCGCAAGGCCGGCTTCGTACCCACCGGAGCGACGGCCGCCGTGCCGGGGAACCCCGAGGAGCGGGAGATCGAGTTCGAGGTCAGGCGGCGCTGACCGTGAGGGCGGACCGCTGAGCGGACGGGCGTCCTCAGACCGGGAGGTCGTACTGCGGCCAGCGCGAGCGGCTCTGTTCCTGTGACCGCAGCAGGGCCAGCGTGGGCAGGCCCCGCTCCGCTCCGCCGGTGAGCAGATCCGGGAGCTGGGGGAGCGGGGCGACCGCGGCGACGTCGTCAAGGACGAGCGTGAGTGGTGGGTCGAGGCGACCGGAGGATGACCGTTCGGCCATGCGCCGGCCGCGCTCGACCACGCTTGAGGCGAGGGCCGTCAGGAGCGGCATCGCGCCGGGATTCGCCTTGGGGTCCTCGATGGGTTCACCGACCACATAAAGCGTGCCCCCTTCGTTGACGAAGGAATCCAAGGTGAGTGCATCAGTTCGGTTGGGAGTGCAGGACTCGCGCACGTTCACCGTGAAGAGCGAGGACAGCGCTCTCGCCGTCAACTCCTGGGCGATGTCGCGGCGTTCGGGGTGCGAGGTGAGGGCCGCCTCCAGTTCGCCCGCCGAGCCCGTGGCGGCCTTCGGGTTCGTGCGCAGGGCCCGTACGGCGTCCTGGACCTGGCTGCCCTGGGCCCAGCGGTGGACGTGGCGGATGGCCTTGCCCTCGACCGCGGCCGCGTGCAGGTAGCTGCGGAGGAGCGTTTCCGCCACGTCGGCCATCGCCTGGTCGACCTTCGCTCCCGGGCGTACCGGGGCGAGGAGAGCGGCGGCTCTCGCCCTGGCGGTGTCCCGGTCCTCGCAGCCGGCCGCGGGGGACCAGTGGAGGCGGGCCGGGGTGTCGCACAGGTGCGCGGGGTCGTAGAGCAGGACGGGGCCGAGCTTGGCCCGGGCGTCCTTGGTCTCCGACCAGACGGCGGGGCTGGAGGTGATGACGAGGGCGGCGCCCTCCGCGTCCCGCACCGCCTGGACGGCGAGGGGGTGGCGGGTGTCCGGGGGGCCGAGGAAGACGGGGCTCCGCTGCGGGGGCACCAGGGGGGCCGGGGTGTCCCAGCCGGCGACGGGGGACGGGACGGCGGGAGGCATCGCGCTCAACTGTGTGAGGGGTTCCGGCGCGGTCTGCTCCAGGGGCTGTGCCGGGCGCTCCGGCCGTGGTGCCGGGTCTTCCCGTCCGGGCGCCCCTTCCAGCCGCTCCAGGGGCGCTGGGGCCTGCTTGGCGGGGTCCTCCCGGACGGTCAGGCCCTCGGTCGGCTCCGAGAGTTGAGCGGCGCGTCCCTTCGGCTTCGTCGCGCGCCAGCGGGCCACCGTGCCCATGACGAAGACCGTGAGCACCACGAGGATCATCAGCTGGCCGATGAACAGGCCCCAGAACAGGCCGTAGCCGGAGAGCTGGCCGCCGGGGGTGTCCGGCCAGGCGCCGGGGATGTCGTGCGGGCGGCCGATGAGGTGCCGCATGGCCAGCGGCGTACGGCCGAAGGTCACGGCGTCCGGCCAGACACCGTGGGCGAACAGGCCGGCGAGGCCCGTCGCCGACCACACCATCAGCGTCATGCCGAGGAGGAACGCGAGGATCCCCACCAGCAGACCGTCGGGAATGCCTCCGTCGCCCTCGGGGCGAGGGGCGCGTTCGTCCCGTCTCATCTCACGCCGCCGTTCTCGCGTCTCGTGCCGGCGTCGTACGCACGCCGTCTCCGGCACCGGTCATGCCGTCGTTCATGCCACCGTGGACTCGGACGAACCGTCGAGGTCGTTCAGGTGCTGTTCCATGAAGGCCGCGGCCCGCTCCTCGGCCTCCAGTTCCGCGGCGCGCAGGGCGTCGTGGGCGAGGTGGTCCTCGGAGGACTCGGTCATCGCGCGGTCCGTGAACACCAGTGGCCGTTCGGTCTCCGTGATCAGGTGCTTGACCACCTGGACGTTGCCGTTCACGTCCCACACCGCGATGCCCGGGGTGAGGCTCGGGATGATCTCGACCGCCCAGCGGGGCAGCCCGAGGACCCGGCCCGTCATCCGTGCCTCGTCCGCCTTCTGGGCGTAGATGGTCCGCGTCGACGCCATCTTCAGGATCGCCGCCGCCTCCTTGGCCGCCGCCCCGTCCACCACGTCGGACAGGTGGTGGACCACCGCCACGAAGGACAGACCGAGCCGGCGCCCGAACTTCAGCAGCCGCTGGAACAGCTGGGCGACGAAGGGGCTGTTGATGATGTGCCACGCCTCCTCGACCAGGAAGATGCGCTTCTTGCGGTCGGGCCGGATCCACGTGTGCTCCAGCCACACGCCCACGATGGCCATGAGGATCGGCATCGCGATGGAGTTCCGGTCGATGTGGGACAGGTCGAAGACGATGAGCGGGGCGTCCAGGTCGATGCCGACCGTCGTCGGGCCGTCGAACATGCCCCGCAGGTCACCGTCCACCAGCCGGTCCAGGACCAGGGCGACGTCGAGCCCCCAGGCCCGTACGTCGTCTATGGCGACGTTCATCGCCTCGGCCGACTCCGGCTCGGGGTGGCGCAGTTGCTCGACGATGTCGGTGAGCACCGGCTGGCGCTCGACGATCGTCTCGTTCACGTAGGCGTGCGCGACCTTCAGCGCGAAGCCGGACCGCTCGTCCAGGCCGTGGCCCATCGCGACCTCGATGATCGTCCGGAGCAGCGCGAGCTGCCCGGTCGTGGTGATCGCCGGGTCGAGCGGGTTGAGCCGGATCCCCATGTCCAGGGCGGCCGTGGGGTCGAGCCGGATAGGAGTTATGCCGAGTTCCTCGGCGATGAGGTTCCACTCGCCGACGCCGTCCTCGCCCTGGGCGTCCAGGACGACGACCTGCCGGTCGCGGAACCGCAGCTGGCGCATGACGTACGTCTTCTCCAGCGCCGACTTGCCGTTGCCGGACTCGCCGAGCACCAGCCAGTGCGGAGCGGGGAGCTGCTGGCCGTAGAGCTGGAACGGGTCGTAGATGTAGCCCTTGCCGGAGTACACCTCGCGTCCGATGATCACGCCGGAGTCGCCGAGGCCGGGTGCGGCGGTCGGCAGGTAGACCGCCTGGGCCTGGCCCGTCGACGTACGCACCGGCAGGCGGGTCGTCTCGACCTTGCCGAAGAGGAAGGACGTGAAGGCGTCCGTGAGGACGGAGAGCGGATCCCGCATCAGTGCATCAGCCCCTACCTGCGGATTCCGGTGGCGAACGGCAGTGTGTTCACAAACGCGCGGTGGTGCTCGCGGTCGCACCATTCCAGCTTCAGGTACGACTTCCCGGCCGACGCGCGGATGGTCCGCTTGTCGCGGGCGAGCGCCTCGGGGTTGCGCGAGGACACCGTGATGTAGCCGACGAGGTTCACGCCGGCGGCACCGCTGGCGAGGTCCTCGCCGCGCTGGTCGAGACGGTTGTGGGAGGCGATGTCACGCGGGTCCACGGTGCGGTTCATCTTGGCGGCGCGGCTGGCCTCCGCCTCGTCGTTCGTCTTCTCGGTCAGCATCCGCTCGATGGCGACCTCGGTGGGTTCGAGGTCCATCGTGACGGCGACCGTCCGGATGACGTCCGGCGTGTGGACCAGCAGCGGGGCGAGGAAGTTGACGCCGACGGGGGTCATCGGCCACTCCTTCACCCAGGCCGTGGCGTGGCACCAGGGCTCGCGGGTGGAGGACTCGCGGGTCTTCGCCTGGAGGTACGTCGGCTCCATCGCGTCCAGCTCGGCCGGCCAGGCGTTGCGCTTCGTCATCGCCTGGATGTGGTCGATCGGGTGGTCCGGGTCGTACATGGAGTGCACGAGCGAGGCGAGACGGCCCTGCCCGAGCGGCTGCCGTACGCGGATGTCCGCTTCCTGGAGCCGGGAGCAGATGTCGGTCAGCTCGCGCGCCATGACGACGGCGAGCCCCGCGTCCCGGTCGAGCTTCCTGCCGCCGTGCGGCCGGGCCGCGCGGGCCATGGCCTGGGCCTCGGCGGCGAGTTCGCGCGAGTAGTGCATGCAGGCGACGAGGTACGCGCGGTGCTGCTCGCTGCTGGTGGACACCATCGACTGGAGCTGGTCGTACGACTGCTGGAGCCAGCCGGGTGCCCGGTCGTCCCCGCGTACGGCGACGTCCTTGGCGTGGGCGTCCGGGTCGGCGGGGAGCGTGCGGGCGAGCATCTGGATCCTGGTGACGAAGCCGTCGCCGTTCGCGACGTGCTTCAGCAGGGTCCCGAAGCGGTCGACGAGGGCCTCCTGGTCCTCGCTGTCCCGCAGGCCGACGCCGGGGCCCTCGATCTCGATGGCGGCGGTGACCGTACGGCGGTCGGCGTGCAGCAGCACGGCGATCTCGTCCGGCCCGAAGGGGGCCGCGAGCCAGCTGATGCGGCCGATGCCCGGCGGGGGGCCGATCTCGACCTCGCGTCCGTCGATCCGGGTGCCGGCCTCCATGACGTGGGACCGGTAGGCGGTGCCCCGGCGCAGGGAGCGCTTGTAACTGCGGTTGATCTCGAACCACTTGTAGAAGGTCCGCCGCTTGTACGGGACGTACACCGCGGCGAGCGCCAGCAGCGGGAAGCCCATCAGGAGCACGATGCGCAGGGCGAGGACGGGGACGAGGAGTCCGCACATCATGCCGAGGAACGCGCCCACGATGATGAGCGCGATCTCGCCCGACTCGCGGTTCCGGCCGACGATCGCGTTCGGCCGGGCGCGGCCGATCAGATATGTACGGCGGGGCGTGACCGGATGGGACACGTGGGACTCGGTCGTCAACGCCCTTCACCTCCCGTGCGGTTGGTACTGCTGTTGCGGGCGTTGCTCGCGTGGGGGGTGTTGGCCGGGCTGGTACGCGGCGGGGGTGCGGCGGAGGGGACAGATCCGCCGCCTCCCGCGGGCGTACGCGTGCTGTGCGCGGCCACACCGCCGGACGCGGGGTTGGCGGGACGGGGGGACGACTGGCCGCCGCCTCCACCGCCGCCGCTGTCGGCGCGGGTGCTGTGGGTCTTGATGCCCTGGGCGACGAGGGTGGCCGGCGAGCTCATCACGGCCGCGGCCTTGCCTTCGGCGCCCTGCATGATGCGGTTGTTGCGCGAGTTGGCGATCTCGTCGCCGAAGCCGGGGACGAAGCGGTAGATCATGCCGCTCGCGAAGATGGCCAGCAGGATGATGGCGAGGCCGGAGACGATCGCGGCGAGCGAGTCGGGGCCGCCGTCGGAGGCGAGCGCCCCGGCGAGGCCGAGGACGATCACGATCACCGGCTTGACGAGGATCACCGCGATCATCACGCCCGCCCAGCGGCGGACGTGGCCCCAGAGGTTCTTGTCGACGAGTCCCGCGTAGACGACGACGCCGAGGAGGGCGCCGACGTACAGCAGGACCGCGCGCAGGTACAGCTCCAGGTAGAGGACTCCGGCGGCGACGATCGAGATCAGCGAGACCAGCATCAGCATGATGGGGCCGCCGCCGATGTCGTCGCCCTTGGCGAGGGCCTCGGAGAACGTGCCGAAGAACGCGTCGGTCTGGTTGCCCGTCGTCTTCGCCAGCACGTCGCTGACGCCGTCCGTCGCCGAGACGACCGTGTAGAGGATCAGCGGCGTGAAGGCCGAGGCCAGCACGGTCAGCCAGAGGAAGCCGACGGCCTCGGACAGGGCGGTGGTGAGCGGGACGCCCCGCACCGCCCTCTTCGCGACCGCGAGCAGCCACAGCAGCAGCGTGAGGATCGTCGACGCGGCGAACACGACGGCGTACTGCTGGAGGAACTTGGGGTTCGTGTAGTCGACGTTGGCCGTCTCCTTCACGGCCTCCGAGAGCTTGTCGACGGTCCAGGAAGCGGCGTCGGCACAGCCCTTGGCCAGGGAGGAGAGGGGGTCGAGGGGGGAGGTGAGATCGGGCCCGTCGGTCCCACCCCGGGTCGCCCCACGCCGGTTGTCACCGCGCTCGCAGTACTGCTTGGCGGGGCCGGCGATCAGTGAGCACGGATCGTCCGAGGGCTTCGGCGTTGGAGCCGCGTACGCGTGGGATGCCATCAGCACGGCTGCCGTCTGTACGGCTGCTACGGCGCCGGTGAGCTTGAGCGCGCGGTGCGAGCTACCGGGCATACGTGAACCCTCCGAACTCCTCGACCGCCTTGCCGATCTCGTCGGCTCCTGAGACGGGGTTGTCTCCGTTGACGGGGGTCGGGCCGGTTTTCTGGCTGGTCTCCAGGACCTTCCAGTCTCCGTTCCAGTTCAGCTTCATGGTCACGGTGAACCAGCTGCTGGTCACGGGCTTGGTAGAGCTTTCACCGGTGAGTCCGAAGAGGCTGTTGCACCAGACCTCGACAGTGGCCGCGGCATCGCTGGAGGAGGTGACCTTGGTGCCCACGGGCAGTGTGCGATAGACGAACGTGTTCCCCGCGGGGGCGGTGCCGTTCTCGGTGAGACCGATCTTCTTCAGCAGGTCGGCGGAGTAGTCCGCGTCGAAACCGGACTGCAGCCGGCCCACCGCAGAGGGATCCGCGATGGTTTGGACGATCCCGTGCCGCTCAGTAGTCGTGAACATGCCGTCGGACCCGAGCGCCACGGCGTAGTTCGCCGCCGCGCTCTGCGCGCCCTGCTGGTCGTGTGCGTACCCCGTGGGGATGTCCCCCGTCTTCGACTGGACCGGGCGTTCCCCGGAGGGGGCCGTCGGGGCGGTCTCCGCCTTGTCGCCGCCGCCCGACCCCGAAGGGGCGTCGTCCTCGCCGCGGTTCGCGAAGGCGATCGCCGCGATGAGCAGGACGACGACACCGACGACGGTGATCAGGCTCCGGGACGAGGACCGGCCCCGCCGGGCACCGCCGTAGACGTCGCCACCCCGGTCGGGCAGCCGCGTCCGGGTCTGCCCGGAGCCGCCGTACCCGCCGTCGTCACCGCGGGAGGTGTCACCGTAACCGTGATCGTCACCGAGACTCATACCGCGCACGCCCCCTCGACCTCGTACCGAAACGCCTCGTACCGAAACGCGTAGCAGTACGACGGTAGCCGTGCTGGTTCCCGCGCGGGCGCGGTGTGGTGACTGGACATCAGGGAAACGCAACCTCAGCCGGTGGGCACGACGGACGGGTGGGTCGGAGGGGGCACCGGGCGCGCCCGGCCGGGTCTAGACGGCCATGCCGTAGACGATGGTGAAGAGCGTGCCGAGGGAGCCGATGATGAAGACCCCCGTCAGTCCCGCGATGATGAGGCCCTTGCCCTGCTCGGCGCTGAAGGTGTCGCGCAGCGCCGTCGCGCCGATCCGCTGCTTCGCGGCACCCCAGATCGCGATCCCGAGGCACAGCAGGATGGCGACCGCCATCACGACCTCGATCATCACCTTCGCCTCGTTGCCCAGGCTGCCGAAGGGCCCCCAGTCCGGAGCGATCCCGCCGATGATCGTGGTGATGTCGCCCTTTTCGGCTGCGAAAAGCATGTAAGTCACCGCCCCTTGTGGGTAGTTCTCTCCACCCCCTGCCACTGCGCAGAGGTCAGCTCATTCTCGCCGACAAAGACGCTGTCGTATGTCGACTTGACGTCATTGGTTGGCGGGTTTCGTGCGAATCCCTTGCCCGCCGTCCCGCGGGGCACCCTCTCGGGAGCGCGGGACGGATGGCAAGGGGTCGTATGGTCACTCTGTGTATCACGGCAGGTCACGCCGGGCAATGAAGTCGAACCGGAACCTGCCGTGTGGTTCCGTCGTTAACCCCTTTTACGCCTCGGAACCCTCCCGGGGCGGTCCGCGGTGCGGACGGAAACTGACCGGCCCGTTCCGGGCGGTGCCTGTCCGATACAGAGGTTATCTCCGGATCCGGAACCGGGCGACAAGGGGGAGCGGGCGGACCGACGCCCCCTCAGGTCACCGCCGTGGCAAGGACGTCGGCCGTCCCGGCCACCAGCTCGTCGTCGGGGGCGGCGTCCCGCGCGGGCTTCGTGGTGAGGACGGCCAGGACGACGGGGGTGCCGTCCGGGGTCCAGGCGATGCCCACGTCGTTCGCGGTGCCGTGGGAGCCGGTGCCCGTCTTGTCGGCGATGGACCAGTCCGCGGGCAGGCCCGCGTGGAAGCGCTTGGTGCTGGTCGTGTTCCCGAGGAGCCAGGCCGTCAGGCGGGTGCGGTCCCGCTCGCACAGGGCGTCGCCCAGGGTCAGGCGGGCGTAGGTGCGGGCGATGGCCGCCGGGGTGGTGGTGTCCTCCCGGCGCCAGGGCTCCGCCGTGTTCAGTTCCGGCTCCCAGCGGTCCAGGCGGGTCCGCCGGTCCCCGAGCGAGCGGCAGAACCGGGTGACGGCCGTGGGCCCGCCGAGCTCGCGCAGCAGCAGGTTGGCCGCCAGGTTGTCGCTGTAGCGGATCGCCGCGTCGGACAGTTCGGCGATGGTCATGCCGGCGGCGACGTTCTCGGGCTTGACGGTGATCGCCCCGCCTCCGGCGGCCGCCACGTCCGCGGCGGTGTAGTGGAGCCGCCGGGCGAGCGTCTCGCCGTGCCGGTCCAGGTCCCGCAGGACGGCGGCGACCGCGAGGGTCTTGAACACCGAGCACATGGGGAAGCGTTCCCCGGCCCGGTGGCCGACGGTCCTCCCGGTCCTCAGGTTGTGGGCGAACGCGCCCACCCTGGCGCCGTGACGTTCCTCCAGCTCCCGCAGACGGGAACGGGCGTCCCGGGCGCCGGGGTCGGCGTGCGCGGAGCCGGCGGTGAGCGCGAGCGCCGCCGTGGAGGTGACCGCTGCGGCCGTGGTGAGCAGGGTGCGGCGGGTTGTCGTCGGTTCTAAGATCGCTCGGTCCTCCTGTACGCGTGCGAAGTGGCCGGTCTCGCCTGTCCGTACGCCTCGTACGCCGGCGTCCCACTTCTCCTGGGTGGTAGGGACGACGGTCGTGGGGTCACCGGTTTCACGGTGGCGTACGGGGAGGGGTGACCCCGCCGGGGCGATTCGGGGTGCGGGCGAGGGCGTCTGTCATGGGTGCGTGCGGGGTTCGGGGCTTACCGGATGCCTGTCGGCCTTTGCTCTCCGGGTCGCGGAGATTTTTCCGGGGGGCTGGGTCAAAGTGGACGGGTGATGCGGCGCACCACTCGTCCCGGGAGTCCACGGCGGCACGCTCTGTCCGCCGTGGTACTCGTGCTGGCCGCCACGACCTCCTCGGTGGCCGCCGCGGACGACGGCGTCGGACCGCTCGGGGTGACCGTGGACGCGCCCGCGACCTGGCCGACGGCCCGCGTCGGCGCCCTGTTCCGCGGCACGGGCGCCCTGGCGGGCGGCCACTTCTGCACGGCGTCCGTGGTGCACAGCGAGGGACGGAACCTGATCGTCACCGCCGCGCACTGCCTGGACGGCGGCGGGAGGTTCCGGTTCGCGCCCGGCTACCGGGACGGCAGGGCGCCGTACGGCGTCTGGGACGTCGGCAGGACGTACGTCGCCGAGGCGTGGCGGCGGGACCGCGACGAGGACAGCGACCTCGCGTTCGCCGTCGTGGACGACCTGGCGGGGCTGGAGGTCGAGGACGTCGTCGGCGGCAGTCCCCTCGCCATCGGGCAGGCCACCGGGGCGACCGCAGTGACGGTGACCGGGTACCCGAGGTCCCGCGAGGTGCCGGTCACGTGTACCGCGAGGCCGAGCGCGCACAGCGGCACCCAGCAGCGCGTGGAGTGCCCCGGCTTCACCGGCGGCACCAGCGGCAGCCCGTGGGTGAACGGCGACGGGCGGGTCGTCGGCGTCATCGGCGGCCACGAGGAGGGCGGGAACACGGCCGACGTCTCCTACAGCGTCGTCCTCGGCGAGGAGGCGGCCGCGCTCCACCGCACGGCGTCCGCCGAGCGGTGAGCCCGGCGGGACGGGCGGGACTCCCCGGGCGGGGCGCGAGCAGCCGGTCACGCTCCGGGGGAGAGGGTGGGACGGCCACTTCCCGGAAGGCACGTGAGAGCCGGCGAAACCCCCGGTGTTGATCCGCCGTCACATCCCGGACTGTGTACGCCGGAACGCGACGAAGCCGATTTTGGCGTGTAACCGTCTTGCGTGGCATGCGGACCGCGTCCGGACCGATCGTGCCGCCCGGACCCGTCCGCCACGTGCGGTTTCTTCTCGTGCGTGATCATCCCGCGCAGCCGGGGCCGCCTCTACACTGACGTCGGCGGACTCCTGTGCGGTGAGGGGCGGTTGACGGTGCGTAAGGCTGGGGTCGTGGCGCTCGCCGCCGCGGGGGCGGGGCTCAGCCTCGTGATGCTGCTCGTCGCGGGCGTCTACCTCGTCGCCGGGAACCTCGCCAACGGCGTGGGCGGCGGCTCGGTCGGGCTCGCCAAGGGCGCCGTGCCGGCCGCTTACCAGGACCTCGTGAAGAAGTGGGGCAACCTCTGCGACGCGATCAACCCCGCACTGCTGGCCGCCCAGCTGTACCAGGAGAGCGGGTTCAACCCGCGGGCCAAGAGTCCGGCGGCGGCGCAGGGGATAGCGCAGTTCATCCCCGGTACGTGGGCCACGCACGGGGTCGACGGCGACGGGGACGGCGACCGGGACGTCTGGGACCCGAACGACGCGATCCCCTCGGCCGCCTCGTACGACTGCACCCTCGCGAAGTACGTGAAGGACGCCCCGGGGAACCAGACCGAGAACATGCTCGCCGCCTACAACGCGGGCGCGTACGCGGTCATCAAGTACGGGGGCGTGCCGCCGTACAAGGAGACGCAGAACTACGTGAAGACGATCACGACGCTGGAGAAGAGCTTCGCCGCTCCGGTTACCCGGGTCGATCCGTCCGAGCAGGCCGCGGGGGCCATCTACTACGCGCAGAAGAAGCTCGGCACCCCCTACCTCTGGGGTGGCAACGGCACCGCCGACCAGGGCGGACGCTTCGACTGCTCGGGGCTGACGAAGGCCGCGTACGAGAGTGTCGGCGTCACGCTGCCGCGCGTCGCCAACGACCAGTACAACGCCGGTCCGCACCCGAGCCGCGACGAACTGCTGCCCGGGGACCTGGTCTTCTTCTCGGACGACCTGACCAATTCGCGGACCATCCGGCACGTGGGCATCTACGTCGGCGGCGGGTACATGATCGACGCACCGCGCACGGGTGCCGTCATCCGATTCGACCCGGTCGACACCCCCGACTACTTCGGTGCGACCCGAGTGACGGAAGATGGCGCGAAAGCACTCCCCACGGCGGTCTGAAACCTGCCGGAATCAACCCTCTGAGCTGCGGCGATGGATCTCTCTTCGGTAACGTCTGCGTGATCATTCGGTGGAGGGTGGAACGTACGGAAGGGGACTGTGCGTTCCTGTTGACGTAACGCGTGTCCAGACAGAGGAACGCGGTTCACGGGGGTGGCACCGAGCGGCGCACGAGCGTGTGCGGCCGTGGGAGAAAAGACGACGAAGGGGCCTCAGCGCAATGGCTGGACTCGCCGATTCCGGTTCCAACCCCGACGTCAGCCTGCTCTACGACATCAATGGCCTGGCCAAGGACGCGCCGCACTGGTTCGACCGCGTCATGGAGTTCGTGGGCGAGTACGGCCTGCTGCTCGCCATGGTGCTGCTCGTGCTCTGGTGCTGGTGGACGGTCCGGCGGCGCGGCGGGGAGAACGCGGCGCCCTCGGTGGCCGCGCTGGTCTGGGCGCCGCTGGCGGCCGGGATCGCCGTCCTGGTGAACGTGCCGATAAGGGGTTTCGTGGAGCGCCCGCGGCCCTTCGTCGACCACCGCGGACTGGACGTACTGGTCTCCGGGAAGACCGACTTCTCGTTCGTCAGCGACCACGCCACGCTCACCATGGCGATGGGCGTCGGACTCTTCGTCGCGCACCGGAAGTTCGGCCTCGCCGGCATCGGCCTCGCGCTCCTGGAGGGCTTCTGCCGGGTCTACATGGGCGTGCACTACCCGACGGACGTCGTCGGCGGGTTCGCGCTCGGCACCGCCGTCGCCCTGCTGCTCTCGCCGCTCGCCATGGCCCTGCTGACACCGGTCGTCCGGGCGGTCGAGCGGTCCCCGCGGGCCGGCCGGCTGGTCCGGGCCCGCGGTGGGGTGCCCGCGGAGCGGGACGCGCTCATCCCGGGGGCCGCTCTCACGGAGCGGCCCGAGGACCGGGACCTGGCCGCCTGAGCGGCGTCAGAGCGCCTGGGGGAAGGTGAAGAAGCGGTCCGGGTCGTACTGCTTCTTCAGTGCCGTCAGGCGGGGGGCCGCGTCGCCGTAGTACGCCTTGCGCCAGTCGGTGAGGGTCGGGTCCGTGTAGTTCTGGTACGCGGCGCCCGAGGCGTGCCGGGACATGGCGTGGTGGGCGGTGTCCAGCCAGCCCTGGGCGGCGGTGCCGGAGGTGCCCGCCCGCCACGAGGCGATGTACTGGGCGAGCATCCGGGAGCGCCGGTGGACGAAGGCCGTCGCCGTCGGTGAGATCCGGTTGACCGCTCCGCCCAGCGCGGTGAGCGCGATGCTGCCGGAGCCGCCGCGGACGCCCGCCATCTGCGTCAGGAGCGTCTGCACCCCGGCCGCCGGGATCGAGCGGTCGAAGAAGTCCGAGCGGGCCGCGTAGGTCTCCCGGCCCAGGGCGCCCCGCGGACTGCGGCCCGGGGTCGAGCCCGGCAGATGGCACTGGGCGTCCTCGGCGAACGCGGAGCAGCCCGCGTACACCTCCATCGACTCCTCGTACGAGCGCCGCTTGAGCGAGACGCTGCGGGCGGGGGCGCCGATCCGGTCGGCCAGCCGGTCCACGGCGTTCTGGAGCTCGCCGTACGTGCCGAGGGAGAACGCCGAGACGGAGACCGTGGGGGTGCCGCCCGGTGCGCTCGCGAGGTGGCAGGACGACCAGATCTCGTCGGGCTGGTCCGGCCCCCACTCCTGCCAGGCCTTCAACACGGCGGCGGCCCTGGACCACGGCCAGGACATGTACGCCGTCACGCACTGGGGCGCCGGACGGGTCCGGAAGCGCAGTTCGGTGACGACGCCGAAGTTGCCGTTGCCCGCGCCCCGCAGGGCCCAGAAGAGGTCCTTGTGCTCGCTCGCGCTCACCGTGAGCTGCTTGCCCGCGGCGGTGACCAGGGTCGCCCCGGTGAGGTTGTCGCAGGTGAGGCCGTACGCCCGGGAGACGACGCCGTGGCCGCCGCCGAGGGTGAGGCCCGAGACGCCGACGGTCGGGCAGGAGCCGGCGGGGATCGTGACGCCCTTCGCGGCCAGCGCCCGGTACACGTCGATCAGCTTGGCCCCGGCGCCGATGACGGCCTCGCCGCCCGAGGCGCGGATGCGGCTCAGTTTCGAGACGTCGACGACCAGACGGCCGTTGCCGGAGGACCAGCCCGCGTAGGAGTGGCCGCCGTTGCGGATCGACACCTTCACGCCGTGGGCGCGGGCGTAGGCGAGGGCGGTGCGGATGTCGTCGGTGTGGGACACGTAGGCGACGGCGGCGGGCTTCAGGGTGTCGAAGCGGGTGTTGTAGAGCTGGTGGGCGGCCGGCCAGGAGCCGTCGCCCGGGCGTATCAGGGGGCCGTCGAGGTCCCTGGCCAGGCCGGTCCAGTTCGCCGCCGCCGCCGCGGCGTGGGTGGCCGTGGTCGTCGTGGTGCGGGACGCGGTCCGTTCCGCGGCGCCGCCGCCGGCGCCCGCCCTGTCGTGGCCGCTGCACGCGGTCGTGGCCGCCGCCGTCAGTGCGGCGGTGGCCCCGCCTATGAATGTGCGCCGGTACATGTGTGCCCTCCCGATGGCTCCCGCTCCCCTGGGACGAGACGGGGTGGCGGACCCGGGGGTTCCCTCCCGGGCCGTACGGCCGCCGCGGTGAGGGGGTTTGGGCCTCTACGCCCCTTTTCGCCCCGCTCCCGGAGGTCGCACCCCCAGGACACTCCTGTCGCCCGAGGCGCCCGGGGCAAACCCCGGGGCGGTCCGGGAGGGTGGGTCAGCCGGACTCGGCGTGGGTCGCCGCGTCCGTTCTCGCCAGGCTGCGGGCCCTTCGCGCCGGACCGCGCCAGCCGCAGGTGCAGCGGGCCAGGCAGAAGCGGCCCTGCTCGATCGTCGTCGTGCGGTGTTCCCGGGAAGCGTCCACATCGTTCTGCTGCGCCACGCCGACACGTTACCCAAGGCAAGTGAACGGCCGGAGTACGCGTGACGGGGACTGATACCCGTCGTTAACCGGGTCACAGGGGGCCCGTAGACGGATGGACCGGCTTGGGGGTAGGCAGGCGATGGTGGAGCGGGAGCACAGGCGGACCGGACCGGCGCTCGTCGCCGTCGTCACCGCGCTGGGGGTCGCGGTCTGCGGTACCGGGTGTGCGGGCGGCGGGGCGGTCGCCGAGGACGGGCGCACCGGCGCCGACGCCGTCGAGGTGCTGCGGGGATCGGCCGCCGCGCTGGTGCGAGCGGGTAGCTCCAAGGCCCGTACGTCGATGGAGATGGCCACCGGCGGGACACGCGTCACCATCCGCGGCGAGGGTGTGTACGACTTCGAAGGACGCCTGGGACGGCTGAAGGTGATGCTCCCTCAGGATCCGGCGGGCGCCCCCGGTCACCGGCCCATCACCGAACTCCTCGCGCCGGGTGCCCTGTTCATGAAGAACCGGGGCGCCGGGGTGCCCGCCGACAAGTGGGTGCGCGTCGAGACGGCCGGCCTCTCCGACGGGAACCTGGTGACGGGCGGGGCCACCGACCCGTTCGCCGCGGCGGAGTTGCTGCGCGGGACGCGCACGGCGACGTACGTCGGATCGACCGAGGTCGCGGGCACCCCGGTCCGGCACTACCGCGGCACCGCCGACCTGGTCGTCGCCGCGAAGGAGGCCTCCGACGGGCACCGGCAGGCGCTGAAGGCGGCGGCGAAAGGGTTCGCCACGGTCGAGGTGCCCTTCGACGCCTACCTCGACGACGAGGGGCGCGTCCGCAAGGTCCGGCACCGCTTCAGCTTCGTGAACGGCGTGCGCAAGGACGCGGTCGCGGTCGCCTCGACGACTCTGCTGTACGCCTTCGGGACGCCGGTGGACGTGCGGCTCCCCGGGTCCGCCGACATCTTCGCGGGCCGGATCGCGGAGCCGTAGGGCATCGTGGAGGCGCGGGAAAGGCCGGAATGCGCGGGGCCGGAAATGGTCCGTTGGTGCCATGCGCGTCGTGTAGGCCGCTCCCTACTCTAGGAAGCCGGTGACGGCAGGAAGAGGTGAGGTACGTGGCTCCGGTCGGCGGTACGGCGGTTCAGGACCACGTGGCTCTCGCCGAGATCGAGCTGTGCGGAGAACTGATCATCGCGGCCTCGGCCGCCGACGAGGACCGGCTCAGCCTGGAGAGTATCGACGCGGTCCTGAAAGTGGCCGAGGAGCGCGCCCTCCGCGAGGACGCGCACTCCTAGTCTCCGCGAGTACGCACACTCCTGGCTCTCGGCGAGGATGCGCACCCCGAGAGACACCGCCGCCGACCGCCGGGCCGGGGCACGCCCCGGGGCTCAGGTGCGCAGCAGCCGGCCGATGGCCTTCGTGGCCTCCTCGACCTTCGCGTCGATCTCGGCGCCGCCCTTGACTGCCGCGTCCGCGACGCAGTGGCGCAGGTGCTCCTCCAGGAGCTGGAGCGCGAAGGACTGCAGCGCCTTGGTGGAGGCGGAGACCTGGGTGAGTATGTCGATGCAGTAGACGTCCTCGTCGACCATGCGCTGGAGGCCGCGGATCTGGCCCTCGATCCGGCGCAGCCGCTTGAGGTGCTCGTCCTTCTGCTTGTGGTACCCGTGCACACCCCGGTCGTGGTCCGTCGGGGCGTCCTCGGGCCGGCCGGAGGGCGCCGTCGCGCCGGCCTCGGTGGTCGTCATCGCGTCCTCCTGCTGATCCGGCGGCAAACCTGTCTGGTTCGCCGGTTACATATACCCCTGGTGGGTATATGGTATCGAACTTCACGGGGTATGTGGCCCTTGCCCGGCGCCGGGACCGGGACCCCGTGCGGAGCACTGTGCCCGATGGGCGACACTGGGGGACGGCCGGTTAGCCGTGGCCGGATGATGCGCCTAGCATCAGCCTGACCGAAACAAAAGGACCCCGAGGACCCCACGTGCGCTTTCGTCTGACCCCCAGGGAGACGAGCTTCTACGACATGTTCGCCGCATCCGCGGACAACATCGTCACGGGCTCGAAGCTCCTCATGGAACTGCTCGGGGCGGACTCCTCCGCCCGGGCCGAGATCGCAGAGCGTATGCGGGCCGCGGAACACGCCGGTGACGACGCCACGCACGCGATCTTCCACCAACTGAACTCCTCGTTCATCACGCCGTTCGACCGCGAGGACATCTACAACCTCGCCTCGTCCCTCGACGACATCATGGACTTCATGGAGGAGGCCGTCGACCTGGTCGTGCTGTACCAGGTCGAGGAACTCCCCAAGGGTGTGGAGCAGCAGATCGAGGTGCTGGCCCGCGCGGCGGAGCTGACCGCCGAGGCCATGCCGAACCTGCGGACCATGGACAACCTGACCGAGTACTGGATCGAGGTCAACCGCCTCGAGAACCAGGCCGACCAGATCCACCGCAAGCTGCTCGCCCAGCTCTTCAACGGCAAGTACGAGGCCATCGAGGTGCTGAAGCTGAAGCAGATCGTGGACGTGCTGGAGGAAGCGGCGGACGCGTTCGAGCACGTGGCGAACACGGTGGAGACCATCGCCGTCAAGGAGTCCTGACCTCTTCATGGACACCTTCGCACTGATCGTGACCATCGGGGTCGCGCTCGGATTCACGTACACGAACGGATTTCACGACTCGGCGAACGCCATCGCCACGTCGGTCTCCACGCGGGCGCTGACCCCGCGGGCGGCGCTCGCCATGGCCGCGGTGATGAACCTCGCCGGTGCCTTCCTCGGTAGCGGGGTCGCGCACACCGTCAGCAAGGGCCTGATCGAGACGCCCGAGGGCTCGAAGGGGATGGGCATCCTCTTCGCGGCGCTCATCGGCGCCATCGCCTGGAACCTGGTGACCTGGTACTTCGGCCTGCCGTCGTCCTCGTCCCACGCGCTGTTCGGCGGACTCGTGGGCGCGGCTCTGGCCGGCGGCACGGGTGTCATCTGGTCCGGCGTCCTGGACAAGGTCGTCATCCCGATGTTCATCTCGCCGGTGGTCGGCCTGCTCGTCGGCTATCTGGTGATGTGCGCGATCATGTGGCTGTTCCGCCGGTCCAACCCGCACAAGGCCAAGCGCGGTTTCCGGATAGCCCAGACGGTGTCGGCGGCCGGCATGGCGCTCGGGCACGGTCTGCAGGACGCCCAGAAGACGATGGGCATCGTGGTGATGGCCCTCGTCATCGGCGACGTGCAGGGCTCCGACGACCCGATCCCGGTCTGGGTGAAGATCGCCTGTGCCGTGATGCTGTCGCTCGGCACCTACGCCGGCGGCTGGCGGATCATGCGGACGCTGGGACGCAAGATCATCGAGCTGGACCCGCCGCAGGGCTTCGCCGCGGAGACCACGGGGGCGTCGATCATGTTCGCCACCGCGTTCCTCTTCAAGGCGCCGATCTCCACGACGCACGTCATCACCTCCGCGATCATGGGCGTCGGCGCGACCAAGCGCGTCAACGCCGTGCGATGGGGCGTCGCGAAGAACATCATCCTGGGCTGGTTCATCACCATGCCGGCGGCCGGTGTCGTGGCCGCGGTGAGCTTCTGGATCGTGAACGCGGCGGTGCTGTAGGGGGTCGCGCTCCGCGCTTCTCCTCCTGCTCCGCGCAGCAAGCGGGCCCTCCCCTGATTCAGGGGAGGACCCGCTTCTTTGTCCTCGCGGTGGCACCGCCATGCAGCACCGCGAGGGGCTGGGGGAGGAGGTCCGGCTCAGCCGAAGCGGCCGGAGATGTAGTCCTCGGTGGCCTGGACGGACGGGTTGGAGAAGATCCGCTCCGTGTCGTCTATCTCGACGAGCTTGCCGGGGCGGCCGACCGCGGCCAGGTTGAAGAAGGCGGTGCGGTCGGAGACGCGGGCGGCCTGCTGCATGTTGTGCGTCACGATGACGATCGTGAACCGCTCCTTGAGCTCCCCGATCAGGTCCTCGATGGCGAGGGTGGAGATCGGGTCCAGGGCCGAGCAGGGCTCGTCCATCAGCAGGACCTGGGGCTCGACCGCGATGGCGCGGGCGATGCACAGACGCTGCTGCTGGCCGCCGGACAGGCCCGAGCCGGGCTTGTTGAGGCGGTCCTTGACCTCGTTCCAGAGGTTCGCGCCCTTGAGGGACTTCTCCACGACGTCGTTCAGCTCGGACTTCTTGTACGAGCCGTTGAGGCGCAGGCCCGCCGCCACGTTGTCGAAGATCGACATGGTGGGGAAGGGGTTGGGGCGCTGGAAGACCATGCCGACGGTGCGGCGCACGGCGACGGGGTCGATGCCCTGTCCGTACAGGTCCTCGTCGTCCAGGAGGACCTTGCCCTCGACGCGGCCGCCGGGGGTGACTTCGTGCATGCGGTTCAGGGTGCGCAGGAAGGTCGACTTGCCGCAGCCGGAGGGGCCGATGAAGGCCGTCACCGAGCGCGGCTCGACCGTCATCGAGATGTCTTCGATCGCCTTGTGGGCGCCGTAGTAGGCGGTCAGCCCGCTTACGTCGATTCGCTTGGCCATGTGGATCACTGCTTCTTTCGAAAGGTTCGGGTCGCTGATGGCCGCGTCAGCGGCCCGTCTTCGGGGCCTTCCAGCGGGCGATGCCGCGGGCCGCGAGGTTCAGGATCATGACGAAGGCGATGAGGGCGAGTGCCGCCGCCCAGGCCCGGTCGTAGGCCGCGCCGGAGCCGGCGCTGTTCGCGTACTGCTGGTAGATGTACAGCGGCAGCGAGGCCTGCGGGTCCTCGAAGGGGTTGCTGTTGATGAATCCGGTACCCCAAACGAGGAGCAGGACGGGCGCGGTCTCACCCGTGATGCGCGCCACCGCGAGCATCACACCCGTGATGATGCCGCCGATCGAGGTCGGGAGCACCACCTTGATGATCGTGCGCCACTTCGGCACGCCGAGCGCCAGGGACGCCTCGCGCAGCTCGTTCGGGACGAGCTTGAGCATCTCCTCCGTGGAGCGGACCACCACGGGCATCATCAGGATCGCCAGGGCGAGCGAACCGGCGAAGCCGGAGTAGCCCATGTCCAGGATCAGGATCCAGAAGCTGAGGACGAAGAGGCCGGCGACGATCGACGGGATGCCCGTCATGACGTCGACGAAGAAGGTGACGGCCTTGGCGAGCCCGCCCCGTCCGTACTCGACCAGGTAGATCGCGGTCAGGACACCGACCGGCACGGCGATCAGGGTGGCGATGCCGACCTGCTCCAGCGTGCCGAGGATGGCGTGGTAGATGCCGCCGCCGGGCTCGGTGTCGGCGACCACGCCCATCGAGTGGGTCAGGAAGTAGACGTCGAAGACCTTGATGCCGCGCTTGGCGGTCTCCCAGATCAGGGAGGCCAGCGGGATCACGGCGATCAGGAAGCAGACCCAGACCAGGCTGGTGGCGACGCGGTCCTTGGCCTGCCGGCGGCCCTCGACGCGCGCCGCGATGGCGTACGTGCCGAAGACGAACAGGAGCGCGGCGATCAGGCCCCACTGGACGCGGCTGTCGAGGCCGCCGGCCAGGCCGATGCCCACCGCGAGGACGACGGACCCGGCGGCGATCCCCCACGGGGACCATTTCGGCAGCTGCGCGCCGCGGAGGCTGCTGGGGCGCTTGTCGGTGACGGGTGCGTGGCTCATGCGTTGGCCCCCGAGTACTCCTTGCGGCGGTTGATGATCATGCGCGCCGCGCCGTTGACCACCAGCGTGATGACGAACAGGACGAGACCGGAGGCGATGAGCGCGTCCTGTCCCAGTTCGGTGGCCTCGCTGAACTTGCTCGCGATGTTCTGGGCGAAGGTGCCGCCGCCCGGGTCGAGCAGGCTGGCGTTGATGTCGAAGGTCGGGGAGAGCACGGTGGCGACGGCCATCGTCTCGCCGAGCGCGCGGCCGAGGCCGAGCATCGAGGCGGAGATCACGCCGGAGCGGCCGAAGGGCAGCACCGACATGCGGATGACCTCCCAGCGCGTGGCGCCGAGGGCCAGCGCGGCCTCCTCGTGCATCTGCGGGACCTGGCGGAAGACCTCACGGCTCACGTTCGTGATGATCGGCAGGATCATGATCGCGAGCAGGATGCCGACGGTGAGCATCGAGCGCGGGGCGCCGCCCTGCCACTCGAAGATGCCGGTCCAGCCGAAGTAGTGGTCGAGCCAGCCGAAGAGGCCGCTCATGTGCGGCACCAGGACGAGGGCGCCCCACAGGCCGTACACGATGGACGGGACGGCGGCGAGCAGGTCGATCACGTACGCGATGGTCCCGCCGAGCTTGCGCGGCGCGTAGTGCGTGATGAACAGCGCGATGCCGACCGCGACCGGGACCGCGAGCGCCATGGCGATGATCGCCGAGACGACCGTGCCGAAGGCGAGGACCGCGATGCCGAAGTACGGCGGCTCGACGTTGGTGTTCCACTCGAAGGTGGTGAAGAAGTTGGCTTCGTCCTTGCTGATCGCGAGGGACGCGCGGTAGGTGAGGAAGGCCGCGATGGCGGCCATGATCACCAGGAGGAAGATGCCGGACCCGCGGGAGAGACCGAGGAAGATCCGGTCTCCGGGGCGGGTGGCACCGCGGGCGGCGTTCTTCTGCTCGGCCGCGGAAGGCTGGGGGGCAGGGGGCGGTGCCTCTGCGGTACGCGTAGATATGTCCATCAGGATTCTCCGGTCTGCGGAGCCGGTTCGGGTGGCGGCTCCAGGCGGCGGTGCACCGGACGGTGCGGCCCGCCTCGGGGAGGCGGGCCGCACACTCAGGTCAGCTCAGGCCCGCGATGGTCTCGCGGACCTTCGTGATGATCTCGTCGGGGATCGGGGCGTACTTGGCGTCGGCCAGCTGCTGCTGGCCCTGCTCGCTCGCGATGTACGTGAGGAAGGACTTCGTGGCGGCCAGGGTGTCGGCCTTGTTGCCCTTCTCGCAGACGATCTCGTAGGTGACCAGGGTGAGCGGGTAGGCGCCCTCCTCGGTCGGCTTGTAGTTCAGCTCCAGCGACAGGTCCTTGCCGGTGCCGGCGACCTTGGCGGTGGCGATGGCCTTCGTGGCGTTCTCCACGCTGGCCTTGACGGGCTCGGCGGCCTCGGTCTTGAGGTCGACGGTGTTGATGCCGTCACCGGCGTAGGAGAGCTCGAAGTACGAGATCGCGCCCTCGGTCTGCTTGACCTGCTGGGCCAGGCCCGAGGAGCCCTGAGCGGACTGGCCGCCCTTGGCCTGCCAGGCCTTGCCGCCCTCGTACTTCCAGTCGGAGGGGGCGACGGCCTTCAGGTACTTGGTGAAGTTGTCCGTGGTGCCGGAGTCGTCCGAGCGGTGGAACGTCTGGATCTTGGTGCTCGGGAGCTTGGCGTCGGCGTTCAGCTTGGCGATCGCCTCGTCGTTCCACTTGGTGATCTTGCCGTCGAAGATCTGGGCCAGCGTGGCGGCGTCCAGCGTCAGGCTGTCGACGCCCGGGACGTTGTAGCCGACCGCGATCGGGCCGCCGACCATGGGCAGGTCGATGGCCGCGTTGTTGTCGCAGGCCTTCTTCGCGGCGGTGACCTCTTCGGGCTTCAGCGGCGAGTCGGAGCCCGCGAAGGCCGTCTGGCCCTGGGTGAACGCCGTGATGCCGGCGCCCGAACCCGTCGGGTTGTAGTTGATCTGCACGCCCTTGCAGGAGGCCGAGTACGCCTTGATCCAGGCGTCGATCGCGTTCTTCTGCGCGGAGGACCCGGAGGCCTGGAGCTGGCCCTTGGCGTCGTCACACTTGATGGCGCTGTTGCCGGCCGTGGCCGAGGAGCCGCCCTCGTTGCTCTTGCCGGTGTCGTCCGAGCCGCACGCCGTGAGGGCCAGGGCGCCGGAGACGGCGACAGCACCGAGGGAGAGGGCGCGAAGCCGGTTCTTGCGCTGAAGCTTCACTTTCGGGAGTTCCTTCCAGGAGCCGCCTACAGATGGCGGCGCGCGAGATCGGTGTCATGCGGGCGCCACATCCAGGAAGCGGTCCGCACCGGGTAAGGCCGAAATTAGGCAGAACAGGTGAAGCCGCCGACTGGCGTGAGTGAACGGGGGGTGAACCCCTGAGGGCGGTGCGGTGAGGTCACGGAACGCTTACGTCGAGGACACGGGTCGGTTTCGGACAACTCGGGTGACTCCGGTCGCCGCGGAAACACTAGGCAACCGGACACCGACATCCGGGTTTCCACGCTCGCCGACGGCCTTGCGGGGGCCCGGATACCTCCGCCTGCCGTACGTCCGCGCGGTCGTCCCGGCACCCGGGGTGCCTCCGCCGCCGTACGGGCCTGGCCGTCTCGGCGCCCGAGTACCCCCGCCCGGCGTAACTCCACGGCCGTCCGGGTGCCCCGGGCCGGGTGCGCGATGGCGGCGGACACGGCCTAGGTGAGGTGCAGCGCGGAGAGCAGGGCGTCGACCAGGTCGCGGTCGCGGGGCTGGGTCAGCCGGCCGCGGGCCTCCGCCGGGGGGAGCCACAGGATGCGGTCGACCTCGCGGTTCGGTACGAAGCCGCCGGCCCGCGCCTCGGCGGCCCAGTAGCGGACCTCCTTGGGGCGGCCGCCGACGACGTAGCGCAGGACGGGCAGGGCGGCGCCGGGCTCGGCCGCGTACCCCGTCTCCTCCTCCACCTCGCGCAACGCGCCGGCCAGCGGGTCCTCACCGGGCTTCAGCTTGCCCTTGGGGTGGGACCAGTCGTCGTACTTGGGCCGGTGGACCAGACAGAGCCGCAGGTCGCCGGTGCCGGGGAAACGGCGCCAGAGCACGCAGCCCGCCGCCCGGATCGTGGTGTCGGTCATGCGTCACGGCCTCCTCCCGCCCGCTCCGGCCGCGGCCGGCCGTGCGTGGCTCGATCGCGCGGTCAGGCGGTGCCCACCGCGGCCTTCTGCCAGGACTGCTGGAACGCGAACCTGGCGGCCTCCACCTCGTGCCGCTGGTCGGCGTGGAGCACGCCGAGGGCGTACGCCGTCGCCGGGGCGATGCGCGGGGTGCGGGCCGCCGACGCGGCGGCCGAGGCCGCCTCCGCCGCGTCCCGGTGCTGGTTCAGTGCCCGGCCCGCGTTCAGCAGGCGGACGTCCAGGGGGCCCTCGCCGCCGTGCAGGACCTCACGCGCGTAGCGGTGCAGCCGCAGCAGCAGGCGGACCTGGTGCCAGGGCGCGTCCTGCGGCTGGGGCGCCGTGTCGGCGGAGAGGCCGTGCACCAGGGCCTCGGCGTTGTAGGGGTGGCCCGCCGTGATGAGGGGCAGGGCGGTGACCGCGTCGCACAGGCGCTCCTCGGCGGCGGTGGCCGGGCGGCGCAGGTCGGCGGTGGCCGCGCCGGGCGTGAGCGGGACCTCGCTGGCGAGGACGGCGACGCTGTCGGCGACCGCGTGGAAGCGGCTCGACCCGAGCGCCTGGAGGGCCGCCGAGTGGGCGCGCGTCCGGGCGAGGGTCAGCTGCCGTTCCAGCAGGGCGCCAGCCTTGGCGGCGCCCACGGTGAGGTGGCCGCGCTCCGGGAGCCCGGGGGCCGGCGGCACCGGGCCGGTCGCCGCCCCGTCCGCTCCGGCGGGCCGGCTCGCCCCGGCGGAGGCCGCCGCCCGGCCCGCGGAGGAGGACTGCGCGGGGAAGGCCGCCGACCCGGACAGGCGGTGCAGGGCCAGCAGCAGGCGCTCCAGCCGGGCCGCGTACGCGTGCTCGCGGGCCAGCGTGCCCGACAGCCAGGCCAGTTCGGGCCGCATGGACTCGGACCACTCGGCGTCGAGCAGCGGCCGGAAGGTGTGCAGGGTGCCGCTGATCCGGCGGGCCGAGCGGCGCAGGGCGCGCGCCGCGTCGACGGTCTCCTGCGAACCGTTCCCCCCGGGCTTGGGCTTGGCCCGCGCGGCCGGACCGCCGTCCCCGCCCGCCTCGCGGTGCTGGCGCAGCGAGCGCAGGAACTCCGTGGCCTGGGCCCGCAGATAGCCCGCGAGCGCCTCCCCGGTGGGGGCGCCCCGCAGTGCGTCGAGGTCCCCGCCGGACGGGGCCCGCCCCGCGGTGGGGCCCGTGGGGTCAAGGTGTCGCTGTGCCACGCCGGCGCCTCCGGGCGTCTATGAGCATCTCCTGGACGTTGCGCAGGGGCTGGCCGTCCGCGTCGGTCGCGTGCCGGGTCCACTCGCCGTCGGGGCCCAGGTGCCAGGAGGAGGTCGTGTCGGACATGCCGGTCTCCAGCAGCCGGTTCAGGGCGGCCCGGTGGGCCGGGTCGGTGACCCTGACCAGTGCCTCGATCCGGCGGTCGAGGTTGCGGTGCATCATGTCGGCGCTGCCGATCCACACCTCGGGCTCGCCGCCGTTGCCGAAGCCGAAGACCCGGGAGTGTTCCAGGAAGCGCCCGAGTATGGAGCGGACCCGGATGTTCTCGGACAGGCCCGTGACGCCCGGGCGGACCGCGCAGATGCCGCGCACCCACACGTCGACGGGGACGCCGGCCTGCGACGCGCGGTAGAGGGCGTCGATGATCGCCTCGTCCACCATCGAGTTGACCTTGATGCGGACGTGGGCGGGACGTCCGGCGTTGTGGTGCTGGACCTCCTTGTTGATCCGCGAGATCAGGCCGTCGCGCAGGGACTTGGGGGCGACGAGCAGACGGCGGTAGGTCTCGCGGCGGGAGTAGCCGGAGAGCCGGTTGAAGAGGTCGGAGAGATCCGCGCCGACCTGCGGGTCGGCGGTGAGCAGGCCGAGGTCCTCGTACAGGCGGGCCGTCTTCGGGTGGTAGTTGCCGGTGCCGACGTGGGAGTAGCGGCGCAGCGTGTCGCCCTCCTGACGGACCACCAGCGAGAGCTTGCAGTGCGTCTTGAGGCCGACGAGCCCGTAGACCACGTGGCAGCCCGACTCCTCCAGCTTGCGGGCCCACTTGATGTTGGCCTGCTCGTCGAAGCGGGCCTTGATCTCCACCAGGACGAGGACCTGCTTGCCGGACTCGGCCGCGTCTATCAGCGCGTCCACGATGGGCGAGTCGCCGGAGGTCCGGTACAGCGTCTGCTTGATGGCCAGCACGTCCGGGTCGCCGGCCGCCTGCTCCAGGAAGGCCTGCACGGAGGTGGAGAAGGAGTCGTACGGGTGGTGCAGCAGGACGTCGCGCTCGCGCAGGGCGGCGAAGATGTCGGGCGCGGACGCCGACTCCACCTCGGCGAGGTCGCGGTGGGTGCCCGCGATGAACTTCGGGTACTTCAGCTCGGGCCGGTCGAGGTGGCTGATGCCGAAGAGACCCGTGAGGTCCAGGGGACCGGGCAGCGGGTAGACCTCCGCCTCGCTGATCTTCAGCTCCCGGACGAGGAGGTCGAGCACGTACCGGTCGATGGACTCCTCGACCTCCAGGCGCACCGGCGGCCCGAAGCGGCGCCGCATCAGCTCCTTCTCCAGGGCCTGGAGGAGGTTCTCGGTGTCGTCCTCCTCGACCTCCAGGTCCTCGTTGCGGGTGAGGCGGAAGGTGTGGTGCTCCAGGACCTCCATGCCGGGGAAGAGCTCTTCCAGGTGCGCGGCGATGACGTCCTCGATGGGGACGTAGCGGTCCGGGGAGGCCTCCAGGAAGCGGGAGAGCAGCGGCGGGACCTTGACGCGCGCGAAGTGGCGGTGGCCGCTGACCGGGTTCCGTACGACCACCGCGAGGTTCAGCGAGAGGCCGGAGATGTACGGGAAGGGGTGCGCGGGGTCGACCGCCAGCGGGGTCAGGACCGGGAAGATCTGGTGCCGGAAGAGCGTGAAGAGGCGGGCCTGCTCCTTCTCGGTCAGCTCGTTCCAGCGGACCAGGTGGATGCCCTCCTCGGCCAGCGCGGGGGCGACGTCCTCCTGGTAGCAGGCCGCGTGCCGGGCCATGAGCTCGCGCGAGCGGGCCCAGATCATCTCCAGCACCTCACGGGGCTGGAGGCCGGAGGCGGAGCGGGTGGCGACGCCGGTGGCGATGCGGCGCTTGAGACCGGCCACCCGGACCATGAAGAACTCGTCCAGGTTGCTCGCGAAGATCGCCAGGAAGTTCGCGCGTTCCAGCAGGGGCGTGTTCGGGTCCTCGGCGAGTTCGAGCACCCGCTCGTTGAACGCCAGCCAGCTGCGCTCCCGGTCCAGGAAGCGGCCCTGGGGCAGCTGGACGCCGTCCTGCACGGTGTCCTCGTACACGTCGAGATCGGCGTCGAGATCCGGTTCGAGGTCGGACACGTTGGCCGCCACGGTGTGGGGCCGGTGCGCGGCGATGGAGCCCACGGAGGGCTGCGGGTGCTGGACCTGTGCCTGGGCGCTGGGCTGGTTCATGGACCCATTGTTCCGCGCCAGGGGCGTGACAGGCGCGTCGGAGAGGGCGGGCGGGAGCGTCAGGGCGAAACGACCGCTCCCCCCGGCCTTCCCGTTCTCCGGCGGAGGTGAGGGCTCGGGCACGGCGGGGTTCATTCGGTGAGGGTCGCAAGCCCGTCTGAATCGATGGTTACGGCGACATGACGTGCGGGATATCGGGGGGCGGCTCCCGGGCGTCCATGGCGGCTTCCGGGGCCCACGCAGGCCCGGGTGCGTCCCACCCCCGTGGGGACGCACCCGGGCCGGGGCTCAGGCCGTGCGGCGCCTCAGCAGGGCGTACGACCCGGCGACCGCGAGGGCGGCGACCGCGAGGACGATCCCGGACTCCACCAGCTGGAGCGGCCAGACGTGGGAAGCGGGGTGGTAGGTGGTCCAGAAGTCGGCGATGCCCTTGTCCGCCATGCAGTGCCTGAGCCGGGCCGCGTCGCCGAATTGCGTACACGTCGTGTTGCCGCCCACGCTCGTGCCGTCCACGGTGATCACACCGCTTTCCACGACCTGGACGCTCTCGGGCGGGTCGAGGGCGTGCCTGCCGGTGAGCGTCTCGGTGGGCCACAGGCTCGCGCGGTCGACGTTGCCGAGGACGTACACCACGAGCAGGGCGCCGAAGGAGGCGGCCAGCGCGGGCAGCGTGCGGCGCGTCAGCAGGCCCGCGAGGACGCCGAGGGCCAGGCCGCACAGGGCGTAGGCGGGGGTGACGAGGCCGTTGGCGCGGAAGGTGTCCATGTCGTACCAGCTGCCCCAGAGCAGTTCCCGGCCGTCGTTCCACATCCACCGGTGCAGCGCCACGAGGAGGGCGGTGCCGGTGGCGACGAGCAGGGCCGGGACGGCGAGCTTCGCGGTCAGCCAGCGGGCCGGGGTGATCGACTGGGTCCAGGCGAGCTGCGCGGTGCCGTTCTCCAGTTCGCGCCCGGTCAGGGTCGCGCCGGCCCAGGCGGCGACGAGCAGGGGCAGGTAGGAGACCGTGAGGGTGCTGAGCGCGACGACGACCGAGTAGTACTGGCTTCCCCAGGGGCCGGTGGCCACGTCGCAGGCGTCCATCTGCGCGAGACACCCGTAGCGGGATTCCGCGAGGGCGTGCTCGAAGCCGGGGCCGTGCGCCCACAGCAGCGCCGCGGACACCACGACGACGAGTCCCAGCCAGGTCCGCAGGGCGGGGCGGTGCAGCCGCAGCACGGCCCAGACCGGCCCCCGGAAGACCCCCTTGACGGTGAAGGTCCGCGCGGGGGCCGTCTTCGTCGCGGCGGTGACGCCCGTGGTGCCGCCGGTCACGCGTGCCGCGCCGCCGGTGACGCGTCCGGTGTTCCCGGTGCCCTCGGTGTGCCGTTTCAGCACCCGGAAGGCGGCGAGGACCGTGAGCGCGGTCAGCGCCAGGGCGGCGCCGGTGGCGGAGAGCTGGAGCGGCCAGTAGTGGGAGGCGGGCTGGACGTCGCTGTAGAAGGCGGTGACGTGCAGCCGCTCGAAGGTGTCGGCGCAGGCCCTGGCGTGGTCCCAGGACGCGACGCAGTGCGGCATGGGCAGCTGGGTGCCCGCGGCGTCGACGACGCCGCGGTCGGTGGTGAGCCCGCCGTACCAGGGGCCCTCCTGGAGGGAGGTGGTCCGGGTGACCGGCGGCCAGAACCAGGCGCGGTAGCCGTTGAGCGCGTACCAGAGCAGCCCGGTGGCCGCGGCGGTGACGGCGAGGGCGGCCAGGGTGCGGCGCAGCAGCAGTCCGGCCAGGGCGCCCGCGGCCAGGGCGAACAGGGCCAGCGCGACGGTGGTCGGGCCGTTGGCCTGGAAGACCAGGATGTCGTGCCAGGCGAGGTTGTTCCCGCCGCGCCCGGCGTCCCACATCAAGTGGTGCAGCACGACGAGCGGGACGGTCCCGGCGGTGACCAGCGCGGCCGGGACGGCGAGCTTGGCGGCCAGCCAGCGGGCCGGGGTGACCGACTGGGTCCAGGCGAGCCGCGCGGTGCCGCTCTCCAGCTCGCGCGCGGTCAGCACGGCGCCCGCCCAGGCCGCGACGAGCAGCGGCAGGAACGTGACGGTCCAGTGGGCGTACGTCGAGGCGTCCTTGAAGGCCAGGTACGCGTCCTGGTCGTACGCGCAGGAGTAGTCGCAGGCCCTCAGACGGCGGTAGGCGTCGCTCGCGGGCCCGGCGAGCGCGGCGTACGCCCACAGCATCAGCGCGGAGGCGGCGGTGATCACGGCCGCCCAGGCGTAGAGGGCGGCTCGGTGCAGCCGCAGCACGGCGCGCACGGTGCCGGGGCGCCCGGCCGCGGGGCGCGCGCTCACGGGGGCGTCGGCCGTGGTCAGCGCGGTCATACGGCGGGCTCCGGGGCGGCGGAGCGGTGGGACGGCTCCAGGATCAGGTCGGGGGCCTCGGGGCTGCGCAGGTGCGCGAGCAGCACTTCCTCCAGGGAGGGCGCGGTGGTCTCGCCGACGCCGGTGAGCGGGCCCCGCGGCCGGACGAGGGCGGTCTGCTGCCGTCCGGTGGTGCGGGACTCGATCACGGTGTGCGGGGCGAGGTCGCGGCTCGGGCCCGTGGTGAGGACGTGCGCGGCGAGCAGGTCGTCCAGGTCACCCGCGAGCCGCACCCGGCCGTCGCCGAGCATGATCAGGTGGTCGCAGGAGTTCTCCAGCTCGGCGACCACGTGCGAGGACAGCACGACGCTGGTGCCGTGCTCGGCGGACTCCGCGAGCAGGACGCCCATCAGTTCGTGGCGGGCCAGCGGGTCGAGGTCGGCCATCGGCTCGTCCAGGAGCAGCAGTTCGGGCCGTTTGGCGAGCGCGAAGGCGAGCGCGACCCGGGTGCGCTGGCCGCCGGACAGGGAGCGGATCCGGGCCTTCGGTGCGAGCCCGCCGGCCGTCACGATCCGTTCGGCGACGGCGGGGTCCCAGCGGGCCGGGTTGAGCTCGCGCCCCAGGCGGAGCGTCTCGGCGACGGTGAGCTGCGGGTACAGCGGCTTGTTCTGGGCGACGTACGCGATGCGTTCGCGGGCCGCGGCCGGGTCCGTGCCGAGCACGGTGAGCGTGCCCTCGGTCGGTCCGAGGACGCCGGCCGCGAGGGCGAGCAGCGTCGACTTGCCCGCGCCGTTCGGGCCGACGACGGCGCAGACGCGTCCGGCGGGCAGCCGCAGCGCGCACTCGCGCAGGGCCCAGCCTCCCCGGCGTCCGAACCGCTTGCCCAGTCCGGCCGCCGCTATGGCGGTGTCCGTCATTTCCGGCCCCCCTCGGTGCTCATGTGCTGTTCCCCCTCGGTGTGCGTGAACTGTTCCAGTACGGCGGTGAAGAGCGCCGAGACGTCGTCCCGGTCCAGGCCTGCCGCCCGGGCGCGGGCCGCCCAGTCCTCCAGCTCCGCCCGCAGCGGCGAGTCCGCCGGGGCGGCGCCCAGCGAGCGGCGGACGAAGGTGCCGAGGCCGCGGCGGGCCTCGACGAGGCCCTCGCGCTCCAGCTCGCGGTAGGCCTTCAGGACGGTGTTCGGATTGATCGCCGTCGCCTCCACGACCTCGCGGGCCGTGGGGAGCCGGTCGCCCGGTTCGAGCAGTCCCAGGCGCAGTGCCTGCTTGGTCTGCTGGACGATCTGCACGTAGGTGGCGACGCCGCTGCGCCGGTCGATGCGGTACTCGACCACTCGGACCAACCACCCTTTCACTAATTTAGTAGTGAAAGGGTGGTGCAAGGGTGGTCCCGGTGTCAAACGCGGACGGCCAACGCCCGTCCCACCTGCGGGAATCCGCCCCGCGGAAACCCGTCGGACCCTTCGTGAACCGATCCGGGGGGCTCGTCCGATGATGGGGCGTGAGGGATACGAGAAGCGACGGGGAGCTGCTGCGGGCCATCGCGGCGGACGGGGACCGGCGCGCCTTCGAGGAGCTGTACCGGCGGTTCGCGCCGTGGCTGACCGCGCGGCTGCGCGGACGCTGCGCGGACGCGGGTGTGGTCGACGACGTGGTGCAGGAGACGTTCCTCGCCGTGTGGCGCGGCACCGCCCGCTACCGGGAGGAGGGGGACGCGGCCGGCTGGCTGTGGCGCGTCGGCTCCCGCCGGCTCATCGACACCCTGCGCGGCGACGGGGCGCGTGGGCGGCTGCGCCAGGCGCTGGGCCGGCTGCGCCACCGGGACGAGGCCTCCGCCGAGGAACGGGTCCTCGCGGGCGTCGAGCACGGCGACCTCGCCGGCGCGCTGACCCGGCTCTCACCGGAACTGCGGGCGGTCCTCCAGGCCACCGTGGTCGACGGCCTCACGACCCGGGAGGCGGCCGTCCTGCTCGGCATCCCGCCCGGCACCGTCAAGACACGGGCCTCACGCGCCCGCAAGCAGCTGCGGGAGGCGCTGGCATGAGCGGAAACGACACCACCTGGCACGTGCCGGAGGACGACCTGCGGGCCTACGCGCGCGGTGAACTGACGGCCCCCCGGCTGTGGTCCGCCGACACCCACCTCGCCGCGTGCGCGCGGTGCCGTGCGGCGCTGGCGGAGGTCACCGACCCGGTCGCGCTGGAGGAGGGGTGGGCCCGGCTGGACGCCGAACTCGACGCCCCGCGGCCGGGGTTCGTCGAGTCCCTACTGGTGCGGATCGGCGTCGCCGACCACACGGCCCGCCTGCTCGCCGCCACCCCCGTGCTGCGGCGGGCCTGGCTCGTCGCCGTCGTCGCCGTCCTGATGACGGCCCTCGCGGCGGCGACCGCCCTGCGCAGCGGTCAGTCGCCCACCCTCTTCCTCGCCCTCGCGCCGCTGCTTCCGCTCGCCGGGGTCGCCCTGTCGTACGGGCCCGCCCTCGACCCGACGTACGAGATGGCCGTCGTCTCCCCGACCCACGGATTCCGGCTGCTGATGATCCGTACGGTCGCCGTCCTGGCCACCGGGACGGCGCTCGACGGCCTGGCCACGCTCGCGCTGCCCTCGTACGGCCTGCGCGCGGTGGCCTGGCTGCTGCCCGCGCTCGCCCTCACCGGCCTCGCCCTCGCACTGACCCCCAGGCTCGGACCGGTCGCCGCGCCCGCCGTCGTCGGCGGCGCGTGGGCCGGGCTGCTGCTCGTCGCCGACAGCAGGACCGAGGGGATCCTCGCGCCGTTCACCGCGGCCGGCCAGGGCGTCGCCGCGGCCGTCGCACTGCTCACCGCCGGACTGCTGTACGCCGTCCGCGACCGCTTCGACTCATCCACCGCCTCGACCCACAGGAGTGCCGCATGACCTCCGCCTTCCCGGGGGGCGCCCCCACCGTCTCGGCAGCAGGGCTGACCCTGCGCTACGGCAGCACCCACGCCCTCGACGACGTGTCGCTGCGGCTCGCGGACGGCGTCACCGGCCTGCTGGGCCCCAACGGCGCCGGCAAGACAACCCTGCTGCGGGTGCTCGCGACCGCCCTGACCGCCGACCGCGGCTCCTTCACGGTGCTCGGCCGCGACCCCGGCACGACCGCCGGCCGGCAGGAGGTGCGCCGCACGCTCGGCTACCTGCCGCAGACCCCCGGCTTCCACCCGGACTTCAGCGCCTTCGAGTTCGTCGACTACGTGGCGATCCTGAAGGAACTGACGGACCGCGCCGCCCGGCACGCCGAGGTGCGCCGGGTGCTCGACGCCGTCGATCTCTCCGAGGTGCGCGGCCGGCGGATCAAGAAGCTCTCCGGCGGGATGCGGCAGCGCGTCGCCCTCGCCGCCGCGCTCGTCGGCGACCCCGGCTTCCTCGTCCTGGACGAGCCGACCGTCGGTCTCGACCCGGAACAGCGGATGCGCTTCCGGGAGCTGATCGCGAGGGCGGGGGAGGGCCGCACGGTGCTGCTCTCCACCCACCAGACCGAGGACGTCGCGATGCTCTGCCGGCGGGTGATCGTCATGGCCCGCGGCCGGGTCCGCTTCGAGGGCACCCCCGCCGAACTGACCGCCCGCGCGGCGGGCCGGGTGTGGAGCAGCGCGGAGCGCGCGCCGCACGCGAAGGCCGGCTGGCGCACCGGCGCCGGCGTCTTCCGCAACGTCGGCGACCCGCCGCCCGGCGCGGAGCTGCTCGAACCGACCCTGGAGGACGGCTACCTGCTCACCCTCGACGGCGAGCCCGCGGAGGTGGCGGCATGAGCACCACCGTCATCGACCCGGCCCGCGCGGAGAGCGCGCCCGCCGCACCGTCCGGCCGGCGGACCCGGGCGGCTGCCGTGCTCGCACTGGCCCGCTTCGAGTCCCGTGAACTGCTGCTGCAGATACCGGTCTTCGCCATGTTCGCCCTGTACCTCGCCTACACCTGCTGGCAGTTGTGGGGCGGCGGCGAACCCATGGACGACTTCCCGGTCCTCCAGGACGCCGACCGGGCCACGCAGGACCGGCCCCTGCTCGTCGCCGTCGCCGTACTCGTCAGCGCCAACCGCGGGGTCCTGCGCTCCCGGCGGCGCGGCACCGACCAGACCTTCGACGTGCTGGTCGTGGAGCCCTGGCGGCGTACGGCCGCGCACCTGCTGTCGGTCGTCCCGGCCGCCGCGCTGACCGCGCTGGTCGTCCTCCTCGACTTCACCTGCACGGCCCTCAAGCCCGGCGCGGCGGGCCACGGTTCGCCCGCCGAACTGGCCGTCGGCCCGCTGGTCGTCCTGCTCGCCGGGATCATCGGCGTGCTCCTCGCCCGCCTGGTCCCCTCCGCGTTCGCCGCACCGCTCCTGGTGGTCGCCGGGCTGGTCCTCGCCACCCTGGTGTCCGCCGGACTGGAGGACGCCGACTGGCAGCGGTGGCTGTGGCCCGTGGTCGGCGACGCCGGCACCGAGCCGTTCCCCTCGGAGCTGCTGGGCCGCCCCGCCGCCTGGCACGCCCTGTACCTGACCGGACTCGCCCTCACCCTGGCCTGCGCGGCGGTCCTCGTCTCCGGCGGCCGCAACCGGCTGGTCGCCGCGGTGACCGTCGCCGCGCTCGCCGCCACCGGCGCGGGCGTCGCGGGACAGGCGTCCGGTGAGCCGGCCGGGCTGGCCGCCGCCCGGGAGAAGGCGTCCGTTGCCCCGGAGAAGATGCAGTCCTGCCGCGTCCAGGGCCGCGACGCGTACTGCGCCTACCCCGAGTGGTCCGGCCGGACCGACGAGTGGGCCGAGGCCGTCGGGCGCGTGCGCTCCCTCGCGGGCGGCGGCGCCGGGGCCACCCGGCTGACCGTGCGCCAGCGCGTCGACGCGCGGTACGGCCTGGACGGCGACGCCGCGCTCCAGCCGTCCCGCACACCCGGCCGGGTGACCGTCGGCACGCGCTGGGGCGGCAACCGGGTACCCGAGTTCGCGGTCGCCGTCGCATCGGTCCTGGTGGCGGGCGACGAGTACGCCATGGGCGAGGCGTGCGACGCCCGCGTGGTGACCGTGATGTGGCTCGCGCTCGGCGCCCAGCCCGACCCCATGTCCGCCTTCCGGCACGTCCGCCTCGACGACCGCGTCAGCGGCTCCGGCATCGCGCTCACCCCGACGAACCCGCTCTCCATGACCGCCCAGCAGACCGACGTCGTCCGCGAACTGCTGGAGAAGCCCCGCTACGGCATCACCGCCAAGGTCAAGGCCCACTGGGCGGAGCTGACCTCGCCGAGGACGACCACGGCACGGGCGGCCGAGCTGCTGGACGTGCCGGTGCCGAAGGGGGCCGACACGTGCGGGGAATGACCCGGGCCCTGGTGCGGCCCGTCACGCGGACCCTGCCGCGGTGGGCGCTCGCGGCGGGCGGCGCGCTCGGGCTGCTGCTCGCGGGCGTGCCCCGGATGCTCCCCGGCCGGCCCGACCCCTGGTTGTGCCTGACCCTCCTGCGGGCGGCGGCGCTGGCCCTCGCCCTCGGGCTGGCCTTCCTCCTGGACGACCCCGCCCGGCACACCACGGCGGCCGTCCCGGCGGGGCGCCCGCTGCGCACCGGCCTGCGCGTGGCGCTCGTGGCGCCGTTCGCCGCGCTCTGGTGGGTGGCGGCGCTCGCCCTCGTGCCCGCCGAGGGGCGCCCGCCCGTCGGCGCCGTCACGCTGGAGGCCGCCGCCACCGCCGTCCTCGCGCTGGCCGTCGCCGCGGCGGGCGTCCGCTTCTCCGGCCAGGCCGAGCCCGGCACCGGAGCGGCCGTGACGTTCCTGGTCGCGGCGGTCGCGGCGCCGCTGCTGGTCCCGGACCGGTGGACCCCGTTCGTCACCGTGGACGACGAGCGGTGGGGCGCGGCGCACCACCAGTGGGCGCTGCTCCTCGCCGCCGGCGCCCTGGCCTGCGCCGCCTGGACGCGCGAACCCCCGCGCCGGCGGACCGTGTCACGGCGCCGGGCTCCCGTCCCGGCCGGATGACTCCGGCCGGGACGGGAGGGGCCGGGTCAGGGCGTCACGACTCCGTGCGGTACATCAGGTCCGTCTCGTGGACCGTGAAGCCGAGCCGCTCGTACACGGTCACCGCCGCCTTGTTGTCCGCGTCCACGTAGAGCATGGCGGTCGGCAGGCCCTGCGCGGCCAGATGGCGCAGCCCGATCGCCGTCAGGGCCTTGCCGAGACCGCCGCCCTGCGCGCCGGGGCGCACCCCGACCACGTACACCTCGCCCAGCCGCTCCTGCGCGTGCACCTTCGTCCAGTGGAAACCGGCCAGTTCACCGTCGCGGAAGGCGAGGAAGAAGCCCGCCGGGTCGAACCACGGCTGCGCCGTCCGGTCGTCCAGGTCCCGCTGGGTGAGGGAGCCCTGCTCGGGGTGGTGGGCGAAGGCGTCGGCGTTGGCCGCGAGCCACGCCGCGTCGTCCTCGCCCGGCACGAAGGTGCGGACGGTGACCCCCGCGGGGAGCACCGGCTCGGGCAGCTCCATACCGATCAACGGCCGCCGCATCTGGCGCAGTTCGCGGAACAGCGTCAGCCCCAGCACCTGCGCGAGGTGCCGCGCGGCGGAGTGCGCGCCGTGCGCCCACACCCGCAGGCGCTTGCCCGAGGCCGCGAGCAGCGCCGTGCCCAGCGCCCGGCCGTGCCCGCGTCCGCGGTGGGAGGGGTGCACGACCAGCTCGGCGGCCGGCGCCTCCACCGGGTCGGTGTCCTCCAACTGCGCGTATCCCACGAGGGCCCCGCCCACCGTCAGCAGCAGGTGCCGTACGCCCTCGCGCTCGCCGCCGCTCAGCTGGAGCCGCCCCTGCTCGGACACCGCCTGCTGGCCGTCGGTCCGCGCGGCCTCGGCGAGCAGGTCGAGCACGGCCCCCGCCTGTTCGGGGGAGAGCTGCGCGCAGGTCTCGATGGAGCGGGAGAAGGCGGCGGGTGCGGTGTCGTCGCTGGTCATGGATACGAGGGTACGGCGCGAGGATTTCCGGACAAGGAGCCGGGCGCGGCCGGTCCCGGCGTGGCGGCGCACGGGTGGCCCGGCGGCACCGCGCACCCCTCGTCCGGGGCGCGATTCGGGCAACCGTGAGCCGATGGCAATCAGTCCGTAACCCGAACCCCCTGTTGCGCTACGCGCGTTGATCCTAGGCTGCGCCCAAGCCACAGCCGTACGACGCTCCCACAGGGGGAACCATGCTGCCGACGCCCCGGCACAGACGCACCCGTCGCATACTCGCCGCCGCCGCAGGCCTCGCCACCGTCGGTGCGCTGGCCGCCGCGATGCCCGCGAGCGCCGGCCCGGACACCGCGACCGCCCGCCACCACCAGGGCAGCGGCCGCTACCAGGACGTACAGCTGCTGTCCTTCAACGACCTGCACGGCAACCTGGAGCCGCCGACCGGCTCCTCCGGCCGGGTCACGCACCTGAACGAGGACGGCACCACCAAGAACATCGACGCGGGCGGGGTCGAGTACCTCGCCACGCACCTGCGCCAGGCCCGCGCGGGCAACAAGTACTCGATCACGGCCGCCGCCGGTGACATGGTCGGTGCCTCCCCGCTGATCTCCGGCCTCTTCCACGACGAGCCGACGATCGACGCGCTGAACAAGCTCGACCTGGACGTCACGAGCGTCGGCAACCACGAGTTCGACGAGGGCGCCGCGGAGCTGGCCCGCCTGCAGAACGGCGGCTGCCACCCGAAGGACGGCTGCTACGACGACAGCGAGGAGTTCGCGGGCGCCGACTTCCCCTACCTGGCGGCGAACGTCACCAAGGAGAAGACCGGCAAGCCGCTCCTCAAGCCCTACTGGGTCTGGAAGAAGAACGGCGTCAAGGTCGGCTTCATCGGCGTGACCCTGGAGGGCACCCCGAACATCGTGTCCGCCGAGGGCGTCAAGGGCCTGAAGTTCGGCGACGAGGTCGAGACGATCAACAAGTACGCCAAGGTGCTCCGCAAGCAGGGCGTCAACTCGATCGTCGCGCTGATCCACGAAGGCGGCGCGCCCGCCTCGACGGCGTACAACTACGACTGCGACAGCCCGGGTGCCGGCGACGGCATCTCCGGACCGATCGTCGACATCGCGAAGAACGTCACGCCGGCCGTCGACGCGCTGGTCACCGGCCACACCCACCAGGCCTACGCCTGCACGATCCCGGACCCGGCGGGCAACCCGCGCATGGTCACCTCGGCCGCGTCCTTCGGCCGCCTCTACACGGACACCACGCTGACCTACGACCGCTGGACGGGCGACATCGCGCGCACCGCGGTGAAGTCCGCGAACCACGTGGTCACCCGTGACGTGGCGAAGGCCGCGGACATGACCGGCCTGATCACGAAGTGGAAGGCGCTGGCCGCCCCGGTGGCCTCGCGCCCGATCGGCTACATCGCCGGTGAGATCCCGAACGGGGGCACCGAGTCCCCGCTCGGCGACATGATCGCCGACGCGCAGCTCGCGTACGCCAAGTCCGTCGACCCCGAGGCCGACGTCGCGCTGATGAACCCGGGCGGCATCCGCGCCGGCCTCACCTACGCGTCGAGCGCGGGCGAGGGCGACGGTGTGGTGACGTACGGCGAGGCGTACACCGTCCAGCCGTTCGCCAACACGGTGAACCTGGTCGACCTCAAGGGCTCGCAGCTCGTCACCGGGCTCCAGCAGCAGGTCAGCGGCGCCAACGAGGCCGCCCCGAAGGTCCTCCAGATCTCCTCGGGTCTCACCTACACGCTGGACCTCACCAAGACGGGCGCCGCCCGGGTGGTCGCGGACTCGATCCGTCTGAACGGCGCCCCGATCGACCCGAACGCCACCTACCGCGTCGCGATGAACTCCTTCCTCGCGGGCGGCGGCGACGGCTTCACCGAGCTCGGCAAGGGCGGCAACGTGCGGGTCGGCGGCGACGACCTGGCCGCGTTCGAGTCGTACCTGACGGCCAACTCCTCGGCCGCGGCGCCGTATCCGGTGCCGAAGGCGGACCGGATCACGGTCGTGAAGTAACACTCCGCGGGCCCGCACTTCGCGGGCCGACGGAGAAGGGGGCCCGCGAAGTGCGGGCCCCCTTCTCGTGTTCCCCCGGGATTCCTCAGGTGGGGAACTCCCCGAGCCAGCTGCGCTGGAGCAGGTGCTTGGGCAGGTACTCGGACTCGACCTCGACCGGCATGCCGACGTCGAGGGCGAGGCAGGCGACGGCCAGCGGACCGAGGGCGACGGCGCCGTCGGTGGACAGCCGGCGGTCCTCGTCCTTGGTCCAGTACACCTTGTGCAGCCGCAGCGCCTGGGCCAGCCCCTCGTTGAACTGCTCCGCGTCCCGCTTGAGGAACTGCAGGAACAGGTTCAGCGGCGGGTAGAGGATCTGCAGCATCAGCTCCCGGTCGGCGACCCGGAGCACATCCGGGTCGGTGCCGCGGAAGGCGGCGGAGAACTTCTCACCGAGCCCGGGGCGCTCCGTCCAGTACGTCTGGAGCGCGTCCACCCAGTCGTAGACGTAGTCGTCGTAGACCGCGCCCGACGCCCGCAGCACCTCGATCGGCACCCCGGCCAGCTGGGTCATGCGGGTCTGGTCGCGGCAGACGACCGCCAGCCAGAACGCGGTGATCCAGTTGCCCGCGTCGGTGAAGTGCCGCGGGCCGGTGGCCGGGATCGTCCGCGTCTTGTGCGCGATGACGCACTCGACGGAGTCCGCGTCGGTGGTGGCCGCCGCGAACAGCGCGGAGCCGACCTGCATCGCGGCGACCCACGCCTCCCACGTCTCGGAGGTGTTGGCGGTGGGGTCGTGGAGGCAGTGCAGGTTCGCCGTGCTCAGCACACTGTTGAAGGTCAGGCCGAACATCTCGGGGGACTCTTCGAGGTCCTCGATCTGCTCGATCGCGCCCTGATCGCTCATTTCGATGATCCGGGTGGGATCGCCGCCCGGAAACTCTTGACGTGGCACGTGTGTGGGCATCAGTTGCTCCCGGGCTTGCCGATATCGAACTGCTTCATCTCATAGCCAGCGTACGTTCCGGCCTTGGTGGCATCGGCTTTCACGAGCACGTAGTCCACGTCGCCGTTCTTGAGTGCTCGGCGGAGGTCCTGCGCCAGGGCCATCTCGTCCACGTTGTTCGAGGTCTGGGCGCGCTTCTCCATCTCGTGCAGGATCGTCTGGAAGTACTCCCGGGTGCCCTGCTGGACCCGGTTGCCGAGGTGGCTCGTGCGATCGCCGAGCCGGGCCGTGGTCGAGCCCTTCGCCTCGACGACGACGTACCGGCCGTCCTGCGTCCGGTAGACCTGGTCGAAGCGGTTGTTGCCGAAGGCGCCGTCGTCCACGCGGGTCGCGTTGGGGTAGTGCTCGGGGATCGCGTGCGTCTCCGCGACGTTCTCACCGAACAGCTCGCTCTGCTTGAGCATGTCGCCGTGCAGCGGCGAGTGCGCGGCCTCGGCCGCGTCCCGGGCCGCCTCCAACTCCGGTGTGGGGTTGGCCTTGTAGGCCTTCTCGGCCGCCTCGAGGTTCGCCTCGGCGGTGTTGTCGGCCGTGATGGCGTGTTGGCGGTTGTGCGCCCAGTTGTCCAGCTGGTGCAGGGTGTCGGACGGGATGGTCGTCCGAGCGCCGGACGGGAAACCGGTGTCGACGTACTTCGCGGGAATCGCCGGCGGCAGGTCGCTCTTGGAGATCCACTTGCCGGGGTTGGCGGGGTCGGGGACCAGGGTCGGCAGGCGCTGCCCGAACACCTCCTCCTCGGCGAACCGGCGGTAGCCGTTGGACCGGTAGTGCTCCTTGAACCACGCCGGGTCGTTGTTGGCCAGGTCGACGTGGCGCTGCATGATCTCGCGCGGGGTGCCCTCCGCCGGGCGCCCGCCCTGGGGCTCGCCGGGGGTGTGGTCGCCGCCGGTGGGCCCGGCGGTGTCGTCCGCGTGCGTGCCGGCGCCGAGACCGTCGTCGCCGCCGCGGCCCAGGTCGTCCAGGCCGTCGAAGCCGCCGGTGCCGCCCGTCCCGCCGGTGCCGTGGCCGCCCGTGCGCGGCGGCAGCGTGTCGGTGCCGTGGCCGCCGGGCAGGTGGGAGCCGGTCCCGCCGGTGCCGACCGGGTCGCCGCCCCGCCCGACCGTGCCGGCCGTGTCGGCGGTGTGCGCGCCGACGCCGACCAGCTCGCCGTCCCGGCCGGGGGTCGCCCCGTGCTCGGAGGTGGCGCGCTCGGCGGCCGTGCCCTCGTGCGCGATGTCCGCGAGGGACTCCCGCACGGTGCCGTCGGCGTTGTGCATGACCAGCGTCTTGGTGTCGAGGAAGACGACCTCGCCCTTCGGCGTCTCCATGCGGACCGTGTTCTCGGGCGTCAGGCCCGCGGGGAGGTCGTCCATCTTCAGCGGCTGGTCGGTGATCTTGAACGTGCTGTCGGCGAGCTTGATGTACGTGCCGTTGGTGACGGCCTTGAGGCTCGCCATCACGTCGCCGAGCCGCGTGATGCCGACGCCGACGCCCTTCGCGACGTACGTCATCGGGTCGACGATGCGGCCCGCCTTGCCGGCGAAGGAGATGGCCTTGGCGATGGCGCCGGTCTTCGCGGCCGTGCCCGTGCCGCCGGTGAAGACCGTGGTGAGGACGTTGAAGGTGACGGCACCGGCCGCGCGCGAGGGGTTCTTGCCCCACTCGTCGTACGCGATCAGGGCCTTGCCGGTCTCCACGACCGCGGTGCGCGAGTCCCGCAGCCAGGACGGCAGCTTGTCGTCGGGAACCAGCCAGTAGGCGGTGCCGACGATCGGCATGCCGGTGATGACGAGGCCGGTCAGCAGCTTGCCGAGGCCCGTCCAGGCCTGGCCCGCCGCGTCCCAGCCGTCGAAGCCGACGAGCGTGCCGAGACCCTTGATCGTGCCCCACACGCCGTCGACGAAGAAGCCCTTGGTGAAGTCCCACAGGTGCTCGTGGATCTGGTACCAGGGCGTGGACTCCTCGACCGGGTCGCCCCAGGGCAGACCCTGGGCGTTGTTCAGGTCCTCGGCCCGGTAGCCGTACATGCCCTCTTTGTTGGACCCGTCGTTCACGGTGAGCGGGGCCCCGCCGATCAGGGCGACGATCTTGCCGTAGCAGGTGCGCTCCGCCGCCTGGAACGCCGCCCAGGCCGCGTTGACCTCGTTGCGCCGGGCGTTGTTCTCGTCGACCAGGTCGGCGTCCTCGCGCCAGTCGTCGTCGTCCGCGATGCTGCTCGCGAAGGCCGCCGCGTCATGGCGCAGGCTCTCGAACTTGGCGACGATGGGCCGGATCTCCGACGCGTAGGCGCTCAGCGCCGAGGCGACCGTGCCCACCTCGGTGCACAGCTCGTCGCCCGCCTTGGCCACCGGGGCGGTGGTGGCGAACAGCTTCTCCGCCTCGGGCGCCTCGTAGTACGCGGACAGCCCCTTGAAGCGGGTGTCGATCTGCGATCCGGCGTCCCACAGGTTGAACGCGTCCGTGCTCAGCGCGGAGACGTCCTTCTCCAGCTGCTCCAGATTTCCGGTGAACTTCGGTATCTCCGCCGGGTTCAGTGCCGTCTGGTCGCTCACTTGGCACCGCCCGCGGGAGCGCCCGGCAGATCGATCTTCGGTTCCTTCAGCGCCGCCGCCTGCGCCTCGGCGGCCATGTCCAGGTCACCCTGGTTGTAGGCGTTGGTCGCCGCCACCGCGCCCTTCAGGGAGTTCACGGTCCGCTGCGCCATGTAGGCGAGCTTCTTCTGCCGCTCCTCCAGGTACTGGCTCAGCGCGGCGGCGACCGGGCCGACCGGTACGCGCGGGGTGCCGGCCGGCACCGGGCCGACCATCGGCCCGCTGAACTGCCCTCCCGGCACGGCCGTCCCCGCCGAGGACGCCGCGCTCGCCATGTTCGTCACCAGCGAGGTGGCGGCCTTCTCCAGGTCCCCGCCCGCCTCGCCCGTCGTCGTCAGCGTGGCCTGCACGCCGACGGGATCGATGTCCCAAGCTGTCATTCCAGCCCCCGTAAAGCCTTTGACAGTCACGTTCATCAGACACGTTTTCTCGGCAATGGCCGATCATTCGTACCAAAGAGACGCGTGCGGCGGCAACGCAGTTCCCCGCGTGCCCAGTTGGGGGCCGAACGGTGCCTAGGGAGTCTCCGGCGGGGGTGTCGGCGCGCCGGGCAGCCGCACCGTCGCGACGGTGCCGCCGCCCTCCGCCGGGGTCAGCGAGACCTCTCCGCCGCACCGCTGGACGGTGCGGGCCACGATGGACAGGCCGAGGCCCGAGCCGGGCAGCGCCCGCGCCGAGGGCGAGCGCCAGAACCGGTCGAAGACGTAGGGGAGTTCGTCGGCGGGGATGCCGGGGCCGTGGTCCCGGACGGTGAGGACGCCGCCGTCGAGCGCGACCTCGACGGTGCCGCCGCCGGGGCTGAACTTCACCGCGTTGTCGAGCACGTTGACGATCGCCCGCTCCAGCGCGGCCGGCTCCGCCCGTACGAACCAGGGGTGGAGGTCCGCCGAGATCGTCAGCTCCGGCCCGCGCAGCCGGGCCCGGCGCAGCGCCGCGTCCACGACGTCCCGCAGCGCGACCACCTGCACGCGGTCCCCCGACTGGGCCGACTCCGACCGCGAGAGGGTCTGCAGATCGCCGATCAGCGCGGCCAGTTCGGTCATCTGCGCGGTCACGGAGGAGAGCAGCGCCTTGCGGTCGGCGGGCGGGATCGCGCGGCCCGTCTCCTCGCTGCGGGTGAGCAGTTCGATGTTGGTACGGAGCGAGGTGAGAGGCGTGCGCAGTTCGTGGCCGGCGTCCGCGATCAGCTGCTGCTGCACCTCCCGGGAGTTCGCCAGCGACGCGGTCATCGAGTTGAACGAGCGGGACAGCCGGGCGATCTCGTCCTCGCTGTCCTCCTCCACCGGGATGCGGACGGCGAGGTCCTCGGTCCGCGCGACGTGCTCCACGGCCTCGGTCAGCTTGTCGACGGGCCTGAGCCCGGCCCGGGCCACGGCGAGCCCGGCGGCCCCGGCACCGACGACACCGATACCGGAGACGAGGAGGAGGAGCAGGGCGAGTTCGTTGAGGGTGGACTGGGTGTCCTTGAGGGGGACCGCGACGAGCAGGGCCGTGTCGCGCGCCATCGCCTGGCCGCCGGGGCCCTGCACGATCACCGGCACGGTCATGACCCGGACGGGCCTGCCCTCGCTGTCGGTGCCGTTGCGGTATTTCTCCAGGCCCGGCGAGGGGTCCTTCGCCACGGCCTTGTCGCCGTCGGTGACCTCGACCGAGCCGACCGAGAGCGGGAACACACAGGCCGTTCCGTCCGCCTTGACCAGCTGGCTGTAGTACGTGCTGCCCCGCGGACCGCCCGGCACGGTCGTGGACGGCTCCGCGGGGCAGTCGCTCGCCACGCTCGCCACGTCGAGTTTCTCCAGCGGCGCGTTCACGGAGTGGAGGTTCTCGTCGATCTCGTCGTACAGCTTCCCGCGCACGATGAACCAGCACGTCACCGACACCGCCGCCACCCCGAAGGCCACCGCCGCCGCGACCAGCAGGGCGAGCCGGGACCGGATCGGCAGGGACCGGAACCGGCGCAGGACTCGGTTCACTCGGCGCCGCCCGAGCGCAGTACGTAGCCCACGCCCCGCACCGTGTGGACGAGCCGCGGCTCGCCGCCCGCCTCGGTCTTGCGGCGCAGGTACATCACGTACACGTCCAGGGAGTTGGAGCTCGGCTCGAAGTCGAAGCCCCAGACGGCCTTGAGGATCTGCTCGCGGGTGAGGACCTGGCGCGGGTGGGCGAGGAACATCTCCAGGAGCGTGAACTCCGTGCGGGTCAGCTCGACCTGCCGTCCGCCCCGGGTGACCTCGCGCGTCGCCAGGTCCATGCGCAGGTCGGCGAAGGTGAGCGCGTCGTCCTCCGGGGTGCCGATCGCCGTGGCCGCGTACGAGCTGCGGCGCAGCAGTGCCCGGATGCGGGCGAAGAGCTCGTCGAGCTCGAAGGGCTTGACGAGGTAGTCGTCGGCGCCCGCGTCGAGTCCGGTGACGCGGTCGCCGACGGTGTCGCGGGCGGTGAGCATGAGGATCGGCGTGGTCGTGCCCGCGCCGCGCATCCGGCGGGCCGCCGTCAGGCCGTCCATCCGGGGCATCTGGATGTCGAGGACGACCAGGTCGGGCTGGTAGGCGATGGCCTTCTCCAGGGCGTCCGCGCCGTCCACGGCGACCTCGGTGCCGTACCCCTCGAAGGCGAGGCTGCGCTGGAGCGCCTCGCGCACCGCGGGCTCGTCGTCGACGATCAGGATGCGCTGGGGTTCACGGTCGCCTTCGGCGGGGCTCATCGGCGTTCTGTTCCTCGGGTGCGATGGGACGGCGGGTGCGGGGACTTTCAGCCTCGCACGTCGGCGGCCGCTTCCGCAGGGCCGGCCGGGTGCGAGGACCGGGCGGCGCGTGCAGCCGCCCGGCACGTCGGCGGGGGCGGGCCCGCGCGGCGCCGCGGCTGCCGGTCAGGCCCGCGGGGCGGTACGGCGGCGGGTGCGGTTCGCGCGGACGGGCCGGGCGGCGGCCGCGGCCACCTCGGGGGCCCGCGCGAGGGGCGGATGGAGTTCTCGGGCGACGGCGAGGGCCAGGCCCAGGCCGGCCGGGTCACCGCCCGCCGAGGAGTGGACGACCTGCCGGAACGGAGCACGCGTGATCATGTCGACCTCCTGAGGTGGCCGGTCCCCGGACGGGGGCGGCTCAGCTGTCCGAGCCGCCGGCACGAAGGGTGTCCAGGTCGGCCTTGACGGTGTTGACCGGGATGGCGAAGCCGAGGCCGACGCTGCCGGCGTCCGACGAGCCGGACGAGGAGTCCGAGGCGGCCGAGTACATGGCGGAGTTGATGCCGATGATGTTGCCGTTCATGTCGATCAGCGCGCCGCCGGAGTTGCCCGGGTTCAGCGAGGCGTCCGTCTGGAGCGCCTTGTACGTCGTCGTGGAGGAGCCGGTGTCGCCGTTGAACTCCCGGCCGCCGTACTCGAAGGGCCACTGGCCGCTGCCGCCGCCCTGCTGTCCCTGGCTCTCGTCCGTGGAGACGGTTACGTCGCGGTCGAGCGCGGAGACGATGCCGCTGGTGACGGTGCCGGTCAGGCCCTCGGGGGAGCCGATCGCGACGACCTGGTCGCCGACCTGGACGGCGGAGGAGTCGCCGAGGCTCGCCGCCTTCAGGCCGGACGGGGCGTGCTCCAGCTCGATCAGCGCCAGGTCCTTCTTGCTGTCGGTGCCGACGACCTTCGCGGTGTAGGTCTTGCCCTTGCTCGTCGTCACCTTGATCGAGGACGCGCCGGAGATGACGTGGTTGTTGGTGACGATCTCACCGCCGGAGGTGATGATCACGCCCGAGCCGGTGGACCGGCCCGCGTTCGAGGTGGCGCTGATCTCCACGATGCTCGGGCTGACCGCCGAGGCCACCCCGGCGACGGTGCCCTTCTTGGCGGCGGGGACCACGTTGGTGCTCGGGCTGGTCGCCACGGTGTCCGGGCCGGTCAGCTCCTGGAAGGCGTACGCGGTGCCGCCGCCCACGGCCGCCGCCGCGATCGCCACGGCGGCGAGCAGGCCCAGCGGACCCCGGGCCCGCCGTCCGGGGGCCGGGGCGGGCCCGGCACCGGGGACCGGCGGGGAGGGCGGGGGGTTGCCGTGCCCGCCGAAGGCGCCGCCGTCGCCGTGGCCGCCGCTCTGGTGGCCCGCGCCCGGCCACACCGTGGTGCCCGGCGCGACGGCGACCGGAGTGCCGGGCTCGTAGGCCGGCGGGGGCGGCCACTCGGGGTCGACGGGGGAGGAGGCGTGCTGCTGCCGGGGGTACGCGGGCTGCTGGTCGCCCTGGACGTACCCGGACTGGTCGCCCCGCTGGGGGTGCTCGTACTCGCCGCTGCGGCGGAAGCTCTCGGTCATGGAAAGCAGACTCGCGCCCCATCATGAGAGCTCCCTGAGGGGCCGCTGAGAAGCCCGACAGAACCTCGTATGCCCGATATAAAGACGCCCGGGGAAACGGCGGGTTGCGTGGGCGTGATGGCACGGGACGCGCCGGACGAATACTTGTCTGCCCGCCGTGCGGCCCGTGTGCCCGGTGGTGCGCGCGGCCTACGATCACCGCGCCGGAGGGGGGCTCCGCGGTTTCGCCCGATCGCCACGCGCGGTCCGGGCCGGGTGCGTCGTACGCCCTTCTCGGGTCCCGTCAGTCCTTTTCCGGGCCCCGTACGTCTCGAAGGGCCCGGGCGACACCCACCCAGGAGCCCTGAGTGATACGTGCCCTGCGCGCCCGTCTGAGACGCCCCGCCACGGCGTTTCCCGCGGCCGCACTCGCGCTGGCGCTGAGCTGCGCCGGCGTCCTCGCGGCGCAGCCCGCCACCGCCGCCGACGCCCCGCCCGGACTGCCCGAAGCGGGCCTCGCCCAGCCCGCGGCCCCCGCGCCGGTGGCTTCCGACGCGGAGCTGCGCGCCCGCTACCTGAAGGCCGTCCAGGACCAGGCGACCCCGGAGAAGACGCCCCGGAAGACCCCGTTCATCATCGGCGGCAGCACGACCGGCATCTCGTCCGCGCCGTGGATGGTCCAGCTCTCCTACTACGACCCGGCCACCGGCGACGGCTACTTCTGCGGCGGCACCCTGGTCGCCCCGAACAAGGTCCTCACCGCCGCGCACTGCGTCGCGGGCCTCGACTGGGTCGGCAACGGCGCCGTGGTAGCCGGCACCGCCGGTCTCCTCGACGACACGACCGGCACCGTCGCGGGGGTCTGGCGCCAGTGGAACCACCCGCGCTACAACCCCGACACCATCCAGAACGACATCGCGGTGCTCACCCTCGACCGGCCGCTGGAGCAGCCCTGGATGCGCCTGGCGGCGGCCAACGACACGCCCTGGTACACCCCGGGGCAGGAGGCCACGGTCTACGGCTGGGGCCTGACCTCCGGTGCCGCCGACGCCGACCTGTCGGCGACGCTGCGCAAGGTGAACCTGCCGATGGTCGCCGACGCCACCTGCGACTCCGCGATGCGCTCGGTGCTCGGCGAGGACGACTTCGTCGAGGGCTCCATGTTCTGCGCGGGCACCCCGGCGACGGGCACGGACGAGGGCACCAAGAGCCCCTGCAACGGTGACTCCGGCGGCCCGGTGGTGTTGGGCGGCAAGATCGTCGGCATCGTCTCGTGGGGTGTCGCCGGCTGCACCGCCGAGGGCGCCTACCCGGTGTTCACCAAGGTCTCGTCGTACACCTGGGCGGCCCAGCCGCGCATCGACGACACGGACGAGTCGTTCGACGGGCGCGCCGACCTGCTGGCCCGCACGCCCTCCGGCGGCCTCTTCGAGCAGGACAGCAAGGGCACCTCGCTCGCGCAGCGGAAGTACCTGGGCGGCGGCTGGGAGAGCATCAGCTGGGGCCTTCAGGCCGACCTGGACCGCGACTTCTTCCAGGACTGGATCGTCCGCGACAAGACCGACGGCAAGATCTACCGCGAGTACCTGGACCACGCCTCCGGCGAGTACACCTGGATGCAGATCAGCTCGGTGTGGGGCGGCTACAAGTCGTACGCGGTCCCCGGCGACATGACCGGTGACGCCCGCCCCGACCTGGTCGCGGTGGACGCCGACGGCTCGGTCTACCTGTACCCGGGCAAGGGCACCGGCCAGTTCTACCCCCGCGTCAAGGTCGTCGACCGGGCCTGGAAGAACGTGAAGATCTTCGGTCACGGCGACCTGTCCGGCGACGGCCGGGCCGACCTGCTGGTCCGCAACAGCTCGGGCGTCCTGTACCTCTACCGGGGCACCCAGCAGGAGCACACCCCGTGGTCCGCGCGGATCCAGGCCCGTACCGGCTGGAACTTCACCTCGTACGTGGCGAACGGCGACGTGACGGGCGACGGCGTCGCCGACGTCATGGCCCGAGACTCCGGCGGCACGCTCTGGCTCTACCCGGGCACCAACAAGGCGTCCAGCGGCCTGTTCGGCACGCGGATCAGCCTGGGCACCGGATTCAACCAGTACAACCTGCTGTTCTAGGAGTACCCGGGGATCCGCGGACGGCCGTGACCGGCCCCGCGGGTCCCCGCTTCTACTCGCAGCCGCAGGACCGTCGTACGACCAGCCGGGACGGGAACTGCTTCAGCCGCTCCCGCCGCGATCCGGCCACCCGCAGACCGTCGTCCAGGACGAGGTCGACGGCGGCGCGGGCCATCGCGGAGCGGTCGGAGGCGATGGTCGTCAGGGGCGGGTCGGTGAGCGCCGCCTCCTTGACGTCGTCGAAGCCGGCCACGGCCAGCTCGCCGGGGACGTCGATGCGCAGCTCGCGGGCGGCCCGCAGCACGCCGATCGCCTGGTCGTCGGTGGAGCAGAAGATGGCCGGCGGACGGTCGGGCCCGGCCAGCAGCTCGAGGCCCACCTGGTAGGCGTCGTAGCGGTTGTACGGGGCTTCGAAGAGGCGGCCCTCGGTGGGGATGCCGGCCTCCTGCATCGCGCGCCGCCAGCCCTCGACGTGGTCGGAGACGGGGTCGCCCACCGCGGGCGTCTCGGCCGTACCGCCCAGACAGGCGACGTACTCGTAGCCGTGCTCCAGCAGGTGGCGGGTGGCGAGCTGGGCGCCGCCCGTGTCGTCCGTGACGACGGCGACGTCGTCGATGGCCTCGGGCTTCTCGTGCAGCAGGACCACCCGGGCGTCCCAGGCCTCGATCTCCGCGGCGGCGTTGTCGTTCAGGGCGTGGCTCACGAGGATCAGCCCGGAGACCCGCATGCCGAGGAAGGCCCGCAGATAGTGGACCTCGCGCTCGGCGATGTAGTCCGAGTTGCCGACGAGCACCATCTTTCCGCGCTCGGCGGCGGCCTGCTCGACCGCGTGCGCCATCTCCCCGAAGAACGGCTGGCGCGCGTCCGGGACGATCAGGCCTATGAGCTCGGTCTTGCGCGAGGCCATGGCCTGGGCGACCCGGTCCGGGCGGTACGCCAGCTCCTTGATCGCGGCGAGGACACGCTCGCGCGTGGCCGGGGCGACCGGCCGGGGTCCGTTGTTGATGACATAGCTGACGACGGCGGTGGAGGTACCCGCCAGTCGTGCCACGTCATCCCGAGTCACCTTGGCCACGGGCGGAGTCTACGCGGATGGACCTACCTCTGGGCAGGGCGTACGGCCGCTTCCTGCGCCGCCGCCGCGACCTCGGGGGCGGCCACGGCGTCGAGGTGAGCCGTCTCGTCCGCCTCGTCCGGCTTTGGCCCGGCCTTCTGCTCGCTCTCGGCCGCGCCCGGCCGGGAAGGGCTCGCGGCGGTCCGGTCGGCCTTCTCCGGGGTGACGAACCGGTAGCCGACGTTCCGGACGGTGCCGATCAGCGACTCGTGCTCGGGACCGAGCTTCGCGCGCAGCCGCCGGACGTGGACGTCGACCGTGCGGGTGCCGCCGAAGTAGTCGTAGCCCCAGACCTCCTGGAGCAGCTGGGCACGGGTGAAGACGCGGCCCGGGTGCTGCGCGAGGTACTTCAGGAGCTCGAACTCCTTGAAGGTCAGGTCCAGGACCCGGCCCTTGAGCTTGGCGCTGTACGTCGCCTCGTCCACGGAGAGGTCGCCGTTGCGGATCTCCATGGGGGAGTCGTCGTTGACGATCTGCTGGCGGCCCATGGCCAGCCGCAGCCGTGCCTCGACCTCGGCCGGTCCCGCGGTGTCGAGGAGGACGTCGTCGATGCCCCAGTCGGCGGTGACGGCCGCGAGGCCGCCCTCGGTCACGACGAGGATCAGCGGACAGCCGGGCCCGGTGGACCGCAGCAGCTGGCACAGGCTGCGGACCTGCGGGAGGTCGCGGCGCCCGTCGATGAGGATGACGTCGGCACCCGGGGTGTCGACCAGCGCGGGCCCTTCCGCCGGAGCCACGCGCACGGTGTGCAGGAGCAGGCCGAGAGCGGGAAGCACCTCCGTCGACGGCTGAAGGGCGTTGGTCAGGAGCAGCAGAGAACTCATCGCGCCCCACCTGCCTGGGTCGTCCTACGTTCGTGCACGGTTCGCTCGCCCATACGTCTGGTTCCTCCTCGGTCCCTGATGGGGGCACCTCCCACGCCTTGGGGGCGGTGGGGGAGTCTGCGGCACTGCTTCGTACTGCGATGCGGATCCCGCGCCCAGGAATCCGCTGCACCGGATCCGAAACGCTTTCGTATACCGGCTTCGTATACAACGCTTCGGAAAGCACAAAAGGACCCGGGGGCTTCTCTGCCCGAGTCCTCTGCCCAGCAGAATAGCCCACATGAGCTCAGGTACGGCAGGTCGTGTGACGCGATCTCACAGAATTCCACCAGGTGAGACAGGCGCCCGCACCCCTTTGCGCAGGTTTCTGCGCACCTCCGACGGCGTCAGCATCGACGCGGCGTACACCCCCGGAAGGGGGACCTCCGACGAGCTGGTCATCGTCGTCGCGCACGGTTTCACGGGCGATCTGGAACGCCCGCACCTGCGCCGCGCGGCGGACGTCCTCGCCGGTCACGCGGCCGTCGTGACGTTCTCCTTCCGAGGCCACGGGGCCTCCGGCGGCCGCTCCACGGTCGGCGACCGCGAGGTCCTCGATCTCGCGGCGGCGGTGGCGTGGGCACGTGAACTCGGGCACACCAGGGTCGCCACCGTCGGCTTCTCGATGGGCGGCTCGGTGGTCCTGCGCCATGCCGGGGCGGACGAGGCCGCGGCGGTTCCGCAGCACGAGGGGCGCACGGAGGCGCGCGTCGACGCCGTGGTGGCGGTGAGTGCCCCGGCTCGCTGGTATTACCGCGGTACGGCCCCTATGCGGCGCCTGCACTGGCTGGTAACCCGCCCGGTGGGCCGGGTCGTCGGCCGCGTGGGACTGCGCACCCGCATCCACCACCGCGAGTGGGACCCGGTGCCGCCGTCCCCGGTCGAGTCGGTCCCGCGGATCGCCCCCACCCCGCTGCTGATCGTGCACGGCGACCGAGACGGCTACTTCCCCGTCGACCACCCCAAGATGCTGGCCGAGGCGGCCGGAGACAACGCCGAACTGTGGCTGGAGCACGGGATGGGCCACGCCGAGAACGCGGCCGGGGACGAGCTGCTGGCCCGTATCGGGCGCTGGGTCGCGCGGCACGCGGGCTAGCCTGGCGGTGCCGGTGTCATCGACGACGCCGGCGCCGACTTCATCACTGATCGAGGAACCAGATGGCAAAGGGCACGGTGCGGTACTGGGCCGCCGCCAAGGCCGCGGCCGGCGTCGCCGAGGAGCCGTACGAGGCGGGCACGCTCGCCGAGGCGCTCGACGCGGCACGCGAGCGACACCCCGGCGAACTCGTCCGGGTCCTGAAGCGGTGCTCGTTCCTCATCGACGGTGACCCGGTGGGCACCCGCGCACATGAGACGGTACGGCTGGCCGAGGGCGGCACGGTCGAGGTGCTCCCGCCGTTCGCAGGAGGGTGACCGAGAGCATGAGCAACCAGCCCTACGAGCCGTACGAACCCCCGTACGAGGGGTACGACCCGTACCAGCAGGCTCAGCAGCAGCCTCCGGCCCCGCAGCAGTCCGGCTGGCCCGGGCAGCAGGGGTACGACGAGGCGCAGCAGTCCCACCAGTACACGCAGCAGTGGGAGGGCCAGACCTGGGAGACCCAGACGCAGCCCCACGCCGCCGCGGACACCGCCTACCTGCCGCCGCAGGGGTACGCCGTGCCGTCCCCGTACGGCACGGCCGGGCAGCCGCTGCCGCCCGAGGCCCCGGCCGGCGCGTGGAGCGACGCGGGCGACCCCGGTGAGCGGTGGAACGGCGGGGCCCCCTCCGACGGCCGCTGGACCGGCGCCGCGGACCCCGGCGCCCAGTGGACCGGTTCCGACGGGCCCGGGTACGGGTCCGCCGGGTCCGGCTACGGTCCCGCCCACCAGGAGCCGGCCGCGGCCGCCCCGGCCGCACCGGTCCCGCCCGTCGGCGCGGCCGTGCCGGCCGCCGGTGAGGACGCCCCCGGCTACGGGCCGCCGACCGTCACCGGCAACGCCCGCATCACCGACGCCCAGCGGGCCAGGGCCGAGGGCCGATCGCCGATCATCGAGCCGGGGATGCAGCCCGCCGCCCTGACCGCCCTGCTCGGGCTGCTGCTGGCCGGGGGCGCGGCGGTCGGGCAGTACGCGCTCGCCGTCCCGCTGGTGCTGCTCCAGGCGGTCACCGCGGCCGGCTGGTTCCGGCTGAACGGCATGTGGCCGGCCCGGCAGGGCATCGCGCTGGCGTTCGCCGGTGCGCTGGCCGCGGACGCCGCCCTGTTCGCGGCAGGGCGGGAGAACGCGCCCGCTGCGATCCTCGGCACGCTCGGGGTCTGGGTGCTGCTCACCCTCGTGCTCCAGCTGCGCAGCCACGCCGACCCGGACACCCGGATGTACGGGCTGATGGCGACGGTCGTCTCGGCCGCTCTGGCGATCGTCGCGACCGGCCATCTCGCCGCCGAGCCGGACGCCGTGACCGTCGGCGCCGCCTCGGTCGCCGTCGCGGTCCTGGCCCGCGCCCTGCCGCTGCCCACGGCCGCCTCGGTGGTCGTGGCGCTGCTGGCCGCCGCCGGTGCGGGCATCGCGGTGGGCGGACTGACGCACCTGGGCACCGGGGGCGCGTTCCTCGGCCTCGGCGCGGGTGTCTGCGCGCTCATCGGCCACCGGGTCGCCTCGTACGACTATCCGTCCCGCTTCGTCCACATGACGGCCGGTGTGGCGCTCCCGCTCACCGCGGCGGCCCCGGCGGTCTACCTGCTGGGCCGCGCCCTCGGCCAGTAGGGGCGTTCGTCACAGCTGATCGACAACTCCGCGGGGCCCTCCGATCCGGGGCCCCGCGGGATTAGGCTCACGCTGGACGGCCGGCCAGGTCGTCGGCCGGCCGCCGACTGGGGGAACACCGAGCATGCGCGCACTGCGAATACTTCTGATCGTCGCCGTGATCCTGGGCGGTCTCTTCGTGATCGCGGACCGTGTCGCGGTCGGTTTCGCCGAGGACGAGGCGGCCGACCGGATCAAGAGCAGTGAGAGCCTGGCCGAGACCCCCGACGTGTCCATCAAGGGCTTCCCGTTCCTGACCCAGGTCGCGGGCGGCGAACTGGACGACGTCGAGATCGGCATCAAGAACTACCAGGCCTCGACCGACGGCACGGGCGCCGCGGGCGACTCGATCCGCATCGACGACCTGAACGCCGAGATGCACGGCGTCGAGTTCAGCGGCGACTACAGCTCGGCCACCGCCGACAGCGCCACCGGCACCGCCACCATCGCCTACGACGAGCTGCTGAAGGCCGCCAAGTCGGAGCCGGTGCAGGTCGCTCCCGGGGTCACCGCCAAGGTCGTCGGGCTCTCGGACGGCGGGAACGGCAAGATCAAGGTCAAGGTCGAGGCGACCGTCCTCGGCGCCAAGCTGCCCCAGCCGGTCGCCGTGCTCAGCTCGGTCAGCGTGTCGGGCGACAAGGTGCGGGTGCACGCCGACTCGCTGCCCAAGCTCGGCGTCGAACTCGCCGAGGGCAAGATCCGCGCCATAACCGACTTCCAGCAGAAGATCGACGAACTCCCCGGCGGCGTCGAGCTGGACAAGGTCGAGGCCGCCGAGAACGGCGTCGACATCAAGGTGAAGGGCTCGAACGTCCGGCTCGTCGGCTAGGCCAGCCGGGCGCCCGGGAGGGGCACGGCACTCCGTCCCGTGGCGCGTTCGGACTGGTGTCCGAAGAGCGAGATGCCCGGTCCGGCCGGCAGCGGGGACGGCCGCCGCGGGCCCGGGAAATGGGGGCGACACGGACGCGGCAGGGCTCCGCATCCCACATCACGGACGATCGCGTCTCATAATGCGACACACCGGTGACATCCGCGCCCGTCCGTCCCTACGATCGCAGTCATGAAGCGACAGGCGGATCTCACGAAGCGGCGGGCAGTAGACCTGTGCCGCGTCGCCGCCATGCTCTGTCGCACCTTCTGAGCGGAAGTCCGCGTACTTCCGCATTCCCGGCCCTCGGCCATCCCCGTCAGGGCCCCTCGTGCGCCGCGTACGCCACCGCTGTCGTGACCGTGTACCGCGCACGCCGCCCCACCGCACAGCCCCGCCGCAACTGCCCCGGAGGAGAACGAGCATGAGCCGCAGCGACGTCCTGGTAGACGCCGACTGGGTCCAGGAGCACCTGGACGACCCGAACGTGGCCGTCGTCGAGGTCGACGAGGACACGTCCGCGTACGAGAAGAACCACATCCGCAACGCGATCCGGATCGACTGGACCAAGGACCTCCAGGACCCGGTCCGCCGTGACTTCGTCGACCAGGAGGGCTTCGAGAAGCTCCTGTCGGAGAAGGGCATCGCCAACGACACGCTGGTGGTCCTCTACGGCGGCAACAACAACTGGTTCGCCTCGTACGCCTACTGGTACTTCAAGCTCTACGGCCACGAGAACGTGAAGCTGCTCGACGGCGGCCGCAAGAAGTGGGAGCTCGACTCCCGTGACCTGGTCGACGAGGTCCCGAGCCGGCCGACGACGCAGTACAAGGCCAAGCCGCAGAACACCGCGATCCGCGCCTTCCGTGACGACGTCGTCGCCGCGATCGGCTCGCAGAACCTGGTCGACGTGCGCTCGCCCGACGAGTTCTCCGGCAAGCTGCTCGCCCCGGCCCACCTGCCGCAGGAGCAGTCCCAGCGTCCGGGCCACGTCCCGAGCGCCCGCAACATCCCGTGGTCGAAGAACGCCAACGACGACGGCACCTTCAAGTCGGACGAGGAGCTCAAGGAGCTCTACGCCGCCGAGCAGGTCGACCTCGCCAAGGACACCATCGCGTACTGCCGCATCGGCGAGCGCTCCGCGCTGACCTGGTTCGTGCTGCACGAGCTGCTCGGTGTCGAGAACGTCAAGAACTACGACGGCTCCTGGACCGAGTACGGCTCCCTGGTCGGCGTGCCGATCGAGCTCGGCGCCAACAAGTAACCCGCGGCCTCCGCGACCCCTCTCATCACCCGAAGGACAGAACATATGTGTGGAGCGAAGGCCGGCGGCCCCGACGCCTCGACGATCAAGCCCGGTGAGACCACCATCCAGGGCCAGGTGACCCGCGACGGCGAGCCCGTCACCGGTTACGTCCGGCTCCTGGACTCGACGGGCGAGTTCACCGCCGAGGTCCCGACCTCGGCGACCGGACAGTTCCGCTTCTACGCGGCCGAGGGCACCTGGACCGTCCGGGCGCTGGTCCCCGGCGGCACCGCGGACCGCACGGTCGTCGCGCAGACGGGTGGCCTCGCCGAGGTCGCGATCGCCGTCTGACGAGACCACATGAACGGCCGGAGGGCCGCACCCCAGGGTTGGACGCTCGGGGTGCGGCCCTTCGGCTGTTCCCGTCCTACGCTGGACGTATGTACGCGCGACGGCGGCACGCCTACTTCGCCCTCATGGCGACGTGCATCGGCCTGTTCGTCCTGGCCTGGGGAGTCGTCCGGCTCTGGTCCGTTCCCGTGGCCGTCGGCATGTGCGTGGTCGCGATGGTGATCCCGCCGGTGGCCGCGATGGTGGCCAACCGGCGCGGGCCCGAGGACCGCTGGTGGGACGACCCCTCGGGCGACGCCACGTCCGACGAGTGGTGGGACGAACTCGACGGGAAGCGCCGCCGGCAGCCGTAGGCCGGACACGGCCCGGCCCCCCGGGGGTGTCTCAGTAGACGAGCGCCTGCGTCCCGTCGGCCATCGCCTCCTGCACGAACACCTGGGCGCCCGCGATGCGCACGCCCTCGATGACGTCCTTCTCCGCGATGTCCCGGCGGGCCGCGCACTGCGTGCACAGCGTGATGCGGCCGGCCGACATGATCGAGTGGATCAGCTCGGGCAGCGGGGCCGCGTGCGGGAGCTCGAACTCCGCGGCCCGGCCCGGCAGGGCGAACCACGCGGACTCACCGGTCAGCCACAGGGACACGTCGACGCCGCTGGCCACGGCCACCGCCGCGACCGTGAACGCCTGGGAGCAGCGTTCGGGGGCGTCGGCCCCCGCGGTCACCTTGATCACGAGCTTTTTCGCCATGGCCGAATCGTAGTCCGAATCGTGATCAAGTTCCGTACAACTCCATGCATCAGCCATGGGTCTCCTGTGCGCGCGGATACGGAATCCGTGCTTCACGTTCTGTGGGGGGACGTCTTGGAAGAACCCCGATCACCTGAGGAATCCGGAGTGCCGGAAAGACCCGGCCAGACACCGGAACCTTCACCGCAGCCGCAGCCGCAGCCGCAGCCGCAGCCGCACGCGCCCGGCGCCGTGCCCTCCGACGAGGTCCCGCCCGTCGCGGCGGCCCCGGCGGACGGGCCCGCCGCGCCCGGCGAGGCCGGTGCCGTCACGCCCGGCCCGCGCCCCCGGCGGCGCGGACGCACCACCCTGCTCATCGCCGCCGCCGCCGTCCTCGGTGTCGTCGCGGGCACCTGCGCCGGCTACCTGGTGCAGGCGGACCGCGAGCCCACCGCCCTCCCCTCGCTCTCGCAGCCGAAGATCGCGCAGGCCAAGGGCGAGGTCGAGCCCCTGTCCGCCGCGCAGGACCGCCGGGTCAAGACCGAGGGCGACCTGCGCAAGCTGCTGGTGAAGCGGCCGAAGGGGGCGCGGGACCCGCTGGGCGAACACGGCGACGACAGCTGGATGAGCCTGGCCGGCTACGCGGAGAATTTCGAGAAGCCCGAGGTGGCCTTCGAGCGGTCCTACGAGGACGAGTTCCGCCGCGCCGCCGTCGTCGGCTGGCGCGAGGACTCCAGCCGCTTCGTCGAGGTCCGACTCGTGCAGTTCCGCCAGGAGGAGGCCCCCGAGGCCCTCGGCTCCGCCGACAACGGCCACTACTGGGCGGGCCGCAAGAGCGGCGCCGACAGCTGGCCCATCCCCGGCACCGGCGACGGCGAGGTCTACGTCGACACCAAGCCCGAGACCGAGCCCGGCTACGTACCCATGTACTCGGCCGAGGCGCACGCCTGGCGTGGCGACGTGGCGCTGGAGATCTACATCTACGACACGAAGCCGATCCCCAAGAAGAAGATCATGGACCTGGCCAAGCGGCAGATGGAGCGGCTGTGACCGACGACCGGAACGGGCCCGAGGAGCCCGTACAGCCCGCGAACGCCGCACCGGCCCCCGCTCCCGCGGTCCCCCCGGCTCCGGCGGAACAGGCGTCACCCGCACCGGTCCCGGCACCCGAGGCAGCCGCACCGGACGCCGCGGTGGCAGAGGCCCCCACACCGGACGCCGAGCAAACCGAGGCCGGCGCGCCTGTCGACGCCGCCGCGCCCGGTGCGGCGGAGCCCGCCCCGGACGCGCAGCCGGCACCCCGCACGCCCCGGCGGCGCGGTCGTATCGCCGCGCTCGCCGGTGCCGGTGTCCTGCTGCTCGCGGTCCTGGGCGGCACCGGGTACACCGTCGTGACCGTGCAGGACGCCGACCGCGATGCCGGCCGGCCGGCGTGGCGGTTCCCGAAGGCGGTGACGGACGAGAAGCCCGCCGAGGCCCACAAGACCGGCCTCGGCAGCCTGCTCCTGCCCTACGGCGAAAGCAGCGGCTACGGGCGCGGCCCCGACATGGGCGAGTTCGGTTCGGACGCCGAGCTGAGCGGCCGCCAGGCCACCGAGCTGCGCAAGGAGTCGATCAAGGGCCTACCGCGCTCCCAGCGCCGGCAGTTGGAGCGGGAGATCGACCGGCAGCGCATCAAGGGCATGGCGATGCGCAGCTACCTCGGCACCGCGAGCCCCGGGTCCTCGTTCGACGGCGACAAGCTTTTCGTCGTCGACGTCGTGCTGTCGCAGATGGGCAGCAGGGGCGCCGTGCGCTCCGTCGCCACCGCCCAGCAGGACTTCTTCGACGCCCTGCACGTCTTCCGCAAGGGACCGAAGATCGAGGGCCACAAGAACGCCCAATGCTTCCTGCCGCCCACCGACGCGGACGAGAAGCTCGACATGATGGTCTGCTCCGCCTACGAGGGCGACATCCTGATCAGCGCCACGGCGACCGGTACCAAGTCGCTGGACAAGAAGGGCGTGGCCGAACTGCTCCGCAAGCAGCTCGACCTCGTCAGCGACCCGGGGGAGGCGGTATGACCGAGCAGCAGGTCTTCGGCACGGAGACGACCGTACGGCAGGCCCCCGCGACCGGGGAGCCCACGCCGGCCGGGGCGACGGGGACGCCGGCCGTCGAGGCGCCCGCGCCGCAGCCCGCGCCTCTCGCCGCTCCGCCGATGCCCGGGCTCCCGCCCGCCGCGTACGCGGAGGGGCAACCGTCCCCCGCGCCGGCCGTCAAGAAGGACCGCAGGGTGCTGCGGGCCGTCCTGCGCTGGACCGCCGCCGTCACCGTCTTCGCCGCGCTCGGCGCCTCCACGGCGTACGGCATCACGCGGATGGAGCGCACCGACGTGCCCGGTCTCGCGACCGAGTCGGACGGCCGCTGGGACTACCCGCGGCTGACCCGTCCGCCGCTGCCGCAGGGCAGCCCGCGGCCGTTCGCGGAGGAGAACCTCGCCGGCGCCCACTACGCCGACCTGCGCGAACTGGTGCTGCCCGCGCCCCGCGGCGCCAAGGTCGACCCGGTGCTGAAGGGCGAGGACGGCTGGCTGCCGACCAAGGACTTCCTGGCGGAGTACGCCTCGAAGGAGGACCGCGAGGAGTTCGCCCAGACCCTCGTCGACAACGGTCTGCGGCACGTCGCGGCCCGCGGCTGGACCACGCCGGACGGCACGCACACGCGGATCTACCTGCTGCAGTTCGGCACCGCGGCCGTCGAGGAGAACGTCTACCGGGGCGACGGCCTCACCGCGTTCCGGGCCCCGAAGTACGCCGTGCGCGGCGCCACCGAATCCGGCACCGACGACGCCTACCCCCCAGCCGCCCGCGTCGAGGACGTCCGCCGCACGGTCTACACCGAGACGAAGCCGTACGGCCCGGAGCAGGTCAGGCAGGCGTACCTGTCCGCCGGGGACACCATGGCGCTGATCGTGCAGTCCCGTAAGGGGCACGCCGAGGCCGTGCCGTTCCAGCAGACGGTGACCCTGCAGAGCCAGCTGCTGGGCTGACCCCGCCGAGGGCGACCTCACAGAGAGAGCCGGGTCCCCGCCCACTAAGCTGGGACCCGGCTCTTGTACTTCCACCCCGCTCAATCGAGGAGCACCCCGTGCTTGAGGCATTCTTCGAAGCCCTGCTGGTCCTGGTCTGCGTCGGCGTCCTCGCCTTCGCCGGGCTGACCGTGAAGAAGCTCTACCAGGGCCAGCGCTGACCCCGCGCCGTCCCCTGACCTCCGCGACGCCCCAGACGCCCCCGACGAAAAGCTGCTCATGATCGAGATCCCGTCCGACCTCCACAAGGACCTCGTCCCGCTCGCCTTCCTGCTCGGCGACTGGGCGGGCGCGGGCGTCCACGACTTCCCCGGCTCCGAGAAGTGCAACTTCGGGCAGGAGGTCTCCTTCAGCCACGACGGGCGCGACTTCCTGGAGTACCACTCGCACACCTGGGTCCTCGACGCCGACGGGAACAAGGTCAGGCCGCTGGAGAGCGAGTCCGGCTTCTGGCGGATCGACGGCAGCCGCAAGGTCGAGGTCGTCATGACCCGCGACGACGGCGTGGTCGAGATCTGGTACGGCGAGCTGGCCGACAAGAAGCCGCAGATCGACCTGGTCACGGACGCCGTGGCCCGGACGGCCGCCTCCGGCCCGTACAGCGGCGGCAAGCGCCTGTACGGCTACGTGAAGAGCGACCTCATGTGGGTCGGCGAGAAGCAGACCCCCGACGTCGAGCTCCGCCCGTACATGTCGGCGCACCTCAAGAAGGTCGTCAGCCCGGAGGACGTCGAGCGCTGGGCCAAGGCCCTCCCCGATGACATGCCGGACGACGGGATCGCTTTCTTCAAGTAGACCTAGACTCTCTGGTGTGGTGAGCACCGACTGGAAGAGCGACCTGAGGCAGCGCGGCTACCGTCTGACGCCGCAGCGCCAGCTTGTCCTGGAAGCCGTGGACACCCTGGAGCACGCGACCCCCGACGACATCCTCATCGAGGTGAGGAAGACGGCGTCGGGGGTCAACATTTCCACGGTCTACCGGACCCTGGAGCTCTTGGAGGAGCTCGGTCTGGTCAGCCACGCGCACCTCGGGCACGGCGCCCCGACGTACCACCTGGCCGACCGCCACCACCACATCCACCTGGTCTGCCGGGACTGCACGAACGTCATCGAGGCCGACATCGAGGTGGCCGCCGAGTTCACCGCCAAGCTGCGGGACACCTTCGGTTTCGAGACGGACATGAAGCACTTCGCGATCTTCGGACGCTGCGAGAACTGCACACTCAAGACTTCAACTACCAAGTCGTAGGCTTAGGCGTATGAAGAGCCCCCTGCTGACCCTGCCCGGCGCCGTCGACGCCGAGGGCGTGGACGAAGGTGTCGCGGCCCACTACGGCGATCTGTTCCGCGAACAGCGGACCCTCGCCGACGGCACCGGCTTCGTCGACCTCTCGCACCGCGGTGTCGTCGCCGTCTCCGGCGACGACCGGCTGAGCTGGCTGCACCTGCTGCTGACCCAGCACGTCAGCGACCTCCCCGCCGGCCGTGCCACCGAGGCGCTGATCCTCTCCGCGCACGGCCACATCGAGCACGCGCTGTACCTCGTCGACGACGGCGAGACGGTGTGGATGCACACCGAACCCGGCACGCAGGACGCGCTGATCGCGTACCTGGAGTCCATGAAGTTCTTCTACCGCGTCGAAGTCGCCGACCGGACGGAGGAGTTCGCGGTCGTGCACCTGCCCGCGGGTTCCATCGCCGAGGCGCCGGAGGGCGTCGTCGTGCGGGAGACGCCGTACGGGCGGGACCTCTTCCTGCCGCGGGCCGACCTGGAGGCGTTCGCGGCGGACACCGGCGCGCACGGCCCGGCGGTCGGCCTGCTGGCGTACGAGGCCCTGCGCGTCGAGCACCACCTGCCGCGGCTCGGCTTCGAGACCGACCACCGCACCATCCCGCACGAACTGGGCTGGATCGACAGCGCCGTGCACCTGCAGAAGGGCTGCTACCGCGGCCAGGAGACCGTCGCCCGCGTCCACAACCTGGGCAAGCCCCCGCGCCGCCTGGTCTTCCTGCACCTGGACGGCAGCGAGGTCCACCTGCCGCCGCACGGCACCGAGCTGCGTCTCGCGGACGACGGCCCCGACGGCCGCAAGATCGGCTTCGTGACGACGGCCGTACGCCACCACGAACTCGGTCCCATCGCGCTGGCGCTGGTGAAGCGGAACGTCCCGCTGGACGCGCGGCTCCTCGCCGACACCACGGCGGCGGCCCAGGAAGTCGTCGTGGAGCCGTAGACCGCCCCGCGTCCGCTCACATCTCCAGCAGGACCGTGAACGGGCCGTCGTTCGTCAGCGAGACCCGCATCCGCGCACCGAACCGGCCCGTCGCCACCGTGGCGCCCAGCGCCCGGAGTTGGGCGACCACCTCGTCCACCAGGGGCTCGGCGACCTCCCCGGGGGCCGCCGCGTTCCAGGTGGGACGGCGGCCCTTGCGGGCGTCGCCGTAGAGCGTGAACTGGCTGACGACCAGCAGCGGCGCGTCGATGTCCGAGCAGGAGCGCTCCTCGCTCAGCATCCGGACGGACCAGAGCTTGCGGGCCAGTTGGGCCGCCTTCTCCTTGGTGTCTTCGTGGGTCACCCCCACCAGGACGCACAGTCCCTCTCCGCTGATCGCGCCGACCGTCTCCGGTCCGTCGTCCCCGTCCACGACGACACTCGCGCCGTCCACCCGCTGCACCACCGCTCGCATGCCGACCATCATGCCGTGCGGGCCCTTCGCGTGATTTCCGGGGGGTTCGAACCCCCCATCCGGGGCCGATCGGGGGCACTCGGTCACATAGCGGGCCCATGGGGTGGCACCATGCGTGTACCGCGAAGCTCATACGCGGTGGACCGCACCGGTCGAGGGGACGGCAGAGGCACATGAGCACACCGAGCAGCACCGGGCGACCGCCCGGGACCGTGTCATCGACCCGTACGAGCCCGCCCGGGGTCGCCGCGGAGACGGGCGCCGCCCCGCGGCCACCCGCGCAGCGCACCGACAGCCCGCTGGCCGTGGACCCGCCCGAGCCGGATCTCGCGGTGCTGGGCCTGCCCGAGCTGCGCACGCTGCGCCGCGACGCCCAGCGGGACGAGGCCGACCTCAGCTACGTACGGCGGCTGCTCCAGGGCCGTATCGACATCCTGCGGGCCGAACTCGCGCGCCGCGGGGGCCTTCCGGCGCCGCCCGGGCTCGTGGCGGTGCCCTCGCTCGTCGACCGGCTCCCGGAGATCCTGACCGACGCGCCCGCCCGGCACCGCTCCTCCGCCCGCCATGTGACGGTCGGCACCCCGCACGGCGAGGAGTACCGGCGGCTGGCCGCGGACATGCTGTCCGAGGTCGAGCTGTCGGACCTGGAGGCCCGTACGGACGAGGAGCTGAACGACGGCATGGGGCGGCTCGTCCGCTACGAGCAGCAGGTCTCCCGGCGGCGCCAGCGGCTCCAGCGCACCGCGGACGATTGCAGCGCGGAGATCGCCCGCAGGTACCGTGAGGGAGAAGCACAAGTAGACGACCTGCTCATGTGACGCGGCGGCCCCGGTGATCCCGGGTGCCCCCGGCCGGAGTGACCCCTGCGCCCCGACCGGGCGCCCGTGGAGCGCGCTCCGCCGTCGCCGGGGCGGGTCCCGCCCCGGAAGGCCGCCGCTGATGTCCGTCCCCGCCATACCCCCCGTCCTCGCCGAGGTCGTCCGTTCCGGCTTCGTTGAGGGCCGCCACCGGGGCAGCCTGGTCCTGCTGGCCGCGGACGGTTCGGTGGAGCTGGCTCTCGGAGACGTGACGGCGCCCGTCTTCCCCCGCTCCTCCAACAAGCCGATGCAGGCGGCCGGTGTCCTGCGGGCGGGCCTCGACCTCGGGGGCGAGCGCCTCGCGCTGGCTGCCGCCAGCCATTCGGGCGAGCCTTTCCACCGCGACCTCGTCCTGAAGATGCTGGCCGAGCACGGGCTGCGGCCCGAGCAGCTCCAGTGCCCGGCGGACCTGCCGCTGGACCCCGTGGAGGCCGAGACGTACCTGGCGGCGGGCGGGGTCCGGGACCGGGTGACCATGAACTGCTCGGGCAAGCACGCCGCGATGCTCGCCGTGTGCGTCCGGCGCGACTGGCCGCTGGAGTCCTACCTCGACCCGGCCCACCCCCTCCAGCAGCTCATCCGCTCCGTGGTGGAGGAGGCGGCCGGCGAGCGGGTCGCCGCCCTCGGCACGGACGGCTGCGGCGCCCCGCTGATGGCGGTCACCCTCACCGGCCTGGCCCGCGCCTTCCGCTCCTTCGTCCTGGCCGCGCCCGGCACCGCCGAGCGCCGGGTCGCCGACGCGATGCGCGCCCACCCCGAGTACGTCGCGGGCACCCGCCGCCCGGACACCTGGCTGATGCGGGAGGTGCCCGGCGCGCTGTCCAAGATGGGCGCCGAGGCCGTCCAGGCGGTGGCCCTGCCGGACGGCCGCGCCCTCGCCTTCAAGATCGACGACGGTTCGGTCCGGGCGCTCGGCCCCGTGCTGTCCCGCGCGCTCGCCCTGCTGGGAGTGGATGCCCCGGTGCTGTCCCGCATAGGCCACGCGCCGCTGCTGGGCGCGGGCCGCGAGGTCGGGGAGATCCGCGCGGCGTTCTGACGGCGGGGGTCCGGGGGCCTGCCTTTCCGGGCTCCCGGGAAACGGCACGCGGACCGCTCCGGCTGGTTCGGGGCGCCCCCGGGCGGGGCGAAAACCCGGCGACACCCGCCTGGCCGGAGACCTAGCGTGACCTCATGACCCATCGTGACGACATCGACGTACGAGCGATCACCGAGGCCGACATCCCCGACTGGATCCGCGCGCTGAACACCGGGTTCCTCCGGTCGCCGGCCGTCTCGGAACGGGAGGTCGCCGACCGGGGGTCGTACATCATCCCGGAGCGGACCCTGGGGGCCTTCGACGGCGGCCGGTGCGTGGCGACGTTCCGCTCGTTCCCGCAGGAGCTCACCGCCGTGGGCGGGACGGCCGTACCCGCCCACGCGATCACGAACGTCACCGTCACGCCCACCCACCGCCGCCGGGGCCTGCTCACCCGCATGATGGCGCGCGACCTCGCGGCCGCGAAGGAGCGCGGGGACGTGGTGGCGACCCTGATCGCCGCCGAGTACCCGATCTACGGGCGGTACGGCTTCGGGCCCGCGACCACCGCCGCGGAGTGGACGGTCGACGTGCCGCGGACGGGCCTCGACCCGCGCTGGTCGGGACCGGCCGACGGCGGCCGCATCGACCTGGTGGACGGCGAGGACGTGCGCAAGGCCGGGCCCGAGCTGCACGACCGGCTCCGGCGCGTCCAGCCCGGCGCCGTCAGCCGCGACGCGCGCTGGTGGCAGGCGAACACCGGGGCGCTGGTCCTGGACCGCGCGCCGTGGACGGAGCCCTTCTACGCCGTGTACCGCTCGGCGTCCGGCGAGGTCGAGGGCATGGTGTCGTACGAGTCGGACGACAACTGGGGCGACGTGAAGCAGCCGCTGAACACGGCGTCGGTGAACTGGCTGATCGCGGTGACGCCGGCCGCGGAGCGCGCTCTGTGGGAGTACCTGTGCTCCATCGACTGGATCGCCCGCGTGAAGACGGGCTGGCGCGCCCCAGACGACCTGCTGCCGCACCTCCTGCCGGACCCCCGGGCCGCCCGGATCACGACGCAGGCCGACTGGCTGTGGGTGCGGATCCTGGACGTCGTACGGGCGCTGGAGGCGCGTACGTACGCGGGCACCGGGTCGCTGGTCCTGGAGGTCACCGACCGGGACGGGCTGTCGGCCGGGCGGTACCTGCTCCACGCGGCGCCGGACGGCGCGTCCTGCGCGTCCACCACGCGGGACGCCGAACTCACGCTGGACGTACGTGAGCTGGCGTCCCTGTGGCTGGGCGACGAGTCGGCGGTGCGGCTCGCGGCGCTCGGCCGGGTGCGGGAGGAACGGGCGGGCGCCGCCTCCCTGGCCGACGCCCTGCTGCGTACGTCCAGGCGACCGTGGTGCCCGGACATCTTCTGAGATCTGCGGACTGGGTCCGGCGCGGTCGTCGGCCGGCCGTGGTGCGGTCTCCTTCCCGTCGGGGCGGACGGTGGGCGGTGGTGCGCATCCGTGGCGATTCCGTGGTGCGGCGAACCGGCTGGCGCGGTTCGCCGGTGGTGCGGTGCGCCCTCGCACGGGGTGCGGCGGCGCGGTGGTGCGACCGGTCCGGGCTCCCGGCTCCCCTCCGGAAGGGAGCCCGGCCGGCCGGACTGCCGGACGGTTCCTCCGGTCAGCCGGACTGGGCGAGCAGCATCACGAGGATCACGGCCCCGATGCCGCTGATCACGGTGTTCCTGGCCTTGAGCCCGACGGACAGCGCGACGAACGCGATGATGCCCATGGGCCCGTACCTCCACTGGACGAGGTACTCGAATCCGATGGCGAGTGCGGCGACGGCGATGGCGAGGAGCGGCATGACGGTCCCTCCTTCGGGACGTCTGTGGGACGCCTTCGGGATGGGGATACGGATCCCCCGTGAGGGGCCGGCCACCTGGTCGAGGAAGTCGTCCAAGGCGGCCAACCACTCGGTAGCTTGACCATGTTGCTCAAGTTGGTGACCAACTCCACCTGAGTTATCTCCGCTTGGACGCGTCTCATAACCACCTTCCTGGTAACTGCCGCAAGATGGCCCGAAGTTGTAGGGTTCGGGCGTGGAGCCGGAACAGGCCGCCGCGAGCGGGCGGGAGAGGTCGCCACGGCCACCGAGGTCGCACCGCGAGGTGGCCGACGAGCTGCGCAGCCGGATCAGGTCCGGCGAGCTGCGGCCCGGCCAGCGCATGCCCACGCAGGCCCGGCTCGCCGACGAGTTCGGCGTCGAGCGCGGGGCCGTGCGCCAGGCCCTGCGCATCCTGCAGGCGGAGGACCTGCTCGCCAACGTGTCCAAGGGCAGCCCGGCGATCGTCGCCCCCGCCACGGACCGTCGGCCGGCCGCGCCCGAGGCCCCGCCGCAGCCCACGATGGTCGCCCTCGCGCCCCGGATCGCGGCCGCCTTCGAGACCCCGCACGTGGCGATAGACGCGCTGTGCCTGACGGCGGTGTCACTGACGCTCGCCATGAGCGAGCCGTTGCTGCGGATCCACGCCGGGCGTACGAAACCGGCCAGGGTGGACGTGCGGGTGCTGCTGCCCAGCCGGGACATCGACCTCGCGTTCCCGGCGCGGGTGGACGACACCGGCGACGACCGTCTCCAGCGCTCCTGGCTGGCCCAGCGCAACGCACAGGTGCGGGTCCTCCAGCACAACCTGCTGGCGCTGCGGTCCACCCACGGCATCGACGTGCGCGTCACGTTCCGGGCGCTGCCCTTCACGCCGCCCGTGAAGCTGTACCTGCTCAACGAGTCCGAGGCGCTCTTCGCCTACTACACGCTCTCCAAGCGCGACGCGGAGATCGACCACGAGCCGCTCCAGATGTACGACGCCACCGGCACGCAGTCGATGCTGTTCGCCTTCGGGCAGGGGGCCGGTGCGCGGGACACGACGTTCGTCGAGCAGTCGCACCTGTGGTTCAACGCCCTGTGGGAGACCATCAGTTCGGAGCTGCGGTTCTCCGACTGAGGTCCCGGTCCTCAGAGGGCGGGAGCGGCGACGATCAGGGCGAGCAGGACGGCGCCCGCGGAGCTGCAGGCGGGGCTCTTGGCCTTGAGGCCCACGGTGAGCAGCAGGAGTCCGACGATGCCCGGGGGGCCGTAGCGCCACTGGACGGTCTGTTCGAAGCCGATCACGAAGACGCTGGAGAGGAGGGCGAGGGCGGGCATGGTGGTTCCTCCTTCGGTGGCTTGCGCGGGACTGCGGTGCGGGCTGCTGCGAAGCGTGTGCGAGAGGAGGCAAACCTTCCGCCAACTCCTGAAAGTTGGTAGCCAACTCTGATTGAGTTGTCCCCACTTGGCAGCCAGTTATAAACAACTTTCAAACAACTCCCCATAGATGGACTGAAGTTGTAGCGTTTTGGTCGTGACCCAGGAGAACGGTGCAGTGAACGGCGACAGAAGGCGTTCGCCCCAGGAGATCGCCGAGGCCCTGCGCGACCGCATCCGCGGCGGCGATCTCAAGGCCGGCGACCGGCTGCCGACGCAGGCCGAGCTGGCCGAGCAGTTCGGCGTCGAGCGCGGCACCGTCCGCCAGGCACTGCGGGTCCTCCAGGAGGACGGGCTGCTCAGCAACGTCAGCAAGGGGAGCCCGCCGCGGATCGCCAAGGCCTCCGCGAGCCCCGAGGCGCCGCAGCCCACGATGGTGGGGCTGGCCCCGCGGCTGGCCGAGGCGTTCGCCTCCCCGCACGTGCGCGTGGACGCCGCCTGCCTCACCGCCGAGACGCTGATGCTGGCCCTCGCGGAACCGGTCCGGCTGATCCACGAGGGCCGCATCCGCCCGCAGTCGATCGACGTACGGATCCTGCTGCCCAGCCGGGAGATCAACCTCGCCTTCCCGGTCCCCGTCGAGAGCCGGGGGGACGGCGACCCCGACCCGGTGCACCGGCGCTGGCTCGCCCAGCGGGACGCCCAGGTGCAGGTCCTGCGGCACAACCTGCGGTCGCTGCGCGCCTCGCACGGCATCGAGGTGCGCGTCTCCTTCCGGGCGCTGCCCTTCACCCCGCCCGTGAAGCTGTACCTCCTGAACGAGGCCGAGGCGCTGATCGCGTACTACATGGTGACCAAGCGCGAGGAGGAGGTCGGCAGCGGGATGCTGGAGATGTACGACGCCCTCGGCGGCAAGTCCCTGCTCTTCTCCTTCGAGAAGCGGGCCGGGCAGCGGGACGCCGCCTTCGTGGAGGAATCCCAGAAGTGGTTCAACGCCCTCTGGGAAACCATCACGACGGACCTGACACTCTCCTAGTGACTTCTGATGCGTCGAAGCAGACTGTTCATGTGACGGAAGAGACTGATCCCCTGCGGGAGTTGATCGAGAAAGCGCGATTCGTGCTCTTCGACTTCGACGGGCCGATCTGCGCGCTGTTCGCCGGCCACAAGGCCGAGCGGGTGGCCGCCGACCTCGTGAGCTGGCTGGAGGGGCGCGGGCTGCGCGGTCTGCTCACGGAAGGGGAGCGGGAGTCGCTGGACCCGCACAAGGTGCTGCGCGCCGTCGACCGCCGCCACCCCGGGAGCGACCTCGTGGCGGAGCTGGAGGAGCGCCTCACCCAGGAGGAGCTGCGCGCGGCGACCTCCGCCATGCCGACGCCGTACGCGGATCCGCTGGTCCGCACGTGGACGGCGGTCGGCGCCCGGCTCGCCGTCGCCACGAACAACTCCCCCCTCGTGGTCCGCGAGTACCTGCGGACCCGGGGCCTCGCCGGCTGCTTCGACCCGCACGTCTACGGTCGCACCCAGGCCCTGCACCTGCTCAAGCCCGACCCGCACTGCCTGAACCGGGCCCTCGGTGCCCTCGGCGCCGACCCCACCGCCACCCTGATGATCGGCGACACCCCGTCCGACCTGGTGGCCGCGCGCGCGGCGGGCGTCGCCTTCCTCGGCTACGCGCGCAACGGCGCGAAGGAGAAGACGCTGCGGGAGGCGGGCGCGGGGCTGCTGGTCAACTCGCTGGAGCCGGTGCTCAAGATGCTGCGGAGCGGGCGAGGCCACTCGGGCCCCGCCGACCGGGAATGACCCGCTCCTCCGGATCGGGGATCGCTTTCTCCGGGTTCTCCGGGTCGGGGTGGTCCGGCATTTCGGTCAGGGGTGGGCGGCTCCCCTGGTCCGGCCCTTGGGGCAAAGGGTGAGCGGGCCTCCCGGTCGGGGGGCGGTCCTCCTGCTCGGCGGTGGTCCCGTCCTTCGGTCAGGGGTGGGCGGTCCTCCTGGTCAGGGTGGTCCGGCCCATGGGGCAAAGGGTGAGCGGGCCTCCCGGTCAGGGGCGGTCCTCCTGCTCGGCGGTGGCCCCGCCCTTCGGTCAGGGGTGGGCGGGACGCCTGTTCAGGCGTGGTCCGGCCCTTGGGGCAAGGGTGAGCGGTGCTCCCGTCAGGCGTGGTCCCGCCCTGCCAAGGGTGAGCGGTGCTGCCGTTCAGGGGGGGGCCGGTCCCGCCGGTCCGGGGGAGCGGCCCCTCCGGCCCGTGCGGGCCGGGCGGTCGGCACCGGCGTCCTCACACCTTCAGCACCACCTTCCCCACCAACCCCCGTCCCTCGATCGCCGCGTGGGCCTCGGCCGCGCGGCTCAGCGGGAACGTCCCGCCGACCACCGGGCGCAGCCGGCCCGCCGCCGCCTCGGCGAGGGCGGTCGCCGCGAGCCGGGTCCGTGCGGCGGTGTCGAACTGGAGATCGCCGATGCCGAGGAGGGTGATCCCGCGACGGGCCGCCTCCCCGGGGTCGACCGGGGTGAAGCCGCCACCGGGGGCGCCGTGGGCGGAGAAGCGCCCGCCGTCGGCGGTCAGCGGGAAGGCGGCGGTGCCGAGGCCGCCGCCGACGCCGTCGAGAACCACGTCGGCGGCGGGTTCGTCACCTCCGAGGGCCGTGGCGGCGGCCGACGGCCAGCCGGGAAGGGTCGCGTCGACGGCGGCGTCGGCCCCCAGCTCCCGTACCAGGGCGAGCTTCTCCGGTCCCCGCGCCACCGCCACCACACGGGCGTCCCGGGCGTGCGCCAGCTGGACGAGCAGCGTGCCCATGCCTCCCGAGGCGCCGAGGACGAGGACGCGGTCGGCTGGTCCGACGCCCGTCAGCTCCATCAGGCCTGCCGCCGTCACGCCGTCGTGGACCAGGGCCGCCGCCGTACGGAGATCGAGCCCGTCCGGCACCGGGACCAGGGCGGGCACCGCCGCCACCGCCCGCTCCGCGTACGAGCCCGTCACGAAGGCCGTCACCCGGCGGCCGAGCCACTCGGCCGGCACGCCCGGCCCGACGGCGCTCACCACACCCGCCACCCCGCCGCCCGGCACGTAGGGCGGTGTCACCGGGAAGAACTCGCGCCCCCAGCCGCCCCTGACCTGGGTCTCCACGAAGATCGTGTCGACGTAGGCGACGTCGATCACCACCTCGTCCGGGCCCGGGACCGGGTCGGGCGCGTCCACCGGGGCCAGGACCTCGGGTCCGCCGAACTCGGTCACCTGTGCTGTCAGCATCGTGCTCTCCTCACGGACGGGGGTGCCGTCGGCCGGCGTGTGCGCAGCAGTCTTCGACCTCAAGTGCGGTCGAGGTCAAGGGCGGCCGGGGCGGACGGTGTGCGAGGCTCGGGGCATGGGTGAGATCGGGCTGCGTGAGCGCAAGAGGCAGCGGATGTACCAGGACGTCTCCGACACGGCGATCGCGCTGTTCCTGGAGAAGGGGTTCGACGAGGTCTCCGTCGCCGAGGTGGCGGCCGCCGCGGAGATCTCCAAGCCGACCCTCTTCCGATACTTCCCGACCAAGGAGGACCTCGTCCTCCACCGCTTCGCCGACCACGAGACCGAACCCGCGCGTCTGGTCGCCGGGCGCCCGGCCGGTGAGTCCCCGGCGGGCGTCCTGCGCCGGCACTTCGTCGCGGGCCTGGAGCGGTTCGATCCGGTCACCGGCCTCAACGACGACCCGCGCGTCCTCGCCTTCCACCGCCTCCTGTACGGGACCCCTTCGCTGGCCGCCCGCCTGTACGCGTACCTGGAGCGGTCGGAGTCCGCGCTCGCCGACGCGCTGGGCGGTGACCTCGACGCCCGGCTCGCCGCCGGGCAGATCATCGCCGTGCAGCGCGTCCTCGCCCTGGAGAACTGGCGCCGGATGGCGGCCGGGGAGACGGCCGCGGAGGTGCGCGGCGAGGCCGTCGCCGCCGCCGAGCGCGCGTTCGCGCGACTGGAGCGGGCCCTGAAGGCAACCAAGGATAAAATTTAACCCAGTCACGTTATTCGGTTACGCTCCATGGAATGACGTCACCCGACCCCGCCCGTGCCCTCGCCCGCGAACGCGCCTATCACGAGACCTGCCGCGCCGCCCTCGCCGCCATGGTCGAGGGCGCCGAGGAACAGGTCGTCACCGGCGAGGACGTGTCCGCCTCCGGCGCCGACGCCGAGGTCCTCGGCTACCGCTTCCGCAGCCACGCCAAGGAGATGCGCGAACTCCCCGAGGGCCCGCTCTTCTTCGGGCGCCTCGACTTCGACGCCGGCGGGGGCGAGCACGCCGGCCAGAGCTACCACATCGGCCGCCTGCGGATCACCGAGCAGCCGGCCGCCCCGCCGCTCGTCGTCGACTGGCGCGCCCCCGTCTCCCGCGCCTTCTACCAGGCGAGCACCCGCGATCCGCAGGGCGTCGCCGTGCGCCGGCGGTTCGGCTGGGCGCCGGGCACCAGCGGCGCCTCCGCCGACCTGACCGGCCTGGAGGACGAGCACCTGACGGCGGACGGCGCTCGCGGGACTCCCGCGAACCAGCCCACGGGCAGCCGCATCCTCGCCCAGGAGATCGAACGCCCCCGCGTCGGCCCGATGCGGGACATCGCCGCCACCATCCAGCCCGAACAGGACGACCTCGTACGCGGCGAGCCGGCCCTCTCGGTCTGCGTGCAGGGCGCGCCCGGCACCGGCAAGACGGCGGTCGGCCTGCACCGGGCCGCCTACCTCCTCTACACCCACCCGCAGCGCGTCCGCCGCGGCGGCCTGCTGATCCTCGGCCCCAACCGCACCTTCCTGTCGTACATCTCGGAGGTGCTGCCCGCCCTCGGCGAGACGGGCGTCCGGCAGTCGACCCTCGGCGACGAGATCGCACGGCACCCCGTCACCGCCGAGGACGACGAGCGGGCCGCGGCCGTCAAGCACGACGCCCGGATGGCACGGGTGCTGCACCGCGCCCTGTACGGGCGCGTGACCGTCGGTGTCGCGGACTCCCTCGCGGTGCCGGACGGTTCGTACCTGTGGCGGATCCCGGGCAGCGCGCTGGAGCGCATCGTTGAGGGCGTACGAGCCGAGGAACCGCCGTACGCGACCGGGCGGGAGCGGGTGCGCACCCGGGCCGTGCGCCACCTCCGGGCGCAGGCCGAGCTGCGGGCCGGCCCGCGCACGAACGCCTGGGTGCAGAAGGTCTCCCGGGCCCGGGCCGTGAGCGCGTACGTCGACGCCGTCTGGCCCGGTGTGCGGGCGGAGGAGGTGCTGGCCGGCCTGCTCGCCGACCCGGACGCCCTCGCCGCCGCGGCCGACGGCGTCCTCGACGCGGAGGAGCAGAAGGCGATCCTGTGGACCAGGCCCCCGCGGTCGTACCGCTCGGCACGCTGGTCGGCCGCCGACCTCGTGCTCCTGGACGAGGTGGCGGGCCTCATCGAGCATCCGCGGGGCTACGGGCACGTGGTGATCGACGAGGCCCAGGACCTGTCGCCCATGGAGTGCCGGGCCATCGCGCGCCGGTCGTCCTTCGGGTCGCTCACGGTGCTCGGCGACCTGGCGCAGGGGACGACGCCGTGGGCCGCCCGCGACTGGCCCGCGCTGCTCGCACAGCTCGGCAAGCCGGACGCCGTCGTGGTGCCGCTGACCACCGGTTTCCGGGTACCGGAGGCCGTCGTCGGGCTCGCCAACCGGCTCCTGGACCGACTGGACGTGGACGTCCCGCGCGCCCGGTCGCTGCGCAGGGACGGGGAGTTGAGGGTCAGGGAGGGCGCCGACGTGCTCTCCCTGACCCTCGACGCCGTACGGGACGCCCTCACCCACGAGGGGTCCGTCGGCGTCATCGCGGCCGACGCGGAGGCCGGACGCGTGCGCGAGGCGCTGGACGCGGCGGGCATCCCGTACGCGGGCCCCGGTGAACCGGGCGCGCGGACCACGGTGCTCGCGGCCTCCCTCGCCAAGGGGCTGGAGTACGACCACGTGGTGGCCGTGGAACCGGCGGCGATCGCGGAGGCGGAGGCGCGCGGCCTGCACCGGCTGTACGTCGTGCTCACCCGCGCGGTCTCGCGGCTGGACGTCGTGCACACCCGCCCGCTGCCCTGGTGACGCGGACCCGGCCCGCCGCCGGTGACGGGCGCGGCCGGGGCCGCGCCCGTCGGGGACGGGATCAGGGGGCCGGCGCGGACACCGCCTCCAGTACGGGGATCAGCACCTCCTCCTCGTGGGCGAGGTGCGCTTCCAGCTCGGCGGTGAGGCGCTCCACCTCGCGGAGCGCGGCGCCGGGGTCCGTGTCCTCGGCGGTGACGGCGCGGCGCAGTTCCTCCAGGAGGACGGCGATCCGCTCGTGCTCGTGGCGCAGGCGCTCCAGGACCGGGGCGAATCCGGGGTCCCGGTCGGCGGCGAACGGGAACAGCATCGTGTCCTCGCCGGTGTGGTGGTTGTGCAGGCCCTGGCACAGGGTGAGGCAGTTGATCCGCAGCTGCGCTCCCAGGACCGGGCCGGACCTGGCGAACTCCTGCCGGATGAGCGCGAGTTCACGACGGAAGGCGTCGTGGACGACCTTCAGGGCCTCGCCTGCGGAGCGCGCCGCGATGTCCGGCGGACCGGCCTTGGGGATCTCGCGCAGGGCGACGACCGGGATGACCCGTTCCGTCCGGGCCTGGTAGTCGGCCCAGCCGGGGTCGGCGTCGACGGCGCGCGCGAAGACCTCGTCGCGCTCCTCGCCGGTCAGGACCTCGGCCTCGGCCTCGTAGGTGAAGACGCCGGTCTCGACCTTCACGCGGGGGTCGGCGACCAGGTTCCGGTACCAGTCGGGGTGCCGGGGCGAGCCGCCTGCCGAGGCGATGACCAGGACCCGGCCGCCGCCGTCGGGGTAGTAGCCGACGGGTGTCGTGTGCGGGGCGCCGGTACGGGCGCCGGTGGTCGTCAGCAGGAGCAGGCGCGCTCCCTCGAAGGGGCCGCCGACCCGGCCGCCGTTGGCCCGGAACTCGTCGATGATCTGCTGGTTGAAGGGGTTGGGCATTCGCTGCTTTCTTCCGTGGGCGTGTGTGCCGTCTTTTCTTTTCGTGGATTTCCCGATGCCCTGCTCCCGCCTTTCCCCTGTTTTCGCGCAGGGGAAATCGCCACGGGGCGCACGCGGGCATGCCCGTGGTAGGGCGGTGAGTGGAAGAAGAAAGAGGGGCGGGCTCCTGGCCCGCCCGGGCCTCACTCGGAGGCCGGGAACCCAACTAGCTCACGGCACAAGGCCGACCCGGCAGTCATGGGGGTCACGGTAATACCCGGCGGGGACGGTGAAAAGGGGAGGTCGTTCCGCGGCCCGCCCGCCCCGCCCGCTTACCGGGCCGGACTCGGCCGGGGTGCGTCAAGGCCGTCGGGAGCGAGGTACGGATCAGCCGTTCCCGCACCCCGTCGCGCCGTACCGCCGCTCGCCGTGGTGCTGCGATGTGGAAAGCCCCGAACCCGCCCTCGCCGACTCGGATCTGCACGTGGTGATGTGCTGTGCGATGTGCACTTTTACCTGTACGCGGTGCTGAGCTGCACTGTTGATGGGGAGTCGAACCCCCGCGTTGCTCTTCACGCGCCAGGAGTGGGCCGGAAACCGCCGGCCCTCGGTGTGTGCACGCTTCCGAAGCGGCTACCTGCTCCACATCGTCCCGGCTCGCCGGCCTGCTCAGTCCAGCAGATCGACTTCCCAGTTCGTACGCTGGATCCGCACGTCGACCTCGCGGATCTCCCGTGCGAGTACATCCGCCTGGCCGCGCAGTTCGGCTACCGGAAGAGCGGAGAGCATCATCAGCTCGGAGCGGAGCTGGCGACCGTATCCCCGCTTGCCGTTGCCCGCCGCCGCGTCCGCCGCCGCGGTGACCAGGGAGTGACGCAACCGCAGGACGTCCCGGCGCGCGAGGGCATCGGTGAGCGTGCCGTCCGGACCCATCTGCACGGTGGCGTTGGTCCGGTTGATCCGTCGGATCAGCGTTTCCAGCGCGTTCAGCACCTCACCGGCCTCGGCCAACAGCTGAGCCGCGTCCTCCGGGGGTGTCTCCCCCTCCTGGTACCGCGCGCTGCCGACGACGCGCGCCCGCAGCTGTTCCACACGCCGCGTCGCCTCCGCGCGTTCCGCCAGTGCCTCGGCGAGCTTCACCGTCTCCACCTCCCCCTCCTGAGCCCGCCCGAGTATACGAGCGCGAACCAGCTCACACGCACCCGCTCATTGGCCCACTGGAGCCCTGACCTGCTGCGGAGGCGAGGGCGACCGGTGTCGGCACCCCTGTCGTGTGCACGGAGCCTGCGTCGAAGCCGAACGGGTCGCAGAACGTCGATCGTCGGCCGCGTCGTCGTGGGAGCGGATGGTTACGCGCGCCTCGTCGTCAGTGCTGACGTCCTGGGCGGTCATGGGCGTGACGCCAGGTCGGCAGGCCGTTCGACGTCACTTGGAGCGGCTCTACCGGCGGGGTGGAAAGCAGCGCTTCGGAGCGGCCTCGCGGCCGAAGGGGCCGGACCCTGGGGCGTGGCGTGGCGCACTTTTGCAAGCAGGCGCTTGCAATTGTTAGCGGAGGTGGGGCAGGGTAGGGGCATGGCATCGCTCAACGTCGGCAATCTCGGTGAGTACCTGCGCGAGCAGCGGCGCAACGCGCAGCTGTCGCTGCGGCAGCTCGCCGACGCCGCCGGGGTGTCCAATCCCTACCTGAGCCAGATCGAGCGCGGGCTGCGCAAGCCGAGCGCGGAGGTGCTGCAGCAGGTCGCCAAGGCCCTGCGGATCTCCGCCGAGACGCTGTACGTGCGCGCCGGCATCCTCGACGCCGAGCGGGACCGGGACGAGGTGGAGACGCGCGCCGTCATCCTCGCCGATCCCACGCTCAGCGAGCGGCAGAAGCAGGTGCTGCTCCAGATCTACGAGTCGTTCCGCAAGGAGAACGGCTTCGAGATCGCCGTGGTGCCCGAGGACGTGCGGGAAACCGACACGCAGACGGCTCCCGGCGCACGGCACACGCAGGACATACCGGGTACACAGGACACCGCCCGCCGCGGCCCCCGCACGGCCGACGGCAGCGATACCGGACCGCAGCAGTCGGCCGGTTGAGCACCACGACCGGCCCGCCGCGCGGCGGACCGCACACACCCTCAGTCGACAGCCGATCCGGGAGGACCACCCTCATGGCCATCACCGACGACATCCGCAAGGCCGCCACCAACCCGACGCCGCTCTACTTCCTCGCCGGCACCGCCGACCTGGCCGTCCAGCAGGCCAAGAAGGTGCCCGCGCTCGTGGAGCAGATCCGTGCCGAGGCCCCGGCGCGCATCGACACCGTGCGCAACATCGACCCGAGCGCGGTCCAGGAGAAGGCCAGCGCCCGCGCCAAGGAGGCGCAGGAGACCCTTCAGACCAAGGTCACCGGTTTCATCAGCACCCTCGACACCGACCTGAAGAAGATCGGTGAGTCCGCCCAGGACCTCGCCCTGCGCGGTGTCGGCGTCGCCGCCGAGTACGCGGTCAAGGCCCGGGAGACGTACGAGAAGGTCGCCGAGCACGGCGAGCAGGCCGTGAAGACCTGGCGCGGCGAGGCGGCCGAGGAGATCGAGGAGCTCGCCGTGGCCGTCGAGCCGAAGGCCGAGCCGGGCGAGATCAAGGTCGAGGACAAGCCCGCCGGGACCGCCACCGTGACCACGGCCCCCGTGACGCCCGCGTCCGCGGCGAAGAAGGCCGCGGCCAAGAAGGCCACCACCAAGAAGGCGACTCCGCCCGCCAAGTAGGCGGTTCCGCAGGGCGGTCCACGGACCGCCGGGGGCGGATCGACGGAGCAGTGAGCGCGGCCGGGCACCCTTGGGGTGTCCGGCCCGTTCTACGGGTACGGTGGCGGGCGTAGGTGTCGGTCGGAACGGGCGGTGGCAGCATGCTGATGTTGGGCTTCGCGGGGTTGTTGGGACTGCTGAAGATCGTCCTGATGGCCCTCGCCGCCTTCGGGCTGTTCGACGCGGCCTTCCGGCGCGAGGACGCGTTCCGTGCGGCGGACAAGCAGACGAAGCCGTTCTGGCTGATCATCCTGGGGCTCGCGCTGGTGGTGAGCTACCTCTTCTCGATCCTGTCGTTCCTGCCGATCATCGGCGTCATCGCCAGCATCGTGTACATCGTGGACGTCCGGCCCGCGGTGCGCACGGCTTCCGGCGGGGGCGGCGGCCGTGGCCGCCGCGGCTCCAGCAGCGACGGCCCCTACGGCCCGTACAACGGCGGCCGCTGACCCACCCCCCTGCGGCGGGGTCTCGCTGAGCCCCGTGACGCGTACGTCCGGAGCGACCCCCGCTACGACGGGCGCCCCCTCCGCACGGGACCCCGGGCCCCTTCGGGCAAGGCCGCGCACCGGGACCCGCTGGGCGCCCTCGCTGCCTAGGGCCTGTCGTTTGGATCAGGTCGGCCGTGATAGACGGTTCGTCCCGCGCGACACCGGCCTGATCCAAACGACAGGCCCTAGGTCTCCAGCGCTGATTGCTACGGCAGGCGTCCCCGTCCGCCGGACCCCGAGTCCCCTCGGGCAAGCCCGCGCACCGGCGACCCGCTGGGCGCCCTCGACAGCTCTGTTCTCCCGCACCGCCCGCTTCGGCAGGTGTCCCCGTCGCGGACCCTGGGCCCGCCTCGGGCAAGGCCCCACGCCGGTGACCCGCTGGGCGCCCTCGCTGGCTACGTCCCCGTCCGCATTCGCACGGGAGCCCGGGCCCGCCTCGGGCAAGGCCGCGCCCCGGCGACCCGCCGGGCCCTTTCGGTACCTACGTCTCCAGCGCCGCCCGCTTCGAAGGCGGCCCGCCTCGCCGCACGGTGTCCTGGCGCGGTTCCTCCCGGCACGCCCGGCGCGCGCCCTCCCGTCAGCGGGGGCCCATCAGTAGCCTGCCGACTGCCGGAATGCGGTCGTCGCCCGCGCCCCGGGTCGATGCCGGCGTCCGTCAGGGGGTGCGGTCCAGCAGCAGGACCGCCACGTCGTCCGTCAGCTCGCCGCCGTTGAGGTCCCTGACCTCGTTGACCGTCACGCGCAGCAGCTCCTCGCCCTCCAGGCCCTCGGCGAGCCGGCGGCGTACGAGTTCCACCATGCCGTCCTGGCCGAGCCGCTCCTTGCCCTCGCCGACGTGGCCCTCGATCAGGCCGTCGGTGTAGAGCATCAGGCTCCAGGCGGCGCCCAGCTCCACCTGCATGCGCGGCCAGCGGGCCTGCGGCAGCAGCCCGAGCGCCGGGCCGCCGTACTCGTACGGCAGCAACTGCGCGGGGCGGCCGGGGCGGGCGATCAGCGGCGACGGGTGGCCGGCCAGGCACAGGCCGGCCCGGCGGCCATCCGGCGCGATGTCCACCGTGCACAGGGTCGCGAAGATCTCGTCGTTGTCGCGCTCGTGCTCCAGCACCTGCTGGAGCGTCGAGAGCAATTGGTCCCCGCACAGGCCGGCCAGCGTGAGCGCCCGCCAGGCGATCCGCAGCTCGACGCCGAGCGCCGCCTCGTCGGGGCCGTGCCCGCAGACGTCGCCGATCATGGCGTGCACCGTGCCGTCGGGCGTGCGGACCGTGTCGTAGAAGTCGCCGCCGAGCAGCGCGCGGGAGCGCCCCGGGCGGTAACGGGCCGCGAAGCGCAGCGGGGAGCCGTCCAGCAGGGGGGTGGGCAGCAGACCGCGCTCCAGCCGGGCGTTCTCCTGCGCCCGCAGCCGGGACTCGGTGAGCCGCCGCTCGGCCGTGTCGGAACGTTTCCGCTCCACCGCGTACCGGATCGCGCGGCTCAGTAGCCGTCCGTCGAGTTCCTCGCGCAGGAGGTAGTCCTGGGCGCCCACGCGCACCGCCTCGGCACCGCGCTCGGCGTCGCCGGACCCGGTCAGCGCCAGGACGGCGTGCCGGGGCGCCAGTTCGAGGACGTGCTTGAGGGTGGACAGCTCGTCCTCGGTCCCGGCGGCGCGGCCGGGGGTGGGCAGCGTCAGGTCGAGCAGGATGCAGTGGACGTCGTCCGTGAGCAGCCGCTCGGCCTCGGTGAGGTTGCGCGCGGTGCGGATGCGGATCGGCTTGCCCGCCGCGTCCAGCATCCGGGGCACGCTCAGCGACCCCGCCGGATCGTCCTCGATCACGAGCAGGGTGAGGTTGGTGGTGTTGTCGGCGGGAGCCGTGGGGCCGCCCGCCGGTGCGCCCGCGAACGGGGCAACGGGTGAGGACGCGGCTTGAGCCTGACCACTTTCCACGGCCGGGATCGCTCTCTGCCGCGGTACGGGTGCGGGCATCGTTGTGGGTTCCTTCCCTCCCCCCGAGGGTGTGGTGGGGCGAAGGTCCGACCCACCGACGGGGACCATAGCGGTACCCGGCGCCGCAGCGGAATGGTGTGCGGCAAACGGCCACCGTCATATGCCGCATCCCGTAACGCAATTGGGCACGGCCCGGTCCCAGGGGGAATGACGAACGTCACGTCGCGCGGGTTGCCCGGCCGCGCGGACGTGACTCATCCCACGTGCGGTGGGTCACGTCGGGCCCGTCCCGGCCGCTCGCGGGCCCCGGAGGTGTCCGGACAGGCCTTATTTGTCGGGCCGTACGACGCCCAGTATCGGCATCGAGCCGGCGCCCGCGATCGTCACCGAGCGCCCGGGGCGCGGGGCGTGGACGATCGCGCCGTCGCCGATGTACATCCCGACGTGGCTGGCGTCGCCGAAGTAGATGACGAGGTCACCGGGGCGCATGGACCGGACGTCGACGTGGGGGAGCTGCCGCCACTGCTCCTGCGAGGTGCGCGGGATGCCCAGTCCGGCGGCGGCCCAGGCCTGGGAGGTCAGCCCCGAGCAGTCGTACGTCTTCGGGCCCTCGGCGCCCCACTCGTACATCTTGCCGATCTGGGCGGTCGCGTACTGCACGGCCTTGCGGCCCTGCGGGGACGCCTTGCCGTTGATCTCCGCCAGGACGCCGGAGCTCAGCCAGGCCGTCTGCGCCGCGTGCGCGGCGTCCTCCTCCAGCTTGGCGAGCCGCTCCTTCTCCTCGGCGGCGAGCTGCGACTCCAGCTCCTCGGCGGTGGCGATCCGCTGCTTGATCTTCTTCTTGGCGGCGGCCTTCGCCTTGCGGTTGGCCTCCAGGCGCCGCCACTGCGCGGACGCGTCCTTGGTGTACTGCGCCAAGTCCTTCTGCGTGCGCGTCATCTCGGCGAGCATGCCCTTGGTCGCGTGCTCGCCCTGACGCACCCGGCCGGCGCCGTCCAGATACTGCTGCGGGTTGTCGCTGAGCCACAGGCGGGCGTCGGGCGGCAGGCCGCCGCCGCGGTACTGGGCGCGGGCCGCGGCGCCCGCCCGGTCCTGGAGCCTGTCCAGCTTGGCCTGGCCCTTGACGATCTCCCGGGCCAGCCCGACGAGCTGCGTGGACTGCTTCTCGGTCTTCTCCTCGGCGGCGTTGTACGCGTCCGTGGCGACCGCCGCCTCGTGGTACAGCTTCTCGAGCTTCTCGCGGACCTCCTCAAGGTCCGCGGCGCTCTTGGGCGTTGTGCCGGACGGGGGCGTCGGCGCCGGGGTGGGGGTCGGTGCGGGCGGGCTCGCGTACGCCATGCCCGGTGCGCTCAACACGGTGACCGCGCAGACGAGAGCCACGGCCGCCGTGGTCAGGCTCCGCTTGCCGCATCCCATACTTCGCCCCCAAAGCTGATTTACCGTCAGTAACTTACGGACGCCTCGGGGATCGTGCCATGTCGGCGCGCGGTGTAACAGGGGCAGGCGGCAACTCCCTTCCCCCTTTACCCCCTTCTGCTTTCCCCCAGGCGATCTCCCCGTCTGTGTGACGAACGACTCACGGAGATCGTTCCCCGCAGGTCGGACGCCGTGGCGGGCCCCGATCCCGGCGCCCGCGCGCACGCGAGCCGCCCGGTACCGCTCACCTCCGGGGCGCCAACGCCTCCCAGCGGACCGTCACTTCGCCCTGCCGCCAGCGGGACGCGCCGTCCGTCACGGGCCAGTCGGCGGTCAGGTCGCGGACCGCGCGTATCCAGCGCTGCCGCGCGCCGTACGAGGCGTAGGGCGCGGCGGCGGCCCAGGCACGGTCGAAGTCCCGCAGGAACGCGTGCACCGGCTCGCCCGGGACATTGCGGTGGATCAGGGCCTTCGGGAGCCGCTCGGCGAGGTCGGACGGGCGCTCCAGGGAGCCCAGGCGGGTGGCGAGGGTGACCGTGCGCGGGCCTTCGGGGCCGAGGGCGACCCAGACGTGACGGCGGCCGATCTCGTCGCAGGTGCCCTCGACGAGCAGCCCGCCGCGTGAACCGGTCGCCGGGTCGGCGGGTGCGAGCCGCCCCCGCATCAGGTCCCAGGCGGCGGCCACCTCGTCCTCGTCGTACTGGCGCAGCACGTTCGCGGCGCGGATCAGCGACGGCCGGCCCGGCACCGGGACCTCGAAGCCGCCGCGCCGGAAGACCAGTCCGTCGCGCTCGTACGCCTTGGCGCCCGCGACCCGCTCCGGCTCGATCTCCACGCCCACCACGCGGGTCCGCGGAGCGGCGGTGCGCAGGCGGGCCAGCAGCTCGACCGCGGTCCAGGGCGCGGCCCCGTACCCCAGGTCGACCGCGACCGGATCGGCGGCGCGGCGCAGCTCGGCGCCGTGCGCCGCGGCGATCCAGCGGTCCATGCGGCGCAGCCGGTTGGGGTTCGTCGTCCCGCGTGTCACCGCACCCACGACGGCGCCTCCGCCGCTCGGGCGGGGCCGAGTGCGGGGGGCGGGAGCGGCGCGGGCTGTCATGCGTACGAGGGTATGCGGAGCGGGCGAGGCCGTCGCGGGCCTGTGGACAACCGCGATGAACCCCGGCGTCGGCCTGTGGACAACCCCGGCGGACCAGGTGGGACACGGGTCGCTGCGGCGGGCTCCGCCGCCTGCGAGGGCGCGGACTCTTCCGGAGCCGCGCTTACGCGACGTACGCAACACGGCGTCGAACGGTTGAGCGATAGGCGGTAATGATTCGGCAAAGAGGAAATGGAGCGGAGTGCTCCGGCGTTCTCGCCCCTGGAGGGTGCCGTGCGCCCTCCTTACGGCATGCCCGCAGCGAGGAGGACCGCCACGTGAGCCAGTACGTCAGCAGGCTCGGGCGTCGCTCGGCGACGGCACCCTCGAGGCTCCGGCTGTACCGCAGGCCCCGTCGCGTCGCCATGCTGTCCGTGCACACGTCACCGCTGCACCAGCCGGGCACGGGCGACGCCGGCGGGATGAACGTCTACATCGTGGAGCTGGCCCAGCGCCTGGCCGCGATCAACATCGAGGTCGAGATCTTCACCCGCGCGACGACCGGGGCCCTGCCGCCCACCGTCGAGCTGGCCCCCGGCGTCCTCGTCCGGCACGTCGACGCGGGCCCCTACGAAGGGCTCGCCAAGGAGGACCTGCCCGCCCAGCTGTGCGCCTTCACGCACGGCGTCATGCAGGCGTGGGCGGGCCACCGCCCCGGCTACTACGACCTCGTGCACTCCCACTACTGGCTCTCCGGGCACGTCGGCTGGCTGGCCGCCGAGCGCTGGGGCGCCCCCCTGGTGCACGCGATGCATACCATGGCCAAGGTCAAGAACGCGGCGCTCGCCGAGGGCGACAGCCCCGAGCCCGCCGCCCGGGTCATCGGCGAGACCCAGATCGTGCGCGCCGCCTCCCGGCTCATCGCCAACACCTCCGAAGAGGCCGACGAACTCGTACGCCACTACGACGCCGAGCCCGGCAAGGTCGCCGTCGTCCACCCGGGCGTCAACCTGGACCGCTTCCGCCCCGCCGACGGCCGTGCCGCGGCCCGCGCCCGCCTCGGCCTGCCGCAGGACGCGCTGATCCCCCTCTTCGCGGGCCGCATACAGCCCCTCAAGGCCCCCGACGTGCTGCTGCGCGCGGTGGCCGTGCTGCTCGACGAACGCCCCGAGCTGCGCTCCAGGATCCTCGTCCCCGTCGTGGGCGGGCCGAGCGGCACCGGGCTCGCCAAGCCGGAAGGGCTGCAGAAGCTGGCGGCCCGGCTCGGCATCGCCGACGTCGTGCGGTTCCGGCCGCCCGTCTGCCAGGACGAGCTCGCGGACTGGTTCAGGGCCGCGTCGGTGCTGGTCATGCCGTCGTACAGCGAGTCGTTCGGGCTGGTCGCCATCGAGGCGCAGGCCGCCGGTACGCCGGTGCTCGCGGCGGCGGTCGGCGGACTGCCGGTGGCCGTGCGCGACGGGCGGACCGGGTTCCTGGTCCAGGGGCACGATCCCGCCGCCTACGCGCGCGTGCTGCGTGACTTCGCCGACGACGCGGAGCTGTCCGACCGGCTCGGCGCGGCGGCGGCCCGGCACGCGGAGGGCTTCGGCTGGGACACGGCCGCCGCCGCCACGGCGGACGTGTACACCGCGGCGACGCAGGCCCACCGCCGCCGGGTGCGCGCCCACCACGGCTGACACGCGCCCGGTCACGGGGCCCCGGGGCTCCCGCGCGGGCCCTCCGGGGGCTGACGTACGCTCGCTGCATGGCTGACGCAGCGTCGATCATCGAGCGGGTACTCACCGAGGCCGAGCTGGAGTGGGAGAGCCCGGAGACGGGCTCGTACGTCGTGAAGCTGCCCGGCACGCGCAAGCTGTCGACGACCGTCTCGCTGATCGTCGGCAAGCACTCGCTCTCCCTGAACGCCTTCGTGATCCGCCACCCCGACGAGAACGCGGAAGCGGTCCACCGCTGGCTCCTGGAGCGCAACCTCAAGCTCTACGGGGTCTCCTACGCCGTCGACCGCCTCGGCGACGTCTACCTGGTCGGCAAGCTGCCGCTCGCCGCGGTGACACCGGAGGAGATCGACCGCCTGCTCGGCTCGGTGCTCGAAGCCGCGGACGGCTCGTTCAACACGCTCCTGGAGCTCGGGTTCGCCTCCGCGATCCGCAAGGAGTACGACTGGCGCGTGTCCCGGGGCGAATCCACCCGGAACCTGGATGCGTTCACGCACTTGACCCAGCGCCCGACGGACTGACCCCCCGCCCGCTCGTCAGGCCCCCGCTCCCGGCAACTGGTGCGGCGGGCTTCCCGATTCACCCTTGCAGGCCCCCTTCCCCGCCCGGGGTCGCCGTGGCATGCTCACCGCCGACGCAGATCTGAACGTCGTTCACATGTGTGAAAGGTGGCGGGTATGGGCGACCGGTACGCGGGGATCACCAGACGGAGTCTGCTCGGCGGTGCCACGGCCGTGGCCGCGGCGGCCGTGACCGGCGGGACGGCGACGGCCGCCCCCTCGGACGCGGCGGCGGGCCCGGCGCCCGGCGGAGCCCCCGCCCCGACGCCCGGTCAAGTCCCGGCGATCTGGCGGGAGTTCGCCCGCACGCCCTTCACCCACCCGCAGATCCCGTACGTCGGCCGGGCCGGACAGCGTGCCGGGGCGGCGCGCTTCCCCCGCCGCCCCGTGGTCGCCGACGTCCGCGACCACGGCGCCGTCGCCGACGGGACGACCGACTGCGCCCCCGCGATCAACCGTGCCATCGCCGCCGCCGGAAGGGCCGGCGGTGGCACGGTGCTCATCCCGCCGGGCACCTACCGCATCGACGGACTCGTCCGCATCGGCTACGACGACGTCGTCCTGCGCGGCGCCGGAAGCGGCCGCACCACGCTGTACGCCACCAGGAACCTCACCGAACTGATCGGCCCCTACGGCTCCCGCTACGGCGGCGACAAGTCGTCCTGGTCCTGGGCGGGCGGCCTCATCTGGCTGGCGCCGCAGGCCCGTTGGGAGTCCCTCGTCGCCGCCGTCCGGGCGAGGGCCTGGCCCTTCGAGGGCTGGACCGGCAACGCCCGGGACGAGTGGGAGACGCTCACGACGGTGGCGCCGGCCACCCGCGGATCCCGGACGGTGACGGTCGCCGACGCGAGCGGCCTGAAGCCGGGCCGCCTCGTCCTGCTCCGCCTCGCCGACGACGCCGGGCACACCCTGCTCCGGCACATGGCGGGCGACGGCCCGGGCCCCGCCGCGTACACCTGGGACGACAAGACGAAGCTGACCAGCTACGTCCCCTACGAGTGGCCCGTACGCGTCGTGCGCGTGCGGGGCAGGAAGGTGACCCTCGAACGCCCGCTGCCCCTGGACGTCCGCCCCGAATGGGACCCGCGGCTCACCACGCACGTGCCGGCCCTCACCGGTTCCGGCGTCGAGGGGCTCACCCTGGAGGCCGTCGAGACACCGCAGTCCCCGCACCTCCTCGACAAGGGCTACAACGGCGTCACCTTCCAGTGCGCGTACGACTGCTGGGCGGACGACGTCGTCGTGCGTCACGTCGACAACGGCTTCGGGCTCGTCGCCGCCTCCGCCTGCACCCTGCGCCGTACGCGGGTCGCGGGGCGGGGCGCCCACCACCCCTACTTCTGCCGCGAGGGCTCGCACGACAACCTGATCGAGGACTTCACGATCGAGCGGCGCACGGTCCCGGCCCCCGCCGGAACGCAGCTCCACGGCATCAACGTGGAGGGCCTGTCCTCGTACAACGTCTGGTCGCGCGGCCGGATGGAGATGGGCACCTTCGACTCCCACCGGGGCCTGCCCTTCGCGAACGTCCGCACCGACATCACGGTCGAGAACAACGGCCGCCACGGCGGGGACACGAGCGCGGGGCCCCTGTTCGGCGCCCGCTTCACCCACTGGAACATCCGCGTCACCAACGGCCGTGCGGGACTGATGAAGATCGACGGACTCGCCCCGTACAGCGCCACCGTCGGACTGAACGACGTCACCGAGTTCGACCAGACCGACGTACCCGACTTCACCGGGGACCTGCACTCCCGCCTGGAGCTGTACGGCACCACCGACGCCGTACGGCCGCGGAACCTGTACGAGGCTCAGCGGGACGCGGTGCGGTAGCGGCCGGGGGCCACGCCGACCAGCCGCTTGAAGTGCCGGGTGAGATGGGACTGGTCGTAGAAGCCGGTCGCCGTCGCCACCTCGGCGGGCCGGGCGCCCGACAGCAGCAGCCGGCGGGCGCGGTCCACCCGGCGGGACATCAGGTACTGGTGCGGGGCGATGCCGAAGGCCGAGCCGAACGCCCGCACGAGGTGGGCGGGATGGGCGTGCAGGAGCAGCGCGGCCTCGTCGAGGGCGATGCCCGCCACCACGCGCTCGTCGAGGAGTTCCCGCAGCCGGTGGGCGAGCGGGCGGTCGGCGGCCGCCCGGTCGGCCGGGGGAGTGCCGGCCCCCGGCCCGGGGCGCAGATGCGTGCGCAGCCGCTCGCCGATCAGCGTCAGCCGGCTCTCCGCCTCCAGTTCGTCGCCGGGCCGCGCGAGGGCCGCGTGCAACTGCCCGACGCGGTGGCGCAGCACGGGGTCGGCGAGGTCGGGTCCGTCCACCGCCGGCCCGATCAGGCTCTCGTCGAGTCGGCTCAGATCCAGGTACAGGACCCGCTTGCGGAAGCCGTCCGCCGTCGCGGGGGAGCCGTTGTGCGGGACGTGCGGCGGCAGGAGCGAGACCGTGTCGTGCGGGGTGCCGTGCTCGTGCCGGTCCAGGTCGTACCGCACCGCGCCGGCGTCGACGATCAGCAGCGTCCACGCGTCGTGCACGTGCATCGGGTAGGCGTACTCGGTGTAGTGGGCGTGGAAGACCTCCACGACGCCCGGGACTCGCGGGCGCCACGCGGAGATCTCGCGCTGGGCCACCATGCAAGAAACGTACAAGACCGGGAGCCGTCCCGGTCGGCAGTCTCGAGGCATGAGCAGCGAGAACACTCCGGACACCGTCTCCGCGGGCGGCCCCTCCGCGGACCCCGCCACCCCGGACGCCGCACCCGTCCGCTTCGACACCAGGATCGCCGTGCTGCTGCGCGACGACCTGGAGACCTGGCAGCGGCTGAACGTCACGGCGTTCCTGGTCAGCGGCCTCGGCTCGGCCGTCCCCGAGGTGGTCGGCGAGCCGTACGAGGACGCGGACGGCACGCCGTACCTGCCGATGTTCCGCCAGCCGGTGCTGGTCTTCGAGGGTTCGAAGGAGACCCTGACCGCCGCGCACACCCGCGCCCTGACCCGCGGGCTGCCCCGGGCCCTGTTCACGGCCGACCTCTTCGCCACCGGCAACGACCGGGACAACCGGGCCGCCGTACGGGCCGTGCCGGCGGCCGACCTGGACCTGGTGGGCCTCGCCGTGTACGGCCCGCGCAACGGGGTGGACAAGGTCCTCAAGGGAGCGCGGATGCATCCCTGACGGGCGCCGGACCGGGCGTCCGCCGCCGCCTCACCCGGCGGCGACCTCCGGACGGACCTCGCCGACGGGTGCCGGGGCGGCGGCCTGTCCCGGCACCGCCGCCCGCCCGGCGCCGAGGGACTTCGCCGCCGGATCGATGTCGGCCGGGCCGCTGACCGGTCCCTGGGACGAGACCGACGTCAGGTCGGCGGGCAGTCCGGCCGACGGGGTCGGAGGCAGCTCGGTCGGCAGTCCCGCGGAGGGGTCGGCGGGGCCGCCCACCGACAGGGCCGCGAGGGATTCGGGGGCCGGCTTCGACGACGGGCCGGGCGGTGTCTCCGCGGGCAGGCTGCGCATCAGGGCGCTGTAGCCGACCGCGGCGACCGTGCCCACCACCGCGCACAGCGCCCACAGCCACGCCGCGCCGAACCGGTCGATGACGACGCCGGACATCACCGGCGCGACCAGCGCGGCGAGCGACCACGACATCGTGTACATCCCCTGGTAGCGGCCGCGCCCGTGCACCGGCGAGAGGCGCACCACCAGCCCGGTCTGGGTGGGGGCGTTGACGATCTCGGCCAGCGTCCACACGCACACCGTGAGGGCGAAGAGGCCGACCGAGCCGGCGAAGGCGGTGAGCCCGAAGCCGTAGCCCGCGAGCAGCGAGGAGATCACCAGCAGGCGCTTGGGGTCCCGGTGCTCGATGAACCGCGTGACCGGGATCTGCAGGGCGACGATGAGGACACCGTTCACGGCGATCGCCATGCCGTAGTCCGCGGCGGTGAAGCCGGCCGCGCCCATCGCCACCGGCAGCCCCACCGAACCCTGCTGGAAGACGACGGCGACCAGGAAGGACAGCCCGACGACGCTCATGAAGCGGCCGTCGCGCAGAACGGTGCCGAGGTTCGTCACGGGCTCCGCGGCGGACTTGGCCGTGGGCGCCGGCCTGGACTCCGGCAGCTTGGCGAAGACGACGAGCGCGCAGACCAGGGTCATGCCCGCCTCGATGAGGAAACCGGCGAGGTAGCTGAACTCGGCGATGAACCCGGCGCCCATCGAGGAGACGGCGAACCCGAGGTTGATGGCCCAGTAGTTCAGCGAGAACGCCCGTACGCGGTCCTCGGGGCGGACGATGTCAGCCATCATCGCCTGCACGGCGGGCCGGGAGGCGTTGCTCGCCATGCCGACGACGAAGGCGACGCCGGCGATCGCGACCGGATCGTGCACGAAGCCGAGCAGCGCGACGGACGCCGCCGTGGACGTCTGCGCCACGAGCAGGGTGGGCCGGCGCCCGAGCCGGTCGGTCATCACGCCCGCGCCGAGCGAGGAGATGACCCCGCCGAGGCCGTGCAGGGAGGCGACGAGACCGGCGTACGAGGCGGAGTAGCCGCGGTCCAGCGTCAGGTACAGCGCCATGAAGGTGGCGACGAAGGCGCCCAGGCGGTTGACCAGGGTGCTCGTCCACAGCCACCAGAACTCGCGGGGGAGTCCCGAGACGGTCTCTCGGACGGCGCGTCTCATGACGGCGAGCGGCATCGGGGTCCCCCACAGGTAAGCGGCTCAGGCGGTGAGCACAACTTACGAGCGGCCGGGCCGGGGGAGCCACTCAATTAGCAGATGCCGTCAAGTGTCCGGCTTCCGGGCAGGCGAGCGAGGGTACGAAGGCTTCCATTACGCTCGGAGCCATGGCCGACGCACCGTACAAGCTGATCCTCCTCCGCCACGGCGAGAGCGAATGGAACGCGAAGAACCTGTTCACCGGCTGGGTGGACGTCAATCTCAACGAGAAGGGCGAGAAGGAGGCAGTCCGCGGCGGTGAGCTGCTCAAGGACGCCGGCCTGCTGCCCGACGTGGTCCACACCTCGCTCCAGAAGCGCGCGATCCGCACCGCCCAGCTCGCGCTGGAGGCCGCCGACCGCCTGTGGATCCCGGTCCACCGCTCCTGGCGCCTGAACGAGCGGCACTACGGCGCCCTCCAGGGCAAGGACAAGGCGCAGACGCTCGCCGAGTTCGGCGAGGAGCAGTTCATGCTCTGGCGCCGCTCGTACGACACCCCGCCGCCGCCGCTGGACCGCGACGCCGAGTACTCCCAGTTCTCCGACCCGCGCTACGCGACGCTGCCGCCGGAGCTGCGCCCGCAGACGGAGTGCCTGAAGGACGTCGTCGTCCGCATGCTGCCGTACTGGTTCGACGGCATCGTCCCCGACCTCCTGACCGGCCGCACGGTCCTGGTCGCCGCCCACGGCAACTCGCTGCGCGCCCTGGTCAAGCACCTGGACGGCATCTCGGACACCGACATCGCGGGCCTCAACATCCCGACGGGCATCCCGCTCTCCTACGAACTGGACGCCGACTTCAAGCCGCTGAACCCGGGCGGCACCTACCTCGACCCGGACGCGGCAGCGGCAGCGATCGAGGCAGTGAAGAACCAGGGCAAGAAGAAGTAACGCGACACGATCAAGGCCCGTGCCTGCGGTTTCTCCGCCGGCAGGGGCCTTGTTGCCGTACTGGGGCCGTCTCTGGGCCGTGAGCCGAGTTCAACGCTGTCAGCTCTCGTCGGGCCGCCTGGCCCAGCCCAGGACCCCGCGTCTGGACTCGGGCCGACCGGGTTCGATGCGTGGAGGCGCGGGTTCGAGCAGGCTCCGCCATGGCATCTCCGGAACCACTGGCTTCCGTGCTACGGACAGGCTTCGCCAGTTCGTCAGAGCATTGACTACCTGCTCCAAGTACATGATCGTTTCGTGAAGCATCGCTTCCACGTCCACGTCAGAGACAGGGCCGGGATCCGTTTCCGCCTGGCGCTGCATGACCCGCAACGCGTCGTAGACCATGTTGTAAATCTCCTGGACGGCAAGGGACAAAGATCGCTCGGAGAGGGCTGCGATACGCACCATGCAGACCTCACCGCACTTGTCGGCAGCCTTCCAAAGCGCTTTCCAGTCTCCGCGCGGCTGTTCCCAAGGACGCGGACTGATGGCGTCTTCCAATGCGAGCAGCGCCTTGGCGATGTCCTCGGCTGCCTGGTACGCGAGGTGCTCCCGTGCGATCTTCCGCTCGTGCCAACGAGTCGCGTAGAACGTTCCGACAGCCAAGATGCCCGACAGCGCCGAGCCCAGCAGAGCCGACCCGCTGCCATCCCAGAAAGCCCCAGCCAATCCGCTGCCCCCCTAAGCCCTGAACAGGGTGACAGGAACCGCCCTCGACGTCAGCAGGCGTATCGTCCCGACGCTGGACGCGCGACCTCCTGCGAGACTCGCCTTTCGCCGAGGACGCCGAGCTTGCTGGACGTAACGGCTGGACAGACGAGGCCCGCCGCTGCCATTCCGACCACCGCCGACCCACATAGTCGGCGGAGGCCGGGAGGTCGGTGACCTGGAGCAGCTCCAGACGTCGCTGACCGATCCATCCGGAGCTACGGATCAGAGGGTCCCGCCACCATGAGACGGCTCGGGCGCTCGTCCCGGGCCGTCCGTGGGCAACGAGGGATTCTGCGCCGCGGAGTTCAGCGCAGAGCCCGACGCTCGTCTACACGGCGTGTCGGCACACCCAGAAACACGTCGGGTGCCGCTGGGCCATAAACGATGTTGAAGGTTTCCAGTCGATAGGACCAGCCCCCGTCACAACGGTCGACAAACCGGTGGTTGATCTGCCATTGCAGCCACTGGCCGGGAGCCAGGCGAACGGCCGACGGGCGCCGATGGCGTCGCGGCATGGCGAACGTGCTCACCTCCGGCGGGTTCACGCGCAGCAGCCCGTCAACCTCGCGAATGATCGTCCCGGGGGCCGACAGGTCCCGTACGTGCACGTGAGGTTCGAAGGAGTCGGACTCCTGCATGGCGACCTCGTGTAGGGCGGCGTTCAAGCGCGGGGGCAGCGAGAAGGCTGTTGGTGCGGCGTTTCTGCGAGCAGCTCCAGGGCCGCCGCGCGACTTCTTCGTCCACGACGTGCGTATCCGCTGAACAACGACATCCATAGGACCAATCTTCAGCCTGGACGCCGCGCCGCGGCCAAAGAGTTTCGTGCCGTGCCAGATCCGTGAGTCGCTCAGGCATGGCGCCCCGAACAGCGGAGACCCGCTGCCGCCACCTCACAGGGCATCTCGAACGTGTTCGAACGTCGAGCGATGGGGCGTCGAGCCGGCGCGCGAAACCAACGGACAGGTCGAGTGTGTGAACAGCTCCACGCCAAGTCCCCGCTCGCGCTGCCGCAGACGGGACTCCGCCCTGGGAGTCAGTTCCTCCGGCGACGCCCCTGCCCGTAGGGGCCGTGGCGATCATGCTCCCGCCAATCCTCGTCATGAGGGTCACGGTCTGCGGCGCCCAGATTGTCTCCAGGAGCCGCGATGTGTTCCCCGTCGTTGACTTTGGCAAGCAGAGAGGCGAGGGGATCAGGGGGACCATCACTGAAGCGATCTGAGCCGCGCTCGGGCGGCGGCCCCGGCTCTGACCCGTCGTGCCGCGCCCGTGATGTATCGCTCATGAGCAGCCCCCTCCGACTCACCGAGATGCACTCGGGGTCTTTCCCTGGAAGGGAGTGGGAAACCCGACTTCGCCCTTTGCCGACTGTGTGATCTTGTCGGAAGCCAACCGACATCGGACACACTCCAGGCCCTCAACGCCCGCTCATGCATTGCGTGTTGGCTCCACGAAGTGAAACGACACGAACCGGGCCGCGGTCGGACAGGCTTCCTGCCTGCCCCGGCGCCGTTCAGCCGAGTCGGCTCGCGTCGAGAACTCGAGCTTCCCAAGCTGATGGCTCAGGCGTTCTCGTCACGGGCCGACCGTCACGGCTCGCTCCAGTCGGCACTGGACCTTCTGCGAGCCGTGAGCGGATGGCACGGGCTCGGCTCAGTGCTGTGGTCGCGGCCGAACAGGTCGGCCGGCCGCAGTTCAGCTAGGTCCCGGAACGCCTCGCCCCCTCTTGACCGAGGCGCTCCACACTGATCGGTTGAGCTCATGACCACCGACCCGAGCGAGTACGACAAGGCCATTCCGATCGTTGCGGCGCACGTCGCGAAGATCGAGCGAGCGGTCGATCGCACCCGTGCCACCCACTCTGGACGGCCGTATCCGGAAGTGCACCGGGCACTCACGGAAGCCTTGCAAGCAGAAGAGACCCAGCGTGTTGTACCCCAGGTGGTCGAGGAGCTCGCGCGACAGATCGCCGAGGCACGGCGCAACTGACGGCACACGCAGCGTGGTCACGGGCCGCCCACCCCGGCTTCCTCTGTTCGACGACGCGACGCTCGTCAGCCGGGGACAGTGGGCCTCACGGAGGGCCGCGGCGGCTAGCTGGGCGTCGCCCTCGGGCAGCTCCGCGAGTGCGACGGCGGGCACCTGGTCGCCAGGACCTGGCTGTGCCAGAGACTCGGTCCCGTCAGCCGGCGTACGACATGGTCGACGTCCATCAGGCCGCCCGTCGCGTTGGCCACTCCCTCCCCCCTCACCCCCGGACAGTGAGCCCTCCCCCTCACGCTCTGGGCGGTCAGCCTGCCTCCCTCGCCCTCACCTCAGTGAAACCGCCCCGGCTCGTAACCCCCCGCCGGCTGGCGGGCTATGACGTTGCCGCGGTTGAAGGCGTTGATGAGGGCGATCGTGCACACCAGGGCTGCGAGCTGCTCCTCGTCGTAGTGCTTGGCGGCGTTCGCCCAGACCTCGTCGCTGACACCGCCCGCCGCGTCGGCGATACGGGTGCCCTCCTCGGTCAGCTCCAGGGCGGCCCGCTCGGCGTCGGTGAACACCGTGGCCTCCCGCCAGGCGGCGACCAGGTTGAGGCGGAGCGAGCTCTCACCGGCGTGCGCGGCGTCCTTGGTGTGCATGTCGACGCAGAACCCGCAGCCGTTGATCTGGCTGGCGCGCAACAGCACCAGTTCGCGGGTCGCGGCCGGCAGCGCCGACTCGGCGAGAACGCGGTTCGCGGCGACGAGGTGCTTGCCGAAGGCGGCGGCGACCGGGCTGGCCATGAGGTTCAACCGAGCTTCCATGCTGCACTCCTGTGTCGTGTCGTGTCGGTGCGGACACCCCTAGGACGGGACGGCCCCGGGGGATGTGACACGGCTCGGTGTGACCTGCGTCTCGCGCCGGGGAGGCGCCCGCCGCGAATCCCGGCTCCGGCGACACCAAGGAGTGAACGGGGGCGAGGGGCCCGAGCGGGCTCGCGGGGCGGCCGGGGGAGCGGGGAACGGCACGGCGGGACGCGGGCCCCGGGAGGTGGCGCGAGGAGGTCCGCGGGCGGCCGGAAGCGAGGGTGGAGGGCCGTTGCGCTGGATGGGCGCGGCGAGGTTTGCCCGGAACGCCCCCGGTCCATGGCTGTTGACGACCCTTCAACCCCCGACAAAAGGGAGTTTCTTCATGCGCATGCGCACGATCGTCACCGCGGCGGTCCTGTCCGCCGCCTGCGTCCTGGGCGGTTCCGCCCAGGCCATGGCCAACGACTGGGGCGGCGACAACGACGGCCGCCACGTCTCCGGCTGCGGGATCCTCGCCGGCACGACCGCCGGCAGCGGTGAGGCCAACACGTACTACGCCGAGGGCTGTCTGAACGTCGACGATGACGACGAGGGCCGCGACTGGGGCCACGACGGCCGTGACTGGGGCCACGACGACGAGGGCCGCGGCGAGGGCCACGACGGTCGCGACGAGGGCCACGCGGGCATGCAGGACCCGCTGCACCTCGGTGGCGTCCAGGGCTGACGCCCGCTGAGCAGAAGGGGCCCCGGCCGACACGGCGGGGCCCCTTCGACGTCGTACCGGGTCAGCCGCACTGACAGGGGTTGCCCGACTGGCAGCCGCAGCCGCAGCCGGAACCGCACCCGCAGGCACCGAACAGCGGCAGGCTTTTGACCTCGGCGGGCGCTTGCGTCTCGCGGTCCTGCGTGGGGTCGGGCGTACTGGGGGATTCGGCCATGGGTCCCTCCTTCGGACACGAAGGTGTGCGGTGCGGTGCGAAGGGCACCGCACCGCACAGCTTCCGTTCGCCCATTGCACGCCCACCCGGGCGGGCGCATCAACGGCGCACGGAGGCTTTCGGGCGCCCCGGCGGCCCGGGGTTCAGGCCCCCTCGGCCCCCGTGACGGGCGGGATGTCCGTCTGGAGGTCGTCCGCGTGCTCGCCCGTGACGAGGTAGACCACGCGCTTGGCGACGGACACGGCGTGGTCGGCGAAGCGCTCGTAGTAGCGGCCGAGCAGCGTCACGTCGACCGCCGTCTCGATGCCGTGCTTCCACTTGTCGTCCAGCAGGTGCTGGAAGAGCGTGCGGTGCAGCAGGTCCATCTCGTCGTCGTCCTGCTCCAGCTGGAGGGCGAGGTCGACGTCCTTGGTGATGATGACCTCGGCCGCCTTGGCCATGAGGCGCTGGGCCAGCTGGCCCATCTCCAGGATCGTGGCGTGCAGGTCGTGCGGGATGGCCCGCTCGGGGAAGCGCAGCCGGGCGAGCTTGGCGACGTGCTGCGCCAGGTCGCCGGAACGCTCCAGGTCGGCGGACATGCGCAGCGACGTCACGACGATCCGCAGATCCGTCGCCACCGGCTGCTGCCGGGCCAGCAGTGCTATCGCCCGGGCCTCCAGCTCGTGCTGCAGATCGTCGACCTTCTCGTCGGCCGCGATCACGCTCTCGGCCAGTTTCAGGTCGGAGTCGAGGATGGCCGTCGTGGCGCGCCCGATCGCCGACCCGACAAGCCGGGCCATCTCGACCAGGCCCTCGCCGATCGAGTCAAGTTCCTCGTGGTACGCGTCCCGCATCAGGATGTCCCTCTCTTACGTCTTCTCGGGGGTTCCGGGGGCTGGGCCCTGACCGCCGGACAGGCCCTGTGAACCCCACGCTCCCACGGTCGGGCCCCTACGCGTCCGTTTCCGTCACCCCAAATGAACCATCACTGGCTCCCAGGTGAACTCTGGGCGACGAGTGTTCGAGCTCGCACTCGGATGGCTGTGGCCTCGACCGACGACATGCCTAACCTGGGGGCATGGACGTGAACGCGGCGGTCGCCGCAGCGGCAGCGATCGCCGGAGTACTCACCGGTGTCATCGCCATGCTGGCGTTCCGCTGGAGCGAGCGCGACCAGAAACGGCCCACCAGGACCTCCCTGCACACGGACGCCGTGCTTCCCCCGGGTGTGGACACGGTGCTGTCCGTGCTCCGGTCCTCCGCCGTCGTACTCGACGAGGCGGACGCCGTGGTCAAGGCCAGCTCCGCCGCGTACGCCCTCGGGCTGGTGCGGGGCGGGAAGCTGGCCGTCGATCCGATGATGCAGATGGCCCGCGACACCCGCCGCGACGGGGAGATACGGCAGGTGGAGCTGGATCTGCCCCGGCGGGGCACCGGCCGGGGCGAGGCACTCGCCGTGTCCGCCCGGGTGGCGCCGCTCGGGTCCCGGCTCGTGCTCCTGCTGGTCGAGGACCTCACCGAGGCGCGCCGGATCGAAGCGGTACGGCGCGACTTCGTCGCGAACGTGAGCCACGAGCTCAAGACGCCCGTGGGAGCGCTGTCACTGCTCTCCGAAGCCGTCATGGACGCCTCCGACGACCCCGAGGCCGTGCAGCGCTTCGCCGGCCGCATGCAGATCGAGGCCACCCGGCTCACCAACCTCGTGCAGGAGCTCATCGACCTGTCGCGGGTGCAGAACGACGACCCCCTCGAAGACGCCGAGCCCGTCCGGGTGGACGAGCTGGTGGCGGAGGCGATCGACCGCTGCCGCCACCAGGCCGGCACGAAGCAGATCACCATGGCGGCGGGCGGCACCGCCGAACTCCACGTCTGGGGCAACCGGGGTCAGCTGGCCGCCGCGCTGGGCAACCTGGTGGAGAACGCCGTCAACTACTCGCCGGCCCGCACCCGGGTCGGCATAGCCGCGCGCCGGGTGACCGCGCCCGGCGGAGACCTCATCGAGGTGGCCGTGACCGACCAGGGCATCGGCATCTCCGACAAGGACAAGGAGCGCATCTTCGAGCGCTTCTACCGCGTGGACCCGGCCCGCTCACGTGCCACCGGAGGCACCGGCCTGGGACTCGCGATCGTCAAGCACGTGGCCGCCTCGCACGGCGGGGAGGTCACGGTGTGGAGCTCGGAGGGACAGGGCTCCACCTTCACCCTGCGACTGCCGGAGGCGGGCGCGGCCCGCGCCCGCCTGACCGGTCACCACATGCCTGGACTCGACGAAGACGACGAGAACGAGCAGCCCGACGGAACGACCGCCGTCTCATCCCCGTACGAACCGCATCCTGCCCCGGAGGTCCTTCCGTGACCCGAGTGCTCGTCGTCGAGGACGAGGAGTCCTTCTCCGACGCCCTGTCGTACATGCTCCGCAAGGAGGGCTTCGAGGTCGCCGTCGCGACCACCGGGCCCGACGGCCTCGACGAGTTCGAGCGCAACGGCGCCGACCTCGTCCTGCTCGACCTGATGCTGCCCGGCCTGCCGGGCACCGAGGTCTGCCGTCAGCTGCGCGGACGCTCCAACGTTCCGGTGATCATGGTCACCGCGAAGGACAGCGAGATCGACAAGGTCGTCGGACTGGAGATAGGGGCGGACGACTACGTCACCAAGCCCTTCTCCTCCCGCGAGCTGGTCGCCCGGATCCGGGCCGTCCTGCGCCGGCGGGGTGAGCCGGAGGAGGTCACTCCGGCCGCCCTGGAGGCCGGACCGGTGCGGATGGACGTGGACCGTCACGTGGTCACCGTCGCCGGTTCCAAGATCGACCTCCCGCTGAAGGAGTTCGACCTCCTGGAGATGCTGCTGCGCAACGCGGGCCGCGTGCTGACCCGTATGCAGCTCATCGACCGGGTGTGGGGCGCCGACTACGTGGGCGACACCAAGACCCTCGACGTCCACGTCAAGCGCCTGCGCGCCAAGATCGAGCCGGACCCGGGCGCGCCGCGCTACCTGGTGACGGTGCGGGGTCTCGGCTACAAGTTCGAGCCGTAGACCGGCCCGGACGACGAGCGGACGCACGAAGGGCGGTACCCCCGCGAAGGGGGTGCCGCCCTCGGTCGTACGCGAGCCGGGTGCCGCCGGGTCAGTGACCCGCGGCCGAGTGCGAGGCGGAGGCGCTGGCCGACGCGGCGTCGGTCGGCGTACCCGTGGCCTCGTCGGACGGCGAGGCGGACGCCCCGGCCGACTTCGACGGCTTGCCGCTCGGGGAGGCGGACGCGGAGGCACCGGGCCCCGCCGGGACCGCGGTCGGGCCCCAGTCGCTGAAGTAGCTCTCGGCCGGGACGACGAAGGCCCGCAGGGTCACGTCACCGGTCTTGCTGAAGCTGAAGGTGGTCTTCTGCGCGTTGCCGTCCTTGACGGCCTCGGGGGTGCTCTCCAGGACCGCGGAGGCGTTGCCCTTGCCGCCGAGGAGGACGGAGCCGTGGGGCGGGATCGTCAGCTTGCCGGATCCCTTGGCGGGCTTGATCGTGGCCGTCTCGCCGGCGACGGTGATCGAGTCCAGGGTCTGGGGCGTGCTCCCGCCGTTGAAGACGGCTCCGGAGATCGCGGCGGGACCGCCGGCCTCCGGGTCGGGCTGGGTGATGACGAGGGCGTTCTGGACCTTGATCTCGCCCACGCTGGTGGCCGCGTTGTCGGGCTTGACCTGCAGGGTCTCGGCGTTGTTGCCGGCGCCGCAGGCGGCGAGCGAGGCGATCGAGAACGCGATGGCGGCGGCGGCGAGGGAGCCGCGTCGAAGGCTGCTGCTCACGGCGGCGGCAACTCCTAGAACGTGGGCGTACGAGGGAGGGCGGCCGTACGGCTGTAAAGCCGCCCTAAGTGTCTGTCAGCGGGCTTAGGTTACCGAGCCGTTCCCGCGCCGCCGCACCCGACCCGCCCCTACGCACCGCCGGGCTGCGCCGGACCGGCGGCGGGGGCGGCCGGATCGGGCCCGGGGTGAGGCGCGCCGGGTAGTTGGGCGGTGCACCGGTCCGCCATTCACATAAGCGCCGGGGGTCTTGACTTGCGGATTTCCCGGTGGGGATCGGTAACGGCCGGTGCGGAATGCGGAGCCCGCCGGAATTTTGATCATCGACCGCGGTGATCAATTCCCGAAACGTCTCGTACCCGACTCCGCTCACCGAACGGAGTAGCGGAAGTCGCCCTCTTGGAGTCGGACAAAATAGGACGTTCGGACCTCTTGAGGCCACTTCCGGGGTGTGTGACGTACGTGTTTCACTCGGCCTGGACAGCGGCTCCCACCTGCGAATACCCTCTTCCGCTCGCCCCTCGCAGCACGTTCCGGTTGTGCTTGTCAAGCCCCGAGATATGCCCTGACCTGCGAAAACGCCATTCAGAAGACGCCGTTTCCGTGTTACTCTGGATAGCCACGGAAGGGGTACCTGTCACATGACGTTCAAGGTTGGCGACACCGTGGTCTATCCCCATCACGGGGCCGCGCTGATCGAGGCCATCGAAACTCGCCAGATCAAAGGCGTGGACAAGACCTACTTGGTGCTGAAGGTCGCCCAGGGCGACCTGACGGTACGTGTGCCAGCGGACAATGCGGAGTTCGTCGGCGTGCGTGATGTGGTCGGTCAGGACGGGCTGGACCGGGTCTTCGAGGTGCTGCGTGCGCCGTACGCCGAGGAGCCCACGAACTGGTCGCGTCGCTACAAGGCAAATCTGGAGAAGCTCGCCTCGGGCGATGTCATCAAGGTCGCGGAAGTCGTGCGTGACCTGTGGCGTCGTGAGCGCGAGCGCGGACTCTCCGCAGGTGAGAAGCGCATGCTCGCCAAGGCCCGGCAGATCCTGGTGAGCGAGCTGGCCCTCGCGGAGAACACGAACGAGGACAAGGCGGAGGCCCTGCTCGACGAGGTCCTCGCGTCCTGACGACGGCGGTCGTCGAGCGACGGTCGTCCCGACGGCGGTGCCCGTCGAGACGACGGCCGGGTTGACGCAGGCGCCGGCCTGTTCAGCGCAACGTAATGCCGCGGTGCCCGATGACGCGAAAGCTGTCGCCGGGCGCTGCGGCATGTTCGTGCCCGTATGCCGTTCGGGCGCGGAGCTCCGATGTCGTGCCTCGGGGCCGTCCCGGTCAGCCGGTCTTTCGTGGGTCCCGGTCCCCGACCGGTCGCGCGAACACCGGATGATCATGTGCGGCCCCGATACTGACGTGCCGGGCCCGGGCAGCCGACTCGACCGGATGTCACGGAAGGGGTCCGGTCAAGGCGTCGCGCCCGGCACTGCCCCAACCATCGGCCGGGGGTACGCCCAGGCCATACCCACCTCGGCCGAGCACACAAACCTGACAGGAACCGATGTCTGACGAATCGCGCCCTTCGCCTCCGGAACCCCGCACCGCGGCCGTGATTCCGGCCGCCGGCCGGGGTGTGCGCCTCGGTCCGGGCGCCCCCAAAGCACTCCGCGCGCTGAACGGCACGCCCATGCTCGTCCACGCCGTACGCGCCATGGCCGCCTCCCGCGCGGTCTCCCTCGTCGTCGTCGTGGCCCCGCCCGACGGCGCCGCCGAGGTCAGGACGCTCCTCGACGCGCACCCGCTGCCGGAGCGGACCGACTTCCTGGTGGTCCCCGGCGGGGAGAGCCGCCAGTCGTCCGTGAAGTGCGGCCTCGACGCGCTGCCGGACGGCGTCGACATCGTCCTCGTGCACGACGCGGCCCGCCCGCTGGTGCCCGTGGACACCGTGGACGCGGTCATCGAGGCGGTACGGGACGGCGCCCCCGCCGTCGTACCGGCGCTGCCGCTCAGCGACACCGTCAAGCAGGTCGACCCGCGCGCCGACGGCTCGCCCGAGCCGGTCGTCGCCACGCCCGAGCGGTCCCTGCTGCGTGCGGTGCAGACCCCGCAGGGCTTCGACCGCGACACGCTCGTACGCGCCCACGCGGCCGTCACCGACGACGTGACCGACGACGCGAGCATGGTCGAGCGGCTCGGCACGCCCGTCGTCGTGGTGCCCGGGCACGAGGAGGCGTTCAAGGTGACGCGCCCCCTGGACCTCGTACTCGCCGAGGCGGTTCTCGCGCGCAGGAGGCTCAACGATGGATTCTGAGACGGCCGCCGGCCGGCCGCCCGCGAGCGTGCCGGTGATTCCGCAGGTCGGGATCGGTACCGACATCCACGCCTTCGAGGAGGGCCGCGAGCTGTGGTGCGCGGGACTGCTCTGGGAGGGCGAGGGGCCCGGGCTCGCCGGGCACTCCGACGCGGACGTCGTCGCGCACGCCGCGTGCAACGCGCTGTTCTCCGCGGCCGGACTGGGTGACCTCGGGGCCCACTTCGGGACCGGGCGGCCCGAGTGGGCCGGCGCCTCGGGGGTCACGCTGCTCACCGAGGCGGCGCGGATCGTCCGAGCGGCCGGGTTCGCCGTCGGGAACGTGGCGGTGCAGGTCGTCGGGCCGCGGCCGAAGATCGGCAGGCGCCGGGACGAGGCGCAGAAGCTGCTGTCCGAGGCGGTGGGGGCACCCGTATCCGTGTCCGGCGCCACGACCGACGGGCTCGGCTTCCCCGGCCGGGACGAGGGTCTGCTGGCGGTGGCCACGGCGCTGGTCGTGCGGACGGACTGACCCGGCGGGCCGCCGGACGGGAGGTCCGGGCGCCTGATGGCACGCCGGATGTCACGAATCCGTGTGCCTTCAGGCGTAACGGGCTCTGGGCACTGGCCGGGGCCCACTACCCTGGAGTGGTGACTATTCGCCTGTACGACACCAGCGCCCGGCAGATCCGTGACTTCACCCCGCTCGTGCCGGGTTGTGTCTCGATCTACCTGTGTGGTGCCACCGTGCAGGCCGCACCGCACATCGGGCACATCCGCTCCGGGCTCAACTTCGACATCATGCGCCGCTGGTTCGAGCACCGCGGATACGACGTCACCTTCATCCGGAACGTGACGGACATCGACGACAAGATCATCGTCAAGTCGGCCGAGCAGGGCCGTCCCTGGTGGTCCATCGGGTACGCGAACGAGCGTGCCTTCAACGACGGCTACGACGTGCTCGGCTGCCTGCCGCCCACCTACGAGCCGCGCGCCACCGGGCACATCACCGAGATGGTCGAGATGATGCGCGTCCTCATCGAGCGCGGTCACGCGTACGAGGCCGACGGCAGCGTCTACTTCGACGTGCGCTCGTTCCCCGGTTACCTGGCGCTGTCCAACCAGGACCTCGACGAGCTGCGCCAGCCCGCCGAGGAGGGCATCACCGGCAAGCGCGACCCGCGTGACTTCGCCATGTGGAAGGCGTCCAAGCCCGGTGAGCCCGACTGGGAGACCCCGTGGGGCCGCGGCCGTCCCGGCTGGCACCTGGAGTGCTCGGCGATGGCGCACAAGTACCTGGGCAGCGCCTTCGACATCCACGGCGGCGGGATCGACCTGATCTTCCCGCACCACGAGAACGAGATCGCACAGGCCAAGGCCTTCGGCGACGACTTCGCCGCGTACTGGGTGCACAACGCCTGGGTCACCATGAGCGGCGAGAAGATGTCGAAGTCGCTCGGCAACTCGGTCCTGGTGAGCGAGATGGTCAAGCAGTGGCGCCCGATCGTGCTGCGCTACTACCTGGGCACCCCGCACTACCGCTCGATGATCGAGTACAGCGAAGAGGCCCTGCGCGAGGCCGAGTCGGCGTTCGCCCGCATCGAGGGCTTCGTGCAGCGCGTCGTCGAGAAGGCGGGGGGAGTCGTCGAGCCCGCCGCCGAGGTGCCGCCGGCCTTCGCCGAGGCGATGGACGACGACCTGGGCGTCCCGCAGGCCCTCGCCGTCGTGCACACCACGGTCCGCCAGGGCAACAGCGCCCTGGCCGCCGACGACAAGGAAGCCGCCGTCGCCCGCCTCGCCGAGGTCCGCGCGATGCTCGGCGTCCTCGGCCTCGACCCGCTCGACCCGCAGTGGGCGGGCGAGGGCGACCGCGGCGAGGACCTGCACGGCGTCGTCGACACCCTCGTACGCCTCGTGCTCCAGCAGCGCGAGTCGGCGCGGGGGCGCAAGGACTGGGCGACCGCGGACGCCATCCGGGACCAGTTGAACCAGTCCGGTCTCGTCATCGAGGACGGCCCGCAGGGGCCGCGCTGGACGCTCGGACCGCGCTGAGCGGCTCCGTCGACCTTGATCGATTGTGCCGCCCGGGCCTCCGGGCGGCACACTTCATATACGTACGTACGCACGCCTCACACAGACAGGTAGGTCATGGCCGCTAACAACCGCCGCATGTCCGGCAAGAAGGGCGCGCAGGTCGGCAGTGGCGGCCAGCGACGCAAGGGCCTGGAGGGCAGGGGCCCGACCCCGCCCGCCGAGATGCGCAAGAAGCACAAGGCGAACCGCATCGCCAACGCCAAGGCGAAGCAGGCCGCCCGCCGGCCCGCGCCGCGCGGCCGGGGCGGCAAGGGCACGTCCGAGATGGTCGTCGGACGCAACCCGGTCGTCGAGGCGCTGCGCGAGGGCGTGCCCGCCGTCACGCTGTACGTCCAGCAGTTCATCGACAACGACGAGCGGGTGCGCGAGGCGCTCCAGCTCGCCGCGGACCGCGGCGGCATCCACCTCATGGAGGCGCCCCGCCCCGAGCTGGACCGCATGACCAACGGCCTCAACCACCAGGGCCTGGTCCTCCAGGTCCCGCCGTACGAGTACGCGCACCCCGAGGACCTCGCCGCCGCCGCGTACGACGAGGGAGCGGACCCGCTGATCGTCGCCCTCGACGGCGTGACGGACCCGCGCAACCTCGGCGCCGTCGTCCGGTCCGTCTCCGCCTTCGGCGGTCACGGCGTCGTCGTGCCCGAGCGCCGCGCGGCCGGCATGACCGCCGGCGCCTGGAAGACGTCCGCCGGCACCGCGGCCCGTACGCCGGTCGCCCGCGCGGCGAACCTGACCCGCGCCCTGGAGTCGTACAAGAAGGCCGGGCTCGTCGTGGTCGGTCTCGCCGCGGACGGCGAGGTCGAACTCCACGAACTGGAGTCCCTGGGCGGCCCGGTGGTCATCGTGGTCGGCAGCGAGGGCAAGGGCCTGTCCCGACTCGTGGGCGAGACCTGCGACTTCCGGGTGCGGATCCCGATGCCCGGCGGCGCCGAATCGCTGAACGCCGGCGTGGCGGCGGGAGTCGTCCTCTACGAGGCCTCGCGACGCCGCGCCTGAACAGATGTGCGCGTAATCACCCCCGTGGGGCAACAGGGATGTTCCGGATGACCTTGACGCGGTCCGGACAGATCGGCCGGGTCAAAGCAGTGTCCTAAACAGACGTCACTCGGTTAGATGAGTGTGGACACCAGAACACCCCGCACACCCACGGGGGACCGCTCGTCGGGATACGACGACGCTCCCGCGCTGAGCATGGTGAAGGTGCCGAGCGACCCGGCGCAGATCATCGTCAATCACGCGAGCTTCCGCGTGCGGCTAGGCGAGTCGACGCGGCCCCGATCCCCGCGCATCGCGCAGCCCCTGAGCTCCGCCGAGGCCACCGCTCGCACCCCCTTCGTCGGTAAGGGCGGTGCGGCTGCGGGCGGTTCGGCCGCCGGAACGCGCCGTCGCGCCCCCGTCGTCTGGAGCGGGAAGTCCGCGCCCGACGACACGGGCGCCACCCGGCTGCTCCAGGCCGCGCGCAGTACGAGCGTGCGCCACGGCGAGGAGTCGTCGGGCGACACCGGCGCGACCCAGGTCATCCCGGTCGTCGGCCTCGGCGAACAGGACGGCTACGAGGCCGACATGACCGTCGAGACGGTCGAGACGCCGCTCGTCGGCAGCCAGCGGTCTCCCGTCGCCGGGGAGACACGGCTCCTGCCGCACATGCGCCAGGTGGGCAGCACCTACGACGAACCGGCCTACGCCGACACCGAGTTCGCGGAACAGGACCTCGACGAGGACCTCGACCGGGACCTCGACCAGGACGGCGCGTCCCCGGCGAAGCGCCACGGCGCGGACCCGGTCCGGCACGCGTACTACCCCGGCCGCCGGATGAACCTCGGCGTCGTCCTGCTCCCGCTGCGCGTCTTCCTCGGGTTCATCTCCATCTACGCCGGCATGGGCAAGCTCTGCGACCCCGTCTACTTCGACGGCGGCAAGCGCGGCTCGATGGTCAAGTGGCTCAATTCCCTGCACCCGTGGGAGGCGGCCGAGCCGCTGCGCCAGTTCGCCCTCCAGCACCCCGTCGGCGCCGGACTCGTCATCGCCTTCCTCCAGGTCGTCGTGGGCGTCCTGACGATCCTGGGGCTCTGGCAGCGCGTCGCCGCCGTCGTCGGCGCCGGACTGTCGGCCGCCCTGCTGCTCACCGTCAGCTGGAAGACGGTGCCGGTCTACGACGCTCCCGACATCATCTACCTCGCCGCCTGGTCCCCGCTGATCACCGCGGGCGCCCCGGTCTACTCCGTCGACGGGCGCCTCGCCGGGGAGGCCTGGCGCAGGCTCGGTCCCCGCGCGGACATCTGGGAGCTGCGGCAGCGGGTGCTGCGCCGCGGCGCGCTCGTCACGACCGTCGTCGTCGGACTCACCCTGCTCGTCGGCTCGCTCCTCGGCGGTGCCGTGCGCGACGCCGACCGGGTCGTCGTCCCGGGTCCCGGCGAGGCCCCGCGCAACGAGCTGCCCGGTTCCCCGCTTCCGGGAGAGCCCGGCAAGCGCCACCACAAGGCCCGTCCGTCCGCCTCCCAGACGCCGACCCGCGACGCCTCCTCGTCCCCGTCTGGCGCGGCCACGACGCCCGGTGCGGCAGCGACGCCCGGCACGACGGGCACCGCCCCCACCCAGACCCAGGGCACCGGCCAGGCCCCGCCCCGGCAGTCGTCCCCCGCCCAGCAGGCACCGAGCACCACCTCGGGTCCGACCTCGGGCGGCGGCACCTCCGGCGGCACCGGCGGCTCGGGCGGTGCGTCCGGGGGCACGTCGAGCGGCGGCGGCTCCGGCGGCTCCGACCGTCTCGTGGGCGGCCTCCTCGGCTGACGCCCCGCGGCGCACACGCCGACGGCCCCGCACACCGGGTGTGCGGGGCCGTCGGCGTGTACGGGACCGAGGGCGGCCGTGGGCCGCCCGCCGTGCGCTGGAGGACCTCAGCGGCCCAGCGCCGCCAGTTCCTTGGCAGCCTCGCTGAGGTCCTTGGCGGTGTCGATGGCGCGCCAGTAGGCCCCCTGCGGGATCGGGAAGCCGGCCAGGCGGCGCTCGCGGGCCAGGCGCGGGAACGTGGTGCGCTCGTGGTCGCCGCGCTCCGGGAGCAGGGAGGCGAACTCGGGGGAGAAGACGTAGACGCCCGCGTTGATCTCGTGCTGCGTCGGCGGTGACTCGATGAAGTCCGTGATGCGGCCGAAGCCGTCGGTCTTCACGGCGCCCCAGGGGATGCGGGGACGGGCCAGCGCGAGGGTCGCGACCGCGTCGCGCTCGGTGTGGAAGTCCGCCATGTCGCGCAGCGAGAAACGGGTCCAGATGTCGCCGTTCGTCGCGTACCAGGGCTTGTCCGGGTGCGGGAGGTGGGCGGCGGCGTACTTGAGGCCGCCGCCGCGGCCGAGGGGCTCCGTCTCGACGACGGTCTTCACGTTGACCGGGAGATCGGCGGAGTCGAGCCAGTTCTGCAGCACTTCGGCGAGGTGCCCGCAGCTGACCACCACGTCCGTCACGCCCTCCTCGGCGAGCCAGACGAGCTGGTGGCCGATGATCGGGGTCCCGGTGCCGGGGATCTCGACCATCGGCTTGGGCCGGTCGTCGGTGTAGGGGCGCAGGCGTGACCCCTGGCCGCCGGCCAGGACAACGGCTTGAACGGGGCGCGACGCGGCGTTCGGATCGGTCATGCCCGAACTGTACGTGGCGCCCCGTCGAAGGTTCCGAGCGGCAATCGTTCCGTAACCGGACCTACTCGTACGGGGTCCGGGGCGGGTCTACCGGGCCGCGAGGCCGTGGGCCACCCCCGATGCGAAGGCGGTGTCGCAGACGGGCCGGGAGAACGACTGGGCGCGCGTCGGGCCGTACACGCGCACGGCGGCCCGGCCGAGGGCGCGGGCGATCGACGAGCAGTGCCTCGCCAGCGACGGGCGGCCGTTCACCGCCTGCTGGAGGTGGGTCAGCGCGACACCCGGGTCCTTCTCCTGGAGCTCCATGAGGAGTCTGTCCCGCAGGACGTCCTGCGGGGCGCGGGAGGACTGACGCTTGGAGACGTCCGTCGAGGAGGCGGTGAGCACCGAGTCCGAGGAATTCCCCGACCAGTTGACTCGGGTGACCGCGAGGGTCCCGGAGAGCACCAGGACGACAGGCAGAACGAGGGCGAGGGTGCGGCCGATCCGGCGGGCGGGGCCACGGCCACGCCGGGTCCGTTGGTTAGTGGTGGAGTGCTTCACGCGAGTGAGGGTAGCGCGGGGTGATGATTTGGCGACATTTAGTCACCGGTTCGGGGGACGGGAAGAGGGAGGATTTCAGGTGACGTGTTGACGTACACGTATCGAAATGACCGCTCTGCCGGGGTATTCGTCGACAACGGAAAGGGCCCCGCAGCAGGCTGCGGGGCCCTTCTCGTCAACTTGGGTGAATTCACTCTCTACGGGGGGTTGGAGCGGCCTCAGTCGGAGAGGCGCTCACCCGTGGAGGTCGAGAACACGTGGGTCTCGCCCGGACGCGGGACGACGTGCAGCGTGGCGCCCTTGTCCGGGACCGCGCGGCCGCTGACACGGACGACGAGGTCCTTGAGCTCGTCGCCGACCTTGGCGCTGCCGTAGACGTAGCCGTCGGCGCCGAGTTCCTCGACGACGTTGACGGACACGGCCAGGCCGGCCGGGGCGTCCTCGGTCGTCTTGGTGAGGGAGGACGCCGCGGCGCCGCCGCCCTGCTCGACGATGTCGAAGTGCTCGGGGCGGACGCCGACGGTGACCGTGCGGTCGCCCTTGTCGGCGGCGGCCTTGAGCGCGTCGCGGTTGACCGGCACGACGCTGTTGCCGAACTTCACGCCGCCGTCGGTGATCGGGACCTCGACCAGGTTCATGGCCGGGGAGCCGATGAAGCCGGCGACGAACAGGTTCGCCGGACGGTCGTACATGTTGCGCGGGGAGTCGACCTGCTGGAGCAGACCGTCCTTCAGGACCGCCACGCGGTCGCCCATGGTCATGGCCTCGACCTGGTCGTGGGTGACGTAGACGGTCGTGATGCCGAGGCGGCGCTGCAGGCTCGCGATCTGCGTACGCGTCGAGACGCGGAGCTTGGCGTCGAGGTTCGACAGCGGCTCGTCCATGAGGAAGACCTGGGGCTCGCGGACGATGGCGCGGCCCATGGCGACGCGCTGGCGCTGACCGCCGGAGAGCGCCTTCGGCTTGCGGCCGAGGTACTCGGTGAGGTCGAGGATCTTCGCCGCGTCCTCGACCTTCTGGCGGATCTCGGCCTTGTTGACGCCGGCGATCTTGAGCGCGAAGCCCATGTTGTCGGCGACCGTCATGTGCGGGTACAGCGCGTAGTTCTGGAACACCATGGCGATGTCCCGGTCCTTGGGCGGCAGGTGCGTGACGTCGCGGTCACCGATGCGGATGGCGCCGGCGTTCACGTCCTCGAGCCCCGCGAGCATGCGGAGCGAGGTGGACTTGCCGCAGCCGGAGGGACCGACGAGGACGAGGAACTCGCCGTCCTCGATGTCGATCTCCAGAGCATCGACGGCGGGCTTCTCGGAACCCGGGTAGATCCGGGTCGCCTTGTCGAACGAGACAGTGGCCATGGTGAGGGGCCCCCTTCACCGGCAGGAACGTGCCGGACGATCCGTTGTAAAGGTGGTGATCCACTACGGAACGTTCCATAGTGGTGTAGTCCACACGAGTGAACTGGGTCAGGACGCTACCCCGCGTTCACCGGATCTGTCAGTAGTCCGAGGCCGATGAAGTTCGAGGAAATTTTCGACGGACCCCCGCTGTGACGTGGGTACACTGCTCGGGCGTGCTCGCACGCAGCACCGCACGCACGCGTGCGGGCCTCCTTAGCTCAGCTGGTCAGAGCGCCGCTCTTGTAAAGCGAAGGTCGTCGGTTCGAATCCGACAGGGGGCTCTTGTCTTGAACAGCGCGAACGCCCCGGCCGACGGAACGGTCCGGGGCGTTCGGCGTTCGGGGGTGACATGAATGCGGGCGTTCACTCCCGGTCGATGTGGCGCCTGAGCAGGCGGTCCATGCGGCTGATGGCCTCGCGCTGTGTGTCGGACGGCACGTGCGTGTAGACGTCCATCGTGTTGCTGATCTGGCCGTGGCCGAGGATCTCCGTCACGACCCCGGGGCGCGACACCGGCCGCGGTGAGAAGCGTGGCGCAGCCGTGGCGGGCGTCGTGCAGACGGATGCGGCAAAGGCCGGTGGCGTCGGTGATGCGGAAGAACGACCGGTTGATGTTCTGCGGGTCGATCGGGCGGCCGGTGCGGGTGGTGAGGACGCGCCGGTGCGTCCAGCGATTCGAGGTGCCGGGCACCGTGAAGGGGATGAAACGCGGTCTTGTGCAGCTCGGGTACGTAGCCGATGTCGTGCAGCCACGCGGCAGCGACGAGGAGATCCCGGTCAGCTTCGGCCACAGCGGCAGTGGCTCCCTGAGCCCGAGCGGCCACAGTCTGCGTGTGCAGCCACCGGTTCCCGAGCTGCGAGCCTCGAAGATCATGGCCCAACGTCGTGCTTTAACGGGCAGGTCCACTGACTGCCCGACTCGCCGGAAGCTTAAGGGGCCATGATCACTCGCCCCAAAGCAGCTCCAGCCCAAAGCCGCTCCGCCGACCGCGCGGTCTGGTTCCCGATGCGTCCCCGGAGGAGCGGGCCCCGCTGACCATGATCAAGAGAGCGGTAGGCGCCTGAACAGCTAAAATGGGATAGCAAGCCCAACGAGCGGACCTGGCTGTGACCTCAATCAGGCCTTGATCTCGGTCACTCGGCTGCGAAGGACGTTCTCATGACGTCGGAGACCACCTCGGTCGCGCAATCTGGGCAGGACTCGGTAGTCATCGCCAGCTTCGACAACCGCCATCGCGCCGAACGCATGCTGGCGTCGCTCGGACGAGGCTTCCGCAGGAAAGCCCGCAAGGGCAGCACGAATGCCGTGGTGATCAGAGGAAACGCTGACGGCTCGCTGAGCCTGACCCAGTCCCGCGTGCTCACGGCCAACGGTCTTGCCAGTGCCCTGTTCCGCATCTCCATCTCCTGGATGATCGGTTTCATGGGGCTGCTCTCCGCGCTGAAGGGGGCAAAGGTGGGGGCACACGCCGCTGAAGTGCGTAAACGGCACGTCGGAACCAACGCGCAACACGCGCAGAGGATCCTCGCAGAGGCCGGCCCTCATGCCGCCATCACACTGGTTCGCTGCAAGGACACAGAAACACGGCAGATGGTCGTCACAGCAGCGGCCGAACGCGCGAGAGACAGTTGGGATGGCTCGCTCACAGAGCTCCTCGCCGCCCTTGAACCTGGCAGTGCCCACGATTGGGTGCGCGCCGCCGTCGACGAGTCCTCCCACACGCCTCGCGACCAATGACTGGCGGAGCTGGCCCCACCAGGCCCCCGCGCGGCATGATCGTGCGGGCTGTTCTGCGGATCGCGGGATGCGTCACCGTTCTGATGACCTTGTACTTTCTGCTGCCCCTAGATCACTCCTCGCCCTGGTTCGCCGTCACGATGCTGGTCATCGGGTTGGCGGCGTTTGTGGCCCTGGTCGGGTTTCAGGTCCGCTCGATCATCCGCTCGCCGTTCCCTGGACTGAGGGCCGCCGAAGCTTTGGCCATTAGCGTTCCCTTGTTCCTGCTTCTGTTCGCCAGCACCTATGTCGTCATGGCGGCTATGTCAACCAGCAACTTCGGTGGGCCCCTCACGCACACGGACGGGTTGTACTTCGCCGTCACCCTCTTCTCGACGGTCGGCTTCGGCGACATCACGGCTAAGAGCGAGGTAGCTCGGCGCGTGGTCACCGGGCAGATGATCGCTGATCTCGTCATCCTCGGGCTTGCGATCAAGGTCATCATGGGTGCCGTCAGTCGGCACCGACAGCCGGGAGACTCTTAAGGCACCCGGCCGGTCCGCAGCCGCACCTACCGTTGCCGTTCCGTGGTCCGCTGACCGATCTTGGTTGCGCTGTTCTGACATCCACGAGTGACATCAACAGCCTGGGACGTCAGCACGCGTGTGTGGTCTGGCATGGCCAGCACGGTCGGGCAGCGCCCCAGTACTGCCTGGACGTCATCGATCTTGTAAAGCGAAGGTCGTCGGTTCGAATCCGACAGGGGGCTCTTGTCTTGAACAGCGCGAACGCCCCGGCCGACGGAACGGTCCGGGGCGTTCGGCGTTCGGGGGTGACATGAATGCGGGCGTTCACTCCCGGTCGATGCGGCGCCTGAGCAGGCGGTCCATGTGGCTGCCTCGCGCTGCGTGTCGGACGGCACGTGCGTGTAGACGTCCATCGTGATGCCGATCTGGCCGTGGCCGAGGATCTCCGTCACGACCCCGGGGCGCGACACCGGCCGCGGTGAGAAGCGTGGCGCAGCCGTGGCGGGCGTCGTGCAGACGGATGCGGCAAAGGCCGGCGGCGTCGGTGATGCGGAAGAACGACCGGTTGATGTTCTGCGGGTCGATCGGGCGGCCGGTGCGGGTGGTGAGGACGCGCCGGTGCGTCCAGCGATTCGAGGTGCCGGGCACCGTGAAGGGGATGAAACGCGGTCTTCTGCAGCTCGGGTACGTAGCCGATGTCGTGCAGCCACGCGGCAGCGACGAGGAGATCCCGGTCAGCTTCGGCCACAGCGGCAGTGGCTCCCTGAGCCCGAGCGGCCACAGTCTGCGTGTGCAGCCACCGGTTCCCGAGCTGCGGAAGAAGGGACTCGGCGAGGTCGGCCGCTCCTCGAGGCGTGCCCAGTACAGAAGGCATGGATGGAACGGTGGCCGAGTCGAGCAGTGAGCCGACAGGCCACGATCGAGCGGTTGTGTCTTGAGCACGATGACGTGGCCACCCTTATAGCGACGTTCGTGATGTGTATACCGCACCGACCATGGCTCGTAGGGGTCACGCCGGATGCCGTGTAGGGAGCAGCCGTCACGGCCGAAGTCGGCACGGGGCTGAAAGCCTCCGAAAATGCCTGCGCCAGGGCTGGCTTGCCACTTTTGGTGCGCGGCCCGCATCCTCAACTCCATGAGCTGGGTCCACTCAGTGGAGACCAAAGCTGGCGTCTCTCCGCGCCGGTGCTGTTCGAGCCCTTCAGGCGTAAGCAGAAGGGAGAGGCCGTCCTTACGCGTCGCATCCCCGATCACCCAGCGGGCCCCCACAAGCTCCAGCGGCCCCAAGTGCTCCGGCACAGCATCTCCCTCCGTCTACGAGACCGGAAACTTAACTGACGCCCGGGGAGGACTCATCAGCGGTAGACCCTTGATCCTGTTCCCGTGTCGCAGGCGAGAGCCCAAGCTCGCCAGACGCAAGGGAGTTGGCTGTTAGCGCATAGCTCGTAGACTGACATCACCGGCTGACATCAACGGCGGCGAACGATGGTGCACCGAAGCGGTCGCAGTCGGATCGGCGAGCGGCCAACGAGCCCCGTTTAGGCACGCCGCACCGCGCAGCGTGCGAAGGTGACATCGGCGGGGGCGCTCGCTCGGCGGAGCCCTACGAGGAGGAGTCGCGGTCCCGTAGGGCGCTGATGCCTCCGCCGTCGTTGAAGTGTTGGCGGGCGTGGGCCTGGCGGCGGGCGTCGCGCAGGGCTTGCGTGGCCGCCGTCTCGATGCGGTGCCCGTCCGGGCCGGAGACGCTCCGGCGCCGCTCTCGGCGCACCAGCACGGTCAGTGCGGCCGTCAGGACGGCCGCGACCGCCGACGCGGCGATCACCAGGTAGACGATCGTCACCCCGTATTCGTCCCGGACCGCTCGTGACGGTCCCGGTGCCGATCACCCCCAGCTGCCCCAAGGGCAACCGTACGCCTCGGGCCGGCGCGCGGGAGGGTGCGTTTCCGGCACCGGCAACTCGTGGAACTGTGCCGCCATCCGGCAACGTCAGGCAGGCAAGGTGGGGTTTCTGGCCATCAGGATCGGCGGAACCCCGACTCAGATGTCAACGTGGTCATATGTGCCGTCGTGGAAGTTGAAGGTCTTCACGTCTGTGTCGTACTCGTCGCGTATGTGGCCGCCGTAGCCCTCGCGCGCGATGTGAGGAGCCATCAGCTCCAACAGGGCGTCGAGGTGGAGCTTGAGGTCATCGACCCAGTAGAGGCGGGCGAACAGCTCCCATTCGTAGCGCTCTCCCGAACCCGTGATCTCCTGCACGGTGCGGCGGAGCGACACGGTGTCACCGCCGGGAAGACGGCTGCTTCCCGGGAGAAGTGACGGGTAAGGATGGTCTTCAGGGTCCAGGTCGTCCGGACACTCGTCGTCCATGCCCATGTGCCAGCGCAGTGCCGCCAGTACCGAGACCGGAGTGTCGTCGCTCAGGAAGCACGAGAAGACGACTTCGTAGTGATCACTCATGGCGCGCATTGTGTGCGCCGGCACTGACATCGCCGCAGGGAGCTGTTCCGCCGCGCTCAGCGGGCCGGTATGGCGGGCACGGCCAGCCGTCGTCGCCCCGCGGTGTCAGGGGACCGTGCAGGCGGATTTCGGGGGGCCTCGGGGCGGTGGGTGTCGTCGCTACGGCCAGGGACGCGGTCCAGGGGGTGGGGAGCGGGAGGTCGGTGACGGACCACGGGCGGGTGTCGCCGGGGCGGGCGCCCGCCGTGACGCGTACCGGGCCCGGTGCGGCCGGGTCGCTCTCCAGCCGGGTGAGGTCGGTGGTGACGCCGATGCCGACGGCCTTGAGGACGGCCTCCTTGCGGGTCCAGCACCGCAGGAAGGCCGCCTCGCGCGCCGGGCCCGGTGCCAGGGACGTCAGATGGGCCCGCTCCGCGGGGGAGAGGGCGACGGACGCGAGCTCCGTGGTGGCCAGGGCGCGCCGGCGCTCGACGTCGACGCCGACGAGGCGCTCGCTCACCGCGAGGGCCGCGCAGCCGTCGGCGTGAGAAATGCTGATGTGCGGCGCGGCGGCGGGACGCAGCACGACCGGTGGCCCCTTGTCGGGGGCGCCGCAGCACGGGCAGGCCGCGCGGCCCAGTTCGATGTCCTCGGGCCGGGCCCCCAGCAGGACGCCGAGGGCCCGCCTCACGCCCGCGCGGGAGCCGACGACGGACGCCTTGGCGCGCGGGGTGCGCGCACGGTCGACGCGGGCGCGCTCCGCGGGACTGAGCAGCGCGAGGTCGGCCGGTTCGAACGGCACCGGTATGCGCCACCACCACACGTCCGCCGTCGCCATGTCACTCGTCTCCGTCGCCTGCGGGAAAAAAGCTGCCGTCGCCGTCCGTATGGTGCACGCGCTTGTCGTCCGGCGGGGGAATGTCGGCATCTTCCTGCCGTGATGTTGCTGGTTGTTCGTGTCAACGGCTAGAAAGTCCCCGGGAATATCCCGCCGTTCGGAGTGCGGGCGGGAATTCCGTATCCGTCGGCCGGTCGTCCGTTCCCCCGCTGCCGCCCGCGGACGGATCAGGCGGAGGCCGGTGACCCTCGGGTCGCCGGCCTCCGCCTTTCTGCTGTCCGGACGCGGCGCCGTAATTGTGAACGCCCATGGTTGCTGGTCCGGCGGGCGGACCGGCTCTTAGTGTCATGGCAAGGGAATCGGAAATCCGTTCCGGCGTCCGACGGTTGACAAGTAACCAGTGCATTTCCCACGGGAGGAATTCCAGTATGTCGAACGGAACCAAGCAGGAGCAGCTCGACGAAATCCGCGAGATCGTCGCCGAGGTGCTCGAGCTGGAGCCGGAGGAAATCACGGAGACCAGCCTCTTCGTCGAGGACCACGAGGCGGACTCGCTGCGCGCGATCGAGATCCTGGCGCGCCTGGAGAAGAAGTACAAGGTCGAGATACCGCAGTCGGAACTGCCCAAGATGGTCAACCTCACCGAGGTGCACCGGATCCTGGGGCAGCACGCGGGCTGGCAGGACTGACCCCATGCGACGGGTAGTCATCACCGGCCTCGGGCCTGTGTCGAGCATCGGTATCGGAGCGTCCGCCTACGGCGAGTCGCTGCGGGCGGGCGTCAACGGGGTGTCCCCGATCGCCTGCTTCGACTCCAGCGGCTTCCCCTACTTCATGGCCGGCGAGGTGCACGATTTCCGGCCGGAGGAGATGGTCCGGCGACTGTCTGTCGACGAGTGGGGCCGCACCAGCCTGTTCGCGGCGTCCGCGGCCCGTCTCGCGGTCGCGGACGCCGGGATCGACGAGGAGGAACTGGCCGCCTCCCGGGCCGGGTCGAGCATGGGCACCACCGGCGGCGAGTCGCAGGTGCTCGAACGGCTCACCGGCGACGCACTGCGGGCCGGCGTCCAGGGCCTGGACGCCAACCTGGTCCGCCAGGTCTCCAGCGCCCGCCTCTCCCAGGCGGTGAACCGGGAGCTGCGGCTGACGGGCGACGCCGTCACGCTCTCCACCGCCTGCTCGGCCAGCAACTACGCGCTCGGCTACGCCTACGACCTGATCAGGACGGGCGAGGCCGACTACATGATCGCCGGCGGCGCGGACTCGGTCGGCCGCTGGTCGCACGCCGGCTTCTACCGGCTCGGCGCCCTCACCGAGAAGGCGTGCTCGCCCTTCGACAAGAACCGGTCCGGGATCATCACCGGCGAGGGCGGGGCGGCCATGTTCCTGGAGAGCCTGGAGTCCGCGCAGGCCCGGGGCGCCCGTATCCACGCCGAGGTGCTCGGCTACGGCGTCAACTGCGACGCCAACCACATGGTGGCGCCGAACCGGGACAGCATCGCCGAGTGCATGCGCCTGGCCCACCGCAACGCCGGGGTCCAGGCGGCGGACGTGGACTACATCTGCGCCCACGGCACCGGCACCCCGGCGAACGACCAGGTGGAGGCCGGGGCGGTGGTCGACGTCTTCGGGGACAGCCCGCCGCCGATCAGCTCCACCAAGTCGATGCTCGGCCACACCATGGGCGCCGCGAGCGGCCTCGGCGCGATCGCGTCGGTGCTCGGCATCACGGGGTCGTTCCTGCCGCCGACCATCAACTACAGCACCCCCGACCCCGCCATGCCCCTGATCGACCCCGTTCCCAACACCGCACGGCCCGCGGACGTGCGCATCGCCCAGGTGAACGGCTTCGCGTTCGGTGGCAACAACGCCATCGTCATGCTCGGGAGGTACTCATGACGGCGACGGCAGCCGAGCTGTCCGCCACCACCCCGCCCACCACTCCGGCCGTCCTGGCCATCACCGGTCTCGGCGTGCTGTCCGGCGCCGGCATCGGCACCGAGGCCCTGGTGGGCGCCCTCACCGCGGGAAGGTCCGCCACGGCGGACGTGTCCGGGATGTTCGAGGACCCGCTGCCGCGCCCGGACGCCCACGCGCTGGTGGACTTCAAGGTCCGCGACTTCCTCGGCCGCAAGGGGACCTCCTTCTTCGACCGCAGCACCTCGCTCGGCATGGTCGCCTGCCAGGCCGCCCTCGCCGACACCGGCCTGGAGGTCGGCGACGGCAACCGGGCCCGTATCGGCATCACCCTGGGCACCACCGCGGGCAGCGCCAAGTCCACCAGCGACTACAGCCGGGACACGTTCGTCCAGGACCGGCCCTACCTGGTCAACCCGCTGCTGTTCCCCAACGCGGTGATGAACTGCGCGGCGGGGCAGGCGGCGATCCGGTACGGGCTCCAGGGGGTGAACGCCACCATCGCGGGCGGCCCGCTGGCGATGCTCAACGTGCTGCGCTACAGCCGCAACCTCATCAGCTGCGGCTACGCGGACGCCCTGCTGGCGGGCTGCGTCGAGGAGTTCAGCCCGCAGTCGGCCTGGGCGGTGCACTACGCGCAGTCCACCGACGGCGGCGAACTGCCGCCGGGTGAGGGCGCGGCGGTGTTCGTCGTGGAGAGCGCCGAGGCGGTGCGCGCCGCGGGGCGCCGGCCCGACGCGGAGGTGCTCGCCGTGGAAACCGGCGTGTACGACCCGCCGGGCACCGACGGCACCTTCGTCGCGGGTCTGACGGCCTGTCTGGCCCGGGCCCTGGAGCGGGCCGGGGTGGAGCCCTCCCAGGTGTCCGCGGTGGCCACGGCGACCAGCGGCATGCCCCGTTACGACGACGCGGAGGACGCGGCCGTCGCCGCGGTCCTCGGCGCCGGACCCGAGCGGCTGCGCGTCAAGGACGTGACCGGGGAGGCGTTCAGCGCCTCGGGGGCGTTCCAGCTGGCGGCGCTGATCGCCCGGCACCGGGCCGAGCCCGCGCGTGACGGCGACATCTCCGTGATCACCACCCTCGGCGGTGACGGCGCGGCCGGCGCCGCCGTGGTCAGGGGGTGGAGCCGTGCCGACCGCCATCACGGGTAGCGCGATGATCACGTGCCTGGGCGATCTCGACGAGACGCTCCAGGCACTGCGGGACGGCCGCTCCGGCGTGTCCCCGCTGCGCTGCGGCGACCCGGCCAGGCTGAACGTCGCCAACGCCTACTCGATCGACGACGACGAGGAGACCCCGCCCGGCCTGCCCCGGCTGGCCGGACGGTGGCTCGCCCGCTGTGTGGAGCGGGCGCTGAAGGAGGCGGGCGTGGACCCGGCGCGACGCCGGGTCGCGGTCCTCGTCGGCACCGGCCTGCGGGAGCTGCGCGCGGTGGAGCAGTGGTACGCCGACGGTGTCCCGCTGCGTCTGGCCGAGCTGCACTTCGCCGAGGCGGTGCGTTCCGTCGCCCCGGACGTCACCGAGGTGCACACGATCGCCAACGCCTGCGCCGCCTCGGGCTACGCGCTGGCCCTGGCCGCGGACATGCTCGAACTCGGTGAGGCCGACGCGGTCGTCGCGGCCGGCTGCGACACCATGACCGAGAGCATGCTCACCATGATCGGCCGGGTCGGCGCGGTCAGGGCCGACATGGTCCGGCCCTTCGACGCCGACCGCGACGGCGTGCTGCTCGGCGAGGGCGCGGTCGCCGTGGTCCTGGAACGGGCGGAGCGACTCACCGGCGACAGACGGCCGTCGGCGCTCGTGCACGGCGTCGGCCTCGGCTGCGACGCCCACCACGAGACCGCCCCCGACCGGGCCGGGATCGTCGCGACGATGCGGGACGCGCACGAGCGCGCCGGTGTCACCCCGGACGACATCGGCCTGGTCCTCGCCCACGGGACCTCGACCGCCCTGAACGACCCGACCGAGGCCGGGGCGCTGCTGGAGGTCTTCGGCACCGACGGCCCGCCCGTCACCGGCATCAAGGGTTCCGTCGGGCACACCTCCGGAGGCGCCGCGTTGATGAGCCTGCTCGTCGCCGTGGACGCGCTGCGCACCGGCGTCGTACCACCCACGGCCGGTCTGCGCAGGCCCGACGCCGAGGCCGAGAAGCTCGACCTCGTGTACGGGGAGCCGCGGCCCTCGCGGGCGCGGCTGGCCCAGGTGAACGCGTTCGGCTTCGGCGGAGTGAACGCCGTGACGGTCGTGGAGGCCTGCGATGAGCACTGACACCCGCGAACTCGCCCTCGACGGCTGGGCCGTGCACGTGCCCGGACTGTCCGCGGCGGACCTGCCCGGCTCGCCGGAGACACCGGCCTGCCGGCCCGAGGACGCCAAGGAGGTGCTCGGCCGCAAGGGGCTCCTCGGCAAGGAGCCGTCGACGCGGCTGGCGCTGTGCGCGGTCCACCGGGCCCTCGGACTGCCGCCCGGCCCCCTCGCCGGGCCCGTCCCGGACGCCGCGGGCACCGCCGTGGTCGTCGCCTCGAACCTCGGCAACGTCGAGACCGTGTGCACGGTCCTCGGCGACATGCGCGAGCGCTCCGGCTCCGTGGTCAGCGTGCTGGACGCGCCCAACGCGTCGAGCAACGTGATCGCGAGCACGGTGGCGATCCGGTACGGCTTCACCGGCCCCAACCTGGCCGTGTGCAGCGGCGCCACCGCGGGACTCGACGCGGTGGCCCTCGCCTCGCGGCTGGTGCGGGCCGGCCGGGCGCGGCGCGCGGTCGTGGTGGGCGTGGAGCCCGCCGACCCGGTGGCGGTACGGCTCGCGGCGCTGCGCGAGGACGCCCCCGCCCCGCTGACCGCCGCCGCCGGCTGCCTGCTGCTGGGCCTGCCGGGCGCGTGGCAGCGGCCGGACGGGCTGCGGATCGGCCCCGTCGTACGGGCCGCCGGACCGGTCACCCCCTTCCACGCGGAACCCGGGGACTTCTATGGGGCTGCCGGTGTCGTCCGGCTCGCCGTGGCCGCCGCCCGTCTCACCGCCGTCGGCCCGAGCGAGACGCCGGTCGCCGTCGGCTGCGGAGACGCGGAGGACGGCTGGGCGGGCACGCACCTCACCCTCGTACGACGGGCGGAGGCCCTCGCGTGAGCACCTGGACGAAGGTGGCCGAGCGGGACGGCCTGGAGGTCTGGCGCGGGCCGGGGGAGGGTCCCGCGCTGGTGGCCGCCCACGGCATCGAGGACTCCTGGGGGTGCTGGCGCCCCCTCGCCGGCCGGCTCCCCGGCTACCGGCCCTACGCGCTCCAGCTCCCCTGGCACGGCGGCAACTCCTACGCCTGGCGGCCCGAGGGCTCGCCGGGCCAGTGGCTGAGCCGCGCGCTGGACCTGGTGCCGGAACCGCCCGTCGCGCTCCTCGGCCACTCGTTCGGGGCCAACGCCATCCTGGAGTACCTCTCCGGCGAGGACGTGCGGCCCGGGATCGAGGCCGCGGTCCTGGCCGCACCCTTCTACCGGCCCGCCGACTTCCCGCTCACGCCCGAGCTGCGCACCCGCTCGCTCGCCGCACTGCGCAAGGTGATCGTGGAGGGACTGCGGCTGGGTCTCGGCGCACGCGGCGAGGCCCTGGACCCCGAGGTGCGCCGCCTGATGGTGCGCAAGCTCCTCGACCGCGCCGTACCGGGCGGATTCCCCGTGTTCTACGAGGAGTTCGCGCAGTCCGGGCTGCTCGACCTGACCCGCGTCACCGTGCCGACGCTCGTGCTGGCCGGCACCCGGGACGAGTCGCTGACACCCATGCGGGCCGCCGCCCTCGACCGGGACATGCCCGCGGCGACCGTCCGCCTGCACCCCGCCTACGGGCACTTCTGCCACGTCGCGCAGACCGAGCGGATGAGCGGGGAGACCGCCGCGTTCCTCGCCGCCGCCCTCGCACCGACCCCGCACACCACCGAAGGAGATCCCGCCGTGCCCGAACTGCTCGACGGCGAGCCCACCAGCTACGTGGGCCAGCCGCGCTACGAAGGCGCCAACATCCGTACCTGGATCGGCTTCAAGCACTTCATGTACCTGGCCGAGGAAGCCGTCCTGCAGTACTTCGCGGACCGCGGCGTGGACGCCAGGACCCTCTACCACACCTACGGTCTCGGCCTGGAGATCGTCGACTCCTCGGTGCAGCTGCCGGTGGCCCTGGAGGTCGGCGAGCAGGTGTACGCCACCGTGGTCTCGGCGACGCCGAAGCCCGGCCAGGGCGCGCCGTTCGCCGTGTCGCTGACCGTGGAGCGCGAGGGCCGCACGGTCACCGTGCTCAAGGGCAAGGTCCGCGCCGCCCTCGTCACCGTCAAGGACGGCTCGGGCTCGGAGCCGGTCCCCGCCTTCCTGGAGCCGTACGTCGTCCCCGAGGTGGCCGCGCTGCACAACAGCGCCGCCGGGAGCCTGCCGATCGCCGAGGGCCAGGAGGTCGCCGACGTGCTGGCGCCCGAGGGCTCCGGTGCCTACCTGTGGGACTGGCGGGCCCCCTACTACTACTGCCACTTCTCCGACCGGCTCCAGCACTCCGCGTACATCCGCACGCTGGAGGAGGTCGTGGACCGCTACCTGCACTCGCGGGACCTGGCGATCGGGCGGCTCCTGGAGGAGCGCGGCTGGATCCCCGTGGTGTCCCGGGCGCGGGTCCAGCTCCTCGGCGACATCTGGATGGAGGAGACCGTCCACACCGTCTTCCGGGTGGACGAGATCCTGCGCGACACCATGTACACCGCGCGCATGGACTGCTACGTCCGGCGCGGTGACCGCCTGGAGCGCGCCGCGACCGCCACGATCATGCACGGCTACGCGATCAGCCGCGGCGAACTGGCCGGCACCGTCGCCGTCCTGGACGAGCAGGTCCAGACCGCGCTGCGCGGAGGTGCCGCATGAGCCCGCGCCGGCCCCCGCGGCTGTACTTCTCCCTGCGCAGCCCCTTCAGCTGGATGGCGCTGCGCCGTCTGGAGGAGACGCGGCCGGACGCCCGGGAGCTCATCGAGTTCGTGCCGTTCTCCGAGCCGGACGCGCGCAGCGCGGCGGACTTGGAGGCGGCGGGCGGCGAGTTCCACTACGTGGCCATGAGCAAGGCCAAGCACCTGTACATCCTCAACGACACCAAGCGCCTGGCCGCGAAGTACGGCTACGCCATGAAGTGGCCCATCGACAAGGGCGACGAGTGGTGGGACCTGCCGCACCTGGCCTGGTTCAAGGCGGGCGAGCTGGGCGTCGAACGCGCCTACTACGACGCCGTGATGGCGGCCCGCTGGGAGCGCGGCGAGAACATCTGTGACCCCGGCACGCTGCTGCGGGTCTGCGAGGAGGCGGGCCTCGACGGCGCGGCGCTGACCGGCGCCCCCGACGAGCCGCACATCCGCGAGCAGGGCGTACGGGCGCTCATGCGCATCTACGAGGACGACGTCTTCGGCGTCCCGTACTTCAAGGTCGGCCGGCACCGCTTCTGGGGCCTCGACCGGCTCGACGACTTCCTGGCCGCGCTGGACGAGGCGCTGGCCGGCACGACGGCGAAGGGATGAGGCACCGATGACCACGACGACCACCGCGACCGCGGCGAAGGCCGCCGCGAGCGAACCGGCACCGACCACCGCGTACCCGCTGGTGGACACCGAGTGGGGCGAGGACCCGCTGCTCGGCGTCCCGCGCGAACTGCGGGAGCGGATCGGCTCGATGGACCAGGACACCGCGGGCGGCTGCGGCTGACGCCGTGCCCCCGCCCCACCGACTCAGAAGGGCAGTGCAGTGACCGAACGTCAAGTGGCCATCGTCACCGGAGGATCGCGCGGCATCGGCCGTGCCGTGGCCGTCCAGCTCGCCGCGGACGGGTACGACATCGCCTTCTGCTACCGCAGCGGCACCGAGGCGGCCGCCGAGACCGAGAAGCTGGTGCGGGACCGGGGCGCGCAGGTCCACCACGCGCCCTGCGACGTCTCCGACTTCGACGCCGTGCAGGAGTTCGTCGGAGCCGCCGCCAAGCGCCTGGGCCCGGTCTCCGTCCTGGTGAACTCCGCCGGTGTCGTGCGGGACAACCCGATGGTGCTGATGCCGGTCGAGGACTGGCACACCGTCATCGACACCAACCTGACGGGCACCTTCAACTTCTGCCGCTCGGTGGGCTTCGGCTTCATGAAGCGCAAGAAGGGCGTCATCGTCAACATGTCGTCCATCTCCGGGGTCTACGGCCACGCCACGCAGAGCAACTACTCGGCGTCCAAGGCCGGCATCCAGGGCATGAGCCTGTCCCTGGCCAAGGAGGTCGCGGCCTACGGCATCCGCGTCAACGTCGTCGCGCCCGGCTTCATCGAGACGGACATGACCGAGGCGCTCCCGGAGAAGGTGCGCGAGCAGGCCCTCAAGTCGATCCCGCTGAAGCGGTACGGCGGCGCGGACGAGGTGGCCGACCTGGTGTCGTTCCTGGTGTCCGACCGGGCCGCGTACATCACCGGCGAGGTCATCCAGATCGACGGCGGAGTCGCGCTGTGAGCAGCCCGGCCGCGGTCGCCGTGGCCGAGGAGAGCGCCGTGACGGGGCCCAGGCGGCGCGCCACGTCGGTCGACGCGGCCCACCTGGTGACGGTCCACTCGCCGACCGAGGTCACCGTGCGCAAGCTGATCGCGGCCGACGAGCCGTATCTGGAGGGCCACTACCCGGACTTCACCGTCTACCCGGGCGCCTTCATCGTCGAGTCGGTCTGCGAGGCGGTGCTGCACCTGGTGCGGCACACGTCGGGCGCGGACGCCTGGGCGCGGCCCGCCGCCATCCGGTCGGTGCGCTTCACCAGCGCGCTCGCCCCCGGCGACACCCTGGAGGTGCACTGCGTGTGCCGGCCGGAGGCGGCGGGCGTGCTCGCGGTCGAGGCCCGGTGCACCAACGGCGGCACCAAGGCGGCGCTGATCAAGATGACCTTCCGGACCACCGCGGACGCGGACGACCTGCCGGGAGGCCCGGATGCTTGAGTACGCCGACATCCGCGGAGTGATCCCGCACGCCCACCCGATGCTCCTGGTGGACCGGGTCGTGGAGTGGGAGCCCTACGACCGGATCGTCACCCTGAAAGCGGTCACCGGGAGCGAGCCCTGCTACGCGGGCCTGGCCCCCGGAGCGCCCCACCGCGCCTTCGCCTACCCGCCCTCACTGCTCATGGAGTCCTGGGGGCAGGGCGGCGCCATCCTGTGGATGCGGCGGGTCGACGAGCGGGGCGAGCGCGGCGGGGCGCCGATCCTGGCCGCCTCCCGCGACATGACCTTCCACCGCGAGGTCTTCCCCGGGGACACGCTGCGGCACGTCGTGCGGGTCGACCAGTACTCGGGCAGCAGCGTCATCATGAGCGGCGAGTCCTACGTCGGTGACGACCTGGTCGCCGAGATCGGCTACGCCATCGCGGTGCTGCGGCCGGCCGAAGAGCTGACCTGGGGCGCGGCCTGATGGACACCGACGTGGTCATCACCGGTCTCGGGGTCGTCTCGCCGCTGGGCCGGGGCGTCGAGCGGTTCTGGGCGGGCCTGCTGCGCGGCGACGTGCCGGTGAGCCCGCTCGCCTTCCCCGGCGCGGCGATGCCCGGCTCCCTCGCCTACCGGGCCGAGGACCCGCCCGCCTCCGGTCTCCCCGCACGGGCGGGCCGGGCGAGCGGGTTCGCCCTCGCGGCGGCCCGGGACGCGCTCGCCGACGCCGGTCTCGGCACCGGCGGCCCCGAGGAGCTCGACGGCGTCGGGGTCTGCGTGGCCACGGGCAACGGCGACAGCGACGTGCAGGAGGCGTGCCGGGACGGCCGGCGCGAACCGGACGGCGACAGCTGGTTCCCGTACGGCACCGCCGGTCTGCTGTCCGACCGGCTCGGCCTGTACGGGCCCGGCGTGACCGTCTCCACCGCGTGCGCGGCCGGTGCCTACGCCGTCGCCATGGGCGCCGACATGATCACCGACGGCGAGGCCGACACCGTCCTGGTCGGCGGCACCGAGGCGATCTCCCGGCCGGCGGTCGGCGCCTTTCTGCGGCTGGGCGCCGGCGACCCGCTGCACTGCCGTCCCTTCGACGCCGAGCGGGCCGGCACCGTGTACGGGGAGGGCGCCGCGTTCCTGGTGCTGGAGTCGGCCGCCCGCGCGGCGGCCCGCGGCCGGACCGCGTACGCCCGGGTCGTCAGTTCCGGCTGGAGCTGCGACGCCTTCCACGTCACCGCGCCCGACCCGCAGGGCACCCAGGCCGTGCGCGCGGTCCACGACGCGCTGCGGCGCGGCGGGATGGACTCCGCCGACATCGGCGCGGTGCTGTGCCACGGCACCGGGACGCCCGCGAACGACGCCGTGGAGAGCGGCGTCACCGCCCGCGTGCTGGGTGCCCGGACCCCCGAGGTGCCGGTGACCGCCGTGAAGGCGTCCCTGGGGCACAGCGGGGGAGCGGCGGGCGCGTTCGGCTGCCTGGCCGCCGCGCTGGTCGTCCGGCACGGGCTCGTGCCCCCGGTCGGCACCCTGCGCCGGCTCGACCCCGGGTGCGCGCTGCGGGTCGTGCGCGACACCCCGCAGGCGGCGGCACCGGGCACCGTCCTGGTCAACGCCTACGCCTTCGGCGGCAACAACATCTCCGTGGCCATCGGCAGTCCGGCGGCCGGCGCGGGCCGGGAGGCGATCGCATGAACTCCGACATCGGCGGCCAGGTGGCCGTCACCGGCATCGGCCCCATCAGCACGCTCGGCATCGGCGCGAAGGAACTGGCCGCCGCCCCCACCGTGACCGGCGCCGTCGGCGAGGCGCCCGCCGGGCAACGGCGGACGCGGGAGCTGGACGGCTTCCACCCGGCCGAGTTCCTCGGCAGGCGCGGCTGGCGGCTGCTGCCCCGCGCCACCCAACTCGCCCTGGCCGCGGCCCGTCTCGCGCTCCCCGGCCCCGACGCCATGGGCGCGCCCGCACGGGAGCGCACCGGGGTCGCCCTCGGCACCAACTTCGCCGTCGACGAGATCGTGGACCGCATCGACCGCGCGCTGCTGGAGGAGGGCGTCTCCGGGATCAGTCCCGTCGAGTGCCCGAACTTCGCGATCAACGTGCCGGTGAGCCAGGTCTCCCTGTCCTACGGCCTCAAGGCGTTCAACGTGACGCTGGTCAACCTGCTGACCGCCGGCTACGAGTCGGTCCTCCTCGGCGCGCGGGCCATGCTCGCGGGACGGGCGGACGCGGTGCTCACCGGCGGCATCGAGGGACTGCCGCCCGCCGGGGCGGGCGCCCTGTGCGGACCGGACGCCGACGTGGCGGGCGCCTGCCTGCTGCACCTGGAACCGGCCGGGGCGGCCCTGCGCCGCGGCGCCGTGGTCCACGGCCGGCTGACCGGCGGGGCGCGCCGCGTGCTGCCCCGCGCCCCGCGCGACGCCGAGCGGGTGCTGGGGGCGGTCCTCGACCGGCTCGGTGACCCGCCGCCCGCCGCGATCCGCCTGCACGTCCCGCTGACCGGGGCGGGGGAGCGGACCGCGGAGGCCGGCGCGCGCTGGGCGGCCCTGCACGGGGTGCCGGACGCGGTGACGGTCGTCCGGGGCGGCGCCCAGGCCGGGGTCACCGGCCTCCTCGCCCTCGCGCAGCACCTGGCCCGCCCGGCCGCCGCCGAGGGCGCCGGGGACGTGGCGTTCCTGACGCTCGGACCGCAGGGCCACCTGGTCGCCCTGCGGGTCACCCGGGAAGGCGGCACCGGATGAGCCGAGCACCCCGGCCGGACCCGGTAGGCGAGAGCACCGTGCTCGGCGAGGACCTGGCCGTGCACCGGTTCGGGACCCCGCCCGCCGCCGCGTTCGTGCACGGCCTGGAGGACGCCTGGAACTCGTGGACGCCGCTGGCCGGGCTGCTCGCCGGCCGGCTGCGCGGCTACCCCCTGGACCTGCCGTGGCGCACCGGGGGCACCTACCGCTGGCGCAGCCGGGGTTCCACCGCCCAGTGGGTGGACGCGGGACTGAAGCTGGTGCCCGAGCCGGTCTCCGTCCTGGTGGCCCACTCGCTGGGCGCCAACGCCGTACTCCAGTGGCTGGCGACGGGCGTACGGCCGGGACTGGACGCCCTGGTCCTGCTCTCGCCGTTCTACTGGCCGCCGTCGCAGCCCGCGGACTGGCAGATGTTCGACTCCTTCCGCGAGGACTTCGCCACCGTCATGACGATGGGCCTGCGCACCCGGCTGGGCGCGCGGGCGCAGACGATGGACCCGGAGATCTTCAACGGCATGGCCCGCAAGATGCTGGAGGGCATGGGGCCGCAGGCCTTCCTGGCCCTGTTCGACCAGTACAGCGCGGCCACCGGACTCGACCTGGCGCACGTCGACATCCCCACCCTCGTCATCGGCAGCCCGCACGACACCGGTCTCGCGGGCGAACGGGCCGACGCGCTGAAGGCGGACATGCCGGCCGCCGAGTTCCATCTCGACCCCCGTCTCACGCACTTCTGCCACTCGGACCAGCCGGACGAGGTGGCCCGTCTCGTCCTCGCCTTCCTCGACCGGACGGCGGGGGCACGGCGCACCGCCGCCTGAACCCGCCGCACCCGGCCCGCACCCGCCGCACCACGCACCCGCAACGAAGGAGTTGACCCCCTGTGCCGACGCATCCCGCACACCGGTCCGGGAAACCGGCCCTGACGATGGTGGCCGCCCTGCTCGGCCTGTTCATCGCGCTGCTCGACGTCACGGTCGTCACGGTCGCGCTGCCCACCATGGGCACCGACCTGGACGCCTCCTTCTCCGACCTGGAGTGGGTGGCCAACGCGTACATGCTGGCCCTCGCGGTCTTCATCGTCACGGCCGGACGGCTCGGCGACCTCTACGGACAGCGCAGGATCTACGTCATCGGCGTGACGGTCTTCCTCGCCGGCTCGCTGGTCTGCGGCGCCGCCGGAGAGCTGGCGCCCTTCGGCTGGTCGCACATCACCACGCTGCACGCGGGCCGTGTCGTGCAGGGCGTCGGCGGAGCGGTGATCATGCCGCTGACGCTCGCCATCGTGTACTCCTCCTTCGAGGGCAAGGCGCGCGCGCTCGGCATCATGCTGTGGGGTGCCGTGGGCGGACTCGCCACCGCGCTGGGCCCGTTGATCGGCGGCGTCCTGGTGGACCACGTCGGCTGGGAGTGGATCTTCCTGGTGAACCTGCCGATCGGCCTGGTGGTGGTCGTCGCGGCCCTCGGCATCAAGGACAACCGGCGCGAGAGCGGCCCCGGGCGGCCCCCGCTGGACCTGGCGGGACTGCTGACGGTCAGCGGCTCGCTGCTCTGCCTCAACCTCGCGCTGATCAACGGGGCCGACTGGGGCTGGACCTCGGGCCGCGAACTGGCGCTGTTCGGCGGCTCGGCGCTGCTGCTGCTCGCCTTCCTCGCCGTGGAGTCCCGCTCGGCCGCCCCGATCATGAACCTCGGGTGGTTCAGGCGGCCCTCCTTCGGCGGCAGCGTCACCGCGGGCTTCCTGCTGGGCGCCGGCATGTTCTCGGTGATGTTCTACCTGTCCATCTACATGCAGAGCGGCCTCGGACTGACCGCGCTGGAGACCGGCGTACGGCTGCTCCCGCTGACCCTGATGCTGATCGTGGGCGCCCCGCTGGGCGGCAGGCTCGCCGCGAAGCTGGGGATGCGCGGTGCCATGGCGGTCGCGTTCGGCCTGATGGCCGTGGGCATCGCCCTGTTCACGCTGACGGACCCCGCGGGCGACCCCGGTTCCTGGACGCGGCTGCTGCCAGGCCTGCTCGTCACCGGCCTCACGCTGGGCATCCTCATGCCCGTCTCCTCCGAACTGACCGTAGCCGCCGCCCCGCAGGACCAGGTCGGCGTGGCCGCGAGCGCCGGCACCATGTTCCGGCAGGTCGGCAACGCCGTGGGCGTCGCCATCATGGGCGCGCTGATGAGCACGCAGACCGAATCCGCCACGGAGCAGGCCGAGAAACTCGCGGCGAAGGGCACGCTGACGCCCGAACGGGCCGCCGCGCTGAAGCAGGCGGCCATCACCGACGGACTGGACCACGGCGCCTGGTTCGCCGCCGCGGTGACGCTGACCGCGGCCCTCGTCGTCGTGCTGTTCGTCCGCGACCTGCCGCGCACCCCCGGGACGAAGACCCCGGCCGACGGGACCCGAACCCCCGTCGCCGGTGTCGCCGTCACCGACGCCGGACGGCCGTGACACCCCGTCCCCGCTTCCTTCCATGACACAGGAATCACCAAGAAAGGCGGGTCACCCGTGATGGGCAAGACCGCGTTCGTCTTCCCCGGCCAGGGGTCGCAGCGGGTGGGCATGGGGCTCCATCTGCTCACCGAGCGACCCGACTTGCTGGACACCTACTATCGGGCGGCCGACGACATCCTCGGCATCCCCCTGTCCGCCCTGTGCCGGGAGGGACCGGAGGAGGCCCTGCGCGACACCTCGGTCACCCAGCCCGCGGTGTTCCTGACCGCCCTCGCCACCCTGGACGTCCTGCGGGACAAGGGACTCGAACCGGACCTCGTCGCCGGGCACAGCCTCGGCGAGTACACCGCCCTGGTCGCCGCGGGAGTCCTCGACTGGACCGACGCGCTGCGCCTCGTACGCCGACGCGGCCTGCTCATGGCCGGGGTCAACGAACGGATACCCGGCCGGATGGCCGCCGTGCTAGGCCTGGACCTCGCCGTGGTGGAGGCCCTCTGCGACCGGGTCACCCTGGAGCTCGGCCAGGTCGTCGAGGTCGCCAACGACAACGAGCCCCGGCAGGTCGTCGTGTCCGGCGAGCGGGAGGCCGTCGAGCGGGTCCGCGCCGAGGCCCAGGACGCCGGGGCCGTCAAGGCGCTGCCGCTGGCCGTCGGCGCCCCGTTCCACTCCAGCCTGATGAGCGGCATCGAGGAGGAGTTCGCGGCCGCGCTCGACCGGGTCGAACTGCGCGCCCCGCGCGTGCCGTTCGTCTCCGGCGTCACCGCCGGGCTCGTCACCACGGCCGAGGACGTCGCCCGCTGCCTGCGCCGCCAGCTCGCGGGCCGCGTGCAGTGGACCGGGACCGTGCGCACCCTCGCCGAAGAGGGCGTCACCACCTTCGTCGAGGTCGGCCCCGGCAAGGTGCTCGGCGGTCTGTGCCGCCGTATCGTGCCGGCCGCCGCCGTGCACGCCACGCACGACGAACGCGCACTGGCCAGGACGCTGTCCGCCGTGCCGCCGACCGCCGGAGGCACCGCCGGCCGACCCCTCGAACCCGCCACCCCGGGAGCCGCCGTATGACCACCGTCCAGGAGAACAGGGGCCCCGGTGAGCGCGTCGCCGAACTGGCCCGGATCAAGGGAGCGCTCCGGGAGGGGCCGGACCCCGCGGCGACCGAGCGCCAGCACGCCAAGGGCAAGCTGACCGCCCACGAGCGCATCGAACTGCTTCTCGACGAGGGCTCGTTCAACGAGATCGAGGCCCTGCGCCGGCACCGCGCGACCGGTTTCGGACTGGAGCAGCGGCGCCCGTACAGCGACGGCGTGATCACCGGCTGGGGCACCGTCCACGGCCGTACGGTCTTCGTCTACGCCCACGACTTCCGCATCTTCGGCGGCGCCCTGGGCGAGGCGCACGCCGAGAAGATCCACAAGGTGATGGACCTCGCCGAGTCGGCGGGCGCGCCGCTGGTGAGCCTCAACGACGGGGCGGGCGCCCGGATCCAGGAAGGGGTGACGGCCCTCGCGGGCTACGGCGGCATCTTCCGGCGCAACACCCGCTGCTCCGGCGTCATCCCGCAGATCAGCGTGATGCTCGGCCCGTGCGCGGGCGGCGCGGCCTACAGTCCCGCGCTGACGGACTTCGTGTTCATGGTCCGCGGCACCTCGCAGATGTTCATCACCGGGCCCGACGTGGTGCAGGCGGTCACCGGCGAGCAGGTGACCCAGGACGGGCTCGGCGGCGCCGACGTCCACGCGGCGACCTCCGGCGTGGCGGCGTTCGTCCACGACGACGAGGAGCAGTGCCTGGAGGAGGTGCGCTACCTGCTGTCGCTGCTGCCGTCCAACAACCGCGAGGTGCCGCCCGCTGAACCGTGCGACGACCCCGTGAACCGCAGCACGGAGGCGCTCGCCGAACTCGTCCCGGCGGACCCGGGCCGCTCCTACGACATGCGCGCGGTCGTCGCCGAGATCGTCGACGGCGGCGAGTACTTCGAGGTCAGCGAGCGCTGGGCGACGAACGTCCTGTGCGTGCTGGCCCGCCTGGACGGCCGGGTCGTCGGCATCGTCGCCAACCAGCCCGGAAGCCTCGCGGGCGTGCTCGACATCGAGGCGTCGGAGAAGGCGGCGCGCTTCGTGCAGTTCTGCGACGCGTTCAACATCCCGCTGGTGACGCTGGTGGACGTGCCCGGCTTCCTGCCCGGGGTCGGCCAGGAGCACGACGGGATCATCCGGCGCGGCGCCAAGCTGCTGTACGCGTACTGCAACGCCACCGTCCCGCGCGTCTCGCTGATCCTGCGCAAGGCATACGGCGGCGCCTACATCGTCATGGACTCCCGTTCCATCGGGGCCGACCTGTCGCTGGCCTGGCCGTCGAACGAGATCGCGGTCATGGGCGCCGAGGGCGCGGCCAACGTCATCTTCCGCAGGGAGATCGCGGCGGCCGACGACCCCGAGGCGACCCGCAGCCAGAAGATCAAGGAGTACAAGAGCGAGCTGATGAGCCCGTACTACGCCGCCGAGCGGGGGCTGGTCGACGACGTCATCGACCCCGCGGAGACCCGTTCGATGCTGATCCGCTCGCTGGAGATGCTGCGCACGAAACACGTCGACCTGCCGTCGCGCAAGCACGGCAACCCGCCGGTGTGAGCGCCGTGAGCGCCGGCCGTCCGTCCTTCACCCTCGTCCGGGGCAACACCGACCCGGAGGACCTGGCCGCCCTGGTCGGCGTACTCCTGGCGGTCTGCCGGGAACCCTCGGCCCCGCCGGAGCGTCGTTCGGTGAGGGCCGGATGGGACCGTGCCCCTCACCGTTCCTCGGCGCAGGCCGGGTCTTGGAGGTCTCTTCCGTAATGCGCAAGGTGCTCATCGCCAACCGTGGCGAAATCGCTGTCCGCGTGGCCCGGGCGTGCCGGGATGCCGGGATCGCGAGTGTTGCCGTCTACGCC
>NZ_JBVHTO010000020.1:0-85018 GCF_055565855.1 Streptomyces sp. NPDC028308
GCGCGCGGTCTGCTCCGCAGACACGACGCGGCGTCGCTACGCGACGCTTCCGGCGCTCCCGCGCCGGGCATTCCGGCTCCGCCGGAATGCGGCAGGGCTCCGCCCTGCCTGCCGGAGTCGCTCCGCGATCCGGCGATCCGGCTGACGCCGGATCAGTCCTGTACCGGCCTGCTCCGCAGTCCTGTACAGGACCTGACGCACCCTCCGGGTGCGCCAGAAAAGCGGCTGGCTAGGGGAGGTGTTCGTTGTGGTCTCGCCTGTCTCCCCCTTTCGAGACCACACGTTCGGAGTTGCGGTCTCGAAGCGCGTCATTTTTGTTACCAGATAAGTTCTGGGCTCCGTCATAGGTTCCGCTGATGATGTCCGAACCGCTGACATACCTCGTACTACTGAGTGAGTGAGGTAGTTTCTAAACCACATACGGAGAGCGATTTGGATTTCAGTAAGGGTACGTCCGGCAAGAGGTGGCTCGATCCTGGAAGCCTTCGCGGAGCGGTAGTGATCGGGATAGCAACCGGTGCTCTGTTCCTGGGGGTTGACATCACTTTGAATCAAACGGTTTTCCATGACACACCTTCCGAGTCAGTGGTGATTGTGGATCCGAGTTGGAAGTGCTCTGTACTTGCTTCACGAGGGGGTATTACGAGGTAGCCGGCAGGGGCCGGTAGCGGAAAGCTACCGGCCCCTGCACTTCGCACAGTTGGCGGGGGCCCGGTAAGTTCCCGGGCCCCCGCTTCTAGCTATTTCTCTGATCTACAGGACCTGTGGGGGTACCTCCTTTTTTGCTTCTGAGCGCGATGGTCAGGCACCCCAACGTAGGTGAATCCTACATTTTCGAGTCATGATGGTCACTCCTTCCTCTTTGGGATTTCAGGCGTTGTCGTTGGTGATGGTCATTGTTCCGTTGCCGTATCCCGTGCGTCCTCCTTGACCTGGAATCAGAAGTTCCGGGTACACGCGGTTTCGGCTGTTCCTCCCTACACTGTTGCGACGGTTTGCGATCCTGCCGTTCGCGTCCGTCTGGTCTATTCGTCGTCTTCGAGCATCATGATTGCTACAAGGTCTCCTTGTAGCGCTGCTCGATGCCACCAGACCTGAGCTTGCTGCTCCCCGTTGAACAGCTCAGTCAGCTCTGCGATTCTGCGCAGGGCTTTGCTATCTGCTTGTCCTTCCTGTTCATAGCGCAGCAGGGTTTCCAATTCGTTCTTGAATCGGGTCTGCTGGGCTTCCTGTTTGGTGCTCAGGTTTGCTGACCGGGGATCTCCCCCCGGAGGGGGGAGGGCAGGGCCCTCCCCCCTCCGGTCGAGTTCCCCAACGCCAGCCACGGAGGTAGGTACGGCATGGAATGCCGAGATTTCTAGTTCCTCTATGGCTGCGCTGGATTCCCTCTTGAGGTAATCGGCGGCCAGACGCAGACGCGTTGTTAGGGCGTCCATAGTCTGCCTCCTTCGTTAACGCGTACCGATGATCTGGCGCAGGAGCTCCAGGGCCTTCAGGTGGTAGCGGCTCGCCGTCTTCGGGCTGAGGCCCTCCGATTCGGCGAACGCTGCCACCGTGCTCCCGTCGAAGTAGACGGCGGTGATCACTTCCCTATAGCGGTCGGGAAGCTGCTCAACCGCCTGCACCACCTCGCGCGCGTTCTCGGTTGCGATGAGCTCGGCGTCCACGGCGCTGTCGTCGGCCGCGTCATAGTCGACGAGGTCGCTGGGCGTGTGCAGGTTCGACTTCACGCGAACGTAGTCGATGTACACGCTCTTAACGGCGCTGTAGGCCAGGGCCCGCTTGCGCCCCGGAGGCGAGGGACGGTAGCCCGTCCAGTTGCTCCAGAGCTTGAGGTATGCCGACTGCACCAGGTCCTCTGCCTGCGTGCGATTGCCACACAGGCGGTAGGCGTACCAGAAGAGCTTGGCCTCGGTGTCCGTCACGAACTGCGTGAACTCCGCGTCCAGCACGCAGATCACGCGGTTCGCGGCGAAGGAGCCGATTCCGGTGCGGTTGGTTTCCTCGGTGGTGCATTCCTGTACGTCCGCTGCCCCGTTGGGGGAGGTCCCGAGGAGCAGGCAGCGGGTCGTACACAGAGACGTCGTGGAGTCCACGGCTTCCCCATTTCACTAGCCGGCCCCGGCAGGAGGCCGGGTGGCGAGTGCAGCGCGGTGTGGCTGCACTTAGCTCTACGAGGGGCCGGAGGGCTTCGGACACCTACAGACAGAATTTTCTGTGGAGGGGTCGCGTCGGGAGGCGTGAACCGGGATGTTCGGCCTCATCGCAGGGGCTTGGGCCGCAAAACCAGTCCCTGTGGGCGCGCCCTGCGGTGTCGTCGCTAGATTGGCCTGTTACCTCGCGGATGGCGCATGCGGTCCATGGCGCAATCACCGCGAGGCTCTGTGGCGCGGCACCTGCCGTTGCATCGAGGGCCAGGACCTGTCGCCACACAGCGCGCGCCGTCCCCGAACACGCGCCACTAAAGACTGTCCCGTAACCACGGCCCATCCCCGCAGGGCGGGGTACTCCGCGCTCCCGGGGCTACCCGAAGATGAGCTCGACGTCCTTGTCCACGCAGAACCGCAGGACGGTGATCAACTGCCTGACGTCTTCGATGCGCCGTCGCATGACTGGGTCGCTGTCGTCAGACTGCCGCTGGTCGAGAATCGCTTCCAGACGGGGCAGCATGGTCGCGCATTGAGCTGGCGTCAGGTTGGGGCCGTCGTCGTCTGGATGGTTGAGCAGTGGCGCCAGCGTGGTGGAGACACTGCGCCACTGTCGCTCTCCGCCGAACCCGTTCATTTCGGAGAGGGTGAACCCCTCGGCCTGAGCCAACCACTTCCTGAACATGCTGAAGCCGGTGTACGACCAGGAGACGTCCGGACTCGCCACGTCGTCGTCGCCCGGGAAGAGCATCAGTCCCACCTTGTCCCCCTTGGTTGTTCGTAGCTCAGGATCGCCGTGAGGAAGGGTGCCGGCAACTGAAATGATCTCCGGATGGCCGGTGTGATCACGGCGTCGGAGCCGTCCTGGATAGCCCCGTTCACCGGGCTGAGCCCACGCTGTTTCGGCAAGCTGGTGACGGCTGTGCGCCGCGAGACTGCAGCCAAGGAGCATCGCGGGCGCCCCTGGGGGCTGCCGCTGGAGGACCGCATCCTGCTGGTCGTCTCCTACTGGCGTACGAACTTGACGATGCGCCAGCTCGCCCCGCTGTTCGGCATCTCGAAGTCGGCGGCCGACCGGATCATCGACCACCTCGGGCCCCACCTCGCGCTCCAGCCGCGCAAGAGGTACGCGAAGGACACCGTGCTCATCGTGGACGGCACTCTGATCCCCACCCGGGATCGCACGATCGCCGAGCAGTCGAAGAACTACCGCTACTCCACATCCCACCAGGTCGTCATCGACGCCGACACTCGGCTGGTCGTTGTGGTCGGCCGTCCTCTGCCCGGCAACCGGCACGACTCCCGCGGCTGGGAGGAATCCGGTGCCAAGGACGCCGTCGGGAAGACCGTGACCATTGCCGACGGCGGTTACCAGGGCACCGGCCTGGTCATCCCGCACCGCAGGTTTAAGAGCGAGGGCCTGCCCGCCTGGAAGGAAGAACACAACCGCTCCCATAAGCGCGTCCGGGCTCGCGTCGAGCACACCTTCGCCCGCATGAAGAGCTGGAAGATCCTGCGCGACTGCCGCCTCAAGGGCGACGGCATCCACTACGCCATGCTCGGCATCGCTCGCCTGCACAACCTCAACCTCGCTGGATGACACATGAGTTCAAGCAGCGGTCGACCACGTCAAAACCGAGGTGCCGACGCTCGGTAGTTGTCACCGGCGGAGCCCAATAGGCTGGCAGAAGAGCCGGGTAAGGCAGCCTGGTCGTCACCTGAGAGGCAGGCTACTTGTCACAGATGCTCAATCAGCAGCCGTCCTTTCAACAGGTCGAGGCGTGACCCGCGACAGGCTCGTCGAGATGCTCGGTGAGCAGACAATGGCATGCGGACCCGCACGCGATGCGTTGGTCGCCGGCGGAGCCTTCGTCGTCTGGGACGGCCTGGTTCCTGCCGACCATCTTGCACATACCTACCGGACACGGCTTCGTATCACCCAAAAGCGCGGCCAGTCGACGCTGGCGCTCGCCACCACGGTCGACATCCTCGCTCATACAAAGGAGTCTCTTCGCATCGGACGCATCGACGCGGCCGACATGTCCTGGACGTTCATGCTCTTCCTCAATGCCACCGCCACCGCGGTACTCGCCTGCACTGGCGTAGCGAGAAGCGAGCCCTCAGCAGGGCCAGCCGCTGAGAAGTGACAACGTGCCTGCCTCGGTGACAACCCATCGTGCTTCGGCTCAGCCGACCTCAAGATCAGTTACGGGACAACCTTTAATCGCGACCAGGACGCTATTCCTCGCGAACTCCCGGCGCGCCTGCGCCAGTTATGCCGTGTCCGGCTGGGATAACGAAACCTGTGGCGGCTGCTGGTACCGCTGTTCGTTGCTCACGTGCTCCTTCATGCATGCTTAGGTGAGGCTTTGTCTCATATTGGTGGGCAGGTGAGGACCTCTCCCGGTGAAGGTGAGGGGGCGCAGGGCAAGCCCCACGCTCACGAACTGCACACGCAGGACCCTTGGGCGGCCAGTCCCTGGGGTCTCCGCCTTACCGGGGAATGATCACGTCGGTGAGCTGCTCCGCAGTTGGCATCCGCCCTCGGTTGAAGACGACTGCGACGAACACGACCACCACGGGCAGCAGAGGGATGAGAGCGGCATCAGGCAATCCGAGCGCGGTTGCGCCAGCCATCACTACGACGACCATGAGACCTACGACGATCCCCCGCATCCGCTCACGCGGTACGGCGGGTGTCACACCTGCGAGTTGATCGGCGTCGAGAAGGTCATCGATGCGGCCCTCGGCGTAGCGTTCGGCGATGGTCAGGAGCATCACGGTGAGGTCTTCCAGGGCGCGGCCTGGCTTGGAGTCCTGTTGCGCCTCGGCTCGTCGCAGCGCGCCGACTACCAGGGCGGCATGGGCTTTGAACTGTCGTTCGTTGTGGCGTCTGGCTCTGCCTCGCCGGGTGCGGTGGGCCCTCCAGATGGCGTGCTCGACCGGGTGCATCGAAACGCGTGGGATCTGGCAGTCCGGCTGGGTTTCCTCCCAGCGACGGAGAACGGTGGCGCTCTCGGCTGCGACCGTCAGCAAGGCCACTACCGGCCAACAGCGCCGGTCCTCCATGCGGGCACTCTTTGTCTCTGGGTACCCGCTGAGACCTTCCAGGTCATAGGCGGCATGTGTGGCGCCTTTGCCGGAGCTGGTCAGGTTCATACGTTTGATGAGCCGTATTTCAGCGGTCAGAATCAGGATCCAGAACAAGAGCGTCGATGCTCTGTCGATCGCGGAGAAGTCCCAGTTCAGTACCGCCGCCGGGATGGCTGCAAAGCTGCTGAGCAGCGCCTGCACTACACCTGGCTGTGGTCCCGGATCCGCGCTCCACCGCAGATGCTCCCAGTCAGCTATGTCGTCAATGCGCGCCACGACGAACAGGAGCACCGCAAAGCGGAGTGTCTTGACCGGTCCAGCCAGAGGCCGGGCCGACCACCACCGCACGAGATACGAAGGAGCCAATCCATGCCCGCCGACACGATCTTGTAATCGAGGCGGCAGGAGCAGCATCTGCGTCAGCAGCGGAGCAGCCCGACGCACCGCCCAGTGTGCGCGTAGCTGCGCGAAGCGCTCCAGGTATGCCACCAACCGGCGCTGAACTGGCCCTGGAACAAAGACGAGAACTGTCGCGGTCACGATTAACAGCTCGGCGACAATGACGAGAGAAGCGGTCAGCACATCGGAAGTCTCACGCATCCCACTGACAGTGAGACTCCGAACGCGGGAACGTGCACGCCGTACGGTCGGGTGCTGGCGCCATGCACAACGATCTGTGACGGCCAGCTAGGGCGTTCTGTCGAACTCGGTGAGTGTTGTTCTGGTTGATCAGCGTCAGTACCGCGGTTGGGTCGGGTACGTACTGGACGCGTTCCATGCTCTGGCCCTGGCCCAGCGGTGAAAGGCCCCACTGCGGTGGGGTCCTTCGCGTTTCAGAGAGCTTGGTGTCATCCTCGAGAATCCGCACGGAGGGGGCCTGCTAGGTCTCCCACAGAACCCAGGGCTGGTCCTGGGTGGCGCCGCGCAGCCACATCGCCACGTGCTGCACGCTGTTGGCATACCGGCGGTGCGGCCCGCGCAACGCAGCCTCGGCTTCGTCATCCTCGGTGCGCAGTTGCCAGGTATCGGGGGATGTCGTCGGCGCGGTCTCTCCGTCCCACCGCCTCGCTTCGGGGGCGGCGGCCTGTCGTGCCGGCTCCGTCCGGCGCGGAGCGCGGAGGCCCCGGCCGACGCGCAAGAGGGGACAGCCCGCCCGATCCCCCGAGGCGCGCCTCCTCACCCGCCCTCGCCTTCTTTCTTTCTCGTGCGGGGCGGTGTGGAGGTGTGCAGAGGGGGATGTCGGCCTGGCGACCAGGCCTGGATAGGGGTGGTGAGCTGCGGATACGCCGTGAGACGGCTGACAGTGGCGGTGTGTTGTGGGCGGGGTTGTCGGCGGGGTCTGTGGCGGGGATGCGGGCCTGGTCGGGGGCAGGGTTATCGCATCGTGACTGTGGTGGGGCCTTGGTGGTGCGGGTTTCGGTGCGGGTCGGCTGATGCCGTGAACGCACGCGCAGCACCTGTCGGAGGGGCTGCACTGTGCGGGAGGCGGGTGCTCACGATGGGGTTGGCGCATGTGGATGGGGGCGGTTCGGATCGGCTGGCGCTGGCGGTGCTGGCGCAGTACCGGATGACGACCACCGAGCAGATGCACCTGCTGATCGCACCCGGTGTGCGGATCGAGCAGACCCGGCGCCGGCTGGCCAAGCTGCGCGTGGAGGGGCTGGTGGAGCGGATCACGCTGCCGCAGGCCGGCCGCACCCGGGCATGGTTCGCCACGCAGTACGGAGTACAGGTCGCCTCCGAGTGGCCCGAGCTGCGGGACTGGCAGCCGCCCCGGCTGCTCGCCGACCGTACGGCTGCGCGCCTGCGTACCGGGCACACGCTCACCGTCACGGAGACCGCGCTGCAGTTCGTCCTGGACGCGCGGCGCCGCGGTGATGTGTGTGAGCCGCTGGACTGGATCCCCGAGGTCCACCACCCCCTGGGTGGCGGCGAGGCCATTATCCCCGACGCCCTGCTGTACTACCGGCGCGCAGCCGACGGCGGGACGATGCTGCGGGCCTTCGTGGAAGTCGACCGGGCCACCATGGGACCCGAGCGCCTCGCCGCGAAACTCACCGCCTACGCCCGCCTGCACGACTACATACCGACACCCCTCGCCCGCCCCAGGCCGACCATGCAGACGCCGCCGGTGGAAGAGACCTGGCGGCGCCGCTACCCCGTCTTCCCGCGGCTGCTGTTCGTCCTGGACAACACCGGACCTGCCGGCATCCAGACCCGCATCCGCGCCCTGCGCGCGGCTGCCGGCCAGCTGACGGCACCAATCTTCCGGCGCACCGTGCCGATCCTCGCCGCTCCCCTGGCCGACATCCTTCGCGACGGACCCTCAGCCCCCATCTGGCACTGCGTCCAGGACCCCGGCCGCCGCGTCGAATGGTCCCGCTCCGCATAGCGCTGCACGCTCACTTGTGGCCCTTTGGCTCCTTCTGGTCCCCGGAGACTCTCCCCGTCATCGACCGCCCGAGGCAGGGGGCCCGCGCTGCCGGCCAAGGGGCCAGCAGTCCCGTCCCGTTGGCACTGATGGACACGCGGAGCCGTCACCGTGCGCATGGCCGCTCGAGGGCCTCTTGCCGGACGCCTACGCCCGCTTCATCCTGATCAGCGAACCGGCAGCCAGTGTTCTAGGGGGGCATGTGAGAACCGGCATCGGCCAAGTGCAGCGCACGCGGAGGTTGCGGAGAGCCTTGGCGTACGCCCTGTTCGGGCTCGGACTGCTGGGCCTGATCGTTTCCACACCATTCGTGCTGGCCGCGTTGGCTCCGGCGAACACCGACTGGGGCAAGCTCAGTGACATCAGCCAGACGTATGGGGCGGTGTCCGTCGTGCTCTCGGCTCTCGCATTGGCCGGTGTGGCTCTCTCGCTCCTCTATCAGGTCCGCCAGACACGCACGAGCAACGAGCAGGCCATCAGAGACAGCCATCTCCAGCTCGCAACGCTTGCGCTGAGCGACCCGGACCTGCTCCTGGCCTGGTCACCGCCCGGTACACCAGTGGCCTTGAAACGGCATCGGCAACATCTCATGACGTCTCTCGCTCTCGGAGAACTACTGCAGCGCTTCCGCATCGGCCATCTGTCCGTCGCGAAACTCGCGGTAAAACTGGACGGGCACTTCCGCGGGAGGATCGCGCGCGAACAGTGGGAACGCGAAGGACCGGGGTGGCGCCGCACCATGGGGGCAGGTGACCGCCACGACCGCGTGTTCGTTCACCTGGTGGAAGAGCGCTACCAGGCAGCCGTGGCAGCGGGACCGGCGACCGCACTTCTGGAGTTCCAAGACCGGCCAGACAGCGCCTAGCAGTCACGTCCTCCTGCGCACCGCGCCGATCTCGCCGCGTCCCAGGTTCAAGCGGCGCTGAAGTCGTGCGCGGGCGCGTCGCGCCACTCCACCCATCGGGCGTCGTCCAAGACGGCCGCCGGATCATCGATCCCGGCGGCTTCCAGGAACACGATCAGGTCGTGGTCGCTGTAGGCGGTTCCAAGGATCTCAGCCTGACCATGGCGGTGCACCGTGACCCTCCGGCCGCCCGAAAGAGACGGCCGGTGCACAACGATCGGCGCACAGATCACCATCCCAGCGTGCAGCCACCCAGGTAGAGAGGCGAATCAGAACCCCTCAGTGCTTCAGCCGAGGCAGGACAGCCCGCCCCGAGATGCGGGCACCTGCAGTTGAGGGAAGGGATGGCCCTCAGTCAGTGGCCCAGGCGAGCAGACCGTGGCCTCCGGCCTTCCCGGCTGATCTCCCCCCGCTCCTCCAGCTGGCGCAGCTGGTAGGCGACAGACGACGTGCTCGACAGACCTACAGTCCGAGCGATCTCCCGCACTGTCGGCGCCTCGCCTCGGTCCACGATCGAGCGCCGGATGCACGACAGGATCGCCTCCTGCCGGGCGCTGAGGTACTCCAGCTTGTGCCTCACGCCGCCCTCCGCTCCTGCTGATCGGCCGGCACCTGCTCGCGCAGAGCTGCCCACCCCACAGACGCGCTATCTCGCCGCTGCGACCAGTACGGGTGGTAGAGCAGCCGCGTCCCCAGGACCAGCAGATCCCGCCGCAACCGCGTCCATGAGGACGCGGTGTCGTCGCTGGCCAGCGCCCGGTAGGTGCGGTCGTAGGCCAGGTACAGGTCGACCAGGTCGGGCGGGAAAGAACGGCACGTCATACACTTCATTAGAGCACTTGTTCGAATTGCTGTGCCAGCGGACACCCTGCCCTTCGATGAGCCGAGACCATGCCCGACGACCTGCCGTCCGACCTGCCGCGCCTGGAAGCGTTGCGGGTGTGGCACGCCCTGTGGCTTGAGCGGATCGACCGCAAAGTCGAGGCACTGCGCGTGCGGGAAGCTGAACGTGAGCGAGGCAAGCGGGTGCGGCCGCCGACACCGGAGTGGATCGTGGAACTAGGTATCGGTGACGGCCGCCCGCCCGTGGAGCTCCATGCCGGCGACTGCTACGCGGCAGGAAAGCGCCGCCGCGTCGTCAGCGCTGATGAGGCAACCAACCTGCTCGCTGCCGGGCTCCGCGCCTGCACCCACTGCACCCCCGACCAGGTGCTCGGCAGCACGCAATCACCCCCCGCGGCGGCACCACCGCACGAGAGATGACCAGGGCCGCACTCACCCGTACTGCGCACCACCGGCAACCCGCACCTACGTGGCTTACTGGGTCCAGCCCGCGCGATGGCGGGTCCCACCGGGGCCCGCCACGTGGCGGGGGCCGGCCCCTCCCCCGCAGCCGGCTGCACACAGGGATGCGCAGCCCGTCCTGAAGCCCGCCGGCCGCGTGCGCACCATGCGGCTGAAACACGTCTACGCAGTGGAAGGCCGTGCCGAGTGCGCAACGCTGTGACCCGCCGTGGTGGGGCCTGTGGCGCGAGGCAGCAGCGCCTGGTCGAGGTTGTGGTGGGGGTCGCTGTACGCAGCGCGCCGGTCATCTTGCGCAGCGTGCTGCGCAATGCTGTGACCTGCGCCCGGTAGGGCCCGTGGTGGGGGCGTAGCAGCATTGGCGGGCGTGGGTCGCGGCCCGCAGGCATCGCGTGCAGACGCCGCGAGGTAATCGAACAAGTGTGCCCTCCGGTCGTATGCTGCCTTCACGGCGCTGCACTCCGCGTCGTACGAACCAGGAGCATCGACTATGGCCAGCACTCCCCCACCGCTCACCGAGCCGGACCCTTCCACCTTCACCTGCTCCAGCAGCCTGGTCGGACCCTGCGCATCCTGCCAGCGCACCACCCACAAATACGGAAGCGGCGGCCTGCCCCTGTGCCAGTGGTGCATGGCCACCGCACAGGAGAAATGGGGCCCCGCCGTCGGCTTCACCAGTACCCGGACTACCTGACTGCTGCCGCGGTGCACTCGGGTGACCTGCCTGGTCAGGCCTGTTGCCTCTTGGGTTTCGGTACGGACCCGTCCCCAGAAGGCCTGGGCGCAACCGAGCTCATGCAAGTGATGTCTCCATCCTCATGACAGCCAACCGAAGGCAGCGATCTACGCCGAATGACCGCGAGCTGCGATTGTGGAAGGTCGGCCGGGCCCTGACCATCACCTTCGTCGCTGCCGTTCTGAGTGCGGGTGGCGCCTTCTATGGTTTGGTGGTCCTGCTGGACTTCCAGGAGATCGACAGCACGGCAAAGCTCGACGCACAGACTCTCTTCGACTTGGTGAAACTCTCCTTCGGCCTGGTTGCCGGAGCCGGGGCGCTCGTCGCCCTGGTCGTCGCCTACCGCCGCCAGCGCGTCGATGAGGCCGGAGCACACCGCGAAGCAACCCGCCTACACACCGAACGCTTCTCCCAAGCCGTCGACAAACTCGGATCCGACTCTCCCGCCGTCCGACTCGGTGGCGTTCACGCATTGGCGGGTCTGGCCGATGACGCCCCGGACAGCAGTCTGCGTCAGACCTGCATCGACGTCCTGTGCGCCTACCTGCAGCTTCCCTTTACCCCTGATCCTGGAGGCGACCCCGCCGTCCAAGAGGGACACCACCACTACCTGGCCTTGCGCAAGGTTCGGCATACCATCCTGCGTCTCATCGGCGACCACTATCGGCGTCCCAAAGGAACCCAGCGCTCCTGGCAGGGCTGCGACCTTGACCTCACCGGCGTCACCATCGATGGCAACCTGGACTTCAGCGGCGCCACCTTCTCCGAGGGCACGGTGAGATTCGACAGCGCCACCTTCTCCAAGAGCACGGTGCGATTCGACGGCGCAATCTTCTCCACCAGCGGCGCGGTGAGCTTCGTCGGCGCATCGTTCATAAGCGGCGGCGTCATGTTTTTCGACGGAGCCGCCTTCACCAATGGCACGGTGAGCTTCGGACGCGCAGCGTTCTCCGGCGGCACGGTGTCCTTCGACGGAGCGACCTTCTCCGGCGGCCTGGTGCACTTCGGTGGAGCAACGTTCTCCGGCAGCGGGGTGCGTTTCGATGGAGCAACGTTCTCCGGCGGCCGCGTGTACTTCCATCACGCCACGTTCTCCGGCGGCGCAGTGTCCTTCGACGGAGCGACGTTCTCCGGCAGCATGGTGCACTTCGGCACCGCGACCATCTCCGGCGGCACAGTGCGCTTCGAGGGAGCGACTTTGTCTCGCGCCCCTGGCTTCAGCGGAACGACATTCTCCTCCGGCACACTGTCCTTCCAAGCCGCGATGGGTTCAGCTCCTGTAGGCCTTCTGGCTGCTGTCGGATCTCCTACTCCTGCGACGGTCACCCTTCCTGCTGCTTGGCTGCCCCCACCTCCATAGCACGGGCTTTAGTAGTAACTCTTCCCTCGCGTCGCGGCGCTGAGCGAATGGGCCCCGAACCTGGCAGCGCCCTCACGTGATCGATTGTTGAGCCCCTAACCGGGCGGGTTAGATGGACGCCATGGTCTGGATGCTCCCGGAGCCGATGCTCACCACACCCGTCCCGGGATCCGACCTGCCGCCCGGGCACGCGGCAGAGCCTAAATGGGACGGCTACCGCGCCCAGCTCGCCCACTGGTCCGACAGCCGGGTCCTGCTGCGCTCACGCCGCGGCACCGACATGACCCCCGCCTTCCCTGAAATCCGCGCTGGCGCCGCGCAGCTTCCCGAAGACACGGCTCTCGATGGCGAGTTGGTCGTGTGGGACGCGTCGGGGCGGCTCGCCTTCGAGCGGCTCAACGGACGACTGATGCGCCGCGGGGCCGGGGCAGCTCAGCTCGCAGCCGAGTGGCCGGCGCACTTCGTCGCGTTCGACCTGCTGCGCCTGCGCGACACCGATCTCACCCGCTGGCCGTACCGGCGACGCCGGGCCGCGCTCGAGGAACTGTTCGCCGAGCGGGACCTCACCGCGCCGTGGGCGCTGTGCCCGTCGACCACCGACCCGGACACCGCCCGCGAATGGCTCGACTGGACCGTCGCCGGACTTGAGGGCCTCGTCTTCAAGAACCTCAACGGGACCTATAAGCCCACGCGGGGATGGAGCAAGTACAAGGTCCGGCAGACAGCGGAGGCGATCATCGGCGCGGTCACCGGATCACTCGCCGCGCCCCGCACTCTGCTGCTGGGACGGTACGACCCCACCGGCCGCCTCCAGTACATAGGAAGAACGTCCACCCTCACCGCAGCCGCAGGCGCGAACGTCGCCCCGCACCTCTCCCCCGCCCACGTCCCGGACGAACATCCCTGGCACGGCTGGACGTTCAGCGCGGGATGGGGCACCCAGGAAAAGCTGGACCCGGTCCTGGTGCAGCCCGAAGCGGTCGCCGAAGTCAGCGTCGATGTCGCACGCGACAACGCCGGCCGCTGGCGCCACCCCGTCAAACTCCAACGCATCCGCACCGACCTCAAGCCAGACGACGTCCCACCTTTCATCACCTGAGTTCCGGCATGCGAGGGTCTGCGGGGTCACGTCGCCTGCGGCTGCTAGTTGGCTACTGTCGCGGTTGCGGGAAGGTCCATCCGGTCCACTCTGGTCGTGGCAGCTGCACGGTCAGGTCCGCTGCCACTCCATTCTTCTTGGGCCTTTTAGGCAGTTCCTCGAGCCTGGGACCTGCTTGGCGGGCGTGTCTGCCTCGTGTTGCTGTGTGGCTTCCTGTGATGTTGAAGTCCAGGAGGAGCAGTTCGAGTGCCTGCGCTTGCTCGCTGGCGCCGGCCTTCTCTAGGCCGTGTTGGGCTTCTCGTACGAGTCGCTCAATTTCGATCTTGGCACGCATCTCCAGGCTGGCGCGCTGAGCCGCTGCTTGTTGGACCGCCTGTTCTGCCTCAACGCGTAGCTGATCAATGTTTTTGAGTGTTTTGTCCAGCGAGGCGTAGGAGTTGGCTCGATGATCCTTGGCCCGCTTCTCGGCGTTCTGAAGCATCTCGCGGGCCGCCTGCTCGGCGCGCGCCAGCGTCTCTTTCGCCCGCTGGTTGGCCCCGGCGACTATCTCCTGGTGGCGCATCTGGCCTTTGAGTTCGGCGGCGGTCGCCATGGCCACCCCGTCCGCGATGATCGCCTCGGCTCTTCGTTCAGCTTCCGGGATCCGCTCATGCAGCAGCTGGTACTCGTCATGGACTGACTGCAGCAAGCGACGGGCGCGACGCTCCAATGCGGTTGCGGCTTGGATGCGCTGGCCCGCGTGGTCTTCTGCTGCGCGGGCTTGAGCGATGACCGTCCTTGGTCGTTCCGTCAGGTCTCGCAGCCTTTTGTTCTCACACTCCAGCCGAGCAATCTGGGCTTGCGGCGAGTCGCCGTCCTGAGCGTTTGCTGCGTGGAAGTCATGCTCTGCGGCCCGGAGCCGTTGCAGTCGCTCAGCCCATTGTTCTGTGTCCCCTCCCAGGGCTGTGACGACGTCCCGGAGGAGATCTTCGTCTGGCACCTTCTTGGCGTTGAACAACTCTGATAAACGAGGTTGGTTGTAGCCCACCTTCCCGGCTAGTTGGGTGAGGGTCGGGTTGCCGGCGTCTTCGCGGAGCTTGCGCAGCTTGAGAGTGAAGTCCGTCAGAGGGCGCCCGTCGTCCTCCAGGGTGTTCATCTTTCGCCCCATGCGCCCCCCTCATCGCGGCCCCATCGGCAGGGCCACATTCTTTCGGAACGACGTCCGAATAATCCAATTGATCTTGAGGGGATCCTACGGATGCTTCGAGCGTGAAATACCACTGAGTCATTCACCTGGAAGCTGAACGATAAATTCCGGATAATTCCGATGATCCGGGAGTCAGCCAGCTTCCAAGCGCTTGCTCAGCGGCAAGTTCGCCGTAGCCGCAACATCGAATATCGCGTTTGGTTTGAACATTCCAGGAGTCTTGACTTGAGGGGAACATCTGCAACCGCGAACATGCGGCCTCCGCTCTCCCGTACACGGGGCCCCCACCCCTGGATCCCCCGGCACAGCATGCGGGGAAGGCCGCACTCGAACGCCGATGGCCCCGGACCCAACCGGGTCCGGGGCCAGGCCCTGCGCCGACTGTGCGGCGCGGCGAGAAACGACCAACAGTCTCAGCAGCGATGCCCTGCCAAGGAACCCTGCTGAGACGCTCGCTTCTCTACAAGGACAACTCATGATGCACTGCCCGGCTTCCCAGCTGGTGAAAACCGCATATCGTCCATGCGTCCGTGTGATGCTGAGCAGTAACGCTCCCCAGGAGACCTTCAGCAGTACTTGGACGTGGGCGGCCGCGATCAGTTTGATCGGGCTCATGGTGTCGGCCGGCTTCACTCTCTACAAGCTGCGCAAGCACAAGAGGTCGACCGAGGCGGAGCGGCTCAAGCCGGACTACATCCTGCTCGACGAAGCAGCCGTCGTGCTGGACAAGCTTGCGGACATGCCTGTCCAGCGGAGCGACCTCAGCGCCCTCAATGAGTTGCGCACCCGCATCAAGCAGGCCGAACGCCGGTCCCCCGACCTCCCCTTCGGCGACGTCGTAGCGCGTATCGACGTTCTCCAGAAAACAGTCCTCCCTGACTGCTTCACCAAGAAGCTTGCGGGCAAGCGAATCTCGCTGGAGGAGCTGCTCGCCTTGTCCCGGCAGCAAGGCGTGTCGATCGCGGAGATCCGACACTCGATCGACACGGTGCAGCGCGAGATCGACCGCCGTAGCAAATGACCCGCCCTGTCTCAGGGGCGGCCCCCGTCGGGGCGCCCCTGAGACATCCCCAAGTCCCCTGCCCGACCGACCAGGGCTCCAGCCGCGTACCTCACGGCCAGGGATCAAGCGCCCAGCGCTCAGGGCAACATCGTTGGCCTTCGCGGTGGCGGGAGCATGGGCAGAAGCTGCCACAGAGGGCGGTTCCCTGTAGCCCACTGAGCCAACGTCTGGCGGTCGACCAGGTGTAGGCGTTGCTGGCGGGCGAAGTCGCGCCCGGGTTGCGTGATCCGTCCATTGGTCACCATGACGACAACATCACCTTTGTGAACGGGGCGGCCAGTTCCGTTCAGGACTTGCAGGTCTGGTGTGCCGACTGCTGCCCCTCGGGCACCGTTTCGGCGGTGCTTGCACTGGATGACCCAGCGGCGACCGTACGGGTCGGTGGCCTTCACGTCAGCGCCGAGGTCACCCCTGCCTCCCACACGGAGGGCGTCGGCGCAGCCATCGCGTCGCATCAGGTCTCGGATGGCGATTTCGAACTGCTGGTGTGTCAGTGCGTCGAGCTGTGCGATGCCGTATCGCAGGGCGCGCTGCTGGACTCGTTGCCATTCCATACGCTGGGTGTGCTGCTGCCACCACGCGCCGCCGGCCAGGGCCGCGAGCAGGACGGCTATAAGGAGAATCCACCAGTGGGCCAGCAGCCAGTTGACCGCTGTCACCAGAAGGCTGATAGCGACTACCGCGGCCACGGCTGCGGTGACGAGCTGGACCTCTTGCTGCTGTTTACGGCGCCGGCTCGGACGTCGGGCCGGTCGTCGCCTCGCGGGCGGTCGGCGGGTCACTGGTTGCTGCCGAGGGTGGAGAGGTCGATCGGGTAGGAGACGGTCGGCTTGGGCCGCGTCACTGTTCTCTTAGGGGTGTCGAACTTGATGGGGTACGACACCGTGGGGTGTGGCTCGGTGCGGCGGGGTGTGTTGCCGGTGCCCTGGTTGAAGAGGACCGGGTACTGCCCGGGTGACTTCTGCGGGCTGGTGCCCCGTGGGAGCTCGCTTCCGTTATGGCCGAAGGCGACTACCGCCAGGGCTACCGCGCTGAGGATCGTCATCTCGCGGCGTGCGCCTGGCGCCCAGCGGGTGTGGCCGCGTACCTGCGTCCCATCTGATCGCACATAGGGTCGAATAAACGGCATCTGATCCCCCCACGGGTCATTCGTCCGGTCGTCAGCACCATGCTGACGACGGGCACTGACAACGGATCAGCTGTTTGCGGTTCTTGGGCCGGGCGTGCGCTCTTTCAGGACATCCGCAGGTCATCGCGTTCGTCGGCTCGTGTCCGGAAGTTTTCGTACACCGTTCGCGTCGGCGTCCGGCCTCTCTCATGGGGCTTCGTCGGTAGGCGCTCGCAGTCATCCCGGGTCGGCCGGTGTTGTTGTCCGCGGACAACAAGTGCCGACACAGGGCCTCCTGCTGTCCAAGAAGGCAGCAGGGTAAGTAAGGTAGCGCCATGACCGCCCCATACGATCCGAGCGAGCGGGAAAAGGTAGTAGCTAAGCTGCCTTCTGAGCTGCGCAAAGAGCTCAAGGTCCGTGCCGCTGAGGTAGATACCGACATTCAGGACGCTGTGACTGCAGGCGTTGAAGCCTGGCGGAAGGCGAAGAATCGGCCCGCAGTGGATACCGGCGGCGGGTCATCCTTCGCGACCTATCTGCCGGTTGGGCTGTACGACAAGCTCAAGCGGGACTGCAAGGCCCGCGGCATCACGTACAACCAGGGCATTGCGCAGTCGATCCGGCTCTGGCTCGATGAGCACCCTTCCCCGCGACCGAAGCCGGCCCGCGTCACCGGGGCCCGGCGCATCATCTTCGGTAACCAGAAGGGCGGCGTGGGCAAGACGTCGGTGTCCGCCGGCGTTGCCCAAGCGCTCGCGGAGTCCGGCCACCGCACCCTGCTCATCGACTTCGACCCTCAAGGGCACCTGACGAAGCAGCTCGGTCACCCGCTCATCGAGATCGACAGCCCGAGCCTCGCCAAGCACATGCTCGGTGAGGTGAAGGACGGAGGGCTCGGCGACCTGCTGGTGCCGATAAAGGGGGGTGACTTCGAGGACCACCTCTGGTTGCTGCCCGCCTGCAAGGACGCCTTCCTCCTGGACGCCAAGCTCGCCACGAGCCGGGTCGTCCGGATCAAGGAGACCGCGCTGGAGAAGGCACTCGAACCCCTGGAGCACGACTTCGACTTCATCGTCGTGGACTGCCCCCCGAGCCTCGGCTACAGCATGGACACGGCCATCTACTACTGCCGCACCCGCGAGGGGGAAGAAGCCGGCACCTCCGGCATCGTCATCCCCGTGCTGTCCGAGGACTCATCGGCAGACGCCTACGACATGCTCGGAGAGCAGATCCAGGACCTGGTCGACGACATGGACGTCGACATCGCCCAGCTCGGCTTCGTGGTCAACATGTACGACAGCCGCAAGGGATATGTAGCCACGTCGTCCCTGACGGAGTGGCAGAAGCTGGGGGAGCCTCCCGTCCTGGCCGTGGTGCCGGAACTGAAAGACCAGCGGGAGGCGGTGCGGGTGAAGACTCCCCTGCTAGCGCACTCCCCGAACTGCGAACAGGCACAAGAAATGCGGACCATCGCACGGAGGATCAGCGGATGAGCGTCGCCGACCGGCTGGGAACCGGCTCTTCCTTCAGTGAGGCGCGGCGCACCCGCAGCGCCCGCGGCCGCGCAAAGGCCGTGACTCAGGGAGACGTCCCTGCCTACGAACTGGTGCGACTGCGGCTGGACGAAGTCTCCCCCACACCGCTGAATCCGCGCCGTAACTTCGGTAGCGATGAAGACAAGACACGCTTCGGCGAGGAACTGCGCACCGTGCAGCTGGCCGCTTGTGTCGTTGTTTCCCGGAGCGCCTACCTCGGTCTGTGGCCCAGCCACGAAGACCGCATCGGCGGAGCCGCCCACGTCCTGGTGAACGGTGAGCGCCGCTTCCGGAGCGCTGTCCATGTCGGTCTCGATGCGCTGGACTTTGTTGTCCGGGACGATCTGGCCTCCAGTCGTGAAGCGTTCATAAACCATCTCCTGCAGGAGAACCTTGAGCGGGAGGACTTCGACGTCATCGAGCGGGCGCGCGGCGTCCAGGCTCTTGTGGCGGTCTGTTCGGAGAAGGCTGAGCGGGGAGCAAAAGCACGAGCTGCAGAGCGCCTCGGCAAGGACCGGTCTTGGGTTACGAACCAGCTCACACTGCTGGACCTCCCCGTGGAGATCCAGGCCATGCTCAGCTCGGGTGAACTACCCGAGCGTGACGGACGGTTCCTTGCGCGGCATTGCAAGGAAAATCCCGGCATGGATGCTGCTGCCCTCCTCGACTACCTGAAGGAGATGAAAGCAGTCGCCGCCCGGAAGCGGGCCGAAGAACTGGAACTGCTCCAGGCGGTCAGAACAGCGGGCAGCTCGGTTGCTGAACAGGGTTCGTTGTCTGCGGACAACAAGCCGTCGTCCTCAGAAGGAGCGCCGCCGACGGGGGAGCCCGCCGAATCGCAGAGCTTGTTGTCCGCGGACAACAAGTCGAGGGCTTCGGAGCGCTCGGCTGACGGGTCCTCCGTGGACGCTTCCGGGGCTGCGCTGGGGGAGGGTTTGTTGTCCGTGGACAACAAACCGACGCTCGTAGAAGCAACGCCGGCGGCGGGGGAGCCCACCGAATCGCAGACTTTGTTGTCCGCGGACAACAAGGAGCTTCGGGCGACCTCCTCTTCCGCTTCCCATACGGTGCCTGAACAGCAGGGGAGTGGGAAGCCGAGTCCCTCATCGATCGTCTTGGGTGAACCGCGGCAAATTGCCGAGGACCTTGTGCGGCGGCTTACTCCGGGACAGCTCACCGAGCTGACAGAACTGCTCATGGAGCGTGTCGGCGCAGAAGCCACCGCCTGAATTAGAGCGCTGTCGAAGGCTGGGCCTACGGGAGTTTTCCCGGGCCCAGCCTTCAACTGTGTGCGAGCGGTGGTTCGTACCTCTGCCCGTGGCCGGACTTGTTGTCCGTGGACAACAACGCTTGGAGTCTGTAGGCGCGTTTCAGTGGCGTGCGCCGGGCAGCAGGCCGCGCCCCCTGCCGCAGTGCGTCATGGGTAACGCCAATCTGCGGGTGAGACATGGCGCATCCTCGTGGCTAGTCGACTGGTTCGGGCGCATAGGTTCCGTCACCGAGCGGGATGTCGGTCAGTTCAAAATGCTACGGAGAGCCCTAGGAGGCACGCGTGCGGGGAGCCGTCACCAGCGGCGAGCCTCTGTTTTCGTATGCTCAGTCCAGCTCATTGGGGTACCCGATCACTCCGTCGTCCAGTACATCGGCCTCGTAGCCCAAATCATCCGCCTCCACGGGGTTTCCCGAGAGATCTGTCAACGGACTCGTGTCGGGGCGGGCCTCGTGGAGCCTCTTCACCAAGGCCGCGTGGTGGAGCATCTGCTCGGCGTCCTCCCGCGCAGCCGTCGTGACCCGCTCGGCCTCCGCCGCCGCCTCCCTCAGGGTGGCCAGTGCCTCCTTCTGGGCGAATGCTAGGAGTGTCTGTGCGGTCCGCTGTATCTCCGCCAGGCGCTCGCCGGCCTCCACCGCCGTCTCCGAGATGAGCGCGTCAACCTGCTCGGCAGCCTGGGACCGCCGCTTGTCGGCCTCCTTGCGGGCCTCGTCGAGGATCAGCTCGGCGTCGTCTCGCGCAGCCGTCGTGACCCGCTCGGCCTCCGCCGCCGCCTCAGCGCGTATCTCATGCGCGTCTGCCTTGGCTTGGGCTAGCAGTCCCTCAGCGGTGCTTGCTGCCTTCTCAGCATGATCGGTGATCTTTTGTTGGGTTGCTGCGGTAACTGTTGCGGCCTCGCGCCTAGCCTCAGCCAGCACGCGTTCGGCTTCGGTCTGCGAGTCCTCCTGCCGCTGGCGGGCCTGCAGCTCAGTACGAGTACGCAGTTCTTCGATCTCCGCCCGTACACGCTCTGCGGCTTCCGCCTCCGTCCTTACTCTCTCGGCGTCCGCACTTGCCCTGGCGATGAGCTGCTGGGCGACGTCTACATGGCTTGGAGGGATGATGGTGTCCGGTGGTGGAAGCTTCGTTGACCGGTCTGCCTCCGTTTGGAGCTGTCGAACTGCGCTCCGCCGATCAACCCATTCCTGTACGGCTTCTTCGGTCCCTACGAGGCACCAGACCAGTCCCCTCACAAGAACTTCTCTAGGTAGCCGCTTCCCTTGGAGAGCCTCCGACAGCGTCGACGCCTTCAACGGAACCCACGGTCGGGTCCAGTCTTTGGTTTGTTTTTGTAGATCACGGAGTGAGGGTTCGCCGCACCTAATGTGCAACCGTCTTAGGTCTCTCGCGAACTCCTCCAGCGCTGCGCTCGATACATCCTGTGGTTCGTTTTGCGCAGACTCGTCCCTTTGGTTTTGGTCCACTGCCATACCCCCCACTTCGTGTGAGTCAGGGTAGACCTCTCAGCTCGAACGTTCTCGGACTTCCCCGCACGCTGCCGAACAAGGCAGATGTTCGGTCCGACAAGTGGGTTGTTCGGTACTGACCTGCGCCGTACGAAGTGCAACGGGTCTGTTCGGGTAGCTGGTATCGCTCCTACCAGGGCCCTTTCATGGAGTCATCCACACATGCCGAGGCCCGGCGGATCCGGGTGTATCCCGGCATGCGCAGCGAAGGGGAGAGCCGTGACGAAGAAGAGTGAGCCGAAGTGGGGGATCACCGTTGGGCGGGACGGTCTGCGTGTGGAGGCTGGGCGCCATCTCCAGCTGTCTATGTCCCTGACAGTGTTGTTCTGGTTGATCAGCGTCAGTACCGCGGTTGGCTCGGGTACGTACTGGACGCAGTTCATGCTCTTGCCCTGACACACAGCGATGAAGGGCCCCACTGCGGTGGGGCCCTTCGCGACTCCCTGGTAGCGAGCGCTCGCGCGGTATTACCTGCCCCTCGCTAAACCGGACGGGCGGGCAGATAGATCATTACTCCGCCCACTGGGCGGGGGCTCCTCAATGGCTGCGGACCGTAGGGGCGTCGTGGAGCTCGCGCAACAGCCGCGGGACCTTGCCGAGCTTGGCGTCGGCTAGCCGTCACTGTTACCGGCATAACTGTGACGCGAGTTGGACTCTATCGGCCACGTTCTGAGCAATGTGCGAGTCCTGCGCGAGCATCCCAGGCATTACCGCATGCTCCCCGGAAGCCGCAATTCCGTGTCTGGCTGGTCCGGTCGCGCGGCATACTCCAACACGGCCGACCTCACCCGGCTGCCTCGACTGACCCGCCGTCTCAGCCGAGCATCCGGGCCGCCACCTACCAACGCCCTGAGACCCCGGGGGCAAACACGGCCAGCTGTCCACCTCGTACAGAAAGAAGACGGGCACGCTCGGGGGTCCTTGGGCGTGCCCGGGTGCTTCATGTACGAGCTTCTTCGCGCCTCGCTGCCCGAATTTTTCGGCAGCCTCGGCGCCGCGCTGGTCCTCGCCGCCTCTGCCGGGATTGCCGCCCACCTTCGCGGCCGCCGAACCCGACCCCGACCGTCCGAGACAGACGAACAGCCGTAGCGCGGCTTCGTGGGCTCCGAGTGGTCGACCTACCCGGAGCCCACACGACAGCACGATTCTTGGGGTGCCGGTAAGAACGCTGTCACCAGCCGCAAACGAGGGGCGTCACCTTCGGCGACGTGCGGCGGGGTCGCGCTCGGCGACGTGTCGGGCGACCGCGTCGACACCGGGACGGGCATACCGCTCCAGGGAGCGGACGGAGGCGTGCCTGGACCGGGCCAGCAGCATGGGGGTGGAGGTGCCGCCCTCCGCGTCGTGTGTCAGGGCGCTGTGGCGTAGCCGGTGCAGCGTGAAGCCGTCCAAGTCCTCGATGTCCTCGGGCGAGGCGAGCGGATTGGCCAGCAGTCGGGTGTTCTCCTCGAAGATCTCCTCGGCCCGGCGGTAGGAGAGCCGGGCCCGGCCAGTCTCGGGGCACACGTCGAGCGTCGGCGTCCCGGCCGGGGCCCTGCGGTCGGTGAGGAACAGCGGGCCGCGGGTACGGCGGGCGATGAGCCGGGGCAGCAGCTGGGCGGTGCCGGACTGCCAGTGAATCCATTCGGTCGCCCCGCCCTTGGCCGTGATCTTCCCGCGCTTGTCTTGCGGGTACAGGTCTTCCACATTCAGGCACAGCACCTCGTCGGCCCGCGCGGCGGATTCGTAGAGCATCTTCCAGCACGTCTTCTCCCGCAGGGCGACATCGAGGCGCCACAGGGCCGCGATCTGGTTCTCCGCGAGGGCCTTGGTGCGGTCCGGCGGCGCCGGCCTCCGCTCGATGCCGATCGTCGGGTCGCCGACGATCCAGCCCTGGCGCTGCCACCAGCCGATCGCCTTGCGCGCGATGGACAGCTCCCGGTTGACGGTGTCGGCGTCCATCTCGTCCGCGCGGGACGCCGCCAGCTCGGCCAGCACCTCGGGCAGGGCCGGATCGTCGATCGCGGTGACGGGGAACGCGGGCGGCTTCGCGCCCCGGCGGGCGGGTCCGGTCGGCGCGGGTTCGCCGGCGAGCATCCACCCCCACGTCGTGAGCGAGATCCGGTAGATCCGGGCAGAGGACTTCGCGATGCCCGCGCCGGTGAGGTACCGCTCGACCGCCGCGGTGTACGACGAGGGCGGGGCGGCCAGGGGTACGACCCGGGCGTGCGGCACACGAAGCGCGCCCCCACCCCCGAGTTCGGTCACCGGTTCGATCGTCATGCCCTCTCCGCCCTCCCGATGCTGCGCAGTAAATGCGTACACCTCGCATGCGGCGACTGGAGAGCCCTCCGCAGGTCGCGATGATCACGGTAGGCGTACTGCCGCAGTAAATCCGGCATTTATTGCGGCAGCCTTGTTCCGGACACTTCCCGGACAGGGCTCTGGCCAGGCCGGACAGCCCATGCCCTGTCCGGGACAGCTTTCCCGCCTCGCTTTCTTCTCTGTCCCCGCCATGCTTGATGCCGTCAGTTGGGGTCGACCCGGCTGAATCCCTAAGCGGCTGAAAAGGAGTACATCGTGCGCATTCGTTCTGCTCTAGGTGTCGGATTCGGTGCAGCACTCGCGCTTGGCGCTCTGACTGCGCCCGCACAGGCAGCAACAGCCTCCGCGCCGCAGTCGTCATTGCTTGCCAGCTGCGTGCCATGGGATACCGACAACTACACGTACGGCGTCCGCTGCGCGACGAGCCAGGCGTACTACGCGAAGGCCACGTGCACCAACGGGTCCACCAGGAAAACGGCTCGTGGGGTGATCACCAGCGGTGACAGGTGGTCGTATGCCTACTGCTCCGCCTTCGGACCGGGCTACTACAAGGTCGCCGGAAGCGGAGGCGTGGTCTACGCCTGACATGGACAGCTCGGTGAGCGACTGCAGGGTGTTCTGCTGACCGTTCGCCTGGAGGCAGCATCGCCCGTGCCCGACATGGACACGGGCGATGCTGCTGGTCCGCGTCGTCCAGGAAGAAGTACCGCTCCAGCTCCGCCCGCGAGGACACCTCGTAGAACGACCCGTTCCGGGCCGCCTGCTCGTCCGTCTGGAACTCGACCGCCACAACAGCTCTCCGAAGATCGACAACAACGACCCACGAAGGCTCCGACGCTCAATCACTCCAGGTCAAAGCACCAAACCACCCAGCGAACCCTTAGCGCACGATCTGACATGGATGTTCCTCAGCCCCCGAGCACAGCTCTCCTGAGCTACGCGGGCGAGATGGAGAAGATCTGCTTCCCGCTCCCGTCGCAGGGCTGTGTCACCGCCGGTACCCCGGCGACCGTCCCCGACCCGTTCATGCCCACGCATCCGCCGCCGACCAACCGGAGAACGTACCGGTCGCTTCGGCCGGAGCCCACCGGCTCGATGCGGAACCTGCTCGTCTTCCCGCAGGCCTCCCAGGGCTCCAGCAGGGCGGCGCCGGTGCCGACGGTCACCGAGTTCAGACAACCCTTGCCGTGGTCGGGGTGGTACCACTGCACGCGGAACGTGTCGTCCGCCGCGGGCACGAGCTCGGTCTGCTGAGGTGCGACGTCCTCGCACGGACGCTGCACGGCCACCAGTGGTTCGTACCCGTCGGCATGCCCGTCGGTCAGACACAGGCCGTCCGCCAGGACTGGGCGGATCTGCACGGGACCCTGCGGCAGGGCGGTCCGGTCCGACTTTCCCTTGGAACCGCCCGGCTCACCGGAGAAGCCGAGGACCCAGACGGTGACGGCCACGGCGGAAAGCACAGCGAGCCCCACCAGCAGCGCGCTCAGCCGGCGTCGGCCCGGTGCCGGCCCGGTGTGCCGACCGGGAGGTCCCGCACCGTCCGCGCCGCCGCCTCCGTCGTGGCCGTCGTCCCCGCCTTCGTTCCGGCCCGCCGCATTGCTGATGGCCCTTTCCAGGGCCTCCAGCCATTCCTGCACCCGCTCCGCGTCTCCGCAGGCTCGCACGAACTCGGCCACCAGTTCGGGACGTGGTGTGGTCTTCCCGCCGACGACGTCCGCCAGCGTGCTGCGGGCCAGCACTCCTCCGTGCCTGGCGGCCCGTTCTTCGAGCTGTCGGTACGTCAGCCCGGAACGCTCCTTGAGCTGTCGTAAGGCAGCCGCGAACTCCCCCACATCACGGGCCCCCTGCGGCTGCAACTCCCCCACATTCGCCATGCGGACATGGTGACCGGCCCCGCGGCACGTGGACAACGCTGGTTCCGGCCCTCCGCGGCCGTTTCCGTACGGTCCCGGACAGGATCTGGACAAGCCGCTGACCAGCCCGGACAAGTGCCGGCCCGCCCGGGCCGGATTCCGGTCGTGCATGCCCGTGCAGATCTTCTCCAACGCGATGTTGATCAGGTCCGCCGGCCGGTTCTTCGCTCCCTTGCGGGCCTGCCTGCTGTGCCATGATCGCCGCATGATCGATCTGGGCGTACGTGTCGCGTGCCTGGGGCACCCACATGTCGGGGTCCCTCCACGCGAGCCACCGGCGCGGTCCGCTCGCAGTGCCGAGACGCAGGTTCATTCGTTCTCCACGGTGGATCGCGCCGCCTGGTCGGCCAGCAGCCGAGGCCCCGGCACAGAGGCCGCGGCGAGGTTGAGGCGGGCGCCCATGTCGAGGTTCACCTCGCCGTAGGGCCGAACGTGGGACCAGAACAACGGGGTCAGGCCGCGCCGGTCTGCGGGCGTGAGGAGGTCGGCCCACTCCGGTTCGCCGAGAATGTCCTGGAGCATCAGGGTGTTCACAAAGACTAGGGCCGATTTCAGCGGGCGAGCCATACGGACACGGCGCCGGCGCCGGTCATTAGGGCGCCCATGAGCTTGTAGGGCGGCCGCTGCAGGGTGATGCGCAGTTCGGCGAACCTCAGCTCGAAGAACGGCTCCGGCTGCACGGGCTGCGGATCCGGCCCGACCGTCGCAAGGAACGGCGGGTCCGCTGATAGGGCTTCGGGGCGATGTCCTAGGCGTGAGGTACGTTCGTTCATGGGTCTCCTGTCTCTGTCAAAGCGGTGGACCCGACGAAGGCGAGAGGGAGATCCGTAGGTCGCGGCAGCTGTAGGAGGCGGGCCGCATCCGAAGGGTCTCCCTTCGTCATGCGAAGGGTTGCCTCGAGGCCCTACGAATCTATGGCACGTGACTGACAGTCGGGCTCACCGACGGGTGTCCGCGCGCTCAACGCCATGCAGTGCAGGGCGAATTATGGGGACGCAACTGACAACAAGGCGGCTAGGAGCGAAAATCGCAGCTCAGCGGGTCTCTGTGGCATTGCGCCCGTAGGGGACGGTCAGCGTTTCGTCTGCGCTCATGCGTGACGGACATCACGAGGTCGGCGTGTCGCGTCCGCGGTGACCCGCGATTCTGATCTGGCCCTCAGACCTGCTTCTGACCTCGGACGTCTCGTTCCGTCCTCGGAGTCCACCAGGAACCGCTTCTACACGTGCAGGATCTTGCCGTGAATCGGCAGGATCTGCCCGGGATGCCGTCGTGCTCGGAGCTGATGTCCGCGATCTCCTGCAGCGGGAGGTCTGGCGCCGCCTTCAAGAACGCGATCAGGGACTAGTCGGAGATGTAGAGAAGGGACGCGATGAACTCCGCCATGTACTTCGGGTACTGCACCGCCTTGAACCTGCCCCCGAGCAACGATGTTCTTGCGATGCTCCACGCAGTCGGTGACGTGGAGAGGTGGCAGGGGACGCCGTCCCCGATCACATCCATCTTGCCCTCGTCCTTCGCGGTCCCCCCTGGGATCCGGGTGCGAGTAGTTGCGGTACAGGAACTGCCCCGCTCTATTGATCATGGCCAGGCGGATGTCGGGGTGAGCGGGTCAGTTGTCCTGGTCGTCTTCGCTGTCCGGGCGGACGCCGTTGTTAAGGTCCCAAGCCCGTCCGGCCGCCAGGGCGGCGATGCCCACGGCCGGCCCGAATTCCAGAGCCTTGGACATGACCTCGTCGGCGGTGTCGTTGGAGAACGACAGCGTCATCAGGGCCAGCAGGACGACCGTGCCCACGAACAGGACGAACGACTGGCGGCGTACCTCGATCGGTAGGTAGTCGATGCCGCCCTCGCCCGCGAACTGGCGGGCTGTGTCCTCCAACTCCGCCACCATCGCGTCCGAGACGGCATCCGCGTCCGCGGACCGGTAGGCATCGTCCACGACCGAGACCGCGGTCGTCCGCTGCTCGTCGGTCAGCACGCGCCAGGCGGCGACACTCTCCAGCATGCGGTCCAAGCCGGTCATGTCGAGTGACAGAGTCAGCCGCCGCAGCCCTTCCATCTGCTCGTCGGCTATGGCGGCCAGCCGTTGTACCGTCGCTTCAAGGCCGGCGAGCCAGGCAGGCTGCGGCTCGGCCACGGCCTGCTGCATCCGCTCGGCCAGCTGCTGGCCAAGACGCGCGTCTACGTCGGCAAGGTACGCGTTCAGGTCGCGCGCCTGATACTGCGCCGAGCGCCCCACAGAGTCGACGGCGTCCTGCATCGGCTCCCACTGAGCTATCGCGGCGGCAGCGCGCTGGGCCGCGTCAGACAGGGGCTAGGGAAGGTCATAAGACGACATGCGATCACCCTGCCACAGGAGTCTGACACGCCTCCGGGCGGCGATGCGGTAGCCGGTCCATGATCAATCTCAACGGCACTTTCTCTACCGCAACTACTCACACCCGGGATCGGCACTGTTCTCGCGGGGCTGGCAGAGATCGCGCGCCTCAACACTCGGCGGATGGGGGAGGCAGCAGAAGCTGCCGGAAGGACCGGTGGGCATGGGGAGGGGTACGGATGCCCGATAGGTAGGTGTTTTTGATCCTGCGCCAAGAAACGAGCTCACGAGGGACACCGCTGAGGATCAGCGATCTTGTGCAGGTGGAAGGCTGCCAGCAGGTTGAAGGCTGGCAGCAGGATGGGGCTGGCATAGTGCAGCAGGAGGCAGGTAGTTGTGGCGGGTCATTGGGTGCAACTCGAACTTGACGTTGCCGGATTCGATCAGGACCGCTTCGAGCAGTACGTGACGAAGTGCCAGTCCCAGGGCTTGCGCTTCGTGACTCTCGCGGCTCTGGGAGACACGCTGGAGCATCGGAGGGCGCTGTACGAGCTCAACAAAGAGTGCGCTGCCGACATACCAGAAAGAGGAGTTTTCTACTCATTTGATGAGTATGTGAAGCAGCGCTTTGAGGTGGCGTCCTACGACCCGCGGGGTGTGGTGATCGCCTTGGACGGCGAGGCTTGGGTCGGTATGGCGGCGACGTCGCGGCATGAAAATTTCATGTTCAACGAGATGACTGGTGTGCGAGCCGGGTATCGAGGTCGGGGCATCTCGATTGCCATGAAGACGTTCGGGATGACTTTCGCCGCGGAGTTCGGAGCGAGCAGGGTCCGCACCTTTCATCATCCGGCCAACGCGAGTGCGATTGCCATGAATCGGAAGATGGGCTTCGTCGACGCGGTCGACTGAGCGATGCCCCCCGGCTTCGGCCACCCAGTCTTCGCCCACTGGCTGGTGCGGGGGCTTTTGCGGGTCAGGCGTCGGGTCATCATGGTGATGAGTGCCCAGTTCAGGTGTGCTTCTGAGTGCTGGGGCAGCCGTTCGTAGTCCCGTGCGTTGCGGCGGGCGTTCATGCACCAGCCGATCGTGCGCTCGACTTTCCAGCGGCGGGGCAGGACGACGAAGCCCTTGGTGCCCTTGGGTCGGGAGACGATGCGCAAGGTGAGCCAGAGGCGGTCGCGGGCCCAGTCCACGAGTTCACTGGCATAGCCGCGGTCGGCCCAGACCTGGGTGATCTGCGGCTGGGTGAGACGCAGCCGCCAGAACACGTCGCGGGCGGCGTCGCGGTCCTGGATGTCGGCGGGCGTCACCGTGATCATCACCGGCAGCTCGAGCGCGTCCACGGTGACATGTCGCTTGCGGCCGTTGATCTCTTGCTGCGCACCACGGACCTGGGGGAGGGCAACGCCGCGGTATACGTCGAACGGCGACCCCAGGGCGGCGGCACGGTCGAGGGGGAGTGGGGCGAGACCTCGGCATTGATCCGAGCCGCGTTGAAGCCGGGGGCAAGGAGGATGCGGCCGGCAACCGTTTCGTACAGGGCGGCTTCGGTGAGCTACTCCCAGTGGGTGGTGGAGCCGCACAACACGACGATCGTGGGCAGTGGCGGGACGCCGAGTGTGGTGTCGGGCACGGGTTGCCTTCCGGGAGAGGGCGCCAGGGCGGACGGACGCGGAGTCGACGGCCGCCCCAGGCGTGTGCGGGATGGAGTGGGCTGCTGTTTAGTCGCGTGTGCCGGTGAGACGGATCGGCATGAGGGCGTAGCGCAGGTCGTGGTCGTCGCTGTCGTGGCCGCGCAGGACGGCGGGCTTGGTGGGGGAGGTGAGGTGGAAGTCGACGGCGTCGGTGGTGAAGGCGCCCAAGCCGTCGAGCAGGAACGCCGGGTTGAAGGCGATGGTCAGCTCTTCGCCGTCAAGGCGCGTGTCCACGGTGTCGACGGCCTGGGCGTCTTCGTCAGTACCGGCCTCCAGGAGCAGGCTGCCGTCGGCGGTGAACGTGAGCTGCACCGGAAGGTTCTTGGCGAGGACGAGGGCGACCCGCTGCACAGCTTCCTTGAGGGGAGCGATGCCGACGGTGGCGGTGTGGGCGGACTCGGTGGGGAAGAGAGCGCTGTAGGTGGGCAGGGACCCTTCGAGGCCGCGCAGGGTGCTGGTGCGGGCCTGGCTGCGCAGGGTGAACAGGCCGCTGGCTCCGCTGCTGGTGGGGAGGGTGAGGTCGATGGTGGTGTCGTCGGCAACGGCCTTCGCGGCGTCCATCAGGTTCTTGCCGGGGGCGACGACGGTGTGGTCTGTGTCGAGGTCGCAGTGCTTCCAGTCGATGGTGCGCGTGGCGAAGCGGTAGCGGTCGGTCGCGGTGAGGGTGAGGGTGCCTGCCGCCTGGTCGTGGTGCAGGCCGATGCCGGTGAGGATGGGCAGGGTGTCGTCGGTGCTGCGGGCGCAGCCGACCTGGGCGACGGCTTCGGCGAGTGCGCCGGCGGGCAGCGTGCCGGACGGGGTGCCGGGGTCGGGCAGCGTCGGGTATTCCTCCAGCGGCAGGGTGGGCAGGGTGAAGCGGGCAGATCCGGCCCGCAGCAGCAGGCGCTGGCCGGTGAGTTCGAGGTGTACGGCGCCGCGGACGCGGGCGGCGATGTCGGTGAGCAGGCGGCCGGAGATGAGGGCGCGGCCGGTCTCGGTGACGGTGGCGGCGATGGTGGTGTCGGTGGAGGTGTCGTAGTCGAAGCCGCTCACGCGCAGCGTGTCGGTGTCTGCGTGCAGCAGGAGCCCTGCCAGGACGGGTACGGGCGGCTTGGCGGGCAGGCTGAGGGCGGCGTAGCTGACAGCGGCGGCAAGGTCGGCTTGGTCAACGATGAATTGCACGAAAGTCCCCTTGTGGGATGGAGGAGTGGGCAGGACGAAGCGCCAGGCCGCTGCGGGATTGCAGGAGCGGCCGGGTGCAGGGCGTGCAGGGTGCGGGGTGGTGCGTGGGCTGAAAGCGGGCGCCCGCGCTATCGGCTGACGTGCGCCCGCGAGCGCAGCGTCAGCTTGCTTGGGCCAGAGGCGGCGTGCTGGCGGGCGAGCGCAGGGCCACGACCAGGCGGTCCCGGTTGCGCTGCTGCTGCCTGGTGCTGATCGGCTGGCGCAGCGGGCCGTTGATCTCGCGGTCGAGGCGGACGATGCGGGACTGCGAGACGGTCAGCGGGGCGTGGCGGGCGGCGGCCGCGCGGTCGCGGCGGGCCTGCTCGCGTTCGGCGAGGACGTCGACCCAGTCCGGTCCGAGGCGGTCCGCCAGGCGTTTGCGCAGGGTGGTGCGCTGACGCGGGGTGGTGCCGGCGAAGATGCCGGACCGTGTCGCATCCGCATTGACCAGCGCCCAGCGCAGGCAGGCTTCGGCGATGGGGCAGCCTGCGCATGCCTGGCCCGCCTTCTCCAGCTTCTGCTCTGCCGCCGCGCGGTCGCCGTTGCGGTCCCCGGTGGCGTAGTCGAACGCCTCCGGTGCCCTCTGGCAGGCGGTGCCGGTGGTGGGGAAGGGGAAGCGGGCGTCGAGGGCGGGAATGTGGGTCCTCATGAGGTGGCCTCCACAAGCAGGTCGCGTACAGGGGCGGGGAGTTGGAGAAGGACGCGCTCGTACACGGCGAGCGAGACCCGCCAGGGGCCGAGCTGGCCCTCGCACGGGACCGGCAGGGCGAGCGCGTGGACGTCGTCCAGGTCGTGGTGGATCAGGCCGGGCTGGGCCCAGGGATTGCACGGCGAGCCGTCGTCGGTGTGGGAGCCGGTGACGCGGACGATGCCGAGGACCGCGCGGGTGGGCAGCTCCAGGCCGCGGATCGTGCGGGCCACGAGCGGGTCGCGTAGCGCGGGCCGGTCGGTTTCGGCTCCGGCATGCAGCAGGTACCAGCCCGCAGCCCAGGTGCGGGGCCGGTTCTCGATCCGCTTGCCGCCAGGCTGCAGAATGCATGCCGCCCAGGGCTGGCGGAGGGTGATGCCGCGGATCGTGTCGGGGGCGTACAACGCCGTCATCCCGCCCTCCCAGTGCCGGTGGTTACGCGGCCGGGGCGGCGCTTGTTGAAGGGCCGCGCGAACGTGGCCGGGTCTTCGGGCACCGACTGCCGTAAGGGGGTGCGGTTGGGCATGATGGTCTCCGTTCTCGCCCTTCCGGGCGGAATTGAGAGGCGCACCCCCGTGCTTTGCCGGCGGAAGGGGGTGCGCCTCTTGCCGTTGATCGCCCGGTGGCCGGGTGATCTGGACGCTGCGGGATGCTGGTGGTGCGCCGGTTTGTGACGGAGCAGGCGCACCCGGGACGGCCTGCCTCTAGTCGAAGCCGTAAGCCGTCCCGGGCCGGCCTCGGCTGACAGAACCTGTTCTTCGCAGATGACAGCGCCTGGAATCGGGACTGCCCGCAGGGAAGCCGCTCTCACCGAACCGTCACGGAGACTGTTGAGCGAACGGCGGCCCTGCGTCCTGGTCCCGTGGCGCGTCCAGGAGGAACCTGGACATGTGGCGAGGATGGGTGTCCGGACGTGCAGCCAATGCGGTAGCCCGCTGCCAGAAGGCAGCCGACGGTCGCGTCGGTACTGCTCAGCGACCTGCCGGACGAAAGCGTGGTGGTGGAAGCGTGAGCGCGAGGAATGGTGGCGGAGCAACGTCGAGTTTGCCGCTGCCCTGCGCGGAGGCCGCCCGTACCACCGGCCGCGGCAGCGCTGCCCGGTCTGCAAGGGCTGGTGGTTCACCGGGGAGGCCACAGACGGCAACCGCAAGCGGGTGGATGCCCTGTACTGCTCACCGAAGTGCCGCACCCGGGCCTACCGCCAGAGGGCGTTCGCGTTCAGAAGGCGTCACGCCGTGACGCCTTCACGTGACGCTATGGGGTTCAGAAACAGGCTCAGGCGATGTGGCCGATGGGCGGGACGGGATGCACGCTGGCGCAGTCGCTCACGTCGGTGTGCGGGGAGCGGCCGTGCGTGGGGCGCAGCTCCCCGAGGAACTCCATCAGGGCGTCCTCGGAGTCGAGGACGATGTCGACGTAGCCGCGGCCGCAGGTGCACGGCACGATCAGGGTCAGGACGTCGCTGGCGCCGTCGGTCTCGGTGATGTGCAGGGTGTGGTGCAGCCACAGTCCGCCGTCCAGCCACGCCACCGCAGATGCCTCCCACCGCCGGTGCCCCGACTCGTGCACGGCCGGGTAGCCCTGCCAGGACATCGCGTCGAGGATCTGCGCGAGGGAGTAGCCGTAGGCGTTGTAGACGTGGTGCGCGGCCGCGGTCTCCGCGTCGTCGCGCTGCTCCTCATCGGTGGGGGCGCCGCACGCCTGGTCGGCGAGGTCCAGGAGGTAGGCGAGCGGGGAGTCCGCGCCGTACGAGGGGGCCGGGGCGTGCAGGATCTCGGTCATGGTTCTCCCTGTCTGTCCGAGGTGGTGCCGGGCCGGGCTGTCCGGTCCTGGGCCCCGTCCCGCACAGCGCCAGGACCTGGCGCAGCGTGGGGGCGGGACGCGGGACTGTCAGAGCGGCGTGCCGAGCGCAGACGCCAGGCGAGGGCTCAGGGCGGTGCGCGAAGAGCGGAGGGGCTTCGTCACGGGGTGGTCTGCGGGTCGGGTCGAAGCCAGCACCACTGCTGCAGTTCGTAGGCGGCCAGGGCGAACAGCGGCATCGGGTAACGCAACCCGTCGGGCGTTTCCACGGTGAGCTGGTCGCGGTCCCTGCCGACGATCAGCAGCAGGGGCGGGGCGGGATCTTCCGTGTCCGAGGGGCGTAGTGCCCAGGCCTGGCCGGGTTCGGCCAGCAGCCACGGGTCTTCGGCGAGGATGCCGTCGCAGACGAGGCGGTAGGCGGTGGATTCCGGCAGCAGATCGTCTGTCATCAGCTCACCGACCAGGGCATTGATGACGCGGGCGGCGCGGTGGGGGCCGATGAGGCGATCGATGGAGGACTGCATGAAAGTTCCCTTCGTCGGGGCGTCAGAGGAGACGTGTCGGCGCGGATCAGGCGCCTGGATGTGAGAGCCGGCGCGGCCGGGCTCGTGGCCGGCGGCCGCCCCGGGCCGGACCACAGCGGCGGGTTGGGGTCGGCTCCCCGCGTTACGGGCCGACTTCCGCGAGCTGCTGCGCGGCGTGGTCGTCGGCCTCCTGGTCGGCGTCGGCGAATCCGTGGACGGTGCAGACGATGTACGGGTCGCTGTCCATGGCGCCGGTCAGCGCCCGGTACAGGTCGGTGACGGAGTAGACCGGCGCCCATGCGCGGCCCGCGCACTCGTCATCGACCGGGCAGGGCAACGCCACGTCGAATCCGACTTCGCCCTCCCCGTCGACGTCGGCACGGAAGGCGAGGGTCAGGTACTGCTGTCCCAGGCGGATCTGTGCAACGCGGTCCCGGCCGCTCACCAGGTCCGAGCCCGGCCGCCACCGCCACAGCGGCAGAATCTCCGGACCGAAGAATCCGCGTACCAGGAGCAGGTCGCCGAGGCCGGCGCTTTCACCGCGCCCGAGGTCGGCCTCACGGATCGCCGACAGGCGCTTCAGGAGCGGTTCCAGCCGGTAGAGGCTGTCCGAGAAGACAACCTGATCGAACCCCTCGGAGGGCAGGGAGCTGTAGGTGTGGACCATGGCCTTGTGCTGGGCTCGCACCGTGTCCGCCGGCACGCTGCGGTTGGCCGGGCGCGGGCCCTGCCGCTCGACACACACCTCAGCCGGTGTCGCCATCACGACCGCGACACACCGCACGCCGTGGCGTTTCGCGGCGGCGACCAGGGGTGCCCGGGCGGCCGCGGTGACGTTTGTTGCGTCGGTCACCGTGGTGGCCTTGCGGGCCATCCGGTACTCCAGGAGCAGGTGCAGGACATCGACCGCGTCTGCGGTCGCGTCCTGGTCGCCGGCGTCGTCGCTGACCGCCGCACGCAGGGCATCCAGGCTGAGCACCTGGGAGGCGGGCCAGGTGGCGGCCAGCGTCGACTTACCCGCACCGGCAGGCCCGATCAGCACCACCAGGACGCTCTCGCTGAGTTCTCCGTCGAACAGGACAGCCATATCGATCTCCTTCACAGAGGGTTGTTGGCGGGTGGGCCACGCGATCAGGCGGCGATCGCGGCGGTGGCAGCGGCGAGGGTGAGCAGGACCAGAGCGGCCAGGCTGAGGTCGACTGCGCGCTGCAGGAGGCGGTACTTGCCCACCGCCAGAACGGACAGCACACGGATGCGGGCCAGGCGCATGTCGTATCGCAGGCAGTCCCGTATCCCGTCGTCATCGAGCTGCGCCCAAAACGGGAAAGAGGCACGGTCGCCGCCCCCAAGGCGGGGCCGGACGACCAGGAGCAGCAGCACAGCCGCCCCAGTCAGGGCCAGCACGGCGGCCGCGCCCACCCCGAGCGATAAGAAGGGCAGGCCCCGCGGGGCGAGGGATGCGAGGCCGGCCAGCAGGACGCCGTCGAAAGCCAGCAGCAGGGACGCTTTGCCGTCCGTGCGGCTGATCTCGCTCGCGAGCGTCTCGCAGGCCGCATCCGCAGCCCGCGACCACGAGGAACTCTCGGGCCGGGCGGCCGGTTCGAGGCGGGCAGGGCTCGGGCGAGATGACCAGTGCAGGCTCAACCGGAGGCTCCTTGAGGGTCAGGCGGCCAGCTGGTGCTTGGCCGGCGGCAGGGTGTAGGTGGTGGGGTCGGCCGGAGTGCCGTCGTGGCATTCGAGGCAGCAGCCGAGGGTGCGTAAGGGAAGGCAGTAGGTGTAGCGGCGGCCACAGGTGGGCCGTGGGCACGTCTGCCTGGCAGCCATCGCGCGGTCCAGCGCCCACTCCTGCGCCAGCGTCGGCACCCGCTTGGGCCGCGCCAGGCGCACGTCGTACAGGTACGCCCGTCCCCGATGGCCGGGCAGGCAGGCCCACGTGGGCCGGTAGCGGCAGCGTGCACAGCGCAGGATGCCTATCGGCTCGTGTGCTGGAGACCGGTCGCGGTCCCGGACCTGGCGGCGGGTGAGGAGATGGTCTGGGCAGCTGCCCCGGTCGTACTCCGGAAGGCCTTGCGCACCACGCAGAACCCGCTGCGTCTCTGCGTATCGGCGACGGGCAGGGCGAGAGCGCATCACCGACTCCAGATGCCGGGCAGGCGATTCGGGCGCTGCGGATAGCGGGGACCGGGACGCTGCGGACGGGGACGGCCGATCCGGCGGCGCGGGCGAGGGATGAGCACGAGTGATCTCCTCCAGTCGTCGGTGGACAGCGCTGCACCCCGCCGACGTCGTGCTGGTGTCGGCGGGGTGCAGCGGGTGGTGCGGCTGGGTTTATGCGGCGAGGCCGTGGGCCGTGCGCGTGGGGTGCTTGCCGGGCGTGGCCGGCGCTGGGGTGGTGTGGCCAGGCCGGGGCGTCTCCGGCTGCTGCTCAGGGGCGCCGTGTAGGTGGGTGCCAATCCAGTAGCCGATCAGCAGCCCGGTGACGCCGAGAACCTTGTGACGGTTGGCCTTCCACCAGGTCGGTGCCGGGGGTTCGGTGAGTACTCCTATGACGGTCGGGGCTTTCGCCAAGACGGGATCTCCTTCTCTCGCGGGCGGGGTGGTGCGTGAGCCTGTCCGGCCCTCGCGGCGGGGATGGCCATGGGCCGGGCAGGGCGGCAAGGGGTGTCGAGTCAGCGTTGAAGCGTGCTGGAATCGGTGGGTCTGCCGTTGGGTTTCCGGGCATGCTGGCCGGCAGGGGCGAGGCAGTGGGGAGGGCGTTCGTGGACTTCGTCTTCGTGTGCGGCTGGTGCGGTACCGAGTGCGTGGTGTGGGGCGAGCCTGTCGTCTCGTGGTGGGCGCAGAAGTACCAGGTGCCGGACGAATTCGAGTGCTGGAACTGCGGTGGGGAGAGCACGAGTCCGCCTCCGCCCTGGACACCAGCCGACTAGCTGTCGTAGGGGGAGCGGGGCTTTACAGACCGCGGGCTTGGGCGAGGCCGGCGGCTTGGTCGATCATCCGCAGCGGGATCCGGCCTGTGCCGTGGGCATCGTTGAAGGCGGGCACGGATTCGACGTGGTCGCCGAAGCGGCGGCGGATGGCGTCCAGTACGACGGCTGCGGCGTCGGCCTCCAGGCCGCGGTTGCCGCCGGCCTCCTTACGGATGGCGCCGATCAGGCAGACCGCGCCGGATTCGTCAGTCAGTGCCCCCGCGCACCAGCCATCGGCTTCCATCCGGGCACGGGCCCGCTCGAGGAGAGCGGCCACCGGGGTGGCGGGGAGCTGCGGTGGCTGAAGGGTCGGCGTGAGCGGCACGGTGATGACATTGGCGAGGTCGACGGGGTCGGTGTGAATGTGCGCGGTGCGCACCTCGTGGGCGACGGCGGCCTCTTCCAGGCGGAGGGTCATGGCCGCCTCTGCCGCGGCCAGCCGGGCGTCCAGGCTCAGCCGGTCCCGGTCGCCGGGTGCTGCTGCCGGGGGCGTCTGGGCGAGCGGGGCAGCGGGTGCGGTGTGCAGCGAGGCGGCCATGGTGGTGCTCCCGTCAGTGCACGGACACGAGGCTGGCGGCAGCGGCCAGGGCCTGCGTGATCGCGGGGGCCAGACCGGTGGAGGCGAGGCAGAAACCCAGGCTGGTGCAGGCGAGGGCAGACCCGATACCGAGGGCGCGCTGCCGCAGCAGCACGACCACGACGACGGCCAGGAACAGCACGGCGGACACAGAAACGATCACAGGGGATTCCTTCCATGGGGCAGGGCGGGAGGGTGTAGCCCGGACGGATGCCTTGCGGGGTTGCCGGATCCCCTGGCGGTGACCAGGGGATCCAGCAACGGGGGGAGGGTCAGTCGTCGGCGGCGAGGGCGAAGTCGGCGCGCAGTTCCCGCAGGATGTCGTCCTGTGCGTCCGGTCGGACCAGGACGTCGCGGGCCTTGGCGCCGTCGGCGGGGCCGACGATGCCGCGCTCTTCCAGGGCCTCCATCAGGCGCCCGGCGAGGTCGAAGCCGACGCGCAGCTTGCGCTGCACCATGGACTGGGACCCGAACTGGCTGCTGATGATGAGGCTGGCGGCCTCCACCACCAGGGCGCCGTCCACGCCGTCCGGCGCCTGGCCGGCGGCAAGCTGCCCGGTCTCCGGGATGGCAACGCCCGTGTTGTTGCCGGCGGGTGCGTACACGCCGTGGTCGACCTGGTGCAGGCGGCCGTCGGCGACCAGGTCGCTCAGCGTGTTGCGGACGGTGCCGGGGGCGGCGTCGATCACCTCTCGGATCTCTTTGGCGGTCATCTGCCGGTCGACGGCGGCCAGCACCTTGTCCTTGACCGTGGTCTTCTGCTTCTTCTGCGCGGGCAGTGGCGGCGGTGTGAACGAGCCGACGCCGCTGAACGCCGGTGTGCCACCGTCGCCGTCCTTGTCGTTCCCGGAGGGCGGCGGCATGGTCCAGTCGTGCCACAGGCCCAGCTCGGTCAGAGCGTCGATCTCCCGGGCGGTGAGGCAGTTGATGGAGCCGTCCTCGGGGAAGATCTCGTTCAGTCCGTCGGGTGAGCCGTCCTTGGGCAGGTGGACGTACAGGCTGCGCATCATGGTCGCGCCGGACCCGGTGACGGTGTGGCCGACGCCCTGGGTGGGCTCGCCGGGCACGTCGTCGGTCGCGCCGTGCATCCGGTCCATCAGGGACATGGAGGCGTTGAACCGGTCGGGAATGTCGGCGAGGTCGACGTCCCCGGCGAGTCCGCCGGTGGCCTGCCGGGCGGCGATGCCGCCGGAGGAGCCGGCGATGCGCAGCACCACTCCGATGCCGCCCTGCACCTGGTCGCGCAGGGATGCTTCGCCGCCGAGCTTGGACAGGTTGAGGGACTGGCCGGCGAAGACGATGCCGATGCCGAATTTGCGGCCCTCGCGGGCGAGGACGTCGGTCATGTGGGCGATCTCATCGCCCAGGGCATCGTCGCCGACGAGGGAGTTGAACTCATCGAGGACCAGGACCAGGCCCGGGTAGGGCGAGTGGGCGGAGAAGTCGTGGCCGACTTCGGCGTTGATCTGGCCGCGGATGTCCATCAGCGCGATGGCGGCCTTGAGCATCCACCAGGTGAAAATCGCGCCGGCGTTCTGCCGGTCAATGTGGCGCCCGACGGCGCTCATCTGCGCGTCGGGGCGGGCGGAGGTCACCCAGGTCGCCAGGCCCGCCAGGGCCCATGCCGCGCACATCAGCGCGAGTGCCACGGTCTTCCCGGAGCCGGTGACACCGACCAGGAAGCCGTGCAGCGTGCCGGCTGCGGACTGCATGTGCACCTTGGCGTCGGATCCGTCGTGGGCGGTGCCGATGGTGTAGCGGCCGTAGGCGTCCAGGGTGAGCAGCTCGCGGGTGGCGCGGCGGGACGCCTTGAGCGGCGCCGACTCGTACAGCGTCACCAGGGCTTCGCGGCCGCGGGCTTCCGCGACCAGGCGCAGCTCTTCGGGTTCCACTCCGAACGCACTGCAGAGCTGGGCGTGGTTGATGCGGGCGAGTTCGCCGCCGTCGACCTGCGCGAGGACCATGCCCCGTGCGGGGAGGTCACCGAGTGCGGGGAACTGCTCTACCCGGACGATCTGACTGCCGGGGATCGCGCCGCCGGGCCGGGCAACCTTCTCCGCCCACATGTCTTCGATGCTGCCGCCGCCCCGGCGGGTGGTCGGGGCGACGGTGAGCCGCACACGGCCCGGTCCGGTGCCGGGGATTTCGTCGATGGCGACGCAGGCGGCGGGCACGCCGAACGCGGCGGCTGCGGCGATCAGGTCGATACGCGGCACGGGCTTTCCGGCAGGGGCGACAACGTGGGCGGTGAAGTCCGGGTGGGCGGCGTCGATTGTCTGCTCGATGTTCTCCAGCCACGTGTCGGGGGCGACTTCGGCCGTGTCCCACAGGCGCATGATCAGGCCCCGGAAGCCGGGCGGGTAGGCGGCCGTCGTGTCGGCCGGCGGGGTCCAGGTGGAGCGGGTGATGGGCAGCGCGGCCGTCATGGCGGTGCCCCAGCCGAGCGCGGCCACCGGCTCCCACCACGGGCGGCCGGGCACGATCGCGGCGGCGGCGTAGACGGCGCCGCCGGTGACCGGGCCCAGGGCCCGCTGCGCGGTGCGGATCGTGCGGCGGAAGTCACGCGTCTTCACCTTGCGGTAGAGCCACCACACGCAGCTGCCGCTGATCGCGGTGGCGGTGGCGTGAGCGGGCAGCGACTCCATGGAGGGCACGTAGGCGAGGGCGGCAGCGGACGCCCCGTAAGCGGCCATCTCGGCCTTGGCGCGCATCGGCATCTTGCTCATCGGTCGGATTCCTTCCGGGCTTGCTGAGGGGTGGTCCGCTGGTCGTGCTGGACGCTGTGCCGCCCACGGAGGGCGGTACGGCGTCCGGCGAGGCCAGTGAGAAGGGGGCCGACCGTGGCCGGCCCGCTGTGGGGTGAATGCATGCGCCGGGGGCCGCCTCCGGTGTACGGATGCGGCCCCCGGGTGGCGTGTCGAGTGAGGGTCAGAGCGGCCGGTAGAAACCGGGTTTGGCCTGCCTGACTCCGGATGCGGTGGCGGCGGCGTGAATGCCTCCGTACTCGGCCTGGTGCTCGCTTTTGAGGTGCCCGGCGGCGGTGTGCATCTGGTCGGCGGCGCCCATCAGCCGCTTGCAGCCCCCGACGACCCTGCCGAACGCCTCGCCGATGTCGGCGACGGCAGCGACATGGACGTCGTCGACCTGAGCGGCCGCACACAGGTCGGCGACCGTGACGGCGGCGTCGGCGTTGGCACGCATGCTCTGTGCCAGACGCTCTGCTTCCTCGAGCAGCCCCGCTGCGGCGTGCTGCAGGGCGGTGAACTTGGCGACCAGCGCGACGTAGCCGTTGTTGGCGCCGTCCGCGCCGACGGCGGGTGCGATCTGCCCCATCGGGGTCTCCCTTTAGTTCTCGTTGTGGATACGGGCGCTGGGCGCGGCGAGGCCGGCGTCCGCTGTCGCGTCCTGAACGGGCCGGTAGTCCCGAGCCATCGCCGTTTCCTCCGCCTCGGAGAGTTCCGCAGCGTCCAGCGCGGCCCGGGACATGCGCTCGGCTCCCGCGACCAGCTGCGCCACGCTCTCCATCAGCACCGATACGGCGCGCAGGGTGCGCGGGCCCGCGACGTTGTGCACGGCGATCAGGTCCTGCGCCATCAACTCCAGTTCGCTCAGCAGCTGGCGGGCCTGCCTGGCCAGTTCCGCGCATTCGTCGTGGGTTTCCATGCCGGCGGTGGTCAGCACGGTGAGAGCCTTCAGAGCCTTGTCGAGGTTGATGTCGGTGGCGTGCTGGGGGGACAGGCCGCCCGGTGACGAGACCGCCGCTGTCACGGGCGTCGGGGCACTGCCGGTCCTCGTGGGGACAGGGGGCATAGGGATGGGTTCCTTTCTGCGGGTGGTGCCGGGCCGGTGCCCAGCGGGACGCTGCGGGGCGCGGGGCAGGGCGGCGGCGCCCTGCTTGGGCAGTGCTTGCTGCCCCGGGCCGATCGCGGTGGGCTCCCAGCGTTTGGCGTGCGCGCCGGGCGGGTCGACCTGTTCCACGGTGATGGTCACCGGGCTTTCGGGGCTCTGGTCGAAGGGGGAGCTGCGCGGCTGGCCGTAGGTGTGCGGGCCGGCCGCGCCGGCTTCCGCGGCCCGGTCCTGATCTGTTTGGGCGCCGCTGGCCTTGGGTTGTTGGCGTGTGCCGTCCTGGTCGGCGTCGCGGGTGCGGTTCTTACGGTGTCGGCGGGAGCCGCCGCCTGCCGTCCAGGTGCTGCGGCGCTTCTTCCAGCGGTCGTTGACGGCCTCCCACGCGGCGTCCTTCAGATGCACCCGGTCGTTGGCGGTGCTGTCGGATCCGGCCGTGGTGCCGACCGTGGGCGGCTTGCCGTGGCCACTGTTGGGCGGCGTACCGTCCGTGGACCGGCGGGGCTTGACGCGGCCCCCGGCACCGACACGGTTCTTCAGGTCGTCCCAGAACGTCGGCCCGCCCTTGACCGGGCCGCGACCCCCCGCGCCTTTAGTGCCCGTGCCTCCACTGGACGTCTTCGGGCCCTTGCCGACGCCCGAACCGCCGGAACTGCCGGAGCCGGGGGGCTTCTTGCCTTTGCCCCACCAGTCGGCGACGGCCTGACGAGGGGAGCGGCGCCCGCCGCCGCCCGAGGCGCCGCCACGACCGCCGCCCGTACCGCCGGCGCCGCGGGTGCCGTTTTTACCGGTGTTCCCCGTGCCGTCCTTTCGGGTCCGCGGGCCGTCCTTTCGGATCCGCGGGCCGCCGTTTCGGTCCGGGGAGCCGCCGTTCCGGTTGCCCGTCGCGCCGTTTCGGACGGGCCCCGTTCCACTGCCGGATGAGCCGAGGTTGGACCGCCCGTTCGGCACCCTGCCGCCACCAGCCCCGCGGCCGCCGACACCGTGCGAACGCCCCTGCGCAGAGCCGCTGTACGGCCCGGCGCGGCCCGCTCCGGACCTACCCGAACCGACGCCGCCACCGCCCCGCCCCGGGCCACCTGAGCCGCGCCCGAAGGCGCTACGGCCATATTCGTGGCTGGAGGGGACCTTGCGGGCCCGGGCGTTCTCTTTGTCGGCCTCGGCACCGAGCCGGGCGGCGTCCGCGCGGGCTTTGGCGGCGAGCAGCTCCATCTCCCGCTCATGCTTGGCCGCCTCGGCGCGGCGGGGGCCGGACTCCCGGAGCCAGGTCTGCAGGCCCTCGAACGCGGCCAGTGCGATGGCGAGGATCGCCGCGAGCGACAGCGCGCCCGTGCGAGGCGGGAAACCGTTCGGGTCCGGTACGGCGGGGTCCAGGCCGTCGCTGCGCAGGGCCGCCGGAACGCTGCTCGCAGTGCTCGGTGCGTGGGGTACTGCGGGCGCGTCGAACACGGAAATTCGAACAGTCGCGGGTGCTGTGTCGGGTGCCGCCGGCCGCTCATCGAGGGATGGCGGGGGCGGCGCGGGCGGGGGCGGCGGGGAGCCGATCCGGGGCATCTGAAGCACGTTGTCCGGGCCGTCGTCGTGGGACACGCGCCCTCCTCTCCTGGTGACTGCTGGTGAGGGGAGGGGGCCGCCTCGTACGCGTACGCGTACGCGTGGTTGGGACCCCCGTCAACCCCCATTTCGGCGGTGATGATGATGACGATGACGATTACTGGCAGTGATCCCGGTAGAGGCGTTCCAGCTCCGCCGACAGCGCGTTGAACGTCGCGTGATCGCCGGTCCGCTTCACCTTCTGGAGAGCGGAAATCTTCACCAGGTCGAGCCAGGCCCGGAAGAACTCCTCCGGGCCCTTCTCGCCTGCCGCGCGGGCCTGTTCGAATCGGGCGTTCCAGTGGGCCGCCTTCTTCGGAGACATCGCAGCAGCCATCAAGCACCCCGCTGCTGCTTACCGAAGTAGTCGCCCAGCAGCTTCGGCGCACCCGCCGGCGCGTCGCCTCCCTCACCCGGGGCGAGCCGCTGGAGGGTGGCCTGCGCACTGTTGTGGGCGGCAGCCCCGACCTGCTGCTTGCGCTGCGCCTTGCGCAGGGCCTTGTCCTCGCGGCGCCGCATGACGACCTCGGGCTGGGTCTCTTCGTACGCGGCGACCGTGCCGTTGATGGCTTTGGCGGCCTGCCGCATGGCGCGGGCGGCGTCCCGCAGCGGCTTGACCCGCTTGCGGGCCCGGGCCGCAGCCGAGATACCCCACGGCAGGTCACCGTCCAGGCGGCGGGCCTTGAGGTCAGCCTGAACGGCGTCGGCCAGGGCCTCGTAGGTCTGCGCGTCGGTCAGCAGCGATCCGCGGTGCTGGGCCTGCCAGCCCTCACGCTGTCCGGGCAGCGCCAGTGCCTGCACGCCCGTGGTGACGCGAGTGGCAATGTCCTTGCTCATCAGGGGTTTTCTCCTCGGGGTGTAGGGGTGGTGTACTGGGATTTGGGACTGCTTCCGGCAGTCGCAGCGAGGGCCAGCCCGCTTGTCTCGGGCTGGCCCTCACTGGCGTGTGCCGGACGGCGGCTCACTTCAGGTACTTGTCCGCGTCCTCGGGACGCAGCAGGCCGGCCTGGGAAAGCAGCCGGACCGCGCGGGGCTGGTTGACGCTGAGCTTGGTGCGGGCCTGGTAGAGGGTGACGAAGCCGTCCTCGTCACGCGGCAGGTTCTGTACGAGCGGCAGGAGTTCAGCGTCCGTCCGTACAGGCGTACCGGGACGCTCCGCGCCTGCTGTACCGCTGGTTCCGGTTGCAGGAGCGGACGCGGCGGCCGTACCTGTACGGGCACCCGGAACTCCTTCGCCGCCGGACTGTGTACGGACGCTGACCGTGCCGGTACGCGCCTGTACGGCCGCACTCGCCGTACCGGTACGTCCCGCAGCCGCTGCACGTGTACGCGCCGCCCCGTCAGGGGCGGTGTGTACACCGTCTGTACGGTCGCTGTACGGCCTGGTCACCGCCGCTTCGGTCCCGCCCTCGTGCGGCGGGTGGGGGGCGGCGTGTACAGGGTCTGTACCGTCCCGTCCGAGGCCCGTTCCGTCCGGCCGTACCGAGCCGTGAGCGGCGTACAGGTCGCGGCTGGCGGCCCCTGTACGGCTGGACGAAGTGCCGTCCGTGCCGTCTGTGCGCCGGTGCGTACCTGTACGGGCGGGCGTTCCGTTTCCGCTGTCCGTACCGGTACGGCTGCCCGCAGCAGCCGTACTGCCGTGGCCGTTCGTACCGTCGTCGTGCATGAGCGTGTGGACGCGCCAGATGACGGCCACGAAGATCAGCACGACGAACGTCGTCAGCTGCCACGGCGCCGAATGACCCTGCTTCACGATGTGGGCCTGCTCGGACAGGTGGTACGTCACGTTCGCCGACGCCATCAGCAGCAGCGCGTAGGGGATGTCCTTCTTGGCCCGGAACGCGGTGACGCAGTAGACGTCGATGCTGACCGGCAGCAGCGGGGCGACGTACCGGTTGATGCCGACCATGCGGGCCAGCTCGTACTCGCCGGAGGCGGCGAGCCCGACGCCGGCGGCGAGCGCGATCCACGGGGCGGTCTTCCACGCCTTGCGGCTGAGGTTCTGCTGCCAGCCCCTGAAGCGGGAGTTGGCCCGCTTCGCCTCCCGGGCCTCATCGAGCAGCCGGCGGGCGCGGGCCTCATCCGCCTGCGCCCGCTCGGTGATGCCCTTCGCCTTGCGCTCCGCCTCCGTGGTGATGCGGGCGGCCTCCTTCTGGGCTGCCTCCCGCAGCTGCACCGCGACGGTCTTGGCTTCCTCCCGCAGCCGCTCGCGCTGCTTGTCGCACGCCTGCTTAAGCCCGTCGAGTTCGTCGGCGAGGGCCTTGCGCTTGGTCGCGGCCTCCGTGTCGAACTGGTCAGTGAGCTCGCGCAGCTTCTCGCGCAGCTCGGTACAGGCCTGCTCCGCCTCGGTGTGCGCGGCGGCAACATGAGCGTCGGCCTCACGGCGCCGATCGTCGGCGGCCTTGACCGCGTCCGCGTACAGCGCCTCCGCCTCCGCGCGGCGGCCGTCGTACTGCTCAGCGGCCGTCGCTGCGAGCTGGGCGAACCGCTCGCGGGCCTGGTCAACCTCCCGCTGCGCCGCGGCCACCAGTTCGTCGGCCTGCTCCTGGGCGCGGGCGAGGATCTGCCCGGCCTCGATGCGGCGCTGGTCAACCAGAGCCGCGATCTCGGTGAGATCGGCTTCCGCCAGGCGGCGCAGCTCGGCAACAGCCGTGGCCGTCGCCTCACGGTCGGTGGCCGCCAGCTCGGTGAGGTCTCTGACCTGCGCGCGAGCCTCTGCCACCAGGGTCTCGGCACGGTTGCGGGCCTCCGCCAAGAGCCGGTCGGCCTCGCCGCGCGCCGTCTCCAGGTCGTTCTTCGCCGCCGCCCGCTGAGCGGTGGCCTCCTGGTCGGCGTCGGCAGTGATGCCCGCGGCGCGGGTCTGCGCCTCGGTCATCAGCACGCTGACCTGCCTATGCGTGTCGGCGACGGTGTGCGCGGCCGCCGTCTCCGCTTCCGCCTGGAGGAGGGCGGCCTGCTCGCGCGCCGTGTCGATGACGTCGGCGGCCCGATCCCGGGCATCCGCGACACGGACAAGCGCCTCGAGGTCCGCCTCCGTCGTCGCGGCCAGGGCCGGAGACGCGGCGGGGGTGGTGGAGGCGGTGGGCTGCGGAGCCGGACGGGATGCCGCCGGCTTCTTGCGGGCGGTGGGCCTCTTGTTGCGGGTTCGAGTGGCGGCCACGCCGCCTCCTTCCAGATCGGGTGCCGCCCTCGCGGGGTGGCGCTGTCTCACATGTGTTGAGCTGCCGGGGCGGCCGCCACGGTGTGGTCGGCCGTCCCGATGTGTGCTGTAGGCGGGTCAGGCCGTCTGCTGCTCGGACCGGGGGGTCCCGGGGCCGTAGGTGCGGGCGAACCGGGCGCCGGCGGTCAGCAGCGCGGTGACGTCCGCGTGGGTGCGGTGCTGACGCTCCGACCACGGCGTGGCGTGGGCGGAGTAGGACCCGGTGTGGGTCTGGATGACTCGGTCCAGCACGTAGCCCGCCACGTAGGCGGTGTCCTTGTCGCCGTGTCCGCCGTCCTCGCCGACGTGGCGTAGGGCGGTGGCTAGGGTCCGCTGCGGGTCGATGTCGCTCTCGTCGCGGACGAAGCGGATCAGTGCCCGGAGCATCGCCTTGACCGTCATGGAGTCGTCGTCGGGGAGGTCCGCGCCGCCGGTTGACCAGTCCTTGCCGTAGTTGTAGGCGCGGATCCAGCCGTCCTTGTCGAGCAGGGCGATGGTGGCCTCCAGGTGGCGGGCCACGGCCTCGCCGGAGGATTCCTCGCCAGATGGGCCGATCCACATCCGCTGGTAGGAGTCGGCGGCGAGTTCGGCCGCCTTGCTCAGCGTCACGTCGGAGAACACCGCAGCAGCGGGGGCGGGGGTGGTTGTGGTCTCGGGCATGCAAGCCTCATCTCAGGGTTCGTTGGGTCTGGGCTGTCCGGCTCCCCTGGACGCCGCCCGGACCGACCACCGCTTGGGGGCGCGGGGGTTGGGCCGGGCGGGTCAGGCAGCCGACAGAGGTGGCGGTGTCGGGCTGGGACAGTGGCTTGGGGGGCAGGTCAGGCGACGACGGCGAGGTGTCGGCGCGGGGCGACGATCTGGCCGTCGGGCAGCAGCTCGCCGGTGTCCTCGAAGAGGACGACGCCGTTACACAAAACCGACCAGCCCTGTTCGTAGTGGGCGGCCACGACGTGTGCGGCTTCCCGGTCGGGGCTGTCGGCCGACGGGCAGTGCGGGGTGTGCCTGCACAGGGAGTCCGGCAGACGCTGCTCCGTGCCGGAGGTGTCGAGCGCGGTGGTGACGGTGCTTAGTGCCATGGGCTTTCTCCTGTCGTGGTCAGCGCTTCTTCTGCCGCTGGAGGTAGGCGTCTTGCAGGCGCGCGAACGCCTCGTAGAGGCGGGCGCCGGTTTGGCAGTGCGTGCGGTCGGTGCAGGTGGAGCAGCCGCCTCGGTGTGCGCGCCAGGTGCGTTCGGAGGCGAGGTAGCGGGTGTAGAGGTCGTCAGCCACGCGGCGGCCGGCCTTTCGTGCTGGGGTGGAGGTCGTTTACGTGGTGGCCGGCCTCCCAGGCCGCGGTCGCGGCCACTGCGGCGGCGGCCAGCAGCAGCCGGGCCCACGGGTGGGAGGGGCCGACCATGCGGGCGGCCCGGGCGGCGCGGTGCTGCGCCGTGCGGGCCGCCCGTATGAGGTGCGCCATCCAGAGTCAGCGGGCGATGTTGGCGCAGGCACCGCACGTCCAGGCGGTGACCGGGGCGGGCCCGGCGCCGGTGACGCCGAACCAGCCGCCGCAGGTGTCGCACTGCCAGCCGCCGGAGCCGGTCACCGGGACGCTCGCCGTAGCGGGAGCAGCGAAACCGGGCGGGCAGTCGGCGCCAGTGCAGTTCCACCGCCCGCACAGCCCGCACGCGTCGTTAGCCATGCGGGCCTGCATGTCGGCGAGGGTGCGCGGGGCGCGACGCTCGTAGGGGATGCGGGCGTCCTGCTCGCGCACCATGCGCAGCAGGTGCTCGCCGAGCCGGCGTTCGGCGTCGGTACGGACGCGGGCTGCCGGGCGGGGTGCGGGGCGTGTCATGATCTCGGGCACAGGGACTCCTACTGGTTCCTGTAAAAGACAGCCCCGGAGCTCTCACCTTCCGGGGCTGTCGCCTTCTGGCTGGCCGGACGGCCAGCCACGGCCCGGCTCCCACCTCACCGGTGCGGGGGTGGGAGCCGGGCCGTGGCGGATCGTCAGGCAGCAGGCGTGTAGGCCGATGTCGCGGCCCGCACCAGGTGGTCCGAGTGCTCCACCCACACCGTCCCGACCACGAATGGCTGGCCGTCGGGGCGCAGGGTGTCGCGGACGATGAGCGCCCACCGCGCGGAGTCGCGGCGCAGCAGCTGCGCCGCTTCGACCGGGTCGGTGATGAGCGCCAGGACCTCGAAGCGGCCGTCGATGTTCTGGTAGATGGCGCCCGGGTGCCGGGGGCCGATCTCCTCCGCGACGGACTGCTGAGGGTGGGGGCGGCTGGTGGAGGGGGCGGGCTGGCGTCCGTCCCGCTCGTGCGGGGTCGGCCGCATCGGGAGCTGGGGGCTGGCGGCCTCAAGGGGAAATGCGATGCTGGGCATGCAGGTCGGGCCTTTCGTGAGGGTGGGCCTGCGACAAGAACCCCCAGGGGCGCATCCCTGGGGGTTCGTCGCGTTCGGAACCGCCGCAACCGGCGGGAGAGTGCGTCCTGCGCACTCCGCCGGCCACCGGACCCCCACACGAGGCGGGGCACGGTCGACGGCGGGCAGCGCAGGCTGCGGTCAGTCGTGGGGGCGGCGCAGCTGGTCGTTGATGGCGTGGATGCGATCCGCGACCTCGGCTCGCTCGGCTCGTGATAGGACGCAGGCGATCAACTGCCGGTGGGCGGCTGCCAGCTGGTCGGTCAGGCGCTGCTCGGGGGTGCGGGGGTCCGCAGGCACGGGCACAGGCTTGGGCATGGCGGTGTCCTTTCCACATCGGGGGGCTGCTGTACGAGCAGCCGGTCCCGGCCACCTCACGAGGTGGCCGGGACCGTGGTCGTTCCTTCCGGGTGAGTGGCGATCAGTTGTTCTGGTCAGGCTCGGTGTCATCCGGCTGTGCCATGAACTGTTCGTATTCCTCCTGGTCCATGGCCTCGTACCGGGCGCACATCTCCTCAAGGGTGATGCCGTCGTCCATCAGTCCTCCCGGCTCGATCTATCAGTGCTGAGTCGCTGCCCGCGAAGCGGCCGGGGCCTTGCGGGCGTACTGCCTGCCCAGTTCGGCCTGCCGCCGGTCGTGCGCCTCCACGTCCTGTGGCATCACCGGGACTGCCGGACCCTGGGTCGGGGCGTCGTGATCGGGGATCTGCGAGCGGCGGGTGTCGGTACGGGACACCCGGGAGTCCACCCGGCGCCACTGCTGGGCGCGCGGGATGGACGGTGCGGCAGCCGCCCGCAGCGCGCTCTCGTGCTGCTCGTGAGCCACTCGCACGGCGCCGTCGGTGTGGCCCATGCAGATCTCCAGCTCGCGGCCGACGGGGCAGCGGGTCCGTCCGGTCCGGCACACCTCGCAGCTGCCACGGTGCTCATTCACGGCTGCCCGGGCCCGGGCCTGCGCCGCCAGCAGGCGGCTACTCGGTGCGGGCACGGAGGCCAGCCGGTGCACCGGCGTCGGCACGACACCGGGCTTCTTCGGCAGAACCTTGGTCTTGCGGCGGGCAACTGCGGTTGCGGCACCCTCGGTCCACCCAGTGCGCCAGTCCTCGATCGCGATGTCGATGTCGACGCGGCGGTTGCTCCCAGAGCAACGGTGAGGCTTCTCGGTGCGGGACCTGGCGGATTCAACGTGGTGCGGTACGAGCTTCGGGGTGCCCAGTACGCCGGTGATCGGCGTCCAGCGCTCGCAGTTGGGGCACACGAGGTGTTCCCGGCCCGGCGTCAGGTCGATCTCTACGAGCGGAAGCTTGGAAGCGACGATCGCCGGCAGCGGGCTGATAGTCCGGGTGCGGGGCTTGCGGCGGCGCTTACGGGCCGTCGGCTCTTTGGTCGCGAGAGTCTCGGACAAAGGGAGTCTCCTTTACAGCGGAGGGGCGGGGCTGCGTCGCGGGTGTGCTCTCCGGCCGCCAGGTGCACAACCGAGGTCGGAGTCCTGGCTGATCGGACAGCGCATCAGCGCTGCGACGTGCTGTAGGAGGCATCCGGCCAGGTGACCGGCCCAGGGGATTTGATGGAGCTATCGACCCTGGCCCTCCCCTTTCGGGGAAGTGCGTCCTGCGTACTGCAGGTGGTGCCCCCTTCGTCGCCCTACGTGAGTAGGCCGACCGGAGCGCCTACCTCGCTAACGAGGTGCCCTTAGTAGAACTCTCCGCGCTAGCGATGTCAAGTAGTACGTTAGCGAGGTATGATTCGCGTCGCGGCTCCGGCGCGGATCCAGGCAGACCAGCCGAGGCCTCGGTAGCAACCAGCCGTACGATCGCTAGCGAGGTAGGGAGACGAATGCCTAGGGAGACGAGCCCAGTGCGGCCGAAGTACCAGAGGATTGCCGACGACCTGAAGTCAAAGATTGAGACTGGGCAGTACGCCCCGGGCGATCGGCTGCCAGGCGAATCGGCACTCGCGGAGCAGTACAGCGTCGCCCCGCTGACAGCCCGCCAAGCGCTGAAGATCCTGCGAACGGAAGGGCTTGTCGAGACGAAGAGGGGTGCCGGCGCTCGAGTCTTGTCCTTCCGCCCGATCCGCCGTCACGGAATTCAACGGCTCGCCCGCTCGCAATGGGGCGCTGGGCGGTCGATCTGGTCCGCAGATGAAGAACGCCCGGTCACCATCGACGTGCGCGTGGACACGGCGACAGCACCTAGCCACATCGCCGGGATGCTGAACATCGCGGAAGACGGGCTTGTATGTGCCCGTTCGCGAAGGTTCGTCCTGGATGACCGCCCCGTCATGCTCGCCACCTCGTACCTGCCATTCCATCTCGTGGAAGGCACGGCCATCACTCGGGTGGACACCGGTGAAGGTGGTACCTACGCCCGACTCTCCGAGATCGGCCACGCGCCAGCACACTTCCGAGAAGAGATCCGCTGTCGGCTTCCCACTGCCAAAGAGGCTGAAGGTTTGGAGATGCCCCTGGAGAGGCCAGTCATCAAGCTCTGCCGTACAGCGTTCGACGCCGACGGCAGCGCGGTCGAGGTAAACGAGATGACGCTTGATAGCGCCGCGTACGTCCTGGATTACGCGTTCGACGCTTGAGGACTTCAACTGGCTCACGGTGACTCCCCTTCGACGGCTCGTCTTGTGTGGGTCATCACACTGTTCCTAGCTTCAAAGCAACATCACGAAGGCTTGTAGAGATCCGTACACGGGCTCATACACGGGTTCTCAACATCTGCGTACACACGGAAAAGTGGGAGCCAGCTTTAGGCTCCGGATCATGACGACGGAGGCTCAGACGGTGGGGAAACACCACGTTGGGTGGCGGCCCGATATGTTGCGCGAGCAGCGTGAGGCCCACGGCCTGACCCTGGAGAAAGCTGGCGAGCGGCTGCGGGAGGTCGCCGAACAGGCGCAACTGCGGGGGATTCCTGCTGCGAATCCTCAGACCTTGTGGCAGCACGAGCAAGGGGAGGTCTATCCAGGTCCTCACTACCGGCGCGCCTACTGCCTCCTTTACCGGGCGACCGAACCCGATCTTGGCTTCCGTGCTGCTTTGCCTGGGGAGGAGACCTCTTTCAAGCTGACGCCGACTGAGGACCGTCTCAACGGGGCCCACGTTCTGGCAGTTGAGCGGGCGATCCACCGCATCTCGCCAGGAGCTGAGGATGCTGGGCACGTCGCTTTGCAGCAGCGGATCATCGACGCGTGGAAGCGCCGACACACCGGTGGCGATCCGCACCGTCCAGTCCTGATCCTGGTCGGCGGGTTCGCAGGTTCCGGGAAGACGGAGCTCGCCCGCTTCTTCGTTCAGCTCACTGGCTGGCCGCTGCTCGACAAGGACCCGCTGACCCGGCCTCTCGTGGAGCGTCTGTTGGTGGCACTCGGCGGCGATCCAAATGACCGGCACACGGAGCTCTATCGGGAGCGTGTCCGATCGCTGGAGTACGACTGCCTCATGCAGTCGGCTATGGCCAATATCAAGTGCGGAATTAGCACGGTTCTGTCGGCGCCGTTCATCTCCGAGATGACCGATCCCGACTGGATGCAGCGTCTGTCCAACCGGGCCGCCTCTATGGGCGTCGATGTTTTCCCTGTATGGGTGCGTTGCGATGAGGAGTCGATGCGCGAGTACATCACTTTCCGCTCTGCAGCCCGGGACGCCTGGAAGCTGGCGCGGTGGGACGAGTACATGGCGACGATCGACCTGGAGCTACGCCCAGCGGTGCCGCATCTGGTCGTTGACAACCGGCTGGGGACCGCGGTGACGCTCGCGGATCAGGCTCGGCAGGCGATGGGGGCGATGTACACATGAGCCCGAACCGCGGGGTGATCCTGTACGGCCCGCCTGCGTCGGGCAAGGACACCGTCACCGCCGCGCTCACCGCGCTGAACTCGCGGTACGCGCAGTTCGCGCGGCTCAAGGTCGGGGAGGGCAAGTCGGCCGGCTACCGGATGGGCACAGCGCAGCAGCTGTACGAGTTGGAGGCTGCGGGTGACGTCGTCTACGCGAACTCCCGGTACGGCAACACGTACGCGATCGATCGGCCCGGCCTCGACGCGGCCTTCGCGGCCGGGGTGCCCGTGGTGCATCTCGGGCAGGTCGACGGCATCCGGGCGCTGGTGGGCGGCTACCCGGCCGACTGGTCGGTGGTGCTGCTGTGGTGCCCGCGTGAGGTGACCGAGCAGCGGTCGGCGGGGCGCGGCGACAGCGACACGGCAGCGCGCCTGACGGCGTGGGATGCGACCCGCGAAGACCTGGACGCGCACCCGGGTACGACCTGGGACCTGACCGTGGACACCACGGCGGCGGGCCCGCAGGACGCGGCTCGACTCATCGACCAGCTGCTGGCGCAGCGGGCGGGAGCGGCGACGGCATGAGCACGGGCTACGGCTGGGCGAGTCGGTCCAAGGCGTCGGTGAGCGTGAGCGAGCTGTCGTCCTTGGCGTCGTGCCACCGTGCCAACGTGGACGCGGCGGCGCGCAGCATCTCCGGCGGAAGGCCGGCGGCCGCGAGCGCGTCGGCGGCTTCCTCCAGTTCCGGGCCCCAGCGCCAAGCGCGTGCCGCGGTTTTGGCGACGTACTGCGGCTCGGACAGATACGAGTCGGTGCGCTTCGAGGCGACCTCAAGGAGCTCCTGGTCGACGCCGTACTCACGCGCCATCCCGACTGCGAGCGCCACCAGCACCCGGCTGGTCTTTTGGAATGAGGCGTACGACAGCTTCAGCGCGGACGCCTTCCCGACCTCCGTGCCTAGCATCACCGTTCGGACCGCGGTGCCCTGGAACAGCGCCTCCATACGCGCGGTCGCGTTGACCGGGCCGGATAGATACAGGGTCGGCGTCTTGTCCCCGACCGGCGGGGAGCCGACGATGCTGCCGTCCACGACGGTCGCGTTCGCTTCGAGCCGTGCTGCGATCCGCTGCGCTCGTTCGGGGTTGATGGCGTTCGCCTCCACATACATCCCAGCGAAGCGGTGCCCGGCAACGTCGCGGGCCAGGTCCTCAGCCGCGGCCGGCGGGCAGAGGCTGAGGACGATATCGCTACGGTCCAACAGTTCCGCCACGGAAACGGTTGGCTCTAGGCCGTACCTTTCCGCACGAGCGATGCTGGCCGGGCTACGTCCAGCTGGGCACCACAGCACCGTTGCTGCGTTCGTCGCGGCGCACGCAGCAACGGCAGCGCCCATGCTCCCGGGGTGGAGGATGCCCATTGTCGGCTGGCCCACAGAGCAACTCCTCTTTGTTGAAGGTGACGGCGCCGTACGCGACGTCGTTGAGTTCCCATTCAACACGCCGTCAACTTCACCATTCCGAGTCACGAGTTGTGTAAAGTTGCGGATCAAGCTAAGTGAGGGGGAAGGGATGTCTGAGCTACTCGATGCCGTTGATGCGTTGTTGACGCGACCGGCTCTTCTGCCATCACCTGAGGTGCGCGCGCGCCTGCGCAAGGCCGATGGGTTGACGCAGGAGGAGGTCGCCCAGGTCTTCGGCGTCTCGCGCGTCTCGTTCAACCGGTGGGAGGTTGGCGCTGCCCGGCCGCGCCAGCGTCACCTACAGGCTTACGTCCGCCTTCTCCAAGGCTGGGCACACAAGCACCCCGAGGCGGCAACACTCTCGGAGCCGATTCGAGAAGCAGGCTAAGGAGACCGATGCTCGCCCAAGCCCCCTAGAAATGCCGAAGCGGCCCCTCCGTCGCCACAACGGAAAGACCGCTTCACAGCATTCGACTCAGCCCTACCAAAGCCCTGAGTCGTGAGCAGCGAGGTGACCTCGTCTGCCGGGTGATACCCGTAGGCCCAAGGGCCTGCGTGGTCACCTATACCCAGAGTATGCGCAGTACATTGCGCAACGCCACTACTCCGGGACCCTGATAGGTCACATCCGCTGGTTGCGGCTCCCCGACCTGGGGAGATGACCCAGTTGCACAGCCAGCACAACCCGTTCGACTCGTCTCCATCCGACGACTTTGACTTCGGAGACGACACTCTTTTCACCGTTGCCCACGAGCCGCCGGCCGAGGGCGGTATCCGCATCACGCTTGAAGAGTTCTCGCTGTGTGGGCCGGAGCCGCTTCGCTTGGTGGTGCTGCTGGCCTTCCGGGCCTGCGAGCAGGACGGGCGGCCCCGCCACGCGGACGCTCTCTGGTCGGGCCTGACCGAGCGGGCGATGCGCGGGGATGACGGGCTGCCGGTCCGTCTGGCTGACGTACGTCGCGCCATGGACTTCTTGCTCACCGAAGGCGTCGTCACGCTGGACTCGGACGGTGTCCGGTGAAGATGACTGACGCGGAGTTCTCGTCTTCGACCATTCAGCGGGCCTGGGAGCCCCCTGAGGAGGTCGTCGTCCCCTACGCCCTTGCGCATCACCCGGTATTGCAGCCGGAGGACTACGGGGTTCTGATCCGGCTGTTGCTGCGGGATCCAGGCAAGCCCGCCGCGACGGCGAAGCTGGCTGCGGAGTTCCAGGCGTCGGGCTGGAAGATGGGCGATTCCCGGCTGCGAGGGGTCATGGCCCGCCTGAAGAAGGCCGGCCATGTCCGTCATGAACGCGACGGTTACGACCCCGCCACAGGGCGCCCTGCGTGGGCCTTTGCGGTCTACCGCAACCCCACTAACAACCCCGATCACGTGAGCAACGACGCGGACGCTGCGTCGCAGGTCAGAGCGATGCGTTGGAATCCAACGGATCGGGCCCCGGACCCCCGTTCCGACGCGTTGGAATCCAACGTCTGTGCAGGTCAGAGCGATCCGTTGAAATCCAACGCGCCGGAATCCGATCCGTTGGAATCCGACGCGTTGGAATCCAACGTCTGTGCAGGTCAGAGCGATCCGTTGAAATCCAACGCGTCGGCGGTCCTCCCCCCCACTCCCCCCCTCTCTAGGGAGGAGGATTCCTCCTCCCTGAAGGGTTCCTCCACTGCGGCAGGCGGGGTGCCTGAGCTGGATGAGGTAGCCGTGCGGAAGGCGGGCGAGTTCCTGGCGTTGCTGCCGGGGCGCTGGGCCTGCGGCCGCAAGACGGCCGGGCGGCTGGCGCCACTGCTCGCGGAAGCGGTTGCCGCGCAGGGCTGGTCGCTGGGCCCGGCGCTGGTTGCACAGCTGACACGCCGCACCCGCGGCAAGGTGGACATTGCTGTCGTCTTGCAGGAGCGGATCGAAGATCTGCCCCTGTACCTGGCGAGCCGGGCCCCCGTGCCGGGGGAGGCCCGCGACCGGAGCATGGCCTTGGGGCAGCAGCTGCCGCTCGACGGTGCCGCTGCACGGCCGGGGGAAGCACCCGCAGACGCTTCGGCCCCGAAGCCGGCGGGGGCAAGGTGCGACGTTTCCGATGAGCAGGTGGCGCAGGCCCGGTCCCTGCTGCTGTCGCTTTCGGCCCCCTGGCATGTAGGGCCCGCAGACGCCGATCGTTTGGCGCCGCTGCTCGCCAGCACCGCGCTCGAGCGCGGCTGGCCCTTCGGCGAGGAACTGCGCCAGCAGCTGATGTCGAACCCGGGCGGCGGCAGCAACTACCTGTGGCTGCTGGAACACAAGCGGATCGCGGCGCTGCCGATGCGTACGCGCAAGCCCGCCCCGGGACGTCCGGCCGCACCAGCCGGGATGTGCGAGAGGCATCCAGGCTTCCGAGAGGGCGATTGCAGCGCCTGCATCAAGGCCGCCCGCCAGGCCGCCCGCGCCGCAGCGGTCCCGCCTGGCGCGGAAACGGCTCCTGCTCCCGGCGAAAGCGCGGGGCAGGAGGCGGGTCCGGGTGGAGTGGAGACCGCGGTGCCTGCTGATGTGGTGGCCTACGTCAAAGGACTCGCGGCCGGGGCCGCCGCCGATGATGCTGCGCGCGGTAAGCGGCCACGGCTTACCGCCGCGCAACGTCGGCGGGTGGCGGAAGAGCAGGAGCAGGCTCGCCGCCACGAAGCACACAACGCCGCTTTGAACGCTTGACGGACAAAAGTGCGGGCCGACCCCTGCCAGGGCGGCCCGCGCGGCACCCATCACCAGCCACTACACCGAGCTCAGGAGTGCACATGACCACAGTACCGAGCAGCCGACCCGGCGAGAGTGGGGCCGGTGAGACCGCCCCCGCGAGCGCGCCCACCCGGGCCGCGCATGACGTGGCCGCGGAGCGTTCCGCGCTCGGGGCGGCGATCTTGTCCAAGGACGCCATCGGTGACATCTCCGAGGCCCTGGAACCGCTCAAGGGCTCAGCGTTCTACCTGCCCGTGCACGAGACGATCTGGAACACGATCACCTCGATGTACGCGGCCGGAACCGAGGTCACACTGATCAGCCTCGGACACCAGCTGACCAAGGACGGCGAACTGGCCCGTGTCGGCGGCGAGGTCTACCTGTCCCAGCTCATCGAGTCCTGCCCGAGCACCACGCTGGCCGTCCACGACGCAGAGATCGTCCTGGACCGGGCCAAGCTGCGCCGCCTGCAGCAGACCGGCACCGAGATCGCGCAGATGGCCGCTGCTGGCGAAGGTGACGCCGACGAGATCCTGGACAACGCCTCGAAGGCACTGGCTCAGGTCACCCAGGCCACCGCCAGCGCCGGCACCGGCTACACCGCCATGAACGATCTTTTCCCGGACGTTATCGATGAAATCCAGGCCATCCAGCACGGCGGCACGGAACAGGGCATCTCGACCGGTTTCACCGACCTGGACAACCTCACCAACGGCTTCCTGCCTGGACAGATGATCGTGGTCGCCGCTCGCCCCGCCGTGGGCAAGAGCACCCTGGCCATGGACTTCGTCCGCGCCGCCTCCATCAAAAATCGCCTCAGCTCCGCCGTGTTCAGCCTGGAGATGAGCAAGAGCGAACTCGGCATGCGCATCCTGTCCGCTGAAGCACGCGTGGGTCTGCACCACCTGCGTAGCGGCACCACGACGGCCGAGGACTGGACGCGTATCGCTAACGTCAGCGACAAGGTCAGCACCGCCCCTGTGGTCATCAGTGACGAGCAGGTCAACACCCTCACCCAGATCAAGGCCCTGTGCCGTCGCATCCAACAGAACCGCGGCCTGGACCTGGTCGTCATCGACTACATCCAGCTGCTCGAAAGCGGCGGCCGCCGCGCAGAAAGCCGCCAGCAGGAAGTCTCTGACATCTCCCGCAGCATCAAGCTCCTGGCCAAGGAGCTGCAGGTTCCCGTCATCGCCCTGTCCCAGCTCAACCGCGGCCCCGAGCAGCGCACCGACAAGAAGCCGCTCGTCTCCGACCTGCGCGAGTCCGGCTCCATCGAGCAGGACGCCGACATGGTGATCCTCCTGCACCGCGAAGACGCCTACGACAAGGAGACGCCCCGCGCCGGCGAGGCCGACCTGATCGTTGCCAAGCACCGCAACGGCCCCACCGCCACCGTCACGGTCGCCTTCCAGGGCCACTACAGCCGCTTCGTCGACATGGCCCAGACGTGACCGGCCGGGAAGGACAGACGATGACCGATCACAGCGCGATCGACGCCCTGCTCGCCACTGCCACACCTGAGCGGACCCCGCTGCCGTCTGCCGAAGAACGGCGTCGGCTGCGTGAGGAGCTGCACCTCTCGCGTGCCCAGCTCGCGGCCGCCCTCGGGGTCAGCCCCTCCACGGTCGGGGGGTGGGAGGCGGGCCGGGAGCCGGGCGGTGAGCTGCGGGAGAAGTACGCGTACTTCCTCGAGGGCGCCGCCACCAAGCTGAACGCTGCCGCCGCTGTTGCCGCTCAGGTACCCGGCGACGAACCGACAGGCGCCGACCAGGCCGACGTCCTGGACGACGTTGACGCCCTGGCCGTGCCGCAGCCGTGTGTGCTGTGCGGGCAGCCCGCACGCCACCAGGTGGAAGGGTTCCCCCAACACCTCGACCCCGCCGAATGCGCGGCCGCCGCGCCGGCACCCGCCACCACGTCTGGCGCGGGCCTCGCCAGGCCCATGCCGGACGCTGCGCCTGAGCTGGCTGCGTCTGCGAGGTCTGCCCGGCCTGCGCGGGCCGTGCCGCCGCAGGGGCCCGTGCAGCCTGCGCGGAGCGGCCGGGGCGCCGGGCGTGGTGTGAAGGTCGCGCCGATCGGGCGCCGGGTGCAGGCCGCCGCCGACGTCCCCGATCCGATCGGCTCCGCTGTGGCGGCCGCCCTTGAAGAGCATGGCGGCGACCTGGAGGCGGCGACGGCCGCGCTGGTGAAGCGAGCGATCCCGGACGCGATGGCGTTGCTGGACCACACGCGCAAGGGCGGCCGGTACGACATCGTCGCCCACCCGTGGCTCCCCGACATCCTGCGCAAGGCGTCCGCGCGCGGCGCCGACCAGGTGTGGGAGGCCCGCCCGAAGTGGACCCGCCCCGAGCTCCCGCCCGGCAGGCACGAGGTGACCGCGCTGGACATCAACGGCGCCTACCTGTCCGCCCTCAAGACCCACCTGCCGCTCGGACAGCTCGAACACTCCACCGGCAACGTGCACGACAAGAAGCGCTCGGGCCTGCACCTGATCACCCCGCCCGTGTGGGAGCACGACGCGGTCCTGCCCAACCCTGTCGGCCAGCGCGACGAACCCGGCCCGCTGTGGGTGACCGAACCGACCCTGCGGCTCCTGCAGCGGTTGGCCGGCCCCAAGTACGGACTGTGCGACCCGCCCGAGATCCACGAGTCATGGACGTCTGGTTCCACCGAGGGACTGCTGGAGAAGTTCCGCATCGCTCTCCGGGATGCCCGCGAGAAGGCGATCAGCGAGGGCGATGAGGTGACGCTGGAGTACGTGAAGGCGATGTACTCCAAGTTCGTGTCCACGCTGGGGGAATCGAACTACAACCGCGAGCTCTACCGCACCGACTGGATGCACCTCATCCGCAGCCAGGCCTTCGCCAACCTGTGGATGAAGGCGTTCAACGCCTACGACCAGGGCCTGATGGTGGTCCGAGCCATGGGCACCGACGAACTCCACGTCATCGGCGACTGGCGCGCGGTCTTCCCCGAGGGCCGCGGCGTCACCGAGGTGAAGGTCAAGGACGTCTACACCGTCGGCACCGACACCAGTGATCCACAGCAGCCCGAGAACGCCCCTGACGGGCCCTCCTAGCGACGATTACCGGCCCCGGCATTCCCACGCCGGGGCCGGCAATCGGCCGCCAGAAGCCCGTACAGTGTTCCGCAGACTTGAGGAATCGGAAGAGACCATGCCTGAGCGCAACATCGAGTTCGGGAAGTTCGGGGCCCGCGGCATCAAGGGCCACGAAGCCGTCGCCCGCCAGCTCGACCAACTCGCCGGCTACATCGCCACGCCGATCACGGCCCGCCGCGGCCTGTCAGCCCGGCTCACCTACCTGACCCGCACCGCCCACGCCCGCGCCGCCGCAGCCGCCCTCGGCTTCACCCCGACCAAGGCCCAGCTGAAGGGCTGGCGGGACGGCAGCGTCACCCCGCGCCGCGCCACCCTGGAGAAGATCGAGCAGGTCTACCGCACGGTGCGACGCGAGAACGTCGCCCGCTACCTCCTCGCCCGCCTCAACCGAGAAGGCCGCGGAACCCGGGTGGAGATCCACCCGATCAACCAGTCCCAGGTCGACCGGCCCCGACAGCGCGAGGTGGGCCTGCGCCACATGAACGTGCGCCGCTGGGACCGCATCGTCGCCGCCTGGGCGGCCGGCGCCGACCAGGAGCTGGACGACGCGTGGGTGGAGCAGGTCATCGACCTCGGCTCCCAGTGGGGCCAGTACGAGTACGTCACCAACGTCGGCTTCGCCGCGTAGGCCCCAACGAGCCGCAGCCATCAGCTCAGCGCACTGCGTTCGGGCTCTGCATACGCCTACTGATGATCCGGGATTCTGACCAGAGCCTCACGCGAAAGTGAATCACGCCGCCGACTTCGGCCCAAGAATGGACGCGAGCACGGCATGGACTATGGCGCGCCTGCAACGCCACCCTGACGAGTACCCCTGATCCGATCCCCGCTGCCGGCAACCTGCCGATTTCACAGGGAGCGCGGCTCTAGCGGTGGTCTCTTGCGCAGCAAACTGCACCCGCTGGTGTAGCTGTTAAGGGCGTTGAGTAAGAACGGTGTCGATTCTCGAAGAGGTGGCGACCCAGGCGGCAGCGTTGGGGTCCATGAAGGTCAGCAAGTCACGTAGGTCATCACGGCGGCGTTCCAGAGGTTGGTGCCAGATGCCTTCGTGATGGGCGATGCGGTTGCGGAATTTGTGCAGTCGCTTGAGCGGATCTTCCACGAGAGTCAGGGCTCGGCGAGGTGCGTGGGGGAAGGCGCCGGCCAGGTCAGGCCACAAGGTGGTCTGGTACTGGCGGGCCAGAAGAAAACGCCAAAACCCGAAGTTGAGCTCGGCGATCACTTTCCCGCGAGGGGTTGCGGCCCCGGCGATGGAGGCCCGTCGGCGGGCCTCGGTGATGTCAGTGCGGGCCTTGGGGGCCAGTCGCAGACTCGGGTCGTCGAACCACTCCTGAGGCCTTCCCCGACGTTGCTGGCGCTGTCTGAGCCGACCGTCGAGGCTGTTGCGCAGCATCACTTCCAGATGTCCGAGGTCCTGGAAGAAGGCGGCTGCCATCGCACTGTTCCAGCAGTACAGAGTCAGAGCGTCGCCGGCGTTGCCGCCACAGGCCGCCAGGTAGGGAGCAAGCCGATCTTGGCTGATCAGAGCTATTACGGGCGGCTGGGAGGGGCCATGAGGTGTCGTACTGGGCACGGTGCGCGATTCTATGTACAATAATCAGCGAAGACCCTGGAATCGTCCCTAGTAGCTCACTTTGAGCAGGCTATACGCCCAGGGTTCAGACTTTGCGGAGGCCGCCCTACGGGGCGGCCTCCGCTTTTGTGTGCCTCTCCGCCTGATCCCGTAGGGATGGCACTGCCCGCAACGTCCTGACCTTTGGCAGGGGCAGGACGCCACGGACCAGAGAGGGCTTCCCTTACCTCACGGCTGTCCCCGCAGATGGGCGCGCCGCGCGGCGATGAGCTGACGCCACCGTTCGCGGGTAGCCTGCTCCCCGTCGAGCCAGACGGGCGGGCGATGGCCGGCAGGTAGGGGGAGGCCGGCCATGAAGTGGGCGATGTCGACGAAGTAGGCGTGGTCGACTGCGGAGGTGTGTTCCCGTAGGCGGGCGATGGTGGCGTTCATCGCGGTGTGGTCGTCCAGGACGGCCTGGTGGAAGGCGTCGGCCAGCTCGATCGAGGGGACTAGCGAGGCGAGGCCGGCGATCTCGAGCTCGGTGCGCAGCGCGGCTATCCGGTCGGCCATGCTGTTGCTGCCTGCATCGCGGATGAGTTCGGCCCTGCGGACGTTGATGGTGGTGGCACGCAGGTTGAGGCCGGTCAGGAGTTGGTGGGCGAGGTCGATTTCCGCAGCGGCCTGGTCGGGGTCGTAGAGGGCGATGGCGAAGGCGCGCAGGGCTTGGTTGTGGGCGGCTTCGCCAGCCTTGCCGTGCTGTTCGGCTTCGGTGCGTCCGGCAAGGTAGGCCGTGGCGGCGCGTTCGGGTTGGCCTTGGAGCCAGTACAGGTCGCCGAGCACGCGCTGGTGGCGGCCTTCCCAGCCGAGAGTCTGGGCGGCGGCGAGGGCGGCGGGGAAGTCACCGCTCAGACGTGCGGCGTGTGCCAGGCCACGCCGGGCGGCCGGGGCGAGGCGGCCGCCTCGGTCGGCGACCTGCTGGTAGTCGTGGCGGGATGCGGCTGCATTACCTGTGTCGCGCAGGGACTTGGCCCGGTAGTAGAGCGCCATTTCGTTCAGGCTGGCGGGGAGCAGGCTTGTGTCGAGGACGGCGGTGAGCCGTTGGACGGTGCGTGCACGATGTTCGTGCTGGCGTCGGGTAAGGGTGCTGATGAGTTCCACCAGGGCGTCGGCTGGCGTGCCGGCCGCCGAAACGTCGGCGGAGGGTGGGGTGATCGGCTCCCAGACGGAGTCGCCCACGTAGGTCCAGGCGGCGTCGGTGAGCCAGTCGAGGTCCAGGTTGTAATCCCGGGCAAGGGTGAGGCCTTGGCGCAGGCATCCCACGAGGAGCCGCCTGTCGCGGCTGGTGTCGGCGGTCCACTGCTCGCCCAGCGCGGTCAAGATCCGCTGGGCGGCCTGGTGCCAGTCGTGCAGGGACCAACGGTCGTCAGCGTGATCGTCGGCATCGCGGATAGTGGAGCGGATCAGCCTGTGGAGGTGATAGGGCCACAAGCCGAACGGGTCTTCTCGGACGAAGGGACGCTCGATCAGGCGCAGTGCCGGCGCCTCGTGGGTCAGGCCGGCGGCCCGCGCGGCGAGCGGCAGATCGAAGGCATCGAGCAGGGACACGGCGCGCAACACGTGCCGCTCGGGCCCGGTGAGGTCGGAAAGGGTGCGGGCGATCAGCGCGGAAAAGTCGTGGTCAAAGTCGGCGGTGGCGGGGGTACGGCCGTTGCGGCGGATCTCGAGGAACCGCATCACTGACAGGTCGAGATAGAGCGGCAGACCGTGCGAACGGCTGGTGATCACCTGCCGGATCTCGGTGTCGATGAGAGGCTGGCCGTTCCGGGATAACCGGCGGGTGAGGTAGTCGTCGCAGTCCTCGGACGAGAAGTCGCCGATCAGAATCTGCCGGCCCACAGCTGCCGCGGCAGCGGGCCGGCGTGCCGCGGGTACGTGTGGGGTGCCGAGCCCGGGCCAGGCGGTGGGGCCGGTGAAGTCGAGCTGGCCCTGCAGTGCTTCGTCGGCCCACTGTAGGCGGGAGCGGCCGGTGATGACGAAGAACGCGTTCGGCATGAGCCACACCAGGCGCTGCAGCAGACGCTCCATGTCGCGGTGGGTGCGGTCGCCGGTGTCCTCGAACGTGTCCAGCAGGATCACGGGCACCACCGACTTGTCAGCGGGGAGCCGGGTGAGCTCCCAGGCCAGCAGATGCGGGTAGTAGGAGAAGGCGTCCAGGTCCGGCTCGGCCTCCAGCAGATCGGCCAGGCGGGTACAGCCGGCCAGGGCCCGGACCGTTTGCCGGTGCTCGCGCAGCGCGCTGACGAGGGATGCGGTCACCTGGCCGACCACCGAGCCGACCGTGCCGGGCAGCAGAAGGATCTGCGCGAGATCGGCGAGCACGGACTGCAACTGCTGCGGCAGCACCTGGCCGAACCGGCCCGCGAGACCGCCGCGGCGCAGGTACTCATCGAGGGGCTCCCCGGGGTGCTGGTGTTCCCAGTACCGGCGCAGCGCCAGGTCGAAGGCCGGCAGCGGGCGGCCGATCGAGGTGAGGGCGAGCCGTACCGTCAGCACGACCCGCTCGAAGTCGGTGTACGCGGAGTGGGCGAGGTCGATCCGTACAGGCAGGACCTGCCGGTCCGGCGGCCAGAGGGCTTCTCCCCATTGCGCGGGCCGGTCTCCGGCATTTTGGAGGGCGCTCTCGAGCTTGCGGGAGAGGGTGGTCTTGCCGATGCCGCCGACTCCATGGAACACCAGGAGATTGCGGCGCCCCGTCTCCAGGTCCTGCACGTCGAAGGTGGGCTGGGCCAGGCGATGAAGGTGCTCGGTGAGAGCGGCCGCGACCGTCTGCCACTGGGACTGCCGGTTGGTGAAGGCCTCCGCCGCCTGGAAACTCCGGTCGTTCGAACCGAAAACCGCACGCAGGTCCCGCTGCACACTCACCCCTGAAGTGATCGCCGATGTCCTCAACTTACGCCTGCACAAGGCCTGATGACAGATCCCCCATGGTCAGGGGCGGCAGGCGCAGTCGCACGATGACCGCAGATCTGCAGCCCACAGGGGGGCCGGTGCTTGGACGTCAGAGGGATTGTCTACACAATGGGGCACTACGCCAATGTCGAGGTCAGGGAAGTTGCCGTCATGCCCGAGTCCGAGCCCGTGCCTGCTCCCGTTGGGCAGGTGGAGTTCGAGGCTGCCCGGGACGCGGTCCTTGCCGTCCTAGCCTTCTACGCCGAGCAGATCGATATCGCGGAGCGGCGCCCGGATCCGGATGCCGCGTTGATCGCTGACCTGGTCCGGGAACGCACCGCCTATGGAACGGTACTGCGGGATCTGCAGCGCGCTGATGCTGTCGGCGTCGAGCGCATCACTCAGACCGCGCGTGCCGTCTTGGCCCGCCTTGAAGGGGACGAGACGGCACGCTAAATGGCGTGGCCTCCTTACCCGAAGGGCGTTCCGGTTTCGCTGCTGGTGTTCGGCGGGGCCATCGGCAGCAGAGGGGCGGCCAGGGCGGCGATGTCGTCGAGTTCCGCCTGGTGCTGAGGAAGGTGCGCGGCGAGTTCCACCTGGTGGTTGCGGAAGAGTTCGGCCTCAGCGTGGGTGTAGGGGCGGGATCGTTCAGCGTCCAGAGCGGCGGGCGCACTCACCGTGGCGGTGAGTGCGCCCGTGCCGGGGGCGAACAAGGGGCGGCCCTCGCGGTCGACGACCTGGATCGCGGTGACGGACGTCATGTGCACGGCGATGGCCGTGCAAGCGGTGACTGCGGTGAAGCACTGGTCGTGGCCGCTTGCCGAGGTGAACCGGGCGGGCATCTGGCGGCGCATCTGCTCCAAGTATCGGAGAGCGGTGGCCTGACGGCTGTCGGCGGCCCGCACCGCCACCACGACCAGCGTGATGCGGTACCCGGCGGCGACGAAGGCAGCCACACTGGAGCAGAACTCCTCCGGTGCGCCAGGTGCCGTCTCGATGACCGCGTCGCCCCGCCGCTCGCGTACGCGGGCCTCCGACTGCTGCTTCCAGAACGAATAGTCCGCGCGGATGATCGCCCCGGCCGTCCGGGGGTTCTCCCGAGTCAGCCTGCGGTAGTCCGGGTGGGCGGCCTTCAGGAAGTCGCTTGAGATCAGCGTCGGTGAGCGGGCGGCGTATCGATTCATGATCTCGCGCGAGCGCACGCTTTTGTTCCCGCCGGGCTGGCTCATCACGTAGATGACGTGTGGGTCGTCATGTGCGGTGATGTCGCTCAGGTGGAGCGGGACGATGTCACGGTCGAAGATGCGCTGCCGCTGACCGTGGGGCAGGCATCCAAAGCCCTCGCCCGTCTGCGGCATGGGCTGCTGACGGGCGGCAAGGACACGGGCTTCCTCAAGATCTTCAATGCCCGTCTGCCTGCGCTGCTCGGTGAGCCGCTCCTCGCGCAGCTCGCGGGCCACCGCCGCCGCAGCCCGGTCGAAGCCCGTCTGGGTCCGCTCCTCCCACATCTGGGTGCGGGTAGCGTCCACGACAGTCGCCGCTCCGTGCGGCCCAGCCCAGGACCCGCCGGTCAGGACGTTGCTGTACAGGACGCGACCTCCGTGCCCGAGCACGGTAATGCGGTCGACGAGGCGTTCGCTCTCCGCCACGGCGACCGTGTCGGGCAACCGGTCGGCGCATGCCGCCCTGTGGGCAGCGGACACATAACGGACAGCGCCGAACTGCCGGGCGTGCTGAAGATGCCGGGCGGTGATCCGCAGCTGAGCCACCGCGCAGGGGATGTCCAGAACGAGCAGGTGGATGCGGTACCCGGCCAGCCGGTAGGCCGCGCTCAGCTCGCGCAGAGCTTGCGGCTCGTCCAGTGCGGTCTCCTCCACCACGTCGGTCCCGAGGAGCCGCGCGTGGACGGCGAGATCCTGGGCCCAACGGCGGGTGTCAGCCCGAACCACAAGTCCGGCGTGCAGCTCGTCCACAGCCAGGGCCGGGGCGTAGCCGGGGTGAACCGGCTTCAGCAGGTCGGCGCAGATCCGCACGGCGTGAGGCAGCACGAGGGCCTGGAGCCGGTCGGCCGCCGTGGTCTTGCCACTGCCGGGAGGGCCCGCGACGAGCAGTACGCGCGGCCGGGCGGAGGAGGTCGCGCCGGCCAGGAACCTTGGCACGATGCGACCCAACAAGATCGCGTGCAGATCGTTCGGCGGCGGCGCCGAAACGGTCTTCGGACTCACGAGCCCTCCTGGCACGATGTGAGTTGACGCTTGTGCCCCGGGAGGTCGTGGCACCGTGCCACCGGACTCTACACTTGTTCCGTTGACGCGAGAAAACAAAGACGAGAAAATGATCGGCAGGAGACGACGCCGACCGACAGGGGGCCACTGATGCCACGCCTGGCCAAACCGGCGCAGGGCAAGTACGCAGACTTCGCGCGCTCCGTACGGGCACTGCGCGAAGACGCAGGGCTATCCGTACAGGACCTCAGCGACGCCAGCGGCGTGCCGCTCTCTTCGATCTACGCGAGCGAGAGCGGTACTCGGCTGCCCACCGAGGACAACATCACGGCAATGGCTCCCGCGCTCGGCATCGACGCCGAAGCTGCCGCCCAGCTACGGCGGAATGCCTTCGCAGATGCCCTCTTCGCCCAGGAGTTCCACCAGACTCCGCCTGCCAGCCCAGCCACACTACAAACCCACGCAGACTTGGCCGCCTATCTGACATCGCTCAGGGGCCGCGCCGGCGCGTGGCCCCTGCGCACCCTGGGCCGGCAAGTACAGGCGAGCCCCAGCAGTCTGAGCCGTGTCTTCCAGGGAACGGTTCTTCCCTCGCAGGGCCTTCTGGGTTCTCTCCTCACGGCCTTTGACGCCACCGAGGCCGAACAAGCCGCAGTCTGGGAGTGCTGGAGACGGCTGCGAGGAGAGCGAGGCAGTCGGCCCACCACGCAAATGCTTGCCCTCCTGTACGGCACGGCGGTCTCGTGTGCATACCCCGGATGCACCGTCCCTCTAGTGCGCTGGGACGGCGAACAAGCCAATCTCGCCGTAGAGATCGCACACATCGAGCCGATTGCTGATGCGCCTCACCCGGACCAGTTCGACAACCTCATCCTGCTCTGCCCAAACCACCACCGCAGCCGCAGTGACGCCAGCCCGGAAGACCTCAGGAACTGGAAGGCAGACCAAGCCGCGCGAGCCCGGGAAGCTGCTCATCGGCCGCCGCAGAACAACACCTCTTCTTCGGAGTCTCCACTCCTAGACGTCGGCGGCGAACTCTCGATGGTGTTCGATGGGTTCTACACTCAGTGCAAAGATCACTATCTCGCATACGCCAGGCTTCACCTCGGCGACGTGGACGATGCGGAAGCAGTTGTTAACGAAGCCTTCGCGAGGATCTCCGCCACCTGGGATCGACTGCTTCTGACGGACAACCTCAGCCGCAGGAGCTTCGACATTCTGCTGGGCTGCGTTCTCGATGCCGTACGACGTGAGCACCACGAGCCCTCACTCGTCACCAGCGAGCAGACAATCCCCCTCTTGAGTCGCCAGCTGGGCCTACGGACTATAGATCACGATCTATCCGAAAAGATCACCCAACTATCCTCCCGGCAATACAACGTCCTGGTGTTCCGCTCCCTGCTGGGCTACTCCGTCGAGGAAACTGCTCGCGTGATGGGAATGCCCCGTCCCTCTGTCCGGATCCACGAACGCACCGCCAAGCGCCGCCTGGGAGCCAGTGCTGGGCACCCCGCTACCTCGACGGCATCAGAAAGAGATACAAGGACCACAGAATTGGAGGGTTAGCTGGGTGCGGGTCGCCCGCTACGAACCTGCTACCTGGGGCACGCTCATCAGCGTCGACACCAGCCAACACGCCGTCCCGATCGAACAGCTCATGGGACGCGCGATCAATCATCTGCCGGCTTTGATCGCGGACACCATCACCGGGGTGAGCACCTGATCCGGGGCAGCAAGATCACTTCTCTCTTGAGGCAGGTCAGGCAGAGGCCACACTTGGTTCGGCGAGAGTTGTGCACTCAGCACGCTGCGCGACTCGTCCCGCTGCGTAGCAGGGCTGAGCAGCGGGACGGCTGTTGTCTGACCGTCAGGCATCGTCCGCGGTCGGGAGAATCTGGTACCAGGCGAGTTCGTGGCCGGGTTCGTCAGCGAACCATGCCCACGTGCCGGAAGCGAGGTCTTTGAGCCGTTTCCGGGCGGGGGCCGCATTGCGGGATCCGAAAGCACTGAGGAATGAGCAGTACTCCGGTTTGATGTTTTGTTGTGCAGCCCATGCCAGAAGTGCCTTGCGGCGTTGAGTGGTTACTGCACCGTCGGACGCTACTGCTTCAATGATCCAGAACTGCACGGGGGTGGAGTTGGCATCCGCCATGAGGATGTCGGGTAGCACGTCCTTGGGGTCGATCTTGATGCTCAGCGCTTGCAACATCTTTTCATCCCCCTTATGCACCTTGTCGCCCGGCTCGGAGATCGCAAGCAGGACGGGCTGACCAAGTCGACTTGGAGCCCACTCTTCGATGACACCCTTGATTATGAGAGAAGACGCACCGGGCTCGAGCTCTCGGGTAGTGCCGTTGGGAAGGGTCACCACTACGGCGTGTTCGGCCGTTTCCGCGTTGAGCGCATGAACCGCCTTGAGCTTCGTCCCGGGTTCCATGTGCTTGTCTCGCCACTGATGGGCGGCTTCTCTGAAAGCCTCATCAGGCATGTCGGGGTCAAAGAGATCGGCGAAATCGTTGAGCAGAGACCACGTGGGCTTGCTGCTGTTGTTGGGAAGGCCAGCCCTCTTCCGGATCGCGTGGTGTTCCCGCCAATTCCGAAAGGTCTCATCTCGCAGAGTCTCGCGAGTGTTGTCCTTGTATTTGGGTTGGAATGGCATACCCCATGAAGCCTGGAGCTTTTCGACCTCTTTGCTGTTCCTGGAGGCGGCAGCACGCCAGGCTAGGCGCTCAGCATCTGTGCATCGCTCCAAGACTCCTTCGGACATCCACACCACAGTAGAAGGGCGCGCCCACTGGACCACTTCGACGTCGTCTCCTGCGCCACATACTGCCTCAACATAAATCAGGGAGGCGACTGCCATTCCTGCCAGCGGTGAGGAAAGAACGGTATCGAAAGCGGCGCGTGGAAAAATAATCTGCAACCGGCGCTCGGCTTCGGCGGGCGCGATGATCTTCCTCAAAATCAAATGCCTTCCGGCCGGTAGGCTGCGGCGACTGCTGCTTCCAGCGCGTCACCCTCAAGATCGTTCCACTTGCTTACTACATCGCGGTCAGGCAGCGGGATCGACTCCAGCTCGTACGCGCTGAGCGCGACGGAACCCGAGATGCATCGCACCACCCGATCCAGTGCCCTGGTCGCCAGCAACCGGGTCATAGCCTCAGTTGTGAGGACCGGGTCGGCGGCGGTAGGCCTCAGGACGTTCACGTGGTTCTCAACAGTGACCCGTCCGTGGCGAGCCTTCAGCGCATCATCGTCTAGCAGTGCGGCGACTAGGCGCCGTGACTGCTCGGGAGCTGTCGTGCGTTGCACGAGGATGGCTGGCTGGTCCAGGACCATGATCTTCGGGTCAGAGGGTGCGGTCAGAGCCATGTACCGCATCGAGTCGCGGGCAGCGTCGCGGTGAAGGACGCCACCGTCAAGATCGGCCGCCCAGATAACGTGCGAGCGAGACGGCCCCCACGACGGATACAAGTCGGCGCTGCGACGATTCCACACAAGAGGACCGGTAGAAGCACGCCAGCCAAGTGACGCGAGTGATTCTGTCATTGCAGAGGCAGCCGCAGCGACCGGGGCGTCGTCCGACCGGCGCGGCAACACCCAAGGCTCGCCGGTTCTCTGAGCCTTAACGCTCGCGATCGTAGTCTCAGTACTGCCGAGACTGCTGATACGCGTCTTCCGCCTCCTGCGCCGCTCGAAAGTGGCTAGGCAGGTCTCTTGAAGAACTGAGGTGAACACGCCGCTGCGGTCCTCAACAAAGGTGACGGCACTCATCCCGGCTTCCCGGCCAAGATAGGTCCGCAGCTTCGCAAAATAACGACCACTGGTAAAGCTCGTTGGAACGAGTGCGGCAAGAACACCTTCGTCATCCAATGACGCCACAGCTGCCGCCATGAACAGTCCGTACATGTTCGCGTGCCCGTACAACACGTGCGCGTAGCGGTCACGCTCGGCAGGCGACAACCGCACACGCCCGTAAGGCGGGTTCATCACCACCACACGCGCCCTCGGCCCGGAAGCAGAGAGCCCATCACCCACGCGCGCCAAAGCCGGCAACGGCCTGCGCACCTTCTCGGGAACGCGGGCAAGAGTGGGGAGCATCTCCGCAGCCAACACCACATTGGCAACCCACACGGCAGCCGGATCGGTATCGACCCCGAAGACCAGGTTCGGAAGACCCGCGAGCGTCAGCGCAGGATCAACACCATAAGAAGCATGCAAGTGCTCCCTCAACACCGGCAGAAGAAGAGCGCCGGCACCGCAGGCAGGGTCCAACACTGGCCCAGGAAGAACCTGCTTCCCCGGGGGGAGGTCCAGCGAAGTGCGCGCAAGCTCCCACAGATGCGAAGCGAGCTCGGGAGGCGTGTAGTGACGACCGTGCCGCGCCCGCGTAGCCGACGAGAGCGCCTCAACGTACGCAGCCCCCACCTGCTCGGGCGTGAGAACCCCCCAGGAGTCGCCAAGGGGCGGATCGCTTGGAACATCCACAGGGGGAGTCGCTTGAAGCGCTGTCTCGATCTCCAGCCAGCGACCAGCAAGACCAGCAGCTGTGGCTTGCGCTCTCCACCACGCCGGAATCGCAGCCAGCACGGCCGTAGCGGTAGGAGTCAGTTCCGCGGGGTCGCTGTCCGCCACCACACCGCGGGAGCCTCGTGAGCCTAGAGGGCGTGCGGCCGAGGCGTTCTCAACAGCCTCCGACAGAGCCGCGACGACAAGCAGGTCGGGCATCAAAGCAGGGCCTCCGGGATAGGAATCGGGCTCACCCTACCCAATGGGATCATGGGCTGTTCACGATAGGGGGAGACAAACGCTTCGATCCCGCGCTGGCCGTGGGGACCACCTCAACGGCCTGAGCATCACCCACGTCGCCTCAGCGCTCCCCGTTCTGTGACCGAGACGACGGCTCCCCTCGTAGGACCCTCCGTCAGTCGTTCAAGGGCTCTGCCGTGGGACCAGAGACAACTACTGCTCTGCCCTTCACCCCACTTCTGTGTGGCGGCCGACCTCAGAAGCCCTACACGAAGTCCAGTCTGGAGGAGACTCCCACAGCCTGAAGGCGTCAGTAAATTTCTAGCGGCCTCATTAATTAGTCCCTGGGCGGTCAGTCCAGAACGAAATCGCCATTTCCCTGGGCCCCATTCTGTCGGTTTTAGAGCCATATTGACTTGCCGTTGCTGAACCCGCTAGTCTTCTGGAAGAAGGCAGGGGAGACGCCTCCCTTGCAAGCTTAGTACCCAAAAGAAGGGACTAAATTATGCCCAAAATGAATAGAGGGGTTTACGTATGTCTAAGTTCGAGTTCTGGCGCAAGTTTACAGTTTTGGCGGTTTGTCTCCTGATTGAGACCGCTATGAATATTTCAGGAGTTGCAATCCCTATTCAAATTGGCTTTAGTTTTGTTGTTTTTGTCACCACCGTCTTCTCGCACTGGAAGCAGGTGGGTGAAGAGAAGTAAATAATGGCGGCCTCCAGGTGGAGGCCGCAAGCTTTTAGCGAAATGAAACATGAAACTATGGGGGCGGTACCGGCCCGACGTGATCGACGGCTGCCTCGTCGGCACCGGATTGGCTCTGTGCACGTGACTCCTTCGTGCTGGAGCCCGACTGCGTTGCTCGTCCGGCGAGAGGAGACGATGCAGCCCACACCGGCGCACGAAAGCGAGCAACTTCATGACGGAGCCCGCTCCGATGGACCTTATCCACCTCGCCGATCCGGATGGGGACCGCTGCATCGTGCGCGTCACGGGACGGTTCCAGCCGGGCGTGCTGACGGGCCACGACATTTTGCACGCGGACGTGCTCGTCTCCGCGAGTTTCGTCGACGCCCGGCTCGACCTTTACCTCTTGCAGCATGACCTGGACTCCTGGGAGCAGGAGCTGTCCAACCTCGAACCAGGCCAGACCGCGAGCATCGGTGGAGACCGCGGCCTGAGCCTCGGCATCCACATGCATGAAGGCGGCTGGCTGTCGATTCAGGTCAGCGACCCGGACCGCCTTACGACGCTCCTGGGAACCCGGCCCCAGGGAGACTGGATCGCCGAGCACCTCCGGCGCCTGGAGCAGGTCCAGCTGACCTGGCCACGCGAAGTCATCGAGACGGCTCCAGGAGCCTACGAGTGGAGCCCCAGCCGCAAGCGGTGACCACCTGATCCAAGCAGCCGACATTACGCTTTCAAGTTCAGTACCAGCTGCGTCAGCTGGAGAAGCAGGGCGGGATCAGTCGTTAGGGCCGACGGCCCCCGGTCCGCCCGGTCGGGCCGCTGACAGGACCTCTTCCCCCGCCTGCGGGTACCTGCCGGACCTTTTGCGTTGGCGAGGGTGCCTACCGGGGCGTCGTTGTGCAGCGTGGAGACGGTCCGTGCCGCGTGCGTGCGGCACGGACCAGCATCGAACCTATCCGGCGTCCGAGTTGCGCGTGGGGGTGAACGGCAGATCTGACCCGTAACCGGCCAGGCCTCGCTGGTGGTTGGGGTCGATCTTCGCGGTGACTCTGGCTGCCGGACTGCTGCTCGGTTGGTCGCTGCTACGGCCGATGTCCAGCGCGGCGGGTGCGGGCAGCTGAAAGCCGCGAGCGACCGCACGTCTATGGGGGTGAAGGACAGCCGCGGCCCGTGGGTGGCGCTGCACGTCCAGCGCCGGCGCGGTCACGACTGGGCGTGGGCCGGCGGGATGATCTCGGACTGGGGCCGTCTGTGGCTGGACATCGCTCGCGACGGCCGCACCCGGTGGGCGGGTGTGACTAGTGCGTCGGCCGACGGCAGTTCTGGGCCGTCGCTGTTGTCCACGAGAGCCGTGTATGACGGTCCGGGCTATGAGGTGCGTGCGTGCGGGAACGAAGCGGACGGCTCGCACCGGGTCCGTAACGGGGGCCTTGAGGCCCATGATCGGCTTTGTCTTCCACCACTGGTGGCATCCCCGAGGCAAGACCGTCGATCCGGCCTTCGTGAGGAGCATTGACGCCAACCTCACCGGACACCGGCCCCCAGGGGCTTTGTGCCCGCTACACCGGAGGTGGAGACGAGGTGTGCAGTGGGGGTTGTCGTGCTGACGATCAATGTGGCGGTACTGCTGGCGGTCATCATCGTGGTACGCCTGGGGCGGCGTACGCAGGCGCGCAGTCGTAATGACGAGAAGCTGACGGTGCTGATCGTGCTGGTCTTCGGCATCCTTGTGGCGCCAACGGCGTTCGGGCAGGGTGTCCTGGATGTTGTGGCGCAGCTTGCGGCCGGCGTTAGCGACTCCAGTCGCTGAGCTGCTCGGGGGCAGCCGTGGGGCGCACCACACGAGGGCTGGGCATCCGAGCCACACGCACCCACACCGGTGCCGGTGCCGTGCAAAGGACGCTGTGAGGCGCCGGTGGTGCGGGAGATCGCCCGGACCGTAGGTCTGTCCAGCACGTCGTCGGTGGCCTACCAGCTGCGCGAGCTGAGAGGCGCGACGAGATCACCCGCGAGGTGCGACGATCCGGCGCCACCCGTCTCGGGCACTGAACATTCGGCAAGTAGCGGCGGACCTGGGCCGTCCTGTCCGGAGCCGCAGCGGCCTCGGCATCCCAAACATGTATCGGTCATACGTTCGAACGGCGGGGGGAAGGTGGCGATGTGTGGTCGAGCGAGCGATGGCGGGTCGGCCAGACCGAACACCCGGCCTGATGCTCTGGCTCACAGCGGTGCGCTGCAATCTCGGTGGGATTTTCGCTTTCCCGCCTATCTCCTTCTCCGAGGTCGCACGATTACGGCGTGACAACGTTGGATGACACGCAGGCGACTCCGAGGCCGCAAGGCATAGTGCCGCGAGGCCGGGAGTGGGTCAGCACGGTACGAGCACGGCTGCTGGCTCGCTGGAGGCGCCCCGCGCTTGAACGAGCACGGAGCGCTGCGCAGCACGTTCGCCTGAATACTGCCGGGATCACGGCAGTACATGAGGAGTTGGGTGTCCTCAGACCAATGTCTCCAGGGTTACGGGCAGCAGTTCGGGCCTACTTCCGGGAGCGGGAGGTTCCGAGCCCGTATAAGCGATGGGGCGCGCTGTATGGAGTCATGGTGCTCTTCGTGGGTCTGATCAACGCAGTCCGCGCCGCAGTGCCCGTGATGCCTGGACGCTCCGAGAGGCTTGCGGATCGGTTCACCGCGGACCTAGCAGACGCTCCGACTCTTTTTGCCCCCATCCAAATCGCCGTCGCAGCCGCGATGATGTTTGTCGCCCTGGTGGTCGCGCTCATGGGCTGGCTGCTCGTGGTCGGCGGGGTCCGCATCATTTTCCGGGCGGAGTTGCGAACTTTCCAGCTGGTCGCCGCTGCTCTGGGCGCGGTCCGCTGCTGTGGAATCGTGTTCAAGACCACTGGGCCAGAGCGAACCGATGGTCTGCGAGACCTCGCCATATCTATGAGCGGTGTCAGAAAGGCGTTGCGACGTGCCCACCGGACCAGGGGAACACTCCCTCTCCGCGGCGACCGGCAGAAAAAAGCGCGCGCACACATACGGCAAGTTGTGCAGTGTCTGAACGACGCGGAGATGCACATCGACACAACGGGTGATCGGGCCCTTCCTCTGCTGGTCGACCATCTAAGCCGCATCGCCGACCAGTACGCCGATGGCCGCCTCGGGGCGCTCCTGGACGAAGAAGCACTGAAGATTTACCAGCCAGGACCGGACTGGGAAGCGCTGCGCCTCGCGGGCCTCGCCGTAGTCATCGCGATCGGTGCGGCCGCTACAGGCTTCCTCGCGCTGTCCGATCCAGTGGCGCTCGTCGTGATCTTCAGCGTGGGCGTCCTGGGTGTCGCGTTGCTGTACAGAAAGAACCTGAAACATGGCCTCTCCTTCCTCTCGCTCTGGCGGCCCGGCTGAGGAGACCTACGAGCGCGTCACCCACTCCTTTCTGACTGGTGAGGCCTGTGGTCGGGTCTGTGGTCACTGGTGGGGCCGGGTCCATGGTCGTGAGCGTGACAGGCGACTTTTAGGCGGGGCGACCATCAGGACGACCACGGCGCTGACCTGGGCTGGTGGGGCCTGTGGTCGGGCCAAGGAGGTACTGGTGGGGGCTCGTTACCGGAAATTGATGTGCCTGGTCGGGTTGCTTTGGTCGGCCCCTCCGCTCCTACGGTGAGAGCGGTTCGGACCCCTCTCTGCCGCCCTGCGCGAGGGCCGGATCGATCCGCACGGCGGTGGGGCCCGCCGCCACGGCCAGCCCTCGATCGAGGCTGACCCGGGCCCCGCCCCGTGCGGACGGAAACGACCACCGGGAACGGAGGGTGGCGGGTGGACGAGGTTCGTTTGCGCTGCGCGCCGCGAGGATCGGAGACGGTGCGCAGCGCCGACTGCGCAGCGCGTCTGGTCAATCGCGGTGTCCGGGGGGTGGCTGATGCCTGGCACCTGTGCTGCTGTTCGGGCTGCGTAGTAGCGTGATCGCGGATTTGTGCAGGTCAAGCCTGCAATGTGCAAGTGTTGCGTAGTCAGGGGGCTGGGGTAGGGAGTTGTCGGTGGGGGGTTCGCGGACGTATCCGTACGGGTCGACGACCGCGGTGCGTGCACACGTCCTGGCGGTGCTCGGGGTGCTGAAGCTGGCGACGGCGGATCGGATGCACCGGCTGATGGCGCCCGCCCACAAGGACAACAAGGCTTTCCGCAACGCCGCCCTGGACCTGGCGCGGCACGGGCTGGTGGTGTCGGAGGGCAGCAGCAGGGACGGGCACAAGGTCTGGTCGCTGACTTTGCTCGGGCTGGACGCGGCCGCCGAGGTGCTGGGCCGGCCGGTGGGGGAGATGGGGGGTACCGCGCGGGGAGCTGCTCGCTCGGGTGCCCCGCACGCGATGGCGGTCAACGAAACCGTCATCGCGATGACCCGTACCCCTGCCGCGGCGACCCGCCCGGTTCCCCGCCGGCAGCCGCCAGGAGCACCGCCGTCAGCCCCGGCCGCCGACATCCCGGCGCTACAGGGCGGGCCCGGGGATGAGCCGCAGGGGCTGGGGTGGATCGGCTCCTGGACCACGGAGGTCCCCCTCGGCGCGAGCAGCGGTAAGTCGAACCGGGCCGGGGTCCGCGTCGATGCCGTGTTGCAGGCCCCGGAGGCAGAGTTGCCGGTGTTGTTCGTGGAGGTCGACAACTGCACCGAGCCCGCCGACATTCTGGCCGCGAAGTTCGAGAAGTACATTCGCTACTTCCGTGCCCGGATCAAGAGTTCACTCGGCACGGAGATGCCGGCCTGGCGCGCCCACTACCGGCCCTCGGGACGTGACGGCCACCCGCCTGTGCTGATCGTCTTCAACCCGGGGACGCGGATCGGTGAGCGGGCGTTGCAGAACCGCGTGAACACGGTCATGGACCTGACCCGCAGCGTGTGGTCCGGCGCCTGGCATCCCGACTCCGGCTACGGCGCCCCCGAGGGCGAGCGGGATGGCTTCTACGACTACGACGACGCGATACCCCTCCTGTTCACCACCCTGGACCGGTTGAGGGACGGCGGACCGCGCGGGGTGGTGTGGTGGCGGTGCGGCCACGGCCGCTGGGAAACCCTCCCCGACGCACTCGACAACCCGGCCGACCACCGGGCATGGCAGGCCCGGGACACGGCGCGCCGCGCCCGGTACGACGGCGAACTGGCACAGCGCGAACGCGAGCGGGCTGCGGAGAAGGAGCGGTGGGCCACGAAGCCGCCCGAGCCGGAACCCGCGTCGTGCGAGCGGTGCGGGCTGCCGGTCACCGGCCCGGTGAGCCAGGACTACGCGCTGGTCGCTGCGCCCGAGGATGGACGGTGCTGTGCGGCATGTCGTACCGCCGGCATCTACCAGCATCCGACCCTGCGCCAGGCGCTCTTCGGCAATCGCCAGCGCGGCAAGTAGCCCGGTCCCGTCCAGAGCGCGGCCGGGACCGGGCTACGGCCGAGAACCCTAACCCGGACAACAGGCGGTTGAGTTCTCAGCGGGTTGCGCCATGTCCTAATGACGTTGTGCCCGGCTGGCGCAGGCGTTCCGGATCGGCCCACTCCCTTGCTCAAGCCCGGCGAGCGCACTCGGCTCCATCGCGGTCATCACATCTGCTGCTGGAGACAGTGGCCCAAGATATTTAATCGCCCGTCGGGCGCGTCGATGGACGTCCATGCTGTGGGGATGACGCAGTCTGCCGCCGATGTCTCGGCCCCACAAAGCATTCACAGGATCACGGCACTCACACGACGTGACCTCTTCAAATACTTGAAGGCCGAGGGCGGCCCATGGTGGGGCGCAGTTGGAGAGATCGACTTCCTGGAACCTGTGTATGACCTGGACAAGTTGGCGTCGGACGACCCCCGGTTTGCAACGGCACGCGAAGACATCATCCAGCATCGGGTCAGCAACCCGTTCGACTGGCCTGACGAGTGGGTCTTCGAAGACCCACGGTTCCAGCTCCTCGACGGTCCTGACGAGATTCTTCTCGCCTTCCTTGCACGGTTCGTGCATCCCGAGGTGCAGCCTGACGTCGATCAAGCTTCGCAGCGGGTCGCGAAGTTGAACCGTCTCCTGGGGCCGGACGGCTGGACTCTCCGCTCCTTCGATTTCATATCAGGACGGCCGGTCTACGCGTCAGCCCCTGTTCCCAATACCGGCCCCCTCGTCTCGCTGCCGCTCGATGACGACGACATCGGCAAACTCGACCTCGTCCTCGGACAGACGTGCAGCCTCCTGGACCGTGACGGCGAGGAGATCGCCCGAGACCTGCTCCGCCCGGCTGTACTGACGCTGCGCCGGGACGACGGGTTCTACAACCCCATGCCCGGTGACGGCTGGACGACCGCCACGTACGAGGCAGTCCTTACTGTGCCCTCCGTGCTGTGGCCTGCGTTTACGGAGGCGGTCAGGGCCGCGGTGTGGCAGCGACTGGAGGCTGTGTTGACTCGTCTCCAGCGTGAGGATGTCCAGGCTCTTGTGGTCGAAGGTGACATGGGGCCACTGCCAGCTGTCTCACCAGACTGGAGGAACCAGACGGCCGAACCCGACCTTCCTGTTCTGCGGCGTTTCCGCATCGGTCTGCCGTCCACCGAGTTCGACGTTGCAGCGCATGACTTTGCCGACCTGGAGATTCGCGGTGAGGGACTTCCCTACTTCTACGACACACGCAGAAACTGCCTGGTCACAGAGTTCCTCCTCGATGACCGGCCGCAGGTGGCCACGCTGTGCCATGTCACCCTCATCAACAAGGACGGCGTTCTTTCCCCCAGGATCAAGCTGTGGAAGAAGGACAAGACGAAGGCTGCGAGGACAGCAGTCATGGAGACGCTGCCCGGCACCGAGGTCCCCCAGATCGTCAAGGCCTTCGTTGACACCAACGATGTCCACGAAAGCTTCTGGAAGGTCATCTGCTTCCTCCAGAGCTGCGTCGGACTGGGTCTCCCTGAGAACAACCTGCGCCTGGTCATCGGTGACGAAGCCGAGCTGGCTCGGCTCCTGGCCGACCAGGACCGCACGACGCTCCTTGAAGCTGTCAGGACCGCCGTCGGCGGCGCTCTCACAGAAGCAGACATTCGTCTCATCAGTAACCGCAAGGCACAACTCCAGCGCTTCCAGCAGTTGCTGACCGATCCGGAGCACTTCGAGCAGGAGCGTCAACAGGCAGCAGGACCAGAAGCGGTCTGGCAGGCTCTCTTCGAAGAGAACCCTTGGATCTTCGGGTATGGGCTCGACCTTGTAGCCTGCGAACCACTGACCGGCGGCAAGCTGGAGCGCATTACGACCGGTGCGAACATCTTCACCGGGGCAGGCAAGCGCAGTGACGCCGTCATGCGGTCCAAAGGCTTCATCAGCAGCCTCCTGCTCTGCGAGATCAAAACCCATAAGACGCCCCTACTGGCTGGCACGCCCTACCGGGCTCCAGACGTCTACCAGGTTTCCCGGGACGTAGTCGGCGCGGTGGCGCAGGTCCAGAAGACTGGAGACAAAGCCTTGCGCCTGGTCAAGGGCGAGCTGCACAGACTCTACGAGGACGACGGCTCCCCGACCGATATCGAGATTTCCACTATCCGGCCCCGACAAGTGCTGGTGATCGGCAGTCTCAGCGAGTTCACCGACCGCGGCTCAGCGAACCCGGAGAAGATCGCCTCCTTCGAGCAGTACAGGCGATCCATCCAGGACGTAGAGGTCATCACCTTCGACGAGCTCTACGAACGGGCCTGCTTCATCGTGAAGGGCAGCTGAGATCTCACGGCACGTCGCCCGCACCACACAAACGGCTCTTTCGGTAGCAGGGATCACGGAGCGTCGGGTGGATCTTCGAGTCGCGGCCGGGCGAATCCGCCGCCACGTACGGCGTGGGCACAAGCCGAGGCGACCGGGAAGCCGGCACCCACTTTGCTACCCAGCGCAGGGAAGAAGCGTTGCCCGTCCTCGAACTGCGGTGTGGTGCTCCACGTGTAGGACTCAAGGCCACGCATCGCGCACAGGATCATGCGGGTGCCGTAGCCCTGTCGCTGCCACTCGCCGGTGACCCGGATCTTCATGATGTGGCCGCGGCGGCACTTGCTACAGGTCCGCCAGGTGAGGCGGGCGAAGTCGTAGCCGGTGCGGTCACAGATGCGCAGCTGGTGAGGGCCGCCGGCGTTCTTCGGCGCGTAGTACAGCCAGAACTCCGTAGTGCGCGGTCGCAGAGCTGTCGTGAGTCTCCAGAGTATTTCGGTGAACCCCGCTGGTGGCACAGCCATACAGTCCCCCTCGAGCGCGTGCGTCAGGTGCGCCACTCGATCCTCCTACCCTGCCCGGCGAAGCCACCCGCCCGCTTGCCCCAACAACTGCCGATCCGCGATGGAAACCACGCTGCTCGGTGCGCGTTCCTGATGGTGGTCCTGCCAACGTTTCTCGAGCGCACCATCGCCTACCGGGTTGCCGCTCGTGACGGCGTGCCCAGCTCGGTACAAGTGGCGGCAGCCGGGGCGCTGGAGGCCATTGAGCAAGCTCAGGACATGGAACATGCGCAAGCCGCGGTCACGGCTCTGCACCAGGCGGTGCGTGAATACCGCGTCGGCCTTGTCAGAACGCCTCGCCGGGATCAAGCCCAGCCGCCCGTACGATGATCATGTGACTGTCCGTCGACCGCTTGGCGCCGGCCCTGAAGCGTCCGCGATTCGCGCCGCTGAGGCCGATCTGCACACGTCCCTGCCCGGAGTCCGCCTCACCGACATCGAAGAGATGCGGGCCCGCGGCGTCCTGGGAAAGCGCGCCGTAGGCCCCGCAGGGCCTCGCCGCACCCTGGGAGTTGGTGGAGGACCGGACGAGGGGGCCTCAGGCTGAGCTTGTCGTTCAACCAGAAGCGTTCGGCGGGGACGCGGCAACGGTGACCTGGGCGGTCCAGGCCCCGGGTTCCCGGGGCGGATCAGGGATCTCGTCGCCTAGGTGCTCTGCTTGGCCGCCTCGTGGCGTTTCTTGCGTGACTCTGCCATTCGGCGGCGCTGGGCGGGCTGGACGTAGAGCAGAACCGCTGCTTCCTCGACCAGTTCAGCTATGTCTGCGAGTTCTTCAGCGGAGTACGCGACGCCGTGGTGCACGCTGTCGTTTCCGACGATGCGGGTTTCGTCCAGAGCAGTGATGACGTCGGCAGGCAGGCCCTTGGCTGCCAGTTCCTGAATCTTGCCGTGCAGGGTGTGATGGCTGGCGCCCTGGTCTTTGCACAGCTCTTCTACTGCCGAGCGGTATCCCACGCCCGCGAGCCGAGGCGCACCGGCGTTCTCCGCCCGTGAGGCTTCCTGATAAGCGCTGCGGATCGACTCTGGTACTTCCGCGGGCAGGACGCGTGGCGGGGGAGCCGGCCACAGCACCAGCCGTGCCAGATCTTCGACGCGGGCTTCCACACTCCTGCCCGTCTGCTGGCACCTGCTGACTTCCAGGACGGAGCGACCGCACAGCTGGCACACCCAGCACTCCTGCTGGGTCCACGAGATGTGAGGGTGCACGGGCAGGGACCCTTCCCCGTTGCGGAAGTCGCTCCACTCGTACTCGCGGCTTTCCGGGTCGATCATGCGCTGATCGACCAAGTCCATCACTGTCCCGGTAGCGCAGTCCGGATAGGGGCACACGGCTCGACGCTGCTGAAGCGACGTCAACTTCTCCCGCTCAGTCATCACCGCACTGTAGTGAGGGGGCCATTCTCCGTGCACCGATTTTTGCCAGGCGGCTCGCGGCGCGGGCAGTCTCTAGGTCAGCTCCCCTGCCGATCACACTGCCATCTGACCGGCGGGCCGTCGCAGTGTGCGCAAGACCCCTCTGCGCGGCAGTCGGTCCACCCAGCGTGCGGCAGAGCAACCCCAGGACAGTTCAGGCCGAGCGAGCAGGACATGCTGCCGTCTTCGTGATCGAGCTGGAGGCCCGAGCAGCCGCCACTCATGGCGCCGAGGGCGCCGGCAAGGCCGCTGAGGTCCGGCGTTCCCATCTCCTTGGCCATCACGACCAGGTCCTCGAAGACGAAGTCGCCAGCCCGCTCCGGCCGGTCGATCTGGAGTGCGGCGCACATCTCTTCGGTGACCCGGTGCCCGTTGATGAGCGGCCATCCGTCGTAGCCAGCCTGCAGGGAGAGCTGGTCCACGCCGATGATGTCCGGCCTCCAGTCCCCCGTCTTCGGTTGCGGCAGCATCACAGAGAGGGCATCACGCAGGTCGTCAGCACTGCGCACCTCGTGCACAGTGACCGACGCCGCCCCACGGGACGCGTCACGGAGGCGTCTGTCCCTCCGCGCCTGCTTCGCGCGCTTGGCGTCTCTTCCCATCACGGCCTCCCTGATTCGGTGCGACGTCCTGGCCCTGTGAACGACGGACAGACGGGTCCGGTAGCTAGTCGTGCCCCAGACGTACGTGTCTCACCGGGAACGGGAAATCCACTTCTGCTGCTGCATGGAAGCTGTGCCTACGAACGGAGCAGGGCCCCGTCGCTGACGCGGGCCTTGCTGGCGTTGCATTGACTTACCGGCAGCCTTCACTCCCGGACATAGGAAAGGATCATCAAGCCGACTGATGTCACGGCGAGCGCGGCACCGCCGCCCACGGCCGACGCTTCGTAGAGCGTGAGGTCGCCCACGCGTGAAGCGAAAATGCCCACCACAAACCCGACAATCGTTGCTACCAAGACGAGCAGCGTGACATGCATCGCACGCGAAATCTGCCCACGGCCGCTAAGCGGCTGTGTACTTTGCACGAGAGGGTCCTGTCTCTACGTAACGGACTCAACCACCGACAGGGGGCTACACCGGTTGCCGTAGGAAGCCCGGTGAGTCCTCTGTCGCGTACCTGGGATTCTGAGGCCGACGGACACAAACCCCGCTATCAAATAGGGTTTTTGTGAGGGTTCACACGCTCAGCGATATCGGCTAGACGGCCGGGCAGCAGGACTCATACACCTATGAGGTTCCTAGTCCCAGAGGTATCCACCCAACCCTCCATTGCATCCAGCCGTGGTGAGCCGGGCTGACGGCCCGTTTGGTGCCGATCCAGCACACCCCCTCACTGCGCCCACTCCAGCCCGAGGCCGGCCAACTGGGCACGCCGCTCCACACTCAGCTTCCCGATCCGACGGCGGGTGTTGTCGAGCCATGCCCCGAGCTTGACGGCCTCCAGCTCACCTTTCCCACCTCCGTTCACGTCGATCGTTTCGACGTGCTTGCGGGCGGGCCGTAGGTGGCCTTCACGGGCTTGGAACTGGCGGGCGGCCGCAAGGTTGATGGCCCACCGCTCGTCCTGGGACCGGCGCACCGGCCCCACCGCCTCCCCCGCCGCGGGGGGTTCGATGCCAAGGGTCTCCAGCAGGTACTGCTGCGCGGGCATCAGCCGCTCCCACACCGCCCGCTGCCCGGCGATCCACACCCCGAGATCCTCGCCCTGCACGACCAGCTCGCCCGCCCCGGCGGGAACGGCGCCGCCCGCCTTTACGTGGGCGAGGGTGAGCCGGTAGCAGCGCTGCCAGCCGATCTCCCACGCCGGGCACCAGCCCGGATCGACCTCCGCCAAAGCCTCCATACGGCTCTCAGACAGCTCCCCGGCATAGGAGAGGCCCGTTTCCCCCGCGGCACGGCGTTCGGCGTTCTCCATCGCCTTCCGGGCCGCTGCGCGCTGGTTCTTGGCCCACACCCCGAGCGGGAAGGCGTCCCACACCACAGACGCGGCGGGCAGGAAGTGCCCGTGCACGGCCGCGTAGGAGCGGGCAACAGCGAGGCCGGCGTCCCACGCAGACGCGTGCACTGACCACACCATGCCCAACCGCTCCAACTCCGCGACCCGCGAGGCCTCCAGCGTCCCCGCCGTGTAGTAGCGCCGTTGATCCACGATCCACGCTCCCAGCGGATGCGAGCCGACCGCTCCCCAGTCCTCCGGGGTGACGTACGTGAACGGAACCCGCAGCTCCGTGCTGCCGGTCTCGCGCAGCCACCGGGTCGCGGCCTCGATGCCACGCCGCCAGTACGCGCCCTCCGGATCGATCACCCGCAACTGCACGAACCGCGTCAGCGCGGCCGGGTCGCGTTCCTCGGTAAACCGCAGAACTCCCGCAGCCCGCGACGACACCCGCTGCGCCTCCACGTCGGCGTCGTCCAAGACGTCGACGTCGCCGGCCAACTCGTCACCCTCAGAGCCTTGTTCGGCCGCCGGGCGGCTGTTGCGCAGCCGGGGATCCGCGAGAGCCTCGATGGTGTCGGCGTCATGCGCCCGCAGGGCTCCGAGGACCTTGCTCAGGGTGCTGTAGGCATCCGAGGTGAGCAATTCATTCGGATCTTCGTCCGGACCGAGGAACACGGGAACCACCAGCGAGGCCAGTTTTCCCCGTCCCGGACGCAGCCGCAGGGCACGCCCCACCATCTGCACAATGTCGACCATTGAGCCGCGCGCGTCCGAGAAAAGAACTGCGTCACACTCCGCAGTATCGACACCCTCACCAAGAACACGGACGGACGACAGCACGCGAAACTCTGCGCGCATATCACGGCCTTCAAATTCGGGACCGCCGAGATAATCCGAGGCAAATTCATCGAGGACCTTCCGGCGATGTCCGGGCGCATGATCGCCGTACAGCCAGTCCGCCCACACCTGCTCCGCGGGCGGATAGACGTCCCGCTCCTGCGCCGCGAGGCGGGCCGCGACCGCCGGCACCGACGCCGCCATCGCCTCCGCCTCACCCACCCGACTGTGAAAGCTCAGGACACGGCGAAAGCGTTCCTCCACCGCAGCGTGCATGAGCCCGGTCTGCACGGCCGCCAGGCGGGCACCACGCACGGCATCCGAACCCGTGTCCTCACTGCTCAGCGCCGCGTACAGATCAGGATCACGGATGTCCAGGCACAGCACCTGGTACGGCGCCACGATCCCACGACGGACGGCCTCCGACAGCGTCAACTTGTAGGCGACCGGCCCGAACACGGGCGAGCCGTCCTCCATCGACGCCACCAACCGCGGCCGCTCACCCTCCGCCTCCCACACCCGCGCCGTCGCCGTCATATACAAACGACGCTCAGCCGGGAGCTGAGCCTGGTCGTGCACAGCCGCCCACGGCTTCAGGCCGTCACCACTCGTACGGTGCGCCTCATCAACCACCATCAGGCTCCACACCGGCAGACCCACCGCATGCGCCCGCTGGAGAATCCCCAGACCCACCGAGGCGTACGTCGCGAACACAGTGACCGTCTCCAGACCAGCCATCCACGACACGAGCTCATCGGGATCGGTGGTACACGGCAGACCCTGACTCTCCTCAGCCCGCAGCGAGCAGACACCGATCATGGCGCCCGACCGACCCGCACGACGCCACGCGCCGGCCATCTGCGTCAGCAGGTCCAGCGTCGGCACCAACACAAGGACGCGACGGGCGGAAAGCCGGTGGGCGGACTCCGCACCGATCAGGGTTTTTCCGGATCCGGTCGCAGCGATTACCTGTGTCCGTAGACCATCGGGAGGAATGCGACCCCCGGGTGGGACACCGAGAATGCGAGCGACGTTATCGACTGCCTCAGCCTGATGCGGACGCAATTCCATCTGAGTCACGAGAGTCCAATTCTTGCAGTTGAAAGGATGGTTAGCGCTGATCCCATAATTCATCCACCCGACGGAATGGCGACTTGGCGTTATCGAGACATCGGGGGATGAGAGGTACCTAGGTATCATCCCAGAACCAAGCTACCCTGAGAAGTGACGCACGCGAGTTGACCGAAAACAGATCGAATCCAGTCGCATCCCAATCGAACCCGACCAAGGGACACGCGCCCCACCCCGCCATCCCCTCCACCGCCCCCTCCTCCTAGCCAGCCGCTTTTCTGGCGCGCCCGGAGGGTGCGTCAGGTCCTGTACGGGACTGCGGAGCAGGCCGGTACAGGACTGATCCGGCGTCAGCCGGATCGCGGAGCGACTCCGGCAGGCAGTGCGGAGCAGTGCCGCATTCCGGCGGAGCCGGAATGCCCGGCGCGGGAGCGCCGGAAGCGTCGCGTAGCGACGCCGCGTCGCGTCTGCGGAGCAGACCGCGCGC
>NZ_JBVHTO010000021.1:0-70215 GCF_055565855.1 Streptomyces sp. NPDC028308
TCCGCCTTGCAGCTGCACGCACCAGACCCCGCTCGGGTCGGCCGGGACGAACCGTCTGTCACGGCCGACCTGATCCAAACGACAGGCCCTAGCCGAGGCCGCCGTTGCTTTGGAGCAGCTGGCCGTTGATCCATCCGCCCTCCGCCGAGCAGAGGAAGGTGACCAGACGCGCGCAGTCCCGCGGGACCCCGAGACGGCCCAGCGGGGTGAGGCGGGTGATCTCCGCCTTCTGCTCCTCGGCCATCCACCCCGTGTCCGTCGGGCCCTGGGTCGACGGCGTTGCAGGTGACGCCGAGGTGGGCACAGGGCGAGCGGGCGCCCGTCGACCGTCACGTCCCGCCGGGTTCCCCCGGGTGTCTCGCCAGTCATGATCCTCATCCTGGCGGGCCCCGCCGCGAACGGCACCGGGTTTTCCCGTCAGACCGTGACCGCCGGCGACGCGGCCTCCCAGGCGAAGCCGTCCGGGTCGGTGAAGGCCCCGGCGTCGCCACCGATCGTCAGCCGGTGCGATCCCGTGCCGTCGGGGGAGACGCCGGCGTCCTTGGCCAGCGCGCGCCGACGGTACAGCCCCAGCTTGACGGAGCCCGGACCGGTCTCGAACTCCACGTACATCCGGCCGAAGCTCTTCGCCACGGCGAGGCCTTGCTCGACGTAGAACCGCCTGCTCGCGGTCACGTCCGCCACTCCCAGCAGGAGCACCATGCCGTCGATCTGCGGGGTGGCCGGACCGGTGTCCTTCTTCGCCGAGGTCGCGATCTTCCAGATCGCGCCGTCCGGGGCCTGTACGACACCGCCGTAGCCCCAGAGCGACTTCGCGGCGGGCTTCAGCGAGGTGGCGCCGGCGGCCAGGGCGGCGCCCACGAAGTGGTCGACCGTGGCCGGCTGGGACACGGTGAGCGACAGCGTGAACCCGCGGAAGCCGGAGCTGGGCGCCTCGGAGGCGCGCAGCCGCAGCCGCGTGTCCAGGCCGAAGGCCTCGGTGTAGAAGCGGCGGGCGGCCGTGGGGTCGGCCACGTCCAGGGTGAGGGATGCGATGGATGCCATGTCCGCCACGCTAGTTGGGGGTCGGCGGCCGGCGCTTCTCGAATCCTGACCGTTCCGGCGGACCGTTCCCCTTGCGTCTTCGCCAGCCCTTTCGCGGCGTCCGTGCGGTGCCGCGCCGGAAGCGGCCGGGCCCGCGGCCCAGAGGTGGGCGGGCCGGCGTCAGAGCGTGCCCGACGCGAGGTCGTCCTCCCGGCCGTCCGTGGTGCGGCGCAGGGGGAGCCGGGCGCCCAGGTCCGTGGTGTCCGTGACGGCGCGCACGGCGGGGCTGGTGGAGGTGATCTCGACCGGCACCCCGATCATCTCCAGGGCGTCGGTCACACCCAGGAGGCTGTAGAGCCCGCCGGCGTCGCAGTAGGTGACCTCGGACAGGTCCAGCCGGACCAGCCGGGTGCTCCCGGGCAGGACGGCCGTGACGACGGCCTCCCGCAGCTGAGAGCTGGTGTGGACGTCGAGTTCGCCCACCAGCGCCATGAGCACGCCACCCTGGCCCTGCTCGCTGCGGCGCACGCGCAGCCCCGGCAGGAAGTCTCCGTTCACGACCGGCACTCTCCGACCGGCCGGAGCCGGTCATGACTGGGAAGGCCGCTGTTTTCCCAACGGCCCGGCCACAGTCTGCCCGACCCGGGCCCCGTCCTCCGGATCGGAGGGGCCCGTTCGAACATGCCTGCACTGCAGCGACACATCTCGTACACCGGCCGCTCAAAGAGCGCCGGCCGCTCCCGCCCGCCGGTCAGTCCCGGACCAGGCAGAACGGGTGGCCGGCCGGGTCGGCGTACACCCGCCAGCCGCGCCGCCCGTCACCGCCGTCGAGCAGGACCGCACCCGACTCCAGCGCGGTCTCCTCGGCCCGGTCGAGATCCGGGACGCCCAGGTCGAGGTGGAACTGCTGGGGCCGGTCGGGGTCCGGCCACCGGGGCGGCCGATGGTCGGCCACCCGCTGGAAGGCGAGCACGAACCCGGTGCCGGTGTGGAGCGTCGCCCAGTCCTCGCCGAGCGACCAGCGCGGGTCCGGCCGGTTCACCTCCCCGCCGAGCAGCGCCTCGTAGAACCGGGCGAGTTCGAGGGGCCCGGAGCAGTCCAGTACGACGCATTGCAGCTTGGCGGTCATGCCGGGCAGCGTAGACCGGGGCGGGCGCGGGTTTCCGTCCGCGTCCGCCCCGGTCGGGGCCCGCAGCGCCTCCCGGATGCGGCCTCTCACGCTGACCGTCCCCCGAGGGCGCGGAGCCCTCCGCGAAGACCGGCCCTCAGTGGCTCGCGACGCGCTCCTGGAGCTGCTCGGGGGTCAGATAGGCGTCCGTGTATTCGAAGTCCCGCAGCGTGGCGGGGGTGCGCGCCAGGAATCCCGTACGGACGAAGTCGTCGCCCGCCACCGTGTTCAGCGCCCAGTTCGTCGCCACCCTGACCTTCGCCACGTTGGTGCGCAGCGCCGACCAGTGGTAACCGCGGGCGGCGATCAGCGCGGGCAGGCCGCGCAGTTCGACACCCAGTGGCCGGGACACGGCGTCCATGCCACCGAGGTCGACGACGAGTCCCAGGTCCTTGTGGACGTACGGCGACATCCGCTGCCCGCGCAGCGTCGCGATGACGTTGTCGGCGACGTGCTTGCCCTGGCGCATCGCGTGCTGTGCGGTCGGCGGGCACACCGCGCCCTCCACGTCCTTGGCCTCGTCGGGCACGGCGGCGGCGTCACCGAGCGCGAAGACACCGTCGTGGCCCGGCAGGCACATCTCCGAGGTGACCGCCAGCCGCCCCTTGACCGTCTCGGCGCCCAGGGTGGCGATGAGCGGGCTCGCCGCGACACCGGCGGTCCAGATGAGCGTGCGGGTCGGGATCACGCGGCCGTCGGTGAAGGTGACCTCGTCCGGGCCCGCCTTCGCGATGGAGACGCCCAGCGAGACGTCGATGCCCCGCTTGCGCAGCACGTCCAGGGCGCTGCGGCCGAGCTTGTCGCCCAGTTCGGGCATCAGCTTCGGCGCGATGTCGATGAGATGCCACTTGATGAGCTTCGGGTCCAGCCGGGGGTAGCGCTTGACGGCGTTGTGCGTCAGGCGCTGAAGGCACGCGGCGGTCTCGGTGCCCGCGTAACCGCCGCCGACGACCACGAACTGCAGCCGCGCCGCGCGCTCCGCCTCGTCCACGCTGGCGTCGGCGATGTCGAGCTGCGAGATGACGTGGTCGCGGATGTAGACGGCCTCCGCGAGCGTCTTCATGCCCCGGGCGTTGTCGGCGAGACCGGGGATGTCGAAGGTGCGGGTCACGCTGCCCGGGGCCAGCACGATGTAGTCGTACCGCTCGTTGACGATGTCGCCGGAGATCGTGCGCACCACGCAGACCTTGGCCTTGAGGTCCACTCCGATGGCGCCGCCGGGGATGATCCGGGTGCGGTACCTGCGGCTGCGGCGCAGGGACACCGCGACCGACTGCGGGGTCAGCACTCCGGAGGCGACCTGGGGCAGCAGGGGCAGATAGAGCTGGTAGGAGAACGGTGTCACCAGAGCCAGGTCGGCCTCGTCGGGTCCGAGCTTGCGTTCCAGCCGCCGGACGCACTCCACTCCCGCGAAGCCCGCTCCCACTACCAAGATCCTCGGTCGTGACACGATTTTCATCCCTTCACCGGCTGAGACTTGTCTGGCTCCCAGGGGTCTCTCTGCCCCCGGGCAGCCGCCTCGCACTTGTTCGATCCCATCGCGCAACGGGCCGACGCGCCACCGGGCGCCTCTCCGACGGGGCGCCCTTCACCGGGACGGCCGCCGGTCGCGGCCCCGGACGGCGTGCCGACGGCGCCCGGCGACGGCGTCGTCGCCGAGCCGTCTACGAGTGCCCGGGAGCGCGCGAAGTACCCCCGCCGACGCCCGTCCGGTGGGGCGCCCGCGGAACGGGCCGCGACGCATGGCTTTTCCGGCTCCGCGGGCGCCACAACTCCGCTCACTCGTGTCGGAGGAAATCTGTCGTGGCGAGAGTAGACATTCGGCGCCGCCGGGCGCTAACGTCGTCCTCGTAGCCAAGAAGTCATCAAGGCGCGGCGGAGGCGAACCGCCGCGTGTGCTGGACCCGCATATGCAGGGCACGGCAGTGGAGTGGCAGGGCCGGAGGATGCCGGGGTCCTGTCGCTGGCTGCCGGACCCGGCGGCTCACAGGAGCCGTCGACGGTGCGCGGGGACAGCAGGAGCACCATCGGAGATCGAGCACGAAGGAGGTCGACACCATCAGGATCGCCCGGGCGTGTGATCGGCCCGGGTACCGCAGGCCCCGGAACGGAAGGTGGTCTCACGGTCACGCATCCGCGATCCCCGCACTCGCTCACGTCCCCCCGGCGAGCGTGCGGAAACAGAAGGCCGGTGCTGCAGTAGGCCGGCAGATGGTGTTGTAGAAACAGGGGCCCTGGCGCCGAACCGGCGTCAGGGCCCCTCGACTTGCGCCCGGCACGTCCGCGGAGCCGAGTCCCGCAGGAGGCGTTTCGCGCCACCCGCTCCCCGACTCGCCGTTGTCGGCCCGTCGTTGGGCTCTCCGCCGCTCCGGCTGCCCGGCGCTTCGACTTCTTCTCGGCGCTCAGGCTGCCCGGCGTTCCGGCTTTCTGGCGCTGCGATTCCTGACGGACTCCGATGTGTGCGGTGCGGCCGAAGTGCGGCACGCCCCAAGGCCGTTACGCCCCCACCCCCGTGCGCGGAGCGCCCGGTGCCCGACCCGGCCGGGTCGTAGTATCGGGTGATCTCGGGTGGGAGGTGGGGTGGGGTATGGGCAGGCGACGTCCCGGCGGCCCGACGCTGGAGGAGGTGGCCGCCCGCGCGGGGGTGGGGCGCGGCACCGTCTCACGCGTCATCAACAACGCTCCAGGCGTGCGCGGTTCGACCCGGGAAGCGGTGCGGCGCGCGATCGCGGAGCTGGGATACGTGCCGAATCTGGCCGCGCGTTCGCTGGCCGGCCGCCGCGCCGACGCCGTGGCACTGGTCATGACGGAGACGGACTGGCGGCTCTTCGGCGAACCCTTCTTCAGCGAGGTCGTCCGCGCGGTCGGCGACGCCCTGACGGACACCGGCATGCAGCTCCTGCTGACCCTCATCCGCTCCGAGACCGAACGGCAGCGCTTCGTGGAGTACGCACGCGGCGGCCGGGTGGACGGGGTCCTGCTCATGTCCGTCCGCGCCCAGGACCCGCTGCCGGACATGCTCGCGGACGCCGGTCTGCCCACCGTCCTGCTGGGGCGCCGCACCGGCGAGGAGTGCGTGACGTACGTCGACGCGGACAACGTCGGCGGTGCCCGCAGCGCGGTCTCCCACCTGCTGGACAGCGGACGCGGGGCCATCGCGACCATCACCGGACCGCTCGACATGTACGTGGCCCAGTGCCGGTTGCGCGGGTATCGCGAGGCGTTGCGGCGCGCGGGCGTCGCCGACGAGCCGTCCCTGGTCGTGGAGGGCGACTTCACCGAGGAGAGCGGGCGCCGGGCGATGGCCGAACTCATCGAGCGGCATCCCGGCATCGACGGTGTCTTCGCGGCCTCGGACACCACCGCCGCCGGGGCGTTGACGGCGCTGCGCGCGGCCGGCCGCCGGGTGCCCGACGACGTCGGGGTGGTCGGCTTCGACGACTTCCTGCTGGCCCAGAACACGGACCCCAAGCTGACCACGGTCCGCCAGCCGGTGGACGAGATCGGCCGGGCCATGGTGCGGTTGCTGGGGGAGGAGATGGAGGAGCCGGCGGTGGCCTGGCGGCACGTCATCCTCCGGACGGAACTGGTCCTGCGCGACTCGGCCTGAGGCGCGGCGACACTTGCCCGCCGGATCGACGGCGGCGGCTGCGGCTGCGGCCGGGCGAACCGAACCGGCTGCGGTCCACGAAAATCATGCCGAACGAGCCGTACGTGGACCGAGCCGGATGAGGCGTGGGCAAACCGCACCGGCCGAAACCCGCGTGAACGGTGTCGGCCGAGGCGTACGTGAGCGGGCCGAGGCGCACGAGGACCGTGCCGAACGAGGGGTACGTGAGCCCTTCCGTGCGAGGCGTACGTGAACCCTGTTTCGGGGCGGACGGCGCCGGGACTCCGACCGTCGAATGTTTTCGGGAGCGCTCCCAACTCCTCGACGTCCGTACGAAGTTGATTCGCTGAGGGCCTCCGACCTCGGACTTCGAAATTGGTTCGACGGCGTCCCGTCCACACTCTTGTCAGGGACATGCGCGACTCCTACAGTCCCTTTCGAATCGCGAGTGGGAGCGCTCCCATCCTGACGAGGACGGAACGCCCCCGAAGACTCCGGCCGCCCCTCCCAGAGAGGATCCCCCCGCATGCGACCGTTACCGCACCTGGCCCGCGCCGCGCGTGGCCTGTTCGGCGCACTGCTCACCGCTCTCGCTCTCGTCGCGACACTCGTCACCGTCACGACGCCGGCCCACGCGGACACGACCATCTGTGAAGAGTTCGGATCGACCACGATCCAAGGCCGCTACGTGGTCCAGAACAACCGGTGGGGCACCAGCGCCACCCAGTGCATCACCGCCACCGACACCGGGTTCCGGATCAACCAGGCGGACGGATCCGTGCCGACCAACGGCGCCCCGAAGTCGTACCCCTCGGTCTTCAACGGCTGTCACTACACGAACTGTTCGCCGGGAACCAAGCTGCCGGCACAGCTCAGCACCATCTCCGCCGCGCCGACCAGCATCTCCTACGGCTACGTGAACGACGCCGTCTACGACGCGGCCTACGACATCTGGCTCGACCCGACGCCCCGCACCGACGGCGTGAACCGGACCGAGATCATGATCTGGTTCAACAAGGTGGGCCCGGTTCAGCCGGTGGGCTCGCAGGTCGGCACGGCGACCGTGGCCGGGCGCACCTGGCAGGTCTGGTCCGGCAACAACGGCGGCAACGACGTCCTTTCCTTCGTCGCCCCCTCCGCGATCGGCAGCTGGAGCTTCGACGTCATGGACTTCGCCGACCAGGCCGTGGCGCGCGGACTGGCCCAGAACAACTGGTACCTGACGAGCGTTCAGGCCGGCTTCGAGCCCTGGCAGAACGGTGCCGGGCTCGCGGTCAACTCCTTCAGCTCCACGGTCACCACAGGAGGCGGCGGCGACCCGGGCGAGCCCGGCGGCTCCACCGCCTGCAAGGTCGCCTACGGCACCAACGTCTGGCAGGGCGGCTTCACCGCCGACGTCACGGTCACCAACTCCGGTTCCGCCGCCGTCGACAACTGGAAACTGGCGTTCACCCTGCCCTCCGGGCAGCGCATCACCAATGCCTGGAACGCCACGGTGACCCCGTCCTCGGGAGCGGTCACGGCGACCGGCCTGACCCACAACGCGCGTATCGCGGCGGGGGCCAGCCAGACCTTCGGATTCCAGGGGACCTACGGCGGCACGTTCGCCAAGCCGGCGGCCTTCAGCCTGAACGGCACGGCCTGCACGACCGCGTGACGTCCTCGCGGCACGACACCGGTGCGGCCCGCGCCGCCACGACCTGACCGGTCGCCGCGGGCACGCGTCCGGCATCCGCCGCGGCAGTCCGCTCCGGGGCCCGCTCCACTTCCCTGCGCCGACGGGAGGGCCCCGGAGCAACCCGCCGCCCGCCACCCCGCCGTTTCCCCGCCCCTCCGGAGCCCGACCGGAAAGGCCCCCCCGCATGAGCCTTTCGCACTCCCGGCGTCCGGCGCTCGTCGCCGCACTGAGCGCCGTGGCCCTCGCCCTCACCGCGCTCACCGCCGCCGCACCGCACCAGCCCGAGGCGTCCACGTCCTCCGCCGCGTTCCCCTACCAGGACCCGTCCCTGTCGGTGCCGGTCAGGGTCGACGACCTGCTCGGCCGGATGACGCTCGACGACAAGCTGGGCCAGATGACGCAGATCGAGAAGGACGCGCTCGTCCCGGTCTCCGATCTCGCCACCCACCGCATCGGTTCGGTGCTGTCCGGCGGCGACTCCACGGTCAGCCCCAACAACGCCCAGACCTGGGCGGACACCTATGACGCACTGCAGCGCACCGCGCTCGGCACACCGCTCGGCATCCCGCTGATCTACGGGATCGACGCGGTCCACGGCCACAACGCAGTGCGCGGCGCCACCATCTTTCCGCACAACATCGGGCTCGGCGCCACACGCGATCCCGCGCTCGTGCGCCGCGTCGGGCGGGCGGTGGCCGAGGAGGTGGCCGCCACCGGCATCGACTGGGACTTCGCGCCGTGCCTGTGCGTGGCCCGCGACGACCGCTGGGGCCGTACGTACGAGTCGTTCGGCGAGAAGCCCGAGCTGCCCGCCGCCATGGCCACGCTCGTCACCGGCCTCCAGGGCGACACCCTGGGCGCGGACCCCGCCTCCGTGCTCGCCACGGCCAAGCACTACATCGGCGACGGCGGCACCGCCGGCGGCGTCGACCAGGGCGACACGCGGATCTCCGAGGCGGAGCTGCGCGCCGTGCACCTGCCGCCGTTCCAGGAGGCGGTGCGGCGGGGCGTGGGCGCGGTGATGCTCACCTACAGCAGTTGGAACGGCGTGAAGGCGCACGGCGACAAGTACCTCGTCACCGACGTGCTCAAGGGCGAACTCGGCTTCAGCGGCTTCGTCGTGTCCGACTGGGCCGCCGTCGACCAGTTGGACGGACAGAGCGGCTTCACCGGCGCCGAGATCACCAAGGCCGTCAACGCCGGCGTCGACATGGTGATGGTGCCGCACGACTACAAGAAGTTCCTGACGCTGCTGCGAGGTGAGGTGACCACGGGGCGGATCGCGCAGACCCGCGTCGACGACGCCAATCGGCGCATCCTGACGAAGAAGTTCCAACTCGGCCTGTTCGAGCGCCCGTTCACCGACCGGTCACTGACTCCCGGGGTCGGCTCCGCCGCGCACCGGGCCCTCGCCCGGGATGCGGTGCGGGCCTCGCAGGTGCTGCTCAGGAACGAGGGAGGGGTGCTGCCGCTGCCGAGGACGGCGAAGGTGTTCGTGGCCGGCAAGTCCGCCGACGACATCGGCAACCAGAGCGGCGGCTGGACCGTGGGCTGGCAGGGCCGCAGCGGCGCCGTCACCGACGGCACCACCGTCCTCCAGGGCATCCGCGCCGCCGTCTCCGACCCCGCTCGGGTCACCTACGACCGCTACGGGAACGGCATCGACGCGACCTACACGGCCGCCGTCGCGGTGGTGGGCGAGACCCCGTACGCGGAAGGCCGCGGCGACCGGCCGGGCGGCCTGGGGCTGGACCAGGAGGACCTGGCGACGCTCAGCCGGCTGAAGGCGAGCGGCGTGCCCGTGGTCACCGTGCTCGTCTCCGGCCGACCGCTCGACATCGCGTCCCAACTGAGTGACTGGAAGGCGCTGTTGGCGGCTTGGCTGCCGGGCACCGAGGGCGCCGGAGTCGCCGACGTCCTGTTCGGCGGCTACGCCCCCACCGGCAAGCTCCCCGTGACGTGGATGAAGAGCGCCTCCCAGCAGCCCGTCAACGACGGCGACGGGAAGGTCCCCCTCTTCCCGTACGGGTACGGACTGACCTACTCCGGCGCGGACCCCGAACCGACACCGACACCCACGCCGACGCCGACGCCGACGCCGACGCCGACACCGACACCGACACCGACGCCGACCGGCGCCGAGTGCACCGCGCAGTTCCGTGTCGCCTCGTCCTGGGGTGGCGGCTACCAGGCTGAGATCACCGTCCGGAACTCCGGGTCGACTCCCCTCACGGGCTGGGCGGTCGACTGGGACCTGGGCGGGGCCACCGTCACCAACCTCTGGAACGGCACGCTGACCCCGTCCCAGGGCCGGCCCACCGTCCGCAACGCCGCCTTCAACGGCTCGCTGTCACCCGGCGGGACGACGTCCTTCGGCTTCACCGCGAGCGGCACCGCCGGCGCACCCGTCCCGCACTGCGCGGCGAGCTGATCCCCGACACCCCGACGCGCCCGCCGGTGCTCCGCCGAGACCGACGCGCCGGGCCCGGCCACCCCCGCACGGAAGGACGGACGCACGTGCCTGGATGGGCGACCGCCCGTCCAGGCGCACCTCGCACCACCTCGTACCACCCGCAGAACACCCACGAGGAGGGCACATGACCGACCGGACCCCACGCGCAGGCGCCCGTCCGCCGAGGTTCCGCCGCAGACGATGGCGGACGGCCGCGCTCGCCACCACGCTGGCCACCGCCCTGCTGGGCGTGGCGGGACAGCTCTCGCCCCAGCCGGCCGCCGCCGCGGAGGCCCACGTCGACAACCCGTTCGCCGGCGCCACCTTCTACACCAACCCGGACTACACGGCCCTGGTGGGCACTTCAGCAGCGAAGACGTCCGACGCCGCGCTCAAGGCGAAGATGGAGACGGTCGCGACCTACCCCACCGCGGTGTGGCTTGACCGGATCGCAGCGATCGGCGGCGGCACCGCCAACGGAGGCCGCAAGAGCCTGGCCGACCATCTCGACCTGGCACTGGCCCAGAAGAAGCCCGGGCAGCCCGTCACCGCGACCTTCGTCGTGTACGACCTGCCCGGCCGGGACTGCGCGGCACTCGCCTCCAACGGCGAACTGCCCCTCACCCAGGCGGGACTGGACCGGTACAAGAGCGAATACATCGACGCCATCGCCGATGTGTTCGACGACCCGAAGTACCAGGACGTCCGCATCACCACGGTCATCGAACCGGACGGCCTGCCGAACCTGGTCACCAACGGCGCGGACCCGGAGTGCGCCCAGGCCAAGAGCAGCGGCATCTACGTCCAGGGTGTGCGGTACGCCCTGAACAAACTGCACGCCATCCCCAACGTCTACACGTACCTGGACTTCGCGCACTCGGGCTGGCTCGGCTGGGACAACAACCTCTCCCAGACCGTGCAGTTGTACACGGACGTGGCCAAGGGCACCACGGCGGGACTCGTCAGCGTCGACGGACTGATCACCAACGTCGCCAACTACACGCCGCTGGAGGAGCCGTTCCTCACCGACCCGGACAAGACGGTCGGCGGCAACATGGTCAAGTCCGGGAAGTACTACGAGTGGAACCCGAACTTCGACGAGACCGACTTCACGAGGAACGTGCACCGGGCACTCGTGTCCGCCGGATGGCCCGCCGCGACGGGCATGGTCGTCGACACCTCCCGCAACGGCTGGGGCGGAGCGGCCCGGCCCACCGCCGCGAGCACCAGCACCACCCTCGACACCTACATCAGCGAGTCCAAGGCGGACCGCCGCACCCACCGCGGACTGTGGTGCAACGTCGCGGGCGCCGGAATCGGGCAGCGCCCCCAGGCGTCCCCGGCCGGCTACCCCGACTCCCACCTCGACGCGTTCCTGTGGGTGAAGCCGCCGGGGGAGTCCGACGGCGCCAGCACCGACATCCCGAACGACGAGGGCAAGCGGCTCGACCCGATGTGCGACCCCACGTACACCGCGCCCAACGCCGGCAACAGCAAGACAGGTGCCCTGCCGGGCGCCCCGCTGGCCGGACACTGGTTCCACGACGAGTTCGCGATGCTGGTCAAGAACGCCTACCCGGCCGTGCCCACGGACGGCGGCGGCACTCCGGGCGGCGACACCACCGCGCCCAGTGTCCCGAGCGGCCTCAAGGCCACCGCGAAGACGGCGACGAGCGCCTCCCTGTCCTGGACGGCGTCCACCGACGACACCGGGGTGACCGGCTACGACGTCTACCGCGACGGTACGAAGGCCACCTCGTCGCCGGTGACCGGAACCACCTTCACCGACACCGGGCTCAGCGCCGGCACCGCCTACAGCTACACCGTCCGCGCCCGTGACGCCGCCGGCAACGTCTCCGCGCCCTCCAGCGCCCTGAGCGTCACCACCGACCCCGGCGGCGGCGGTCCGGAGCCCTCCGGAGGCCTCACCGTCCGCTACCGGAACAGCGACACCTCGGCCACCGACAACGCCATCAAGCCGAACCTGCGCATCGTCGACACCGGCAGCGACGCGGTCGACCTGACCAAGGTCACCGCCCGCTACTACTTCACCCGGGACGGCGGTTCCGCCACGGTCAACGCCTGGTGCGACTACGCGGCCGTCGGCTGCTCCGCCCTCGACCTCAAGGTCGTGCCGCTGAGCACACCGGTCGCGGGAGCCGACGCCTATCTCGAAGTCGGCTTCAAATCAGGCACGTTGGGGGCCGGCAAGGACACCGGTGACATCCAGCTGCGGATGAGCAAGTCCGACTGGTCGGCCTTCGACGAGGTCGGTGACTACAGCCGGAGCACGGCCACGTCCTACACGGACGCCCCGGCGATCCCGGCCTACCTCGGCACCGTACGCGCCTGGGGCACCCCGCCCGCCTGACCAGCCCGGCCGCCCCAGCGGGCGGCACACCGCCTCCCCGCCCGTCCGGCCGGCACCCTCGCCGGACGGGCGGGGACTCCAAGACCGGCCGCGGCCCGCACCACGGCCCCCGGCACCCGCCGCGACACGCGGCACCCGATCTCGAACCGCCCGAGTACGACCGGAAGGAGAGGACATGGCTCGACGCAGCACCGTTCTGTCGCGACGCGGCACCATTCTGTCGATGGCGGCCGCCTTCGCCACCCTGATCGCGGCGCTCGGCATGACCCTGCTGGGACAGGGCTCCGCCCAGGCACACGGGGTGGCGATGCTTCCCGGCTCGCGCACCTACCTGTGCTACCTGGACGCCCGGACGGGCAACGGAGCACTGGACCCGACGAACCCCGCGTGCCGGGACGCCGTCGCGAAGAGCGGCACGACACCGCTCTACAACTGGTTCGCCGTACTGGACTCCCAGGCGGGCGGCAAGGGCGCCGGCTACGTGCCGGACGGCACCCTGTGCAGCGCCGGCGACCGGTCCCCGTACGACTTCTCCGCCTACAACGCGGCCCGCTCCGACTGGCCGAGGACGCACCTCACCTCGGGGAAGACCCTCCAGGTGCAGTACAGCAACTGGGCCGCGCACCCGGGCTCGTTCCGGGTCTACCTGTCCAAGCCCGGCTGGTCGTCCACGTCCGAACTGGGCTGGGACGACCTGGACCTGATCCAGACGGTCACCAACCCGTCCCAGCAGGGTTCGCCGGGCACCGACGGCGGCCACTACTCCTGGGACCTGACCCTGCCCTCCGGGCGCTCGGGCAACGCCCTGATCTTCATCCAGTGGGTGCGGTCCGACAGCCAGGAGAACTTCTTCTCCTGCTCCGACATCGTCTTCGACGGCGGCAACGGGGAAGTGACCGGCATCAGGAACCCCGGCGGCACCCCGACCCCTACCCCCACGCCCACCCCCACTCCGACCCCGACTCCCTCGGATCCGCATACCGGCTCTTGCATGGCCGTCTACAGCGTCGTGAACTCCTGGAGCGGCGGCTTCCAGGCGTCCGTCGAGGTGATGAACCACGGCACGGAACCGCGCAACGGCTGGGCCGTGGCGTGGAAACCGGGCACGGGCACCAAGATCAGTAGCTTGTGGAACGGTTCCCTGTCCACGGCGAGCGACGGCACGGTCACGGTCAAGAACGTCGACCACAACCGGGTCATCGCCGCCGACGGCAGTGTCACCTTCGGCTTCACCGCCACCTCCACGGGCAACAATCTGCCCGCCGGATCGATCGGCTGCGTGCCGGTCTAGGGCCCGATACGGCGTGCCGGCCGCGTGACCTCCAGAGGTCGGCGGCCGGCCCGTCGCTGTGTGACGAACCGTCAGCATGCCTTGTGGTGAGGCGACTTGCCCAGACGTGGTTGTACCCGTGGCTCAGAACGCGTACCGGATGCGCAGCCAGGGGGCCCGGTCGGCGACCAGATCGCGCAGGCGCCGCACCGCGCGCGCCTTGATGTCCACGGCGTAGCGGACGTTCAGCGCGCCGTTCTCGGAGCGCTTGGCCTCCTGGAGGTCGGGCTGCCACAGGACGTCCTCGGCGCGGGGGTGCCATCCGAGGTTGACCTCGTGCAGCTCCCGGTTGTGCGTCAGCATGATCACCTCGGCGGCCGCCTGCCGCTTGACCCGGTCCGGCAGGACGTCGTCGAGGTGCGTGAGCAGTTCCGTCCACGCCTCCTCCCAGCCGGGGCGCACCACGACGGGGGAGAGGTTGAAGTGCACCTCGTAGCCCGCGTCCAGGAAGTCCGCGGCGGCGGCGATCCGCTCGGCGACGGGGGAGGTGCGCACGTCCAGCAGCCGGGAGTCCTCGGGAGGCATCACCGAGAAGCGGATACGGGTCCGGCCGCGCGGGTCGAGGGCCAGCAGGTCCGGGTTGACGAACTTGGTCGCGAAGGACGCCTTGGCCGTCGGCCACTGCCGGAAGGCGTGCACGAGATCAGCGGTGTTGTCGCAGATCAGGGCGTCGACCGAGCAGTCGCCGTTCTCGCCGATGTCGTACACCCAGGCCTCGGGGTCGCACTGGTTCGGCTCGGTCTTGGGGCCCTGGCGTGCGATGTGCCGGCCGATGTGGGCGACGATCCGGTCGATGTTCGTGAAGACCGTGATCGGGTTGGCGTACCCCTTGCGGCGGGGCACGTAGCAGTAGGCGCAGGCCATCGCGCAGCCGTTGGAGGCGCCCGGGGCGATCCAGTCGGCGGACCTGCCGTTGGGGCGCGTGGCCGGTGACTTCCGCTCGCCGAGCACGAGTGTCTCGCCCTTGACGCGCACCCAGCGTGCGACGTTGCCCTCGTTGCCGTGCAGCCCGGGGATGCGCCAGTGGGACTCGACCTCGACGAGCCGCGCCTCGGGGAACCGGGCGATGATCTGCCGGCCGCGCGGGGAGGCGGCCGCCGCGGGCTCGGCGTGGATCTCCTGTACGGGAAGCAGGCGCCGCGCGGTGTCGGAGTCCCGGTAGGACGGCCGGTCGTGGCTCGGCGCCGCGGGCGCGGGGCCCAGGGCGTCGAGTCCGAACAGGGTGTCGGAGTCGTCGTCCGAGGCGCTGGACGGGTGGTGCATGGACGCTCCGGATCGGATGGCGCGGGACTGGACCGGGTCAGCAGCGGACCGGTCAGAAGCGGACGAAACGCGTCTCCCACTGTACGGGCAGCCACGGCGTGGGGACGGGTGACCCCGGTCGCGAGGGGCCGCGCCCGCCAGGTCCCGAGGGCGCGCCGCCCCCGGTCCGACCGGCACCGGCGGGCGGGGCGGATCAGCGGCCGGACCGTTCCTGCAGGACCAGGAGCGCGATGTCGTCGGTACGGTGCTCGGTCGCACGGGTCATGCTCAGCAGGTCGTCGATCAGCAGGTTCAGGTCACGGTCGTCGGCGCGGGCGAGCCGGCCGGCCAGATCGGCGACGGAATCGTCGAGATCGATACCCGGTGTCTCGATCAGACCGTCGGTGTACAGGAGGAGCAGCATGCCGGGGGTGAGCGGGATCTCGGTCAGGGGGAAGACGGCGTCGGGGTCGACCCCGAGCAGCGGTCCGGGCGCGACGGCGACGGGCCTGGTGTCACCGTCGGGAAGCCGCAGCAGCGGCGGTGGGTGACCTGCGCCGGCCAGCGTGACGCGCCGGGCGGCGAAGTCGAAGTGGGCGTAGAGGCAGCTGGTGAACAGGTCGGGGGACAGTTCCGTCAGAAGCCGGTTGGTCCTGGCGAGGACCCGGTCGGGGGAGGTGCCGAGGGTCGCGTGGGCGTAGACGCCGGTGCGGACCTGGCCCATCAGGGCGGCCGCGGCGACGTTGTGGCCCTGGACGTCGCCGATGACGGCAGCGGCGGCCGTGTCACCGAGCCGGATCAGGTCGTAGAAGTCCCCGCCGATGTCCATGCCCCGGGTCGCGGGCAGGTAGCGCGCGGCGACCCGCGCCCCGGCCACCCGGGGAAGGGTACGCGGGAGCAGGGCCTGCTGAAGGCCGTGCGCGAGGTCCTGCTTGACGTCGTACAGGCGGGCGCGGTCCAGCGCCTGCGCGATGAGCCCGGCCAGCGACGTCAGCACGGCGCGTTCCTCGGCCGGGAACGTGTGCGGTCGGTCGTAGGACAGGATGCAGCACCCGACGGGACGGCCGGAGATGATGAGCGGCAGGAAGGCCCACGCCTCCTTGCCGCTGACCTGCGGCGCCTCGGGATACAGCCGCCGCATCTCCTGCGTGTTCGCGAAGAACGCGGGTGTGCCGTTGCCGAGGGCGCGTCCGGCCGGGGTGAAGTCGGTGTCCAGGGGCAGGCCGTCCAGGCGCTCGATGCTCTGCGCCGAGTAGCCGCGATGGCCGGTGATGCGCAGCCGGCCGGCGTCGGCGGCGGACAGGACCAGGCCCTGCGCGCCGAACGCGGGCATGATCTGGTCGGCGACCAGGTCGATGACGTCCTGGACCCCGACCACCTCGGTCAGCGCGGCGGCCAGGTGGGTGAGCTGGTAGAGCCGCCCGGCGCGCGTGGGGGCGACGCTGCTCGCGGACCGGGCGGTTCCCGGGAGCGGCGGGGAGGGGGTGCCGGTGGGCACGATACGGACGCTGATGCCGCTGGCGTCCGGGTAGAGGTGGAAGTCGAGCCACCGGTCGGGCGGGCGGCACGCGGTGAAGACGATGGGCTCGCGGCTCAGCACCGCGGCACGGTAGCGGTCCTCGTAGGCCGGGTCGTCCAGCCAGCGCAGGGACTGCCACGGCAAGGTCCCCAGCAGGCGGTTCGCCGGGCAGCCCAGCAGGTCTGAGGCGCCGGAGCTGAGGTAGACGAAGCGGCCCCCCAGGTCCAGCGAGCAGCTTCCGCCGGGCAGGCGCTCCACAAAGTCCTCGGCGGCCGTGGACGGGATGCCAAAGCGGTCGTGGTCCGCCGCGGCCACGACCCGGGGCTCGGCGCGCGGGGCGGGAGCGTGGCCCTGCCCAGCGGCCTCCTCCAGCAGCCGGGCCAGCCGCCGGCAGCTCGACGCGATGTTGCCGCGCTCCCGCCCGGTCATGTACGGCGGACGGGTGGCCGGCCACATCAGCAGCAGCGTGCCCCACCGCCGGGCGCCCGTGACCGGCGCGGCGACCAGCGCCAGCGGATACGGAAGCACCATCGCTGTGCGCGGATACGAGCGGGCCATCTCCTCCTGGCTGCCCACCCACACCATCCGGTCCTCCCGGACCGCGTCCGCCACGGGTGCCGGAGAGGCCGTCGCGACCCGTGTCCACGGAGCGGCGAACTCGGCGGGCGCTCCGCACAGCACGTCCAGCCACAGCACCTGCTCACCCGGCGCGAGCAGGTACAGCGCGCCGAGGGACGCACCCGTCCGGCGCACGGTCTCCGCGAACTCGGCATCCAGGGCGCGCTCGGCGGCGGCCGGATCACCCACGCTGGTCACCAGGCACCTCCAGCATCGCGGACGCCTCCCCGGACGGCTGCCACATCAGGCACGCCGGACGCACCGGAAGTCGCCCCCCTCTGGACGGTACGCCGATGGGAAGCGGTCGGCACGTCGCTGCCGTGCCCGGGGCGTGCCACCGGGCGTGTCCGGCACAGGCCCGTGAGGTCGGGCGACAGCCGGGCGGAGCCGCAGGAACGCGGCAGGCATCGGCGGGTTCCGCCAGGGCCCAGCGTGGTACTCGGGAGGAAGGAAGACCACGCCGCCCCGACGACGACACAGGCGCCGGACGGCGGTGGCACCGGAGGTGTTCCTGCGGATGCCGGACTCCGTCGGCCCAGTGGCGCCGACGCCGATCGAAGGGGCCGCGGGCCTTGCGCGAAGGAACACATGATGAACGCTGATGACATGTACGGCAGCAGGGACATCACGCAGTGGCTGCTGGACACCGACACCCTGGAGGAGTTCCTCCAGGCGCTGGCCGAGACCGCCCTGGAGCTGTCGGAGGGAGAGGGCGTCGGGGTGACCGTGGAGGGCGACGGCAAGCCCGTCACGGTGGTGAGCGCGGGCCCCGCGGCGCCCAAGCTGGACGAGAAGCAGTACGGCCGGGACGACGGCCCCTGTCTTCAGGCGCTGCGCACCGGCGAGGAGGTCGCGGTCGTCGACATGCTGCGGGAGAGCCGCTGGGGTGACTATCCCGCCTACGCCGCCGCGTGCGGGGTCCGCTCCTCGCTCTCCCTGCCGATCGCCGCCCACACCCGTACCGCGGGCGCGCTCAACCTGTACGGCGGCCCGCCCGACGCGTTCGCGGACAAGGACCTCACCGCCCTGCGGTTCCTGGCGGCCCAGGCCACCGGTGGCATCGCGGTGGCCCAACGCCTCGCGGACACGCAGGAGTTCACCGCACAGCTCCAGACCGCCATGCAGTCCCGCAGCGTCATCGACCAGGCCCTGGGCGTGATCATGGGCCAGCGCCGCTGCACCGCGGCCGAGGCCTTCGACACCCTGAGGTCCGCCTCCCAGCACCGCAACATCAAACTCCGCGACCTGTGCGCCGAGTTGATCACCAACGTCACCGGAGGACCGCCGGCCGAGCCGGAGTTCCGGCCGCGCGGGTGATCGCCGGGCAATGAGATGTGGGGACTTGTGGGAGCGGGGCCCCGCCCCTTCTCCCGAGGACGCCCGCACCCCGGAGGGTGCACCCGCCGGGGTGCGACACCCACCTCAGGCAGGCTGCGAGGACGGGCCGCGGGCGATACCGTCCGTCGGCATGACCACTGACACCCTGGAACGACTGCGGGCCGAGTTGCGGGAGCGGGCGGACGTCGGGGTGCGGGCGCAGCTGGTGCGGGTTCTCGCCCCGGCGGACGACGACGAGCTGCTCGGCGTACGCGTGCCGCTGATGCGTGAACTTGCGCGAAGGTACCGGGAGTTGTCGCTGGAGGACGTGGACGTCCTGCTGAGCGGCCGGGTGCACGAGGAGCGGTTCACGGGTCTGCTGGTCCTCGCCGAGCGGGTACGCCGCGCCCGGGGCGCCGAGCGGAAGCCCCTGGTCGACTTCTACCTGGCACACACCGGCCGCGTGGACAACTGGGACCTCGTGGACGGCTCCGCGTACGTGGTGCTGGGGCCGTGGCTCGTGGACGGGCCGCCGGAGGCTCTGGAGGTGCTGGACGAACTGGCCGGGTCGGCGTGGCTGTGGGACCGCAGGATCGCCTTGGTGGCCACACTGGCGCTGATCCGGTCCGGCCGCTTCGATTCGACCCTCCGCCTCGTCCTCAGGCTTCGCCGGGACCCCGAGCCACTGATCCACAAGGCGTCCGGGTGGATGCTCCGGGAGATCGGCCGCCGCGATGAACCGCTGACGGTGGACTTCCTCGACCGGCACGCCTCCGAGCTGCCGCGGATCACCGTGCGGTACGCGACCGAACTCCTCACACCGGCCGCGCGGGCCCGCTTCGTCAGGACGCGATAGCGCCCCCGCTCGGTGCGTGTCAGGTGCCGCGCTGGAGACGGACGACGACGGGAGCGGAGAAGGGATCACCGCTCTGGTTGACCTGGACGAGCCCGGCGCCCAGCCATTCGTCGGTGCCCGGGATCCGGTGGACCTCCTCCAGCCACAGCGACTGGTTCGACTCCTTGCGGGCGCCGGTCGACAGGGGCAGGCGGTGCCGCCCGATCTTCACGCACCGGCCGTCGTCGGTCAGGTACCAGTTGCCGTCGAGGAACAGGCCCTTGTCGTCCTCGGCCTTCGGGATCCGCTGGGCGCACCCGCCGGGCGCCGGCTCCTCCTCGGCCCACTTCGAGCCGTCCCAGCGCAGTTGGAGGAATTCGTCCGCGGGTTCGTTCTCGATCTCCCCATGGTTGAAGCTGTTGGTGCCGTAGGCGCGCACCTCGCCGTCGGCGCGCGCGAAGACGTCGCCGAGGCCGGCGCCGGGCTCGGGCGGGAGGGGTTCCTCGAAGCGGGCCTGCGGAGTGTCCACCGACGTCCAGGACCTGCCGTCCCAGTGCATCGAGGCGGGCTGGCTGTACCGCTCACCGGCGCCGGGCTCGGTGCCCGGCCCCGTCGAACGGCTGCCGACCGCCCAGACGTCGGCGGGGCCGACCACCGCCAGGTCGGAGGCGTCGTGGGGGAGCCGGGTCGTGGTCCAGCGGGTGCCGTCCCAGTGCTGGGCGGACCGCTCGCCCGCCAGCGCCCAGATGTCGTCCGGGTCGTCGCCTTCGAGCTCCCCGACGTTGCCCGGCGGGGGGTCGGGCACGGCGGACCAGCGGGTGCCGTCCCACCGCGCCCAGGAGTTCGCGGCGGCGGGGTCCTCGACGGTCAGCGGCCGCAGCCACAGGGTCTCGTCGCCGACCTCCTCGAGCGCCGGCGGATACGCACCGGCACCGAGCGCCTCGGGAAGCGGCTCACGCGTCCACTTCGTACCGTCGTAGTGCAGCAGGAACGCGGGTGACGACCCGTCGTTCTCGCTCCCGACCGCCCATATGTCGTCCTTGGCCAGGGCGGCCACGTCGGTCAGCTTGCCGTTGAAGTCGGCGATGTGCTGGAACTCCCAGGTGAGGGCGCCCTTCGCCACCCCGGAGGGAGGCTTGTCGCCGCCGGACCGGGTGGTGGGGGACCCGTGAGGCCCGGAGTCCGTGGCGCAGCCCGCGGCGGTGAGGACCCCCGCCAGTACGGCCGCGGCGACCGCCGCGCCCCGGTGTCCGATACCCCCGGACCGGCATCCCGCAGACCTGCGCATGATCGCTCCCCCTCGCCGCATCCCCGCCGGCCGCCATCCTCTCCCACCTCGGACCCATGTCCAGGTCGGGGGCCCCTCCGCCGCGCGATGCGCCGCGAGCACCGGGACGACGGTCGCCGCCCGGGAGAGGACGCGGAATCCGAGGGCTGAGGTTCCGCGCGGGGCGAGGTCACGCCGGAGCGGCGGTGAGGTGCGTGGTGTAGAAGTCGGTGAGCTTGTCGACGGCCGGGTCGATGTACTCCTTCTTGTCGTAGAGGTCGACGTGGCTGGCGCCCGTGATCCAGTGGATCTCCGCGGGCCCGGTCGCACGCTGGTGGGCCTCGACGGCCATCCAGGCGGTGACGGCGCGCTCGCCGATGACCTGGAGGACGGGACGGGGGCCGATCAGCGGGACGGCGGCGAAGGCGTCGTGGAAGGCCATCCTGTCGATGCTCTCCCAGGCCAGGCTCTTCGCGGAGCGCTCGTGCCGGCCGCGCGAGGTGCAGTAGTACTCGAAGCCCTCCTCTCCGTGCCGGCCCCCGAGCGCGTACGCCTGCTCGGCGGTCTCGGGGAACATGGTCATCGCACCGGGGTCCTCGCCGCGGGCGGCGGCGCTGCGGGCCGCGGCTGCCGCGTCCAGCAGGGTCTGGAAGACGGACGGGTCCTGGGTGCCGTCGGCACCGAGACGGAACTGGCGGGCGGGCTCGGCGGTGGACACGGTGGCCACGGCCCTGACGCGGTGGTCGCCGCCGGCCGCGGCCAGCGAGTAGCCGCCGGAGGCGCAGATGCCCAGGAGGCCGATGCGGTCGGCGTCGACCACCTCGAGAGTGGTGAGGTAGGAGACGGCGGCCTTGAAGTCCTCCACGCGCTGGGCGGGGTCCTCCAGGCCCCGCGGGAGGCCGCCCGACTCGCCCTGGTGGGCGGCGTCGAACGCGAGGGTGACGAAACCGCGCTCGGCCATCAGGCGTGCGTACGTGCCGGAGGTCTGCTCCTTGACGCCCGTGCCGGGGTGACCGACCACGAGCGCCGGCCACGGACCCGACACCGGGGTGTCGGGCGTGTAGAGGTGGGCGGCCAGCGGGATTCCGGCGCTGTCGAAGGTGACGGTGGTCTGGGACATGGGGGACTCTCCGTAGGACGTGACTGACGTGACTGACGTGACTGACGTGACTGAGGTGGATGACGCGGATCCTGTGTTGTGACGCCTCGGCGCGGTGGACCCGAGGTCCGCTTCCTGCCGGGCACACGTCTACGTTGCGTCAGCCCGCCGACGGGCGGGAGAGCCAGGTTTCTGCCTGGGAAGGAACTTGCCCCCTCACGCAGGTGCCGTGATCGTCGTCGCGGAACGACACTGGAGAACATGACCGCAGACCCCGACTCCCGCGCGCTGGGTGCCTTTCTCAAGGCCCGCCGGGCCCAGCTGACACCTCAGGAGTGCGGCCTTCCCGAGGCGGACTCCGCCCGCAAGGTCGCCGGACTGCGCCGGGAGGAGGTCGCCCAGGTCGCCGCGATCAGCGTCGACTACTACACCCGGCTGGAACAGGGCCGCGTCCGGGCCTCCGCGTCCGTGCTCGACACCCTGGCCCGCGCCCTGCGCCTCGACGACGACCAGCAGGCGTACCTCTACGAACTCGCCGGCCGGACCGACGCCCGGCCACGCCGCCGCCGGCCCGCCCAACGCGTGCGTCCCGCCATGCGGCGCCTGCTCGACCAGCTCACCCAGACCCCCGCGCTCGTCCTCGGCAGACGCCTGCACGTCCTCGCCTGGAACCCCGCCGCCGTGGCCCTCTACACCGACTTCGCCGCCATCCCGGCCCACCGGCGCAACTACGTCCGGCTGCTGTTCACGGATCCCGTGGTCCGCCGGCTGCACCAGGACTGGGCGCACGACGCCCGGGAGGCCGTCGCCGCGCTGCGCATGGAGGCGGCGGCCGACCCCGACGACCCCGACCTCGCCCAGCTCGTCGGCGAACTGTCCCTCCAGGACCCCGACTTCAGCACCTGGTGGGCCGAACACCGTGTCAACAGCGCCAGTTACGGCACCAAGCACTACCACCACCAGTTGGTGGGCGACCTGACTCTGGACTGCGACACCTGGGCGAGCCCCGACGGTTCCGGTCAGCGCCTGATGGTCCTGACCGCCGAACCAGGCAGCCCCTCCCACGATGCCCTGCGCATCCTCACGTCGTGGACGACCGCACAACCGAGCACCGACCGGGCGGACGACGCGAAGCGGTGACCGGCACGGGGCCCACGGCGCGTGCCGAGACGGTACGACGGTGTCGCGGCACGCGTCGGGGCGGCCGGCCGGCGCATGCCGAGGCGATGGACCCGCGACCGTGATCCACGCTGAACGAGGCGCAGGGGAGGCCGGGTTGACGATGCCGCCGGGCCCGAGGTTCTGTCTCTTGGGTCAGTGTCGGGTCCAGATGAGGATCCCGGCGAGGTGGTGGGCGACGCCCTGCTGATGTGGCCGGCGTGCCACGTGAAGCGCGCGCCGCCTGACAGAGGCCGCACCGTTGACGCGCGTAGTACTTGGGCTCAGGCTGGGGTCGACGGCCGTCACGAGAGCGGTGGCCGCACCGACGACCCCGGAGGTCTGGATGTTCAGAGGGTTCGCACGCCTCGTCACCGTGATTGTCATGCTCGCGTCAGGCGTGATGGTCGGCCTGGGCGCCACCGCCGGCACCGCACACGCCGACGAGTGCTACACCTGGAGCCGCACCCTTTCCCAGGGCGCCTCCGGCAGCGACGTCACCCAGTTGCAGATCCGGGTCGCGGGCTGGGTGACGTCCGGGGAGCGCCTCTCCTACGACGGCCAGTACGGCGCCCGTACGGCCGCCGCCGTGCGCACGTTCCAGTCCGCGTACGGCCTCGCCGCCGACGGGGTCGCGGGGCCGGCGACCTTCAGCAAGCTCTACGCGCTGCAGGACGCGGACTGCACGCCGGTCCACTTCACCTACGCCGAACTCAACCGCTGCAACTCCGACTGGTCGGGCGGTGCCGTCCCAGCGGCCACCGCCAAGGCGAACGCGCTGAAGACCATGTGGAAACTGGAGGCGATGCGTCACGCGCTCGGGGACGTCCCGCTCACCATCTCCAGTGGCTTCCGCTCCTACGCCTGCAACAGTGCCGTCGGTGGTTCGTCCACCAGCCGCCACCTGTACGGCGACGCCGCCGACCTGACCGGTGCTCCCACCCTCTGCCGCCTCGCCCAGCAGGCCCGCACGCACGGCTTCTCGGAGATCCTCGGTCCGGGCTACCCCGATCACAACGACCACACCCATGTCGCACTCGACCCTTCCCCGTACTGGTCCGCCCCTACCTGCGGCATCTGAGCGCGTCGTCGGTGCCGGCGGACGCGGTGCCCGTGAACGAGGCTTCCCGGTACAACCGCGTGCCGCCGTCGGCCGCCACACAACCGCCCGCGGTGCCCTGCTGATCACCGGCGCTCACAAACCGCGCGGTCCACGTCCGGCCGGGCGGCACCACCACCGGCACGACATGCCGGTTCCGTCGAACTCACCACCACCCGCCCGGGTTCGGGGCACTACACCGGATCTGGGAGGATGGTCGGCGGCCGTACGTAGCAGGTCCCCGTAGTGCACGGGTCCGGGGACCCGCGGGCGGCGCGAAAACGGGCGGGTACGGGCAGCGGCCCGCCGGGCGGGAGAGCGGAGCGGTGCGGCACATGCCGGAGTACCCGGAGTACCTCGCCGCGGTCGTGTTCGCCGCGGGTGGCGTCGTCAACGCTCTGCTGGCACCGCACCGGTTCTCCACCGCCGTCCTGTTCTGCCTGGCGGTGACCTCTGCCGGACTCGGCGTGGCCGCTCGCAGTGCGCCGGCCCACCCGGCCGTCGCGACCGTACTCGCGGTCGCCGCCCTGCTCCTGGCGCTCGCGCTGGGCCTGCTGCTGCTGGCCGACGGCGTCCTCCTGGTCCGGCGCTACGGCCCGCAGGCGGCCCTGCTGGCAACGGGGGGCGCCGGCTGCGCGGTGCTGGCGGTGCTCGGCCTCGACGCGGTCTTCCACACGGTCGGCGGCGAGGCGTTCGGTGCCTTCGTGGTCGCGGTCAACGCGGCCGCGGGATACCTCACTCTGCTCTTCCTCGTCTTCGCCGGCTACGTGTTCCTCCGGGGCCGCAGCGCCCCCCTGCCGGAAACCACCCATGTCGTCGTCCTGGGCGCCGGGCTCGACGGCGGCCGGCCCGGCCCGCTGCTGACCCGCAGGCTGGAGCGCGCCCTCGCGATCGACGCCACCCGCGCACCGGACACGCCTCGTATGGTGTTCGTCGTCTCGGGCGGCCAAGGCGACGACGAGGTGCGCTCCGAGGCGGACGCGATGGCCGACTACCTGCGCGGACGCGGAGTGCCCGCCGACCGGATCGCGCGGGAAGACCGCTCCGTCAACACCGGGCAGAACCTCCGCTTCAGCGCGGCCCTCGTGGACAGCACCACTCCCGGCCACCGTGCCACGGTGGTCACCAGCGGCTTCCACGTCTACCGCACGACCCTGCTGGCCCGCCGCGTCGGCGTGCCCGTGCACGTCGTGGGCGCGCCGACCTCGCCCGCCTACTGGCTGGCAGCGACACTGCGCGAATTCGCCGCCGTCCTGTGGCTGGACCGCCTCCCTCTGATCGGACTCAGTCTGCTGCTGGCAGTGCCTGCGGCGACGGCGGTCTTCGCGCACTGAAGCGCCGGCCGCACACCTCGCAAGGGATCCTTGCACGGGCAAAGACAGGCTCCGGTCGACAGCACGCGGCAACACGGGGCAGAACCCCGCAGCACCGTCGGCAGCACCTGGCAGCACACATGCAGGATGAGGACATGACCGACGACGAGAACGCCGGCTTCACCGTTCCGCGCGGAGCGACGGGCTTCCGCCACCCGGGGACCGGCCCGCTTCCCGAGACCGACCTCGCGAAATTCCGCACCGCGCTTCACACGGCCGCCCGCGCCGCCGGAGGCAAGGTGGGTGAAGTGGAGAAGCAGGGATACCCGCGCACGTTCCACACGGCGACCGTCGTCGGGGCAGCAGAGTCCGTCATTTTGTGTCACGCCCACCACCCCTGGATCGCGTTCGCCCGCGAACGCCGGGACTGGTACACCGAGGAGTTCGTCCCGCCGCCACCCTGGGCCGACGCCTTCGCTCACCTCGGGTTCGAACTGCTCGGTCCGGCGGAACTCACCCGGCCTCTTTCGGACGTCGACACCTCGGTCCTGACCCAGGGGGAGTGGCGCCAAATCCGCTCCTACGGCATCACCACTCTGGGCGGCGTGCTGTTCAACTCCTGGGACTGACCGACGATCGCGCGCCGGAGGACGGGGCGGAGCAGCCGGTCACGCAGGCCGCACACCCCGTCAGAGCCTTCGCTGCCTGCGCCGCGCGGCGTAATTGCTCGCCAACAGCGCGGCGAAGACGACGACCTGACAAGCCGTCACCGCGATCGCCGCCCCGCGGGCACCCTCGGCCACGCGGTAGACCAACATGGCGATGCTCAAGACGAGCAAGGGCCAGAAGACCCACGGACCCCAACTGGCACCCGGCCTGGCCCAAGACGGCACATTCTCAGAACTCGACCGCTGCGGCATACGCGCCTCCCCTCGCCCAGTCCCCTTGCCCGCGAACCGCTACGACGAACTCCCGTTTCCGGGAGCGGGCGCCGGATAGGGGCTCGAACTCGGGTGCCCTCCTTCCGGAACTGTGGCCTCCACCACTGCGTGAAAGGTACGCACCTGCTCGACTGGCCCGATGTTGATCAACCTGATTCTCCGCGTCCTGCCCTTCTACATCCGCGAGCCGCTGATCATCGGCGTCTGCCTGTTCTTCGCGGGCCTCGCCCTGTACTGGTTCGTCGTCGTCGGAGAGTGGCAGCGAGCCGCCTTCGGCGTCGCGTTCCTCGCCATAGCGGTCCTGCGGGCCTTCATCCTGCGCCGCGAGTGGAGAGCCCGCCCGAGAGCCGCCCAGGCCGGCTGAAGAGAGTTCCCGGCTCTTCCCGGGGCCGGGCGCTCAGTGGATCCGGGCCGCCCGGGCCGGCCGCGTCACCTACTTGGAAGCAGTGAAGCGGGAGCGGTACAGGTCGCGGAGCAGGGCGATCTCCGCCATGTGGTGGATGAATTCGAGGTTGGCCCCCGACAGCACCGAGATGTAGGGGTCGTCGGGGTCCGACCCGTACGGGTACTGCGAGAAGCCGACCGTGTCCAACTGCTCCTCGGTGACGGAACCGACGCTCTCGCGCCAGCGGTCGATCACCGTCCAGAACCGATCGAGTGCCACCGCGGCGGACGGACTGAAATCGACGCCCAGCTTCGGCTCCTGCCGCCGCTCACCGAACGTCCACTCCCACCCGCCGGCGAAGTGGAAGTGCAGATGCCCCAGCCGCCACGCGATCGTCGTGATCGGCGTCTCGTCGGGTTCCGGTTCGCCGGTGTGCGCGAGGATCTGCTCGACCCGCTCGACGCTGACGCTCCAGTCCTCGGCGATCTTGGCGACGCTCATGCCGCCGGCGGCCTGCCGGGCGACCTCCGCGTACTCGTTCGCCGGGATGTCGGCAGCGCCCAGGTCGAGCACCCACTCACCAGGCCCGAACGCCCTGGGCGTCGTCGCCTCGCTCCGGGGCCGGACCGACCAGCAGCCTGGCACCGGCTCCCACAGGTACTCCTCGTCACCGAGCCCCGCCAGCCTTACCTCCGCCATCTCCCGGGCGCGGTCGAACTGGTCGAGCAACAACCCCAGACGATCGGTCCGTACGCCGTCGATCTCCATGCCTGGCTCCTCGTCTCGTACCGCGCCGCGAACACGCGGAACGTAGCGCCTGACGTCCTGGGGCGCGAACGATTAACTCGCCCTGGCCATGGGGGCGTCCGGCCCACGGCGGCGTTCGTCGCGCCCACGCGGGGTGAGGTCGCGCCCGCGTCGTACGAGCTCGCGGGCGGCGTCCGGCCACAGCGCGTGTTCGAAGGCGAAGCCCTCGGCCAAAAGGCGGCCGGGGACGACGCGGCGGCTCTTCAACAGGAGTTCGGTGTCCGAGCGCAGGACGAAGGCGCCGAGCTCGGCCATGGCCTTCGTCGCGGGCAGACCCGCCGGCACGCCCCGGGCGGCCCGCAGGTCACGCATGAACTCCCGCTGGGGCACCGGATTCGGTGCCGCGAGGTTCACCGGCCCGTCGAGGTCCTCCCGGTCGATCAGGAACTCGACGGCACGGACGAAATCACGCTCGTGGATCCACGACACGTACTGCGCCCCGCCCGCGACCGGACCGCCGAGCCCGAGCCGCGCGAGCCACAGCAGGACGTCGAAGACGCCGCCGCGATCAGGACTCATCACCATGGCGGAACGCAGGGCGACCTTACGGGTGTGCGGCGTGCGTGCCTCCTCCTGTGCCCGCTCCCACGCCTTGGCGATGTCGACGCTGTACGCCCAGTACCCCGGTACGTCGGGTTCGGCGCCGCCGAGCACGCCGGTGGCCTCGTCGTTGGGCGCGTCGTAGCGGTGTGCGTAGATGGTGGCGGTACTCATCTGGAGCCACACCCGAGGTGGCCGTGCCGCCGCTGCGATCGCCTCGCCCACCACCCGGGCGGAGTTGACCCGCGAGTCCATCATGGCCTTCAGATTGACCGGTGTGTAGCGGCAACTGACGCTGCGGCCGGCCAGGTTGATCACGACGTCGCTGCCGTCGACGGCGTCGGCCCAGGGGCCGAGCGTCTCGCCGTCCCACGCGAGCTCGCCCTCACGAACCGGCCGCCTGGTCAGAATCAGGACCTCATGACCGGCGGCGGTCAGGGCGCGCCTCAGAACCGTCCCCACCTGCCCGGTTCCCCCGGGTATCACGATCTTCATCGGTACCCCCCTTCTGGCGTCCACTGTAGTGCACGAAGTTGAACATGTTCAAAAGGGGATCGTGCGGAGCGACGACTTGCCGAGACGCCTTCACCGCCCGTACAGGCCAGGACATCCCGGTCGGACATCGGGACGGGTGATGCTGCCGCTCTCGAAAGCGCAGGTCAGCAGCATGTCCGCGCTGCGGGGCGCCCCTATAGGGGGAGTGCGGTTGCTGCCCCGAGTGAGTGCCTTCGGGCCATCACGCAGGTACCGGCGCTCAGTGAGCCGCCGGAACCTCCCGCCAAGTCCCCGACGCGAACCCGACGATGTCCGGGGCCGCCTCCCGCAACGTGGCGAAGTGGCGGTGCACGCCGGGTACTTCGCTCGCGGAGTTCACTCCCCACACCGTCATGCCCGCCCTCAGCCCGGCCTCGACTCCGGACGGAGCGTCCTCGATCACCAGGCAGTTCGCGGGGTCGGCGCCCAGCCGCTCGGCGGCCGCGAGGTAGGGAACGGGAGACGGCTTGCCCTCCGTCACGGCGCCGGCGTCCACGATGACGGCCGGGACATGCAGGCCGGTCCGGGTGAAGCGCCCGCGCACCCGGTGTTCGTAGTTGGAGGTCACCAGCGCCCACGATCCCGGCGGCAACGCGCCCAGCAGGTCGGACGCACCATCGAAAGCGCTGTAGACGCCGGACCGGACGTCGTCGTCCTCAAGGGCGTGCAGCGCCGCCAGGCACTCCTCCGGATCCAGGTCCGGGGCCACCTGTGCGAAGGTCTCCATGGGGCGCGTCCGCAGTGCGACCCGGTGGACGGCATCCACGTCCAATCCGTGTTGCAGAGCCCAAGTCGCCCAGACACGGCGCTGGTTGTCCAGAGCGTCGATCAACGTGCCGTCGACGTCGAAGAGGACGAACCTCGCGGGGGCGGGCTGCACGGCGGGCTGCACATTCTCACTGGTCACGCCGTGATCATGCCAGGCGGCCCGACGGAGGTCCGCTCAATCATCCTCGCGCGCGGATCGCGGGACCATGCCCGCGGCTCGCAGGAGGGACGCCCGGTCGTCGGGCCCGACGAGTTCGTCGGGCAGGGTGGCCAGCAGCTCCGCGTGCTCGGCGAACACCGCCCTGCACTGTGCCCGCTCCGGGTGTTCGTCGTCGCCCCCGAAGAGCCGTACCGCCCGCTCGTCGTCCGCGTCGACCGGCAGCGCCAACTCGGCGGCGACGAGCAGGATGTCGAGCCTCCGCTCGCGAACGGGGGCCCGCAGATCGGCCGCCAGGCGCAGCAGGAACGGCAGGGCCGCCGGCATCGCCGCACCGAGGGAGAACACGCTGTCCATCAGCACGTTGGTGAGGACCCGCGCCGCCTCGGGTGCGGCCTCCTGATGGAGCAGTCCACGCAGGACCGCCGGTATCTCGGCGGGGCATCCGGGGATGTCGGACCAGGCGACCTCGTCGCAGCCGCCGAGTGCGGGATGTCCGATCCCGGCCTCCTCGGCCCGCGGGTGGGCGAGCAGATACCTCGCGACCTCGGCCTCCTTGGCCGCCAGGTCCAGTACACACATCGTTGTGTCCCCCGCCGTGTCGCACGCTCCGGCCCTCGCGGCCCGCACACCGGTGGCACTCTCCCCGCCGGCGCCCTCGCGCGCAAACGGCCAGGCGACAGCCGTTTGCTGCGGGAGCCTCCGCACATGGACCGCAGCCTCCGCGCAGGGGCCGAGGTCCAGTGTCGGCATGTCGACACCTCCCCCGTAGCGGCTGCGCACCCTCCCGCAGCAGCGCCGCGGCGCCCTCGACGACCCGGTTCCGCGCCGCTCTCCCCTTGGCCGTCAACTCGCCGCGCATGCCGCGCCTCTTCCGAAGTGGACTGTGCGGTCCGTCGTCGGGCTGGGACCGGGACGCTTTCCGGTCCAGGTGCGCAGGCCACACGCCTCCGTGAACATATTGAACGCAAACGATCGATACGACGTGTGGGCGTACAGTGAGCACACGGGATCACGCCTCGCGTCTCCTCGTTCGTCCGTCCGGCCTTGCTCCAGGGGGAGCCCATGCGACTGCACGTCGACCAGCGCCATGAGCGAGTGCTCGAACTCGTCCGGGAGCGCGGCAGCCTGCGGGTCGCCGACCTCGCGGCCGAACTCGGGGTGTCCGCGGTGACCTTGCGGCGTGACGTGGAGGCGCTCGCCGCGCAGGGCCGGGTGCACCGGCTGCACGGAGCGGTGGTCTGGCCGGGCGACGCGGCCGCCGAGCCCCAGCCCCGCCGGGAGTCCGCCGAGGGCGCCGTGATCGGCATGATCGTGCCGACCACCAAGCACATCTTCGCGGACATCGTCCGAGGGGTTCGCGAGGTCGTCGCCGCGCACGGCGGGCGGCTGGTCCTCGGCATGACCGGCTACGTCGACTCCGAGGACCCCGTGCAGGCGGAACACCTGGTCGCGGGCGGTGCGGAGGCGCTGCTCGTCGCCCCGAGCTGGTTCGGGGGAGTGCCCGTCGGCGGTCAGGAGAAGTGGCTGCTCGACTGCGAGGTGCCGACGGTCCTGGTGGAGCGTTCGGCGCCGGCCGGCAACCCCGCGGCGGATCTGGACCGGGTGCGCACGGACCGCGCCCACGGTGCCGCCGTCGCCGTCGGTCATTTCGCCGCGCTGGGCCACCGCCGGGTCACCGCCGTGCTCCAGGAGGGCCCGCACGCCGATCAGATCTCCGCGGGCTATCTGGCGGCGGTGCGGTCGCTGGGTCTGGAGGGCGACACCGGTGCCCCCGCGACACGTGAACACGGCGACTACGAGGCCACCCTCGACTACCTCACCGAGGCGGTCCGCAAACGCGGCGTCACCGCGGCGCTGATCCACAGCGACGAGGACGCCATCGTGCTGGTGCCGAAACTGCAGGCGGCCGGCATCAGCGTGCCCGGCGACCTCGCGCTGATCGCGTACGACGACGAGGTGGCCGCCCTCGCGGACGTCCCGCTCACCGCCGTCGCCCCGCCCACGCGCGCGGTGGGGGAGCTGGCGGCGGGGCTGCTGCTCCAGCGGCTCGCCGAACGTCGTGCAGGGCGCGGGCCCGGGCCGCGTCAACACATCGAACTGCTCCCGGAGTTGAGGGTGCGCGCATCCTGCGGTGGTGGCACCTCCGCTTGATGAGCGTTGTGCGATCGTTTTGATTGTTGTGGTCGAACGCTCTTGACTCTGATCGTGTGCGCGCAAAAGATGTCCTGCATCCGCCTCTTCCCGTACGAGGTCTCGTAGGAGCCGTGCCATGCCGCGCACTTCACGTTCGTTCCGCACCCGCCTTGCCGCCACCGCCGCCGTCGCCGCTCTGGGCCTGCTCGCCACCGCCTGCGGCGGCGACGGCTCGACCGACGCCGCGTCGGACGGCAAGCCGGTCACCATCGACTACTGGACCTGGACGCTCGGAGCCAAGTCGACCGTCGAGGCGTTCAACCGGACGCACAAGGACATCAAGGTCAGGTTCACCGAGATACCCAGCTCGACGGAGGGCTACAGCAAGCTCTCCAACGCGGTGAAGGCGGGCAACGCGCCCGACGTGGCGACCATCGAGTACCAGATGGTTCCGGAGTTCGCGAGCCAGGGCAATCTGATCGATCTGACCGAGTACGCCGGAGAAACGGTCAAGACGAAGTTCCCCGAGTCGCTCCAGAGCCTCGTGACCTTCGGCGGGAAGACCTGGACCGTCCCCTACGACGTCGCGCCGCAGCTCTACTACTACCGCACCGACCTGTTCAAGAAGTACGGCATCGAAGTCCCCGCCACCTGGGACCAGTTCGAGGCCGCCGCCGCGAAGGTGAAGAAGAAGGACAAGAACGTCCGGCTGGCCTCGATGCCCAAGTCGGACCCGGCCCTGCTGGCCGCCCTGTCCTGGCAGGCCGGCGGCAAGTGGTTCGCCACCGAGGGCGACGCCTGGAAGCCCGGCGTCGACGACGCCGCCACCAAGAAGGTCGCCGCCTACTGGGACGGCCTCGCCGAGAAGGACCTCGTGCAGTCCTTCACCGGCTACAGCCCCGAGGAGACCAAGGCTCGCGCCACCGGCAAGACGCTCTCCTTCCTCGGCGCCTCCTGGTCCGCCGGCGGCATGAAGACCGCCATGCCCGACCTCAAGGGCAAGTGGGCCGTCGCGCCACTGCCCAACTGGGGCACCGCCGCCACCGGCAACTACGGCGGCACCTCCTACGGCGTCCTCAAGGGCAGCAAGCACGCCGAGGCGGCCACCGAGTTCATCGAGTGGCTCACCACGAGCAAGGCGGGCGTCGAGGCGCGCCTCGCCGACCTCGAGTCGCCGAGCAGCGCGCTGCCCGCGAACCCGGCGCTGCGCACCGTCGCCGCCGCCAAGTTCGACACCTCGTACCTGAACGGCCAGGACCTCTACAAGCTGGCCTCCGAGCAGGTCGACACCATCGTCCACGGCTGGACCTGGGGCCCCAACCAGATGGACGTGTACACCGCGGTGCAGGACGCGGCGGCGAAGTCCGGCTTCACCTCCGGCGTGGAGGCGGGCCAGCGGAAGGCCGAATCGGGCATCGAGGAGCGCGGGCTGAAGCTCGCCGAGTGACCCGGCGGATCCGGCCGTCGTCCCCGGTGTCCGGCAGGCACCCGGACACCGGCCGCGGCCGGATCCCCCTTTCCTCCGCCGTCTCCCCGTAGCGCCCAGCCCGCCAAGGAGTCCCACTGTGGCAGCACCCGTCCTCCAGCCCGTGAGCCCACCGAAGACCAGACCGCCGGGTGCGGTGAAGCCGCTGGGCTCCGTACGGCTGCGGCGCACCCAGCGCCGGGCCGCGGCCCTGTTCATCACACCGTTCTTCGTGCTGTTCGGTGCCGTCATGGTCGCGCCCATCGGCTACGCCGTGTGGATGAGCCTGTTCCAGGAACACTCCTCCGGACTCGGCTTCGGCGGCACCGAGCGGGTGTTCTCCGGATTCGGCAACTACACCCGGGCACTGTCCGACGCCGGCTTCCGGGACTCCTTCGCGCACATCGGGCTCTACTGCGCCCTGTACATCCCGGTGATGATCGGCGGGTCGCTGCTCCTCGCCCTGCTGGTCGACTCGGCGCTGGCACGGGCCAAACGGTTCTTCCAGCTCGCGCTGTTCCTGCCGCACGCCATCCCCGGGCTGATCGCCTCGATCATCTGGATCTACCTGTACACCCCCGGACTGAGCCCGGTACTGGAGTGGATCGGCGCGCTCGGCGGCTCCTGGAACTTCTACAGCAATGACCACGTGCTGTCGTCCATGGTCAACCTGTGCGCCTGGCAGTGGATCGGCTACAACATGGTCATCTTCTACGCCGCGCTCCAGGCCGTTCCGCGCGAAGTGATCGAGGCGGCCGTCGTGGACGGAGCGGGCGCCGTCCGGACGGCACTGCGCATCAAGGTCCCTATGATCGCTTCCGCGGTCGTCATGACCGTTCTGTTCACCTGCGTCGGCGCCATCCAGATCTTCACCGAGCCCAAGCTCCTCAACCAGCGCGGAGCGCCCTCCATCGACACTGAATGGTCGCCCACCCTGTTCATCTGGAAGGCGGGCTTCGTGCAGCACGACTACGGGCTGGCCGCCGCCGCGTCCCTGATCCTCGCCCTGCTGGGCGTCGTCCTCTCCTACATCGTCACCCGGCTCGGCAACCGGTGGAAGGCGGCGTCATGAGCACCCTCATCCGAACCACGGGCGCCCCCCGCGCGCAGACCGGCCCCGAGGCCGCCCCGGCCGCCCGCCGCCGCACCTCGCCCCACGCCCTGCTCTCCAAAGGAGTCGTGAACGGCGTCCTCGTCGTCGCGGCGTTCTACACACTCATGCCGGTGAGCTGGCTGCTCTTCGCCGCCACCAAGAACAACCGCGACCTGTTCGGCACCTCAGGGTTCTCCCTCGGAGAGTTCAACCTGTTCGGCAATCTGCACCGCGTCTTCACCTTCAACGACGGCATCTACCTCCGCTGGTTCGGCAACAGCATCCTGTACTCCGTGGTCGGTTCGGCCGCCTCCACGTTCCTGTGCATCGCCACCGGCTACGCCTTCGACAAGTACGACTTCAAGGGCAAGGAGAAGCTGTTCGGCCTGGTCCTCGGCGGGGTCCTGGTCCCCACCACCGTGATCCAGCTGCCGATGTACCTCCTCGCCACCAAGGCCGGAGTCGTCAACACCTACTGGGCGCTGCTGCTGCCCGCCCTGGTCAACCCGTTCGGGGTGTACCTCGCCCGGGTGTTCTCCGAGGGGTACGTACCCGGCGAGGTGCTGGAGGCCGCGCGCGTCGACGGCGCCGGTGAACTGCGCACCTTCGGCGGCATCGCGCTGCCGATGCTCGCGCCCGGCTTCATGACCATCTTCCTGTTCTCGTTCACCGCCAGCTGGAACAACTTCTTCGGTGCCCTCGTCATGCTGAACGACGAGAAGCTCTACCCCGTCAACCTCGGCCTGTTCATGTGGAACAGCGTCACGCAGCAGCAGCCCGAGTACTACTCGCTCGTCATCACCGGCTCCCTCGTCGCCGTCGTCCCGCTGATCGTCGCTTTCGTCTGCCTCCAGCGCTTCTGGCGCTCGGGCCTGACCGCCGGCGCGGTGAAGTGACCATGCTCGTACCGGAAGAGACCCTCCTGACCGGCCCCGAGCCGGCGACCCGGGAACGACGGCCGCGCACCGCTCTCGCCATGGGCCGCGAGGTCCACGGCTCCCTGCGGGCGGAGGGCGCGCTCGACCGGCTGCGCACCGTCGCAGAGGTCGACCCCGCCGCCCACATCACCGACTTCGGCACCGTCGACGACAGCGAACTGGCACAGCTGGAGGTCCTGTTCACCCACTGGGGAGCGCCCCTGCTGACCGAGGAGGCGCTGGGCCGCATGCCGCGGCTGCGTGCCGTCGTCCACGCCGCGGGCTCCGTCAAGCACCATGTCACCGAAGCCGTCTGGAAGCGGGGCATCACCGTCTCCTCCGCGGCGGCGGCGAACGCCCTGCCCGTCGCCGAATTCACCCTCGCCGCCATCCTGTTCGCCAACAAGCGGGTCCTCGACATGGCCCGCACCTACGCCGACGTACGCGCACAGCCCGCGCTGCTGCCCCACTTCACCGGACACGGCAACTACCGGCGCACGGTCGGTGTCGTCGGCGCCTCCCGCATCGGACGCCGCCTAGTCGAACTGCTCCGCCCCCTCGACCTCGACGTCCTGCTGCACGACCCGTACCTGGACCCCGCACAGGCCCGGGCACTGGGCGTGGAACCCGTCGACCTCGACACGCTCGTCCGGCGCAGCCACGTCGTGTCCATCCACGCCCCCGAACTGCCCGAGACACGGCACATGTTCGACGCCCGCCGCATCGCGCTCCTGCGGGACGGCGCCACCCTCGTCAACACCGCCCGCGGTTCCCTCGTCGACACCGACGCGCTCACCGAGCACCTGCTCACCGGCCGCATCCACGCGGTGCTCGACGTCACCGAACCCGAGGTGCCGCCCGCCGGCTCGCTGCTGTACACACTGCCCAACGTGCTGCTCACCCCGCACATCGCGGGCTCCCTGGGCAACGAGCTTGGACGGATGGCCGATTGGGCCGTCGACGAGGTCCGGCGCTACGCCCAGGGGCTCCCGTTCGCCCACGCGGTCGGCCCGGACGACCTGAGCCGCTCGGCCTGAACACCTGCCCGAGCCCGGCCCCGTACTCCCCGCGACCGCCGTACCGAAAGGACCCCTTCATGCCCGCCGCCGTCCACCGCGTCCTCGTCGTCGGCATCGACGGCGTCCGCCTCGACGTGCTGCGCCGCCTGCGCACCCCGCACCTCGACACGCTCGCGGCCGCCGGTTTCCTCGCGCCCGTCGAGGTGGACGACCGCACGCCGACCATGTCGGGCCCGTGCTGGGCGACCGTCGTGACCGGTGTGAGCGCCGCGAAGCACGGCGTGTGGAGCAACGACTTCAGCGGCCACCGGCTCGACGTCTTCCCGGACTTCGCGACCCGCCTCACCGAACAGGACGGCCGCCGTACGTTCGTCGCGGCCGGCTGGCGGCCGCTGATGCAGGCGCGCGACGGCGGCCCGCTCTTCCGCGCCCCCTCCAGGACCGCGTACGTCGCCCCCGCGGCCGACACCCCGGAGGCCTGGGAGGAGTGCGACGAGCGGATCACCGAGGAGGCGGCGCGGGTCCTCGCCGGTGACGACGTGGAGGCCTCGTTCGTCTACCTCGGCGCACCCGACGAGACCGCCCACTTCCTCGGCTGCGGGGAGGCGTATGAGACCTCCGTGCTGCGCGCCGACGAACGGCTCGGCCGGCTGCTGGCGGCGGTGCGCTCCCGCCCGTCGTACGACGCCGAGCGGTGGACCTTCCTCGTCGTCACCGACCACGGGCACGTCGACGCGGGTGGCCACGGCGGCCGTTCGCCCGAGGAGCGCACCGCCTGGCTCGCCGCAGCCGGCCCCGGTATCTCCGCGCCGCCGCCGACGGTGCGTCATACCGACGTCGCCGCCCAGGTGTTCGCGTCCGTGGGGCGGCTCGCGGACCGGCACTGGACGCTCGACGGGCGACCCTTCGCGGCCGCCCCGCACGCGGTGCTCGTCGACATGGACGGGACGCTGGTCGACACCGAGTCGCTGTGGCTGCGGACGGTACGCGAGAGCGCCGCCCGCCTCGGTCACGAACTCGGGGACGACGACCTGCCCCACGTCCTGGGCCGCGCGGTCCAGGACACCGCCTCCCATCTGCACCGGGTGACGGGGCACGACACGCACACGCTCGCCGCGGAACTCGACGCGGCCTTCCTGACCGCGGTGCGGGCGCAGGCGACCCCTTTGCCAGGTGCGGCCGAACTACTGGACCTGCTGGCGGACTTGGGAATCCCGGCGGCCCTGGTGTCGGCGTCCCCGCGTCCCGTGGTGGACAGCGTGCTCAAGGTGCTGGGCGCGGAGCGATTCCGGACGACGGTGGCGGCCGGTGAGACACCCCGGACCAAGCCCGCCGCCGATCCCTATCTCGCGGCGGCCCGGGCGCTCGGTGTCGACCCCGCGGCCTGTCTCGCCGTCGAGGACAGCCCGGCCGGGGTGGCCGCCGCCGAGGCCGCGGGCTGCCGGGTGCTCGCCGTGCCGTCGTACACGCCGATCGCACCGGGGCCGCGGCGCACTGTGCGCTCCGGCCTGGCCGGGATCGGCGTGCACGACCTGTGGACCGCGGGTCTCCAGGCGTCGGAGGGGGCGCCTGGAGACCCGCACGACCGCCCCGGAACCCGACCCGGCCGGGGCGGCGCCGGGCGCTCCTTCGGGGGACCGTCGGTCAGGCGAGCTTGACGGTGATCCGCTGCGTGACGCCGGCCGTGGCGCCCAGGTCGCCGAAGGTGAGCCGCAGGGCGGAGCCGGTGGTCGCCGAGGTGACGGTGGACGGCTTGGACGTCACCGCGGAGACCGCCCGGTTCCAGGTGAGGGTGAGACCGGTCTGCGCGCGCATCGGATCGCTGACGCAGACGACCGCCGTCCCGTCGCTCCTCTCGCTGATCATCACGGAGCACGGGGCGCTCGCGGTGAGAGGTCCCACTGTGCCGCCGAACCAGAAGTTGACCCCGGTGAAGCCGAGCGACGGCACGCCGACCCCCTGCTGGTCGTCCGAATTGGCCAGCAGAGTCAGCCAGTTGACCGCGGCGGCACGCGCCTGGGTCTGGGCCGCGGTGGCGCCCGGCATGAGCAGGTGGGCGTACGAGCCGCCGGTCGGGTTCGTACCGTGGTCGACGTACATGGTGAGGTACTTGCGGTTCAGGACCGTGGTGGAGCCGCCCTTGTTGATGTCGCTCCACCTGCCGTCCCGACCCTCGCGCAGCGCCTTGACGGTCGCTCCGCCGGGGAAGACATAGCCGCCGTGGCCGCCGAGGTGCGCCCACCGGACGCCGGTGAGCGTCTCCGACCAGGGGTAGCCGGACGGCTTGGTGACGCCGTCGGCCTGGAAGGGCGCGCCGCCGGTGGGGCCGAGGTTGCGGTTGTCCACCGTCGACTCCACGGCCGTCCCGTCGGTGCACTTGATGCCCGCGCCGAGGCAGACGATCGCGTCGTCCAGGCAGAACCACGACTTCTTCGCCATCAGGGTGCTGCCGAGGCCCTTCAAGTACTGTCCGACGGCTGCCCGTTGGCCGTCGGTGGCGCCGCCGACCCAGTTCACGTCCGGCCGGGACGCTCCCCAGTCGCCGCCCGCGGCGTCCGCGAGCACCTTGCGCGAAGCCGTGACGCCGGGCAGCCGATAGGGGTCGACGGTGGGCCAGAAGGCGTCGCTGTACTGCCCGTTGCCGAAGGTGTCGCCCCACCAGTAGAGCATTCCGGAACCGGTGTGCCAGCCGCGCAGGTTCTCGCCGTTGCCCGTCTCGTAGTGCGTGATCCGGCGGTCGGCCATGCTGATGGACGCGGTCCAGCCGGGGCGGCGGTGCGTGGCGCGGGCCATGTCGGTGAACAGCCGGTGCCCCGTCGGCTCGGCGATCGCGGACACCGAGGTGTCGTCCGCGACGCCCTTGAGCCGGGCCAGGCCGGTGAGCCCGAGCGCGGGATCATCGAGCGGCGGGCTGTAGTAGTCACGTTGCATCCAGCCCTTCACCAGGCCCCGCCATCGCGCGTTCCGGGTGCTGTCCGCGCCCTGCCCGAGGAGCACGATCGAGGCGAGGATCGCGTGCCCGCGCACGTGGTCGTCCTGCTGGATCTGCTTGGCGTCGGACGCGGACAGGCCCCGGCTGATCGCCCGCCCGGACACGCCGTCCATGACGAGCCCGTTGTGGAGGAAGGGCGCCCACGCGTTCTCCACCGCGTCGAAGACGATCTGCCGGCCGGGATCGGTGACTTCCCAGGTGGAACCGGCGAGCAGGCTGAAGAGCATGCCGAGTCCGCCGAGCATGACCGACCCGTAGGAGCCTGTGTACGGGACGGAGGTGTGCTGGACGAACGAACCGTCCTTGTAGAGTCCGTCGCCGCTCGTCACGTACGGGAAGACCGGCGAGAGCGCGTCCCGGGCCAGGGCGATCTTGGCCGCCTCGGCGCCCACGACGCCCCGCAGCGCCAGCACGCGGCAGAGGTCGACCCGGTTGGCACCCGTGCTCGTACCGGTGTACGTCGCCACGGCCGAGTCGGGCACGAAGTGGTCGACCGCCCTCAGATAGGCGGCGATCCGCGCCGCCGGCAACTGGTCGTACATCAGCACGCAGACGTCCAGCAGCGCCTGCGGGGCGCCGATCTGCCAGCTGTACCAGTTCCCGTAGCGGGTCCGGTTCTCGTTGTAGGCCTCGGAGTAGAGATGGTCGAGGCCCGTGAGGACGGCGTCCCTCAGCCCCGTGTCGCCGGTCAGGCCCGTGCCCTGCTGGCAGTAGGCCTGGGCGAGCGTGCTCAGTCTGGTGTAACTGGCGTTGAGGTTCCCCGAGTAGCCGTACGACTCCTGGTCGGTGTCGGGTTCGGGGTCCGCGTACACCAGGTCGGGCCACAGGGAGCCGGTGGCGGGCGCCATCGAGGAACGCAACTGCGCGGCGGTGGTGCCGAGTTCGGAGAGCCTGCTCTTGAAGGGCTCGGCGGTGGGGGAGAACCCCTCGCCGAGAAGGAGGGTGCGCCAGGTCGCGCGCAGGGTCGCGAACTCGTCCGCGGCCTCGGTCGTGTCGGTGGCGGACGGGACGGCGGCACCGGCGGCACCGGCGGCGCCGACGGTGCTGCCCAGAGCGAGTGCGGTGCCGCCGCTCGCGGCGAGGAAACCACGGCGTGACCATCGAGTCGTCATGAGCGCGTTTTCTAGCACGGAATTGTTCAAACGCTCAATAACTCCAGCCGAAGTGAGCGTATCGATCGATTGAAGAGCGGTGTGGTCGGTGGCGCCCGCGGTGAACCCGGCGCCCGCCCGCCACGTATCACTGCTCGGGGATGCCGGGAGACCGCGTCCGTGGAAGGAGAGCAGTGTGTCGACACCGCCCGAGCCCGGCCCGCGGCCGGAGCACCCGGCGATCGAGCCCACGCATGTCGAGCGCGGGCGTACGTCGGATTCTCTGGCGGACCTGCTGAGACAGGTACGGGAGAAGGAGGCCGCCCGCCGCCCGACGCCCTCGGACGACGGGCCCGCAGGAGACGTCGGGCCTGCCCGAGATGACGGGCCTGCGCCGGATCCCGCGCCCGCCTTTGCCTCGCCGTACTTAAACGACGGGCCTGTGCCCGATCCCGCGCCCGCCTTCGACGCGCTGCACTCGGATGAGGGGCCTGGGTTCGGTTCTTCGCCCGCCTTCGTGTCGCGGTCCTTGGACGACGGGCCTGTGCGCGATCCCGCGTCCGTCTTCGAGCCGCCGTACTCGGACGACGAGCCTGTGCTTGATCCTGCGTCGGACTTCGAGCGGCTGTACCCGGATGACGGGCGTGTGTCCGATCCCGCCGCCTCGGCCTTTGACCCGCAGTACTTGGATGACGGGCGTGTGCCGGATCGCGCCGCCCTTGCCTTTGACCCGCTGTACTCGGACGACGGGCCTGTGCGCGATCCCGCGCCCGCCTTCGACGCGCTGCACTCGGGCGACGTGCTGCACTCGGATGAGGGGTCTCGGTTCGGTTCCTCGCCCGCCTCCGGGTCGCGGTCCTTGGACGACGGGCCTGTGCCCGATCCCGCGCTCGTCTTCGAGCCGCCGTACTCGGACGACGGGCCCGTGCCTGATCCTGCGTCGGCCTCCGACCCGCCGCATTCGGACGACGGACCTGCGTCACGTCCAGCCTCGGCCTCCGGCTCCGGCTCCGGCTCCGGCCCCGGCTCCGAGCCGCCATACCTGGGTCACCGCCCCGCACCGGACCCCGATCCCGCGTCCGCCTTCGACCCGCCGCACCCGCAGTACCCGCACCCGCAGTACCCGCACCCGCAGTACCCGCCCCCGGCCGCGCGCCCGCCGGGCCCTGAACACTTGCCCGGTCCGGACCTCGTGCCGGACTCCGGCTACCCACCGGCCCCGCAGCACGCACCCTCCGCCGCGGAGTACGCGCCCGTTCCGGAGTACCCGCCGACCCCCGCGAGCCCGCCCGCCGAGGACGCTTCGCTCGACTCCGGTTATCCGTCGCCCCCGGAGCACGCGCCTGCTCCGGACCTCGTGGGCAACCCCGCTTATGCGCCCGCCCCGAAGTACCCGCCGACCTCAGCCGGTCCGCATGGCGACGCGGCCCCCGCGCACCCTCCCCACCTGGGTCCCACCCCTGACGCACGTGGCATGGCCGACCCCGCCCCCGACCCCACCCCCACCTCCGACCTCACCCCCACACCCGACGAGAAGTACGAGTTCAACGCCAGGCCCTCAGCGCCCCCGGCGTCGCCCACCCCGGACGCCGTGAAGCGGGAACTACCTCCGCCCCGGATGGGCAGGCAACCCGCTTCGGGCGGCGCGGATCCGGCCACCAGCCGCGCCGACGCCCGACGCCCAACCACTGGACGCACTGCCGCCGAGGGTGACGTCACCCCGGAAGGCGCGGCCGGCACGGCGGGGAGCGCGGCAGGCAGAAGGCGAAGCCCTCGTCGGCGGGCGGCGGCGGGACAGGGGGCTGAGGCAGAGGCCGTGGGCTCGTCCGTGAGACGGCTGACGGCAGGTCGCGGTACCGGCAAGCGGGCGGTCGGCAGGGCCACGGAGGGAGCCGAGGGAGCCGAGGGAGCCGAGGGAGCGGCGGGCCGGCGGGCCGTGGAGAGGGCCGCGAGGCGCCGACGCATGCGGCGGCCCGTGGACGGTCCGGTCCTGCGCCGCGCCGCCATCGGCACCGCGGTCGTCGCGGCGGCGGTGCTCGGGTTCACCGTGGCCATGCTCCTGCCCGGTGACGACGCCGCCCGAGCGGACCGGCCGACCACGCCCGCGGGTGCTCCGGTGGAGGCCGCCGACGGAGTGCCGCCGGGAGAGGCCGACCCGGACGGCGCGGGCACCCTCCGGGAGGGGGACAGCGGCCCGGCGGTGGTGGAGCTGCAGAAGCGCCTGCTGCGTCTTCCGGACGTGTACGTGGGCGGGTCGACCGACGGCACCTACGATGCCGTCCTCACCGCGGCCGTGGCCCGCTTCCAGCTCTGGTACGGCATTCGCGGCGACGAGACCGGCGTCTACGGCGACGACACCCGCCACGACCTGGAGGCCCGGACCACGCCCGCCGCGGGGTAACCCCAAGGGCTCCCAACGCCTGTCCGCACCGCGCGAGTTGGCCGGATGCGTTCTGCGCGACTCGTTGACTAGAAAGCGCTTTCCCCCTACCTTCCCGTTCAGCGACGTGACCCGCAGGAGTCACCCCGCGTACGGCACTCGGCCGCTGTACCCCGGCGAACAGGGGTAGTTCGGCCTCGGAGCACCTCTCGGCGCCTGTGCTTCACGCTCGCACGCATCCAACGTTCAACATGCCGTATGCGGTTCATGGCACTGAATCCCCCACGCAGAAGGAATCGGGACATGACCTCATCAGCACGCCCGCACAGCCGGCGTCGCCCCACTCGGCGCCGCGCCCTTCTCGGCACACTGGCCGCCCTCGGGCTGACCGGCAGCACCTTCCTCGTGAGCGGCATGGCCGGCACGGCAGACGCGGCGGCGGCCTGGCCGACCCCGACGAGGAGCGTGCCCGTCACCGCGACGAAGGCGGTCTCCGGCACATACGACGGCGGCCTGCAGCGCTTCTACGGCAGCGGTGACCTCGGCGACGGCGGCCAGGACGAGGGCCAGGACCCGCTGTTCAACCTGGCGGACGGAGCGGTCCTCAAGAACGTCGTCATCGGCGCCCCGGCGGCCGACGGCATCCACTGCGCCGGCACCTGCACGCTGCAGAACGTCTGGTGGGAGGACGTCGGCGAGGACGCCGCCACCTTCAAGGGCAAGTCGTCCTCGGCCACGTACACCGTGACCGGCGGGGGCGCCAAGTCCGCGTCGGACAAGGTGTTCCAGTTCAACGGCGCCGGCAAGCTGACCGTGACCGGGTTCCAGGTCTCGAACTTCGGCAAGCTGGTCCGCTCCTGCGGCAACTGCTCCACGCAGTACAAGCGCACGATCGTGGTCAGCGACGTGGACGTGACCGCGCCGGGCAAGTCCGTCGTCGGCATCAACACCAACTACGGTGACACGGCGACCCTGTCGAAGATCCGCATCCACGGCGACAGCAGCAAGAAGATCAAGCCGTGCATCCGGTACACGGGCAACAACACCGGAGCCGAGCCCACCGAGACCGGCAGCGGTCCCGACGGCACCTACTGCAAGTACACGGCGTCCGACATCACCTACAGCTGATCCGGCGTCCCGGCGGCCGGTGGACCCGCCCTTCCGAGGGTCCGCCGGACGCCGAGCGCCTTCGGCCCTGTCGAGCGCCGGAGTTCACGGGAACGGGGCCTGCCTGCGGTTCGGGGCGTGCCGGTGGGATCTCTCCTGTGTACCGTCGGCCTGGGGTGAGGTGCGCCCCGCCTCCGTGACGGCAGGAGTGAACATGCAGTACGTGAAGCTCGGTTCGACGGGCCTGGACGTGTCCCGGATCTGCGTGGGATGCATGAGTTTCGGCGTCCCGGACCGCGGCACGCACGAGTGGACCCTCGACGAGGAGGCGTCCCGCCCGCTGATCCGGCAGGCCCTGGACGCCGGGATCAACTTCTTCGACACGGCGAACGTCTACTCCGACGGCACCAGCGAGGAGATCGTCGGACGAGTGCTCGCGGACCTGGCGCGCCGCGAGGAGGTCGTCATCGCGACCAAGGTCAACGGCGCCATGCACCAGGGGCCCAACGGCCGCGGCCTGTCCCGCAAGGCGATCATGACCGAGATCGACAACAGCCTGCGCCGTCTGGGCACCGACTACGTCGACCTCTACCAGATCCACCGCTGGGACCCGGCCACGCCCGTCGAGGAGACGATGGAGGCCCTGCACGACGTGGTCAAGGCGGGCAAGGCCCGCTACATCGGGGCGAGTTCGATGTACGCGTGGCAGTTCTCCAAGGCGCAGTACACCGCCCGGCTGAACGGGTGGACGCGGTTCGCCTCCATGCAGAACCACTACAACCTCCTCTACCGCGAGGAGGAGCGCGAGATGCTGCCGCTCTGCGCGGACCAGGGCGTCGCCGTCCTGCCCTGGAGCCCGCTCGCCCGCGGCCGGCTGACCCGCGAGTGGGCCACCGACAGCGAGCGCAGCCGCACCGACGAGTACGGCAAGAAGCTGTACCAGGAGGGTGACCGCGTCATCGTCGACACCGTCGGCCGGATCGCCGCCGAACGCGGTGTGCCCCGGGCGCAGGTCGCCCTCGCCTGGCTGCTGCGGCAGGACTCCGTGACCGCTCCCATCGTGGGCGCCACCAAGGCCCGGCACCTTGACGACGCGGTCGCCGCCCTGAGCCTCGAACTGAGCGACACGGAGGCCGAACAGCTGGAGGAGCCCTACACGCCGCACGCGATCAGCGGCCACTGACGTCCCCGCCGGGCGGTGTGCACGGCCCCGCCGGGCGTGCCCGTTCTCCGGGCCACCGGGTTCTCTCGTCTGGCGGGAACCGAGGCCGGCGTCCCGCGCTCAGTCACGCGGGACGAGTGTCCCCGGCACCACCAGGTCGGCGTGCTCGCGGGTCGTGGCCACCAGTCGGGCGTTGTGCTCGTCCGTGCCGTGGACCCAGGCGACCGCCGTGTCGTGGTCCTTGCCGAAGCGTTCGTGGCGGGCGACGAGGCGGCGTACGCGCTCCTCCTCGTCGAGCTCGCAGAACCAGACCTCGTCCAGTTGCGGCCGCACCCGCGCCCAGTCGCCGTCCGGTACGAGGAGGTAGTTGCCCTCCGTGACGACCAGGCGCGCGCTGCGGGGGACCGGGACGGCGCCCGCGAGAGGCTGCTCCAGGGTGCGTTCGAAACCCGGCGCGTAGACGACGTCGTCCTCGTCTTCGCGCAGCCGGCGCAGCAGCGCCGCGTAGCCCGCCGCGTCGAAGGTGTCGGGGGCGCCCTTGCGGTCGCGGCGGCCGAGCCGGTCCAACTCGGCGTCCGCCAGGTGGAAGCCGTCCATGGGGACGTGCGCGGCCCAGGGCGCGACGTCCCCGTTGAGTGCCGCGACGAGGCGTTCCGCCAGCGTCGTCTTGCCCGCGCCGGGACTGCCCGCGATGCCGAGCAGGGCGCGGCGGCCGGGTCGCACGAGCGCTGCCGCTCGCTTCAGGAGGTCGTCGAAGGTCATGGACGCGTTTCCCCTTCGGTGGTCGGGCGGCCGGGCGGAATCCCGAGAGCCGCTGCCGGCAGGACTGGCGGGGATGACGCTCCCCATCTCGGGCAGACGCTTTCCGAGATCGTGGAAGGAGTATGAACCGACGATGCCCGCAGCCGGACAGCACCATCGCACCGGGCGCCGCGCGGCTGACGTACGCGATCGGCGTGTGGCGCCCGCCACCCGCTGGGAGGGCACCGCCCTGGGAAGGTTCTCACCATGACGCAGCTCGGTCTTCCGAAAGAAATCCAGGCCTGTCTCTTCGATCTCGACGGGGTCATCACCAAGACCGCCGTCGTGCACGCAGCCGCGTGGAAGCGGACCTTCGACGACTTCCTGCGCCGGCGCGACGGCGACGGCTTCCGTCCCTTCTCGGACGACGACTACGACCGGTACGTGGACGGAATGCCCCGTGCCGACGGCGTCCGCTCCTTCCTCGCCTCGCGCGGCGTCGAACTGCCCGAGGGCGGCCCCGACGACCCGCCGGACGAGGAGACGGTGCACGGACTCGGCAACCGCAAGAACGAACTGCTGCTGGACCTGATCCGCACCGACGGCGTCGAGGCCTACGACACCACCCTGCGCTACATCCAGGCGGCCCGCGCCGAGGGACTGCTCACCGCCGTGGTCTCCTCCAGCGCCAACTGCCGGGACGTCCTCAGGTCGATCGGCGCGGAGTGCCTCTTCGACGTCCGGATCGACGGCGTGGTCGCCGCGGAGCGGAAACTGCCCGGCAAGCCGCGGCCGGACACGTTCCTGGCAGCCGCCCGCGATCTCGGCGTCGAGGCGTCGGCGGCCGCCGTGTTCGAGGACGCGCTGGCCGGCATGGACGCCGGCCGTTCCGGGCACTTCGGGTACGTCGTGGGCGTGGACCGCGTCGGCCAGGCGGACGCCCTGCGCGAGCACGGCGCGGACGTCGTCGTGTCGGACCTGGCCGAACTGAGGGAGCAGCGTTGATCACCCACACGTCGTACGCCGTCGAGCCGTGGGCGGTGCGGGAGCACATCCTGCACCTCGACGTGCTCCCGCAGAGCGAGTCGGTGTTCGCGCTGTCCAACGGGCACGTCGGCTGGCGCGGCAACCTCGACGAGGGGGAGCCGCACGGCCTGCCGGGGTCCTACCTGAACGGCGTCCACGAGACCCACCCGCTGCCGTACGCGGAGGCGGGATACGGCTACCCGGAGTCCGGGCAGACCGTCATCAACGTCACCAACGGGAAGATCATCCGGCTGCTGGTCGACGACGAGCCCTTCGATCTGCGGTACGGCCGGCTGCGTTCGCACGAGCGGGTCCTCGACCTGCGCACCGGTCTGCTCACCCGGACCTGCGAGTGGACGTCGCCTGCCGGGTCGACCGTGCGGGTGCGGTCGACGCGGCTGGTCTCCTTCACCCAGCGGTCGATCGCCGCCGTGGCCTACGAGGTCGAGGCCGTCGGCAGCGAGAGCCGTATCGTCGTCCAGTCGGAGCTCGTCGCCAACGAGCAACTCCCGGGCCACAACGGAGACCCCCGGGCCGCGGTCGCGCTGGACTCGCCGCTGGAACCGGAGGAGCACTTCGCGAAGGACCGGCGGCTGCGTCTGGTGCACCGCACCCGGCGCAGCGGCCTGCGTGTCGGCGCCGCCGCCGACCACGCCGTCGACGGACCGGAACCGACGACCACGGACAGCGAGAGCACCGACGACGTCGCCCGCCTCACCGTCACCTCCGTCCTCGCCCCCGGGCAGAAGCTGAGGGTCGAGAAGTTCGTCTCGTACGGCTGGTCGAGCACGCGGTCGCTGCCCGCCGTGAGCGACCAGGTGGACGCGGCGCTGGCGGCGGCCACGAGGTCGGGCTGGCAGGGCCTCGTCGACGAACAGCGCGCCTACCTGGACGACTTCTGGGCCCGCGCCGACGTCGAGGTGGACGGTGACGAGGAGGTCCAGCAGGCGGTCCGCTTCGCCCTCTTCCACGTGCTGCAGGCCGGTGCCCGCGCCGAGCAGCGGGCCATCCCGGCGAAGGGGCTCACCGGCTCCGGTTACGACGGGCACGCCTTCTGGGACACCGAGACCTTCGTACTGCCCCTGCTCATGTACACCTCGCCGAATGCCGTCGCCGAGGCCCTGCGCTGGCGCCAGAACACCCTGTCGGCCGCCCGCGAACGGGCGGCCCTCCTCGGGCTGAAGGGCGCGGCGTTCCCGTGGCGGACCATCGCGGGATCGGAGGGGTCGGCGTACTGGCCCGCCGGCACCGCCGCGTTCCATGTGAACGCCGACATCGCCGACGCCGTGGTGCGCTACGTCGCCGTCACCGGTGACCGGGCCTTCGAACGCGACACCGGCGTCGAGCTGCTGGTGGAGACGGCCCGGCTGTGGCGCTCGCTCGGCCACCACGACCACCAGGGGAACTTCCACATCGACGGCGTCACGGGACCGGACGAGTACAGCGCGGTCGCGGACGACAACACGTACACCAACCTGATGGCCCGTACGAACCTGCTCGCCGCCGCCGAGGTCGTCGAGCGCCATCCCCGGCGGGCCGCGGCCCTCGGTGTGGACGACGAGGAGAGCGCCGCCTGGCGCGACGCCGCCGAGGCCATGCACATCCCGTACAACCACGAACTGGGCGTCCACGAGCAGCACTCCGGCTTCACCCGCTACCAGCGCTGGGACTTCGCGTCCACGGGCCCGGAGCAGTATCCGCTGATGCTGAACTTCCCGTACTTCGACATCTACCGCAAGCAGGTCGTCAAACAGGCGGACCTGGTGCTCGCGATGTACAAGTGCAGCCCGTTCTTCGACGAGGAGCACAAGGCCCGCAACTTCGCCTACTACGAACCCCTCACCGTCCGCGACTCCTCCCTGTCGGCGTGCTGCCAGGCCGTCATCGCCGCCGAGACCGGCCATCCGCACCTCGCCTACGACTACCTGATGGAGGCGGCGCTGATGGATCTGGAGGACCTGGAGCACAACACCCGCGACGGGCTCCACATCGCCTCCCTCGCCGGGGCGTGGATGGCGCTCGTCGCGGGCTTCGGCGGGATGCGGCACCAGGGCGAGCGGATCGAGTTCGCGCCCCGGCTGCCCGAGCGGATCAGCCGCCTGGCCTTCCACGTGGAGATACTCGGCCGCCGCCTGCGCGTGGAGGTCAAACCGGCCGCCGCGACGTACACCCTGCTGTCCGGCGAACCGCTGACCGTCCACCACTACGGCGAACCGCTCACCGTCGACGCGGACAAGGCGCGGCAGCGCGACATACCGAAGACCCGGCAGCGCCCGGCACCGGAGCAGCCGCCGCACCGGCGCCCCAACAGCGGACTGCTGGGACGCGTCGACGGGGGGTGAACGGGCCGGACGTATGCTCCCGGCATGAAGCGCATCCTCGTGGCCGGCATCAGCGGAGCCGGGAAGTCCACCCTGGCGCGCGCCCTGTCGGCACAACTCGGCCTGCCGTACCACGAGATGGACGTGCTGTACTTCGCGGGGCCCGGCTGGGCGGTGAACGAGACGTTCGCCGAGGACGTCGGCCGCATCGCCGGGTCCCCGGGCTGGATCTTCGACTCGTTCGGCTATCCGGAGGTCCGCGACCTGCTGTGGGAGCGCGCCGACACGGTGCTCTGGCTGGACTACGGGCGAGGCGTGGTCATGCCGCGCGTCCTGCGCCGCTCGCTGCGCAGGACGCTGACGCGCGAGCGGCTCTTCGGCGGCAACAGGGAGACCCTGGCGGACTGGTTCCGCGCCGACCACCCCGCCTGGTGGGCCTGGTCCCGGCACGGGGCGCGGCGCGCGGAGATCGGCCGCCGCGCGGAGGACGCGCGGTTCGCTCCGCTCCGGGTCGAGCGCTTCACCACCCCGCGTCAAACCGCCCGCTGGCTGCGGTCCCTCACGGCCGCCGAGTCGGACTGACGCCGCGTCAGCCGCCGAAGAGCTGCGTCCAGTACGTGCCCGCCGGGCCGCCGCCCGCGAAACCGACGCCGAGATGAGTGAAGGCCGGTTTCAGGATGTTGGCGCGGTGGCCCGGGCTGTTCATCCAGCCCTGGACGACCTCGGTGGGGAAGCGCTGACCGCAGGCGATGTTCTCCCCGACGGAGCGGTGGCCGGAGCCCGCGGCGGCCGCCCGGTCCCAGGGCTCCCGGCCCTCCGGCGAGGTGTGGGAGTAGAAGCCGCGGACGGCCATGTCGGTGCTGTGCGCCTGCGCGGCCTCGGTCAGCCGGGCGTCCGCGGCCAGCGGGCGCAGACCGGCCGACGTCCGCTCGGCGTTGGTCAGCGCGAGGACCTCCGCCGCCGTCCGCGCCAGTCCGGCGGGGGAGAAGGGGCAGGCCCACAGCGCCGTCCAGAACAGGTCACCGGAGCGCGGCGCGGCGGCGTGGCCCACCCCGACCTGGCCGAACGCCGGTGCGCACAGGGTGAGTCGGGACCGCTCCGTCGAGAGGCAGTACTCCACGAACTCGGCCGGGGTGCGCGGGCCCGACACCAGGTGCTCGCCGACGGTCAGGTACGCGTATCCGGTCGCCGTGAGGCGCTGGTGGACGGAGACGCCGTCCAGGGTCTCGGCGCCGAGGCGTCCGGTGGCGGCCATCGCGGCGGCGTGCGCTTGTGCCGCGGCCGTCAGCCGCGCCTCGGTGAACACGGGCGGGGCCCCGGCGGCGGCGCGTGCGGCGTTCACGCGCGCGAGGAACTCGTCGGGGCCCTGGTGGACGCGGGGGTCTCCACCGGGCGGCCGGCCGGCGGGCCGGGGCGGGACGACCCCGGGTGCCGGGCGAGGCGGCGCAGGCATGGCGGGGGTCGTCCCGAGGGGCGCGGGGCGGGGAGCCTCCGGTGCCCGGCGGGCCGGCTCGGCGGGAGTCTCGTCGATGACCTCGATGCCGAAGTCCCGGGCCACGCCCGCGAGTCCGTCGGCGTAGCCCTGTCCCAGCGCGCGCAGTTTCCATCCGGTGCCGCGCCGGTAGATCTCGGCGATCAGCAGGACGCTCTCGCTGTCGGGGCGTGGCGGCGCGAAGCGGACGAGGGCACGCCCGCCCGGCCCGCTCACATGCAGTACGGGCACGGGCAGCCGGCCCAGGGGTGTGTCCGGGTCGGCGGCGCCGACGACCAGGCAGACACGGGAGGCGCCGGGCCGCAGCCCCGCGGGGTCCACGGTCAGGCCCTCGCCCGTCAGCCGGACCCCGGGCGCGCCGTGCTGGTTGTAGAAGACGAAGTCGCCGTCGCCCCGGACCTTCCCGCCGTCGTCCGTGATGAGCGCGCTGACGTCGAAGGGGCCCGGCACCCGGAGCGTCAGGGTGCCGGACGGCAGGGGCACGTTGCCCCCGGGAACAAGCTCGCTCATCGCGCCGCCCGTCGGGTGTCGGTCCTCCGCAGCGGCCTGCCGAGCGGGCGGCCCGCCGTCCCTGGCCGCACCCCTCGGGCCGCTACTCCGACAACGCCCGGCCGGTACCGCGCGGTTCCCTCGACGGCACGGCGGAGCGCAGCGACCTGAGGGCCAGCAGCAGGACGCCGATGTCGTCCAGGTAGACGGGGTCGGGCACCAGGTCGGTGGGGAGCACGAGATAGGCGACGGCACCCCAGAACACCCAGCGGGGGCCGGCCGGGAGCCCGGCGCGGCGCAGATCGCGGCGGGCCCGCACGAGCCGGACCAGCAGGGCGACGGCCACCGCCAGTACGGCCGCCGCGAGGATCGCGCCGACGACGAGCAGGTTCCGTGTCGTGGGTTCCATGTCCGCGTCCTAGTCGTGGTCGGGTGTGTCGAGTCGGCAGACGACGAAGTCGGTGAAGGCGTGGCGTCCGGGCCGGTCCCCGATCTCGTCGATCGCCGCGCGGATGTCGCGCAGCCGTTCCGGCGGCAGTTGCAGAGGCGGCTCGTCGGGCTGGTACGTGGTGCGCACCGGGTAGTCCTCGCCCGGACGCCGGGTCATCTCGATGTGGCAGCCGAGGACGTGGCTGACGGGCCGCTCCGCGCAGAAGGCGATCAGCCGGTCGACGCTGCGGGTGAAGGCGGGCCAGTCGTCCACGTAGAGGCGGCCCGGGTAGACGGTGTCGCCGGTGAGCAGGAACCCGGTCCAGGGGTCGTAGTACGTCACGGCCGCCTCGTGGTGGCCGGGGGTGGCCAGGCACTCCAGCACCCGCCCGCCGAGGTCGACGCGCGCGATCCGGTCGGGGTCGTCGGTGAAGCCGAAGTAGGCGAAGGCGCTGTCGCGGGCCGCGTCCACCACGCGGGTGTCCGGGCGGCCGGTGAACTGGCCGTCGGCCGCGATGTGGTCGCCGTGCGGGTGGGTGTGCAGCACGAGCAGTCCGTAGCCGTCCCGGGGGTGCGCCGCCAGCCACCGGTCCATGAGTCCGTCGACCACCCGGCGCAGCGGGAAGAACGCGGGCGACGCGGTCGCCCCGGTGTCGATCAGCACGGCACGGGTCTCGCCGAACAGCAGGAAGAGGAACGGCGCCTCGTAGTCGACGGCCATGTTCTGCCGCAGGACGACGGTGTGCTCGTCGTACACGTGGACCTGGATCTCGGGGTCCGTGTCGTGCTTCGCCGACGGCGATCCGTGGATCCACCGCACGTCGAGCGAGCGCACGCCGGGGGATGCGGCGGTGACGAGGCCCTGCGGCTCTGGCGCGTCCACGACGGCTCCTTCGCTGCGTCGTCCTGCTGACCGGGTACGGCTCACATCCGGCCCGAGGCAGGCACGGCCGCGCCGCCGCGGGGAAATTACCACGGCTCGCGTACCCGCCCTGCCGCTGATCAGGCGTCGGGCGAGGGATAGAGCCACAGCCGGAACAGCCGGCTGAGTCCGGGCATGATGACGTAGGTGAGCAGGGGCAGCAGGACGAGCGGGAACACGGCGGCCCGCAGCGGCAGGGGCCAGGCGGCCGTCCACGGCGTCACCAGCCACTGGATCAGCAGGGTGCACGGATAGGCGCCCAGGAACGTCGTGAGGGCCATCTTCCAGCGCGCGGGTGCCCGTACCGCGGTGCCCGGGAGACTGAACCAGGTCTCCATCCCGGTCGTCGACTGCCGCTCGCTGCTGACCTCGGTGGCGACGCCCTCGATCCGCGCGTGCCACTTGGCGCGCTCGGGCGAGTCCAGCCACTCGCCGAGCCGCCGCGCGTCGGCGAAGCGGAGTACGGCGTGGCTGAGGTGGCCGTCCTCGGGGCGCAGCCAGGAGACGCCCTCGTTGCCGGTGAACTCTCTCGCGCAGCGCGTGATGCCGTGCGTCCACTCCTCGAACTCGGCCTCGTGTCCCGGGCGGACCTTCCAGGTGAGTACGGTCGTGATGGGGTCGCCGTGAGGGGTGCTCATGTCGACATCGTCTGCCACGTGTGGCGCCGGTCATGCACCGGCGCGCCTCCGGGGCGGTGCGCCGTCAGTGCGGGCGGCCGGCACCGCCGTCGACGAGGGCCTGGCTGACGACCCTGATGCTGCGGGCGATGTGGTGGAGCTGGCGGACCTCGGCGGCGTACATCTTGATGGTGTGCTCGATGACGGACTCCGGGATGCCGAGGGCCGGGAGTTCGGCGCGCGCGGTCTGCAGCGCCGTCCGCGCGACCCGCATCTCCTGCTGCACCTGGATCTGCGCGTGGCGGGCGAGCAGCACGGGATGGCGCATGAGCGCCGGGTAGCTGGCGTAGCGGGCCGGCACCAGGTCGCGCAGCCACTTGGCGGCCGACCTCTCCCAGTCGTAGCTGCCGGGGTTCTTGACCTGGCACGGCCAGTCCGTACTGATCGGCGAGTAAGTCAGGGCCATGTTCTTCGCTTCCGGGGGACGTCGGCGGCTCAGTGCGGGTTCTGGGGCGGCCCCGACCTAGGGGATGACCGGGGCCGCCGCCACGGCACTCGTGAACGAGTCCCGTTCCGAGCACCCGGAACCCGTTGGGTAGGAGCGGACGGCCCCGGGTGATCGTCGGAGGTGACCCCAGAGGCCTCTGGGGTCACGATCCGCAAGGAGTATTTATATATACCGCCGGATACGCAAGGACATGAAAAAATTCATGCGCGATATGGGAGGAATAGTCCGGTGATGACACCGTCACGCACCGTGCCGCGTCGTCAGTCCTTCAGGAAGAAGTGGTGCTGCTCGGCGATCTGCTCGTACTCCTCCAGGCGGCCCTGGGTCCGCTCCGGGTCGGCGTCGGTCATGGCCTGGAGCAGCGCCGAGGACATCACCACGGGCGCCGCGTAGGAGTCGAAGACGAGCCGGGAGCCCGTCCCGGTGGCGAAGGTGACGTCGGCCTCGTCGGCCAGCGGCCCCAGCGCCAGGTCGGTGACCAGCGCGACCCGCAGCCCGGCCCGCCGCGCCACCTGCACCGCCGTGAGCGTCTCCTGGGCGTGCCGGGGCATCGCGAAGGCCAGCACCCAGGTGCCGCCCGCCTCCCTCGACTGGAGCAGGGCGTCGTACGCGACGCTGCCGCCCCGGGTCACCAGCCGCACGTCCGGGTGGATGCGCCGAGCGGCGTACGCGAAGTACTCGGCCAGGGACACCGAGATCCGCAGGCCCAGCACGGTCAGCGGGGTCGAGAGGGACAGCGCACGGCCGATCTCGATCACCCGGTCGGGGTCGGCGAAGTCGCGGCGCAGGTTCTCCAGGTTCTCGATCTCGGCGTCCACCGCCGCTTGGAGCTCGTTGCTGCGGTTCTCCGCGGGCGTGGCCGGCGCGCTGCCGAGCGTGGCGAGGGCGATCGCCTGGAGCCGCTCCCGCAACGCCGGGTAGCCGCTGAAGCCGACCGCGGCGGCGAAACGGGTCACCGAGGGCTGGCTGACACCCACCCGCTCCGCGAGATCGGTGATCGACAGGAAGGCCGCCTCGGTGATGTGCTCGATCAGGTACTGGGCGATGCGCCGCTGCCCGGGCGAGAGCCGGGGGCCGTCGAACAGCTCCCTGAGCTGGGAGGTCGGGGCCGCGCCCGCCTCAGGTGCCGTCCTGCCCGAGGTGATCGCAGATGCCTGCGCGCGTGCCTGCTGCGGCGATGGCACCGGGCCGCCTCCTTCGTGTCCCACGAGGACTCAACATAGCTCACTGTCTGTGCTGACCTGGGCGGGTACGGCCACAACCAGGTGGCAGCCGACCCGTTTCACCGCCACCCTCGGGGTACCCGTGTCAGCACGAACGCGCCTGTGCGCAGGCGAGAGGGAGAGGCTTTTCGATGAGTACGAGTCCGCTGGCCGCATCGCAGGTTCAGGTGGTGCTCAGCGACTGCTCCGCGGCGGACGCCGGGAGCCTGTTCGCGGCACTGTGCAGCCGCTTCTCCTCGGACCGCTGTGCCGAGGACAAGCCTCATGAGACCGAGGGGAAGCGGCCCACGATGTGGACCGGTACCTTCGACACCTCCGGTTCGTCCGGAGACACCCCCGTGCCGCCCGCGCAGCTCTCGGCGCCGGTGACCGCGGACGTCCAGGGCGGTCCTCTCGCGGTCAAGCACCTGCGTGAGGCCCTCGGCGAGGCGTTCACCGTGCACGTACTGGGCGAAGAGGCCGGTGACCAGGAAGTGGAGGTCCAGCTGCGGCTGGAGAACAAGGCGGCGAACGGGGACCAGGCCATATGAACGCGGACGCGGTGGCAAGGGGAGGGCGATTCCGCGTCCGGCGAGCGGCGACCGGTTCGGCGACGGAGACCGCCGCCAAGGCGGGACTGGCCGCACGTGGTGTGATCTATCTGCTGGTCGGTGTCCTGGCGCTGCAGATCGCCTTCGGCGAGGGGCACCGGCAGGCGGACCGCAGTGGTGCGCTGGAGGAGATCGCCGCGCAGCCCTTCGGGGCGGCGCTGCTGTGGATCCTGGGCGCCGGCCTCGTCGGCATGGCGCTGTGGCGGTTGTCCGAGGCGGTCTTCGGAGCGGTCGGTGAGAACGGCCGCTCCTGGCGCAAGCGGCTCATGTCGGCGGCGCGCTGCGTCTTCTACGCGTTCGTCGCCTACTCGGTGCTGTCCTTCGCCGCGGGCTCGGGCGGCGGGAAGTCCAGCGACAAGCAGTCCCGGGACGTGACGGCCCGGGTGCTGGAGATGCCCGGCGGCCAGTGGATCGTGGGCGCGGGCGGTGTCGGCATCGTCTGTGCCGGCGTGTGGATCGCTGTCCGGGCGGTGATGCGCAAGTACCACAAGCACATGAAGCTCGGTGAGATGTCGCGGACGACGCGCCGGGTGGTCGACGTCTCGGGTGTGGGCGGCGGAGCGACGCGCGGTGTGGTGTTCGCCGTCGCCGGTGTCTTCGCGGTGCGGGCGGCGGTCGCCTACGAGCCCGACAAGGCCAAGGGGCTGGACGACACGCTGAGGTCGTTCGCCGAGACCCCCGTCGGGCCCTGGCTGCTGGCGTGCGTCGCCGCGGGTCTCGTCCTGTTCGGGGTGTTCTCCTTCGCGATGGCCCGCTGGCGCAGGGTCTGAGGGCCTGACACGAACAGCGGCACACGGCCGGCTCCCGCTCATCGGGGGCCGGCCGTTCGGCGTCTGAAGCACCGTCCTCCGTCAACTCCGGTCTGACGGAAAGTTGCTGACGTTACGTCACCACAGCCGGCCTGGACGCACCGGTGCCCCCGTCGCACGGCGGCGGGGGCACCGGGCCTGATCGGTCAGGGCTGCGCGGTCAGGGCGAAGCTCTGCACCGAGGAGTCGTCACACGTCCGCTGGGTGAGCTGGACGCTGTTCGTCGCGGTCGAGGCCGCGCTCAGGCACTTGCCGCTGTGCCGGGCGACGAAGTGGTACCGCCCGCTGCTCTCCTTCACCGGCCGCCACTGCTGGTTCGTCCCGCTGGAGTAACTCCACAGCTGGAGCGGCGCGTTGTCGGCCGTGGAGCGGTCGACCACGTCGATCACCTGCTGCGGGTTGCCCCGGACGGCGATCCGCGTGTAGCCGCTGTCCGTGGCACGGAACTGGAACTGCTGGGCCTGCGTGCCGTTGCAGGTGTACTGCTGGACGGCGGTGCCGTTCGCCGTGGCGGCGGAACGGGTGTCCACGCAGGTGCCGTTGGCCTGGTTCGTCAGGGAGTACCAGGTGGTCTCGGAGATGCCGTCCGCCGGGGGTGTCGTCGGGTCGGCGCCGCCGAGCCACTTCAGGCCGTCCAGCAGGAACCGGTTCTGGGTCTCGCTCGCGAACGTCGACGACAGACGCGTGTTGGTCGAGTAGTTCATCGCGTTGTGGCCGAAGTTCGCGTACAGCATCCGGTACTGGGTGTTGGTCCACAGGATCGGGTAGTAGCCGCTGTACCAGGACTGGTCGGGGTCGGTGCCCAGGGGGAAGCTGCTGGGGTCGACGGAGGCCAGGATCTTGATGTCCGGGTTCTGCCGCAGGTCCTTGGTCCAGCTGTACCACTCGCTGACCGACGAGGTGAAGGTGGCCGGCAGGTTCCTGGTGGCGGCGTGGGTGCTGTTCTCGACCTTGAGTTTCGCGCTGGTCGGTCCCCAGGTGTTGGTGCTGAAATTTCCGCTGCCGAGGAACTGGTTGTGGTACCAGGGCCAGGCGGCGGCGTCGGTCGTGAAGGCGGCCACGTGGAAGCCCATCCAGGCGCCGCCGCCCCGCATGTACTGCTCGAAGCCGGCCCGCTGGGCCGCGGTCTGCGGCGCGTCGTCGAGGAACAGGACGACCTGGTAGGCGTTCACGCCGCCGTTGCTCAGCAGGTCCCAGTTGTTGCTGGGCGTGTAGGTGAATCCGTTCGCGGCGGCCTGGCGGGGGAACCAGTCGTTCGCCTCCTTGACGAAGTCGATGTGCGCCGCGTCGTAGGTGCCGCTGTAGAGCGCCAGCACCTTGAAGGGGGTCGCCGCGGGGGCCGCGTGGGCGGGTGTCACCGCCGGGCCGAGGAGGGTGGCCAGCAGGAGGAGCACGCGCAGGGCGGCGCGGGCCGGTGCGGATCTGGTCACGTGCATCGGGGAATCGGTCCCTTCGGTGCGGCTCACGGGTAACTCACCAGGTTGGCCACGTTGGTGGCGGAGTTGGAGGGTCCGCCCCGGTCGTTGACGACGTGCCGGATGGTGCCCGTGCCGCCCAACGACACCGTCACCATGTTCTTGAAGCGGACGTTAGCGGTGTTCGGTGCCTCGATGGCGTGCTCGGCCGTGACGGCCGGATCGACGTTGAAGTAGCAGTAGCTGCCGAAGCCGTACACCTGGTGGCTGGTCACGGAGTCGGCCACCTTGTAGGCGGCGTAGCCCTGGGTCGAGCCGTTCATCCAGGCGGCCTGACCGGGCGGGTCGTACGGCATCTCGTTCTGGTAGAAGTACGTGCGGCCGCCGTTGCCGTTCCAGAGCGTCTGGTGCTTCTGGAAGTGCTCCACGAACAGGCCGTACATGGTGACGTCGTCGCCGTTGACGACGAGTCCGGTGTCGGCCGTGTTGCTGGTCCAGCCGACGCCGCTGCCGTGGTCGGCACGCCAGATCCACAGGTGGTCGCCGATGACGTCGTCGCTGTTGACCGTCAGGCTCGTGGTCGCCTTGCCGACGCCCGCGCCGCCGACGCGGAAGAACACGTCGTGCAGGGAACTGGGGTCTGCCGCGTGGTCCGCCGAGGAGCCGCTCGGGCCCATCTCCATCAGCCGCGCGGAGTTCGTGGTCCCGGCGTCGAACAGCAGCCCGGCGAGCTGGACGCCGTCCACGTCGGCGACGGTCATGGCGGTGATGCCGTTGTCGGGGATGAGCGTGGCGAGGCCGAGTCCGAGGACCACGGTGTCGGCCTTGGTCACCTTGAGCGTCTGGCTCAGGTGGTAGACGCCCGGGGTGACCAGCAGGTGCTTGCCCGCGGCGAGCGCCTCGTTCATCTGCGCCGCCGTGGCACCGGGCTTGACGACGAAGAAGTCCGAGAGGGGCAGGGACGTGCCCGCCGGTGTGCCCGAACTCCACGTGGTACCGCTCGTGTTCGTGCGCGCGGCCGGGACGAAGACCTTGTAGGCGCCGGCCGGGTCGACGTACAGGAACGGCTTCTCGCGGGTGACGGGGCTCTGGTCGACCGTGGTGTACGGCGGGCTGGGGAAGCTGTTCGCGGGAGCGTTCCTGGCGCCGACGAACACCATGTTCCAGTTGGAGCCCGTCCAGCTCGACCATTCAGTGTTGCGGGACAGCCACTGCTGCTGCGAGCCCGACCTGACCTGGCCGTCGACCTTGGTGTCGGCCATGTAGCCGCCGCTGGACCAGCCGCCGTCGTCCAGCTGGAGGTTGCCGCGCAGGTGCATCCGCCGGTAGGGCGCCGCCTGTGACACCGCCCAGCGGTCGGTTCCGGAGGCCGGGGTCACCGACAGGTTCTCCGCCGACCGCCAGAAGTTCTGGGTGGCGTTGCCCTGGAACCAGTCCGCCTCGGCGTGCACGGCGCCGCGGATGGTGACGTCGTCGGGGGACAGCCCGAGACCGGCGACCTGCGTGTAGAAGCCGACGTTCGCGTCGGCGTCGTAGGTGCCGGGCTTGAAGAGGAACGCCTTGCGGGCGGTGCCGAACTGGTTGGTCTCCTGTTGCGCGAAGGCGGCGTCGAGGGCGTTCTGGACGGTGGCGGCCGGGGTCGACGGGTCGAAGACCGTGACGTTCGGCCCGAGGTCGGGGGTGCCGGGCGGCTGGGGCGCGTCGACCGGGTTCACGTAGAAGGACTGGGCCTGGCTGCCGTTGCAGGTGTACTGCTGGAGCTGCACGCTGTCCGCGGTCGACGCGCTCGGCACGTCGAGGCACTTGCCGCTCTTGCGGTTGACGAAGTGGTAGGTGCCGCCCGACTCGGCCACCGCCTGCCACTGCTGGTTGTCGCCGCCGCCGTACGTCCACAGCTGCACGCCCGCGCCGTCCGCGGTCGAGACGTCCTTCACGTCCCAGGCCTTCGTGGCGGCCGAGCGGTTGACGACCTGGGCGAATCCGCCGGAGGTGTCCTTGAACTGCCACTGCTGGGCCTGCGTGCTGTTGCAGGCGTACTGCTGGACGACGGTGCCGTCGGCGGTGGCGGCGGACCGCGCGTCGACGCACTTGCCGCTGCCCGCGTTGACGACGGTGGCCCAGCCGGTGGGCACCGCGGCGGCGGCAGCGGTGGCGGCCTGGGCCGGTGCGGCCGGCGCCACGCCGGTCGCGGCGGCCGCCACGAGGGCGAACACGCCGAGCAGTCCGGGTGTCCGGCGGCGGCCGGGTTCTCGCCTCGATCTGGGCACGGCTACTCCTGGAGGTGGGGGGTGGGGAGACGTGGACCGAGGGCTCAGCCGGTGTACTTGGCGAAGATGCTCGTGAACTGCCAGGGGGTCTGGGCCACGCCCGAGCAGGTGTCGTCGTTCGGGTAGGCGCCGGGGCACGGCCGGTCGCGGTTGGCGGACCAGAAGGTCAGGCGGGCCAGGTGGTGCTGCTGCGCGTAGCCGAGGATGGTCTGGAAGTCGGCGGGGGTGACGGTCTCGTTGACGTCGGTGATGCCGTTCATGGAGGAGATGCCCATGCCGCGGTAGGCCTGGTCGTCGCTGTAGCCGTAGGCGCTCTTGAGCGCCGACTTGAGCCCCTCGGCCGCCCGCAGGGTGAGCGTCCCCATGTTCTGGCCGGCGCCGCCGAAGTCGAACGGCATGATGGTCCAGCTGTCGACGGTCAGGCCGGAGGCGGCCGCCCGCTTGATCAGGCCGGTGTCGGGCCCGCTCTGGTCGGTGCCGATGGTGATGTACACCTTGATGCCGGGGTTGTTGGTCTTGACGGTCTTCAGCGCGTCCACGGTCCGCTGCTGCACTGTGCCGTTGCTGTAGGCGTCGGCCTCCAGGTCGATGTCGATGGCCTTCAGCCCGTAGGCGTTGATGACCTTCTGGTAGGCGGCGGCGAGTTCGCCGGCGCTGGAGCAGGAGCTCTCCAGCTTGTTGCCGCTGTAGCCGCCGAAGGACGGGATGACGTCGCCGCCGTTGGCGCGCACGGTGTTGACGGTCTGCTGGTCGACGCCGCCCGTGAGCGGGCGGCTGCCGTCCCACTGGGGGTTGCAGTAGCCGTTGCTGAGGACGAAGGCCAGCGTGAACCACTTGACGCCGGTGGCGTTCATGACGGTGGCCGGGTTCGGCGGGCTGCCCCAGCCGTTGTAGAGGTACGGGGCGACGGCCATCGGCGCGGAGGGGGTCGTGCCGCCACCGCCCGCGGCGGGCGCGGTCCACTTCTGGTTGGCGGCCCCCGTGCAGGTCCAGAGCTGCACGGGAGTGCCGTTGGCCGAGGTGTTGCCGGTGACGTCCAGGCACTTGTCGGCCTGCGGGTTGACGATGTCGCGGGCCGCGGTGACCGTCCACTTCTGGTTCGCGCCACCCGTGCAGTCCCACAGTTGCAGCTTCGCGCCGTTGGCCGTGGAGTTGCCGGTGATGTCGAGGCACTTGCCCAGCGCCCGGATGGTCTGGTCGGAGCCCACGGTCCACTGCTGGGCGGTCGTGCCGTTGCAGTCGTAGATCTGAACGGCGGTGCCGTTGGCGGAACTTGCTCCGGCGACGTCGAGGCACTTGCCGCCGAGCCCGGTGACGGTGCCGGTCGCGGCTGCCGCGGGCGACACGGTGAGAGCGCCTGCCGAGAGGGTCAGGGCTGCTGTCGAGAGGGTGACACGGAGCGCGGTGGAGCGCGCGCGGGAACGTCCGGCCATAGGGATCACGGCCCTTCACAGGTGGCTGATGGTGGGGGGAGAGCGTTCACGTACGTGAACATCGAGCGCATTCGTGGAGGCTTGGTGATCGGTGAACCTAAAGGTCTGAACCAGACACGTCAAGAGGTGAAGCAAAGAGACCCGGGAACGGGTGTGTGGGTGCGAGGAGTTGAAGGGCGGCGGTTCAGAACGCCTGGAGGTGGACCCGCGCCCGGTCGCCCTTCAGTGTCTCGACGTAGATGTCGATCCACTGCACGTCTCCGCGGCGGTCGTCCTGGACGCACGGAGGGCACACCCCGGCCCAGCGGGGCCCGTCGAGTGTCTGGGGTTCGGCCAGTCCGAGGTGGCCGAAGCGCTCTCCCCGCGGGGCGAAGTCCTTCGACCTCACTTCAGAGGCTCTTCGGAGCGCAGGTCGCCCGCGACGCGCTCGGCGTTCTTCACGCTGTTGACGAAGGTGAGCAGGTAGACGTCTTCCTGCGGATTGATCTGGACGGCGCCTTTGGTCCCGGTGGCGTCCTCGGGTACCGCGACACGCATGAACGCGGAGGCCTCGGCCGCGCCGGCCTGCTCGTCCCAGTGCCAGTCACGCCCCTCGGCCGCGAGGCGGTCGCCCCCGTCCGGGCCGGTGCGGGAGGCGAGGAGGACGGCGGTCACCAGAGCCGTCGACGAGGTGGGTGCGGCGTCGGATCTTCAAAGGTTCTCCTCGCCGCCGCGTGACGCGTTCAGGCGGCGGCCTTCTCGGGCCCTGGTGTGGAGTCCGAGGTTCGCAAACGGCGGTGGGCTCGTCCAGTTGCCCTCTCCCGGGCCGCACGGTGTGCGGGCCGGGGTCCGGCAACCGGACCGCCGTCGCGTCAGGTCGACCAGACCACCCCGCCGTTGTGCAGGACGACCACCTTGCCGTCCGCGCGCAGGACGAGCTGGGCGTTCTCGTGGCCGTGGCTGCGGGAGGCCCAGATGGGACGGTCGTCGGCGTTGTGGATGACGAGGTTGCCGTCCTGCTGGAAGATCGCCCGGTGGTCGGGCCCGAACGTCATGGACGCCCAGATGGCCTTGTCGTGCTCGTTGTAGACGACGAGGTTGCCGTCGGTCTGCATGATCATGCGGATGCGGTTGGTGGACCAGGACTGCCCGACCCGCAGGACGCTGGTCGCGTAGACGGTCTTGGTGCCCCAGTTCGGCTTCGGGTCCGCCTTGGGCTTGGTCTCGGCCTTCGGCTTCTTCTCGGGCGACTTGCTCGGCTTCGGCGACGGCGAGGGCGCGGGCGCGGGCGGGGCGACGGCGACCTTGGGGGCCTCGCTCTTCTTCGGCTTCTTCCTGCCCGGCGACACGCTGGGCTTCTCGGCCACGTAGTCGTCGAGCGCGGCGGGGGCCGAGCTGGCGTTCAGGACCGTGTCGGAGCCCGCGGCCAGCCCCTTGGCCGAGCCGGGACGCTCGTCGTCCGCGCTGCCGGCCAGCAGCAGGGGTATGGCCACCAGGACGGCGCCGGCGATCGCGGCACCCGCCAGGACCGGCTTGCGGGGACGCCCGGTGCCGACGCCCGTCTCGGACTTGACGTTCGGAGGCGTGGCCGCGACGGCCACCGCCGTGGCGGTGCCCTCCTCGGGCTCCTCGGCGGGCTCGGCGGCGGCCGGGGGAGCCTGCGGTGCGGGGGCGGCCGGGGGCGCCGGCTCCGCGGCGGTCTCCTCGGTCTCCGGGCTGCTTCCGGACTCCGCCTCGGGGGCGGCGGCCACGCTCGGGGCCTGCTCGTCCGGCGCCGGGGACGGAGGCGAAGACGGGGGCGTGGACCCTGCCTCCGCCGCGCGGGCGGCGGCCGCCTCCGCGTTCGCGCCGGGGGTCTGGGGCGTGGGGGACATGCGGTACTCCTCCTCGGTGGCGGAGCTGTCGGTGAGGGGCACGGACCCGCGCGGCGGGCGGGCCGGTGAACACCGGTCGGCTCGGCGGGCGTTGGTCAAGTGCTCGTCGAGATGCGCCAGTTCGGCCCGGTGCGGTGCGCCGGGCCCGCCTGTCCGTCCACGGTGGCGGCCGCGGCCGGTCCGAGGCCCAGCGAACCGCGAAGTCCCCTCGTGCGCCCCTGGCTTGGACGCCCGGGCGGAAGGCAGTCGTACGTTCGACGGGCCCGATGGCGTATCCAACTTAGCCCGTCACAAGAGCGACAGCAGCACCGGCCGTCCCGTACGCCACGCCGCTTTGTCCCGCCACGCCTCACTGCTCCCGGAAAGTTCTCCGAACGGGCAGAGAACGGGCACGTGAGAGACCCCATACGGGCCCGTCCTCGGCGCACACGGAAGGGGCGTGTGTGGCATCCTGTTGGCTCCCCGATCTGATCAGTGTCGGCGTGCGCGCATCCGGTGCGGCACCCAGGAACCCGTACGGACCGAAGAGTTCAGGTGAAGATGCGGCCCGGAGAACGGCAAGAGGGCAGGCATGACGCCCCGTCCGCGGTGCCCGACGAGGCCGGCCCCACCGCCCCCGAGTCGCCCGTGGCCGCCGCCCCCGAGACCGGCGAGAGCACCGACGCGCCCGAGATACCCGAGGCCGTGCGCGACGCCGCCCGCCGGGCCCCGGGACACTGGATCGGCGTGGTCGACCCGGAGTGGACCGAGGAGCGGACCCCGCCGGAGTGGGCCGTGCTGGGGGAGTGGCAGTCGGACGAGAGCGGCGGAGTAGGCGACTACCGGGCCAACCCCGCCTACCGGCCCTCGGCCCGCGTCCTCGGCTGGCCCGAACCCTCCGACCCCGTGGACGCGGCGGCCCAGCGCGCCGCCACCGGCTACGGGACCGTGGACGAGGCGATCGCGGCGCTCGCGGACGCAGAGGTCAGCGTGGTGAGCGGGGCGGACGGCCGCCCGCTCACGGCCGCAGGCCAGGACGGTACGCCGGTGGTGCTGTTGTTCACCTCACCGGTCCACGCGTTCATGTCCCCGGCACTTCGGCACGGCACCCTGCCCGCCAGGGACCTGGCCCGTTCACTGAACGGTTCCGGCACCCGTCTGCTCGCCAACCCCGGGGCCGCGGCACCCCTGCTCGTACCGGCGGACAGCCTTCTCGATCCCGTACGTGTGCCGGGCACCGAGGCAGCACCCGCAACCGGCGCCGTCGTCGACGCGGACGGCCGCCCGTCCGGCGCCGACGGCCCCAGCGCCTTACCCGTCGACGACGACTCCGCTCGACCCTGGCCCCACGCCACAGGGAGGACCACCACGTGACACGTCCGGCACAGCAACCCCCCACCTCCCCGAGTGCCGCGTCCGGAGCGGACGGCGAGGAGACGGCCGTGACCACGGTCGCCGCCGACGCCCCCGAACCCGGCACGGACCCGGTGGAGACCGCCGTCGCGGCCTCCACCGAACGCGGCACGGCCACCACGCGGACCGGAGAAGCCGGGGCCGCCTCCGAGCCCGGCGGCGAGCCGGCCGGGACGACGGCCGCGGCAGCCGAAGGCAAGGGCACGTCCAGCGCGAACTCCGCCGAATCCGGGGCCGCTTCAGAGCCCACGACGGCCGAGGCGGACCCCGACGCCCGTACGGAGAACGCTGAGGCCGAGGGGACGACCGCCCCGGACCGGACCGCGGAGCCCGACGCCGAGAGCGACCCCGGCGCCGCCGCGGCGGCCAAGAGCCGGCTGCCCGCGCTCGTACGGACGATGACCGCGACCGCGATCGACCGGCCGCAGCAGGAGGCCCGGCCCGTGGGACGGCCGGGCAGGGCGGTACTGGCCGGAGCGGCCGTCGCGGGCGCGCTGCTCGTGTCGGCGCCCCTGCTGATGCTCGGCGGAAACGACGACAAGGACCGCAAGGGACCCGCGTCGGCGGGAACCGTCCTCGGCGGCGACGCCCAGGAGGCACCGGGCGAGTTCGCCGCCGCCACCCCCGGCACCCGGTCCCCGGACGCCGACGCGAAGGACTCCGGCGACAAGAAGAAGCCGAAGAAGGGGAGTTCCGCGTCCCCCGCCGCCAAGGCTCCGGAGCGCGGCGGCTCGAAGGACACCGGCGACAAGGAACAGCCGAAGAAGCGGGACGGCGGGACGAGCGCCGACAGCGGCAAGGACCAGCCCGCGAAGGCCGGTTCGGGTGTCACCCTCGGCGCTCCCGTCACCCTGCGCAGCCACCTCTCGGGACGCTGCATAGACGTACCGGGCAGTGACTTCTCGGACGGCAAGCAGCTGGTCGTGTGGGACTGCAACGGCAGCGACGCGCAGAAATGGCGGTTCGCGTCCGACGGCACCGTCCGCACCAAGGGCGGCCTCTGCCTGGACGTGGCCGGCGCGAACTACAACGACGGCACGCCCATCCAGATCGCCTGGTGCAGCGACAACAACGCTCAGAAGTTCGTACTCAACGCCAGCCACGACCTGGTCAACACCGTCGTAGGCAAGTGCGTCGACATCAGGGACAACAACAGGGGGAACGGGGCCCAACTGCAGCTGTGGAGCTGCGCCGGGACCGACAACCAGAAGTGGAGCGTCTGACCGCGCGCCCGTCCGGCGGGAGCGCACTCCCGATGTCCGTCCGTCCCGCGGGCGGGGCATGATGGCACCGTCGGCTCGCCGGCACACGCCCCCGAAGAGGGGGACGTTCACTGAAGACGCCCCCGTGGCAAGGAGGTTGGTGCGTGTCGCGCCAGGTACTGTCGGTCGGCCCGGGAGACCGGGACCGCTACCGGACCATCGGTGAGGCACTCGCGGCTGCCCGGACCGGCGCACTCATCAGCGTCCGGCCCGGCACGTACGCGGAGAACCTGGTGATCAACACCAGGGTCACCCTCACCGCCGCCGAAGGGCGGGGAACGGTCGAGATCCGGCCGCGCTCGGGCAGCGTCATCGCGCTGCGCGCCGACGCCGTGATGCTCTCCGAGCTGACGCTGCGCGGCGGCGACGCCGAACTGCCCGCCGTGGACGTGCGGCGCGGACAGGCCGCGCTCGACGGCTGCGAGATCGTCGGAGCCGCCTGGACCGCGATGCTGGCCGGCGGAACGGGCTCCCTCGCGCTGCGGGAGTGCCGGGTCAGCAACGCGCAGGGCGCCGGCATCGTCGTCACCTCGACCACGCCCACCACCGTGGAGTCCTGCACCTTCGAGCACCTGGGCACCAGCGGCCTGGTCCTCGCGGAGCAGGGCGAGGCCCGCATCCGGGGCTGCACCGTGCGCGACGCCCGCGGCAACGGGCTGCTCGCCAACGACGACGCCCGCGGCACGGTCGAGGACTGCGACATCTCCTCCACCGACAAGCCGTCCATCGCCCTGGAGGGGAACTGCTCCCTCTCGGTGGTCCGCACCGTGGTGCACGACACCAGCACCGGCGTGCACCTGAGCAGCACGGGCCGTACGACGCTGGAGGACGTCCGCGTCACCGGCGCGTCCGGGAACGGCATCACGCTGGCCCGGGGCACCGACCCGGTGCTGCGCCGCTGCCGCGTCTCGCGCACCCGCGGGCACGGGGTACTGGTCACCGACCGGGCGCGCGGCACCTTCGAGGACTGTTGGGTGGACGGCGCGCAGGGGGCGGCGCTGCGGGTCGCCGGGGCCGCCTCCCCGGCCCTCACCGGCCTGACGGTCCGCGACTGCGAGCAGACCGGGCTCCTCCTGGAAGAGGACTCGGCGGCGGAACTGGACCGCCTCGAAGTGATCGGCGGCTCGCCCGCCGTCGCGGTGCGCGGCGGCGCCAACCCGCTGCTGCGCCGGGCCCGTCTGGTCGAACCCGCCGGTGACGGCATCTCGGCCGCCAAGGACGCCCGCGGCCGGATCGAGGACTGCGAGGTCGTCCGGCCGAAGGGCGCCGGCGTCCGCGCGGCCTCCGGCAGCACGCTCTACCTGGCCGGCGGCGGTGTCTCGGACACGGCCACCAGCGGGCTGGTCGTGGAGGACGGCGGCAACGTCACCGTGCGCGACTTCCGCGTCGAGATATCCGGCGAGGAGGGCGTGGTCGTCGCCGCGGGCGGTGAACTGACCGCCAACCGCACCTCCGTGCACGCCGCGAGGGGGCACGGCTTCCTGCTCCGTGAGGGCGCGCTCGCCTCCCTCAGCGGCTGCGAGGTCTCCGGCGGCGCCCAGGACGGCTTCCGCGTGGAGTCCACCGCGCCGGTCTCCCTGGTGAACTGCCTCGCCCGGGAGAACGAGGGCGGGGGCCTGGTGCAGACCGCCCCCGGCGAACGGCTGGCCGTGGACGGCCTGAACAGCACCGGCAACGGCAAGCGCGACGCCTGGGGCTCCGGCAGCGCCGAGAACACCGACCCGGCCGGCTCCGGCGCCGCGGACGCGCCCCCGCCCGACCGCGCGGACGGCCCGCTCGGCGCCCTCAACGCGCTGATCGGCCTGGAGAACGTCAAGCAGCAGGTGCGCACCCTGGTCAACCTGACCCAGCTCGCCCAGCGCCGCGAACAACTCGGCATGTCCGCACCGCCGATGAGCCGGCACCTGATCTTCGCCGGTCCGCCCGGCACCGGAAAGACCACGGTGGCCCGCCTGTACGGGGCGATCCTCGCCGGACTCGGCTCGCTGCGCAGCGGACACCTGGTCGAGGTCTCCCGCGCCGACCTCGTCGCGCAGGTCGTCGGCGGCACCGCCATCAAGACCACCGAGACCTTCCAACGGGCGCTCGGCGGTGTGTTGTTCATCGACGAGGCGTACACCCTCGCCTCGGACAGCGGCAACGGCGGCGCCGACTTCGGCCGCGAGGCGGTGGACACCCTGCTGAAGCTGATGGAGGACCACCGCGACGACGTGGTGGTGGTCGCGGCCGGGTACTCCCGTGAGATGGAGTCGTTCCTGGGCTCCAACCCCGGTCTGGCCTCCCGCTTCTCGCGGACCGTGGAGTTCGAGAACTACTCGGTGCCCGAACTGGTCGCGATCATGGAGAACATGTGCGCCCAGCACCAGTACGAGCTGGGCGAGGGCACCGCGGCCGCGCTCGCCGCGCACTTCGAGGCCATGCCGCGCGACAGCGGGTTCGGCAACGGCCGTGCCGCGCGCGGGGTGTTCGAGGAGATGGTGGACAGGCAGGCGGTCCGGCTCGCCTCGCTGCCACAGGTCGGCGAGCACGATCTGCGGCTGCTGCTGCCGGAGGACGTCTCCGCCACCGCCGCCGCACAGGCGACCCGGACCACCGCCCCGGCCGACGACCCGCTGACCCGCCTCGGCGACATGATCGGCCTGGCCGAGGTGAAGCGCGAGGTCGCGGACCTGGTCAACCTCATCACCACCGCCCGCCACCGCGCCGCGGCGGGGCTGCCGGTGCCCTCGCTCAGCAACCACCTGGTCTTCACCGGGCCGCCCGGCACCGGCAAGACCACCGTCGCGCGGCTGTACGGGGAGATCCTGAGCCAGCTCGGCATCCTGGACCGGGGGCAGCTGGTCGAGGCGGCCCGCGCCGACCTGGTCGGCCGCTACATCGGCCACACCGCCCAGCTCACCCGCGAGGTCTTCGAACGGGCCCGTGGCGGCGTGCTGTTCATCGACGAGGCGTACACCCTCACCCCGCGCGGCGGTGGCGCCGACTTCGGCCAGGAGGCGGTGGACACCCTGCTGAAGCTGATGGAGGACCACCGCGACGAGGTGGTCGTCATCGTCGCCGGATACACCGACGAGATGGAGCGCTTCCTCGCCTCCAACCCCGGCCTGTCCTCCCGCTTCCCGCGCCGGATCGGCTTCGCCGACTACTCCTCCGAGGAACTCGTCACCATCGTGCGCTCCCAGGCGGCGGCCATGGGGTACGAGTGCGGACCCGGCACCGGCCCGCTGCTCAAGGAGTACTTCGACTCGCTGCCCCGGGACCGCTCCTTCGGCAACGCCCGGCTGGCCCGCCAGGTGGTCGAGTCGATGGTCACCCGCCAGGCGGGGCGGCTCAGTTCACTGTCCGCGCCCACCCTCGACGACCTGCGCATCCTGCTCCCCGAGGACATCGTGTCCGCGGCACCGAAGGCGGCCCCCCGGTGAGAACGTCCACCCGCGGGGTCGCCCGCCTGCTGTCCTGCACGGGCCTCGCCGCCGCGCTGGTGCTGCCCGCGGCCGGTCCCGCCCTGGCGGCGCCCCCGTCCCGGCCGCCGTCGGCCGACGGGAAGAAGGGCCAGGAGCTACCCGGCATGCCCTCCGCGCTCGCCGCCGACTCCGAGGCCGCGAACTGCACACCCGCCTCCCGCGAGAAGGCGGAGAAGCAGGACTGGTCCCGCCAGCGCCTCGACCTGGACCGGCTGCACGGATACAGCACCGGCGCCGGTGTGACCGTCGCCCTCATCGACACCGGCGTCGATCCCGACGCCGCCGGACTCGAAGGCCGCGTCACCGCCCCGGGCACCGCGGCCGAGGACTGTGTCGGACACGGCACCTTCCTGGCCGGGCTGATCGCGGGCACCGGCGAGGGCGCCGCGCCGCTGACCGGGGTCGCCCCGAGAGCGAGGATCCTCGCCCTGCGCGGTACCGACACACGCGGCCGGGCGAGCGCCGGCCTGGTCACGGCGGCGGTGCGCGAGGCGACCGAGGCGGGAGCCGGGGTGATCGCGGTCGCGGTGGCACTGCCGCGCCGTGACGCGGAGTTGAGCCGGGCGGTCGCCGAGGCCCGTGAGAAGGGCGCGGTGGTGGTCGCCGCGGCCACCCCGGACCCGCCGCGCGGCGGCACCGACGACATCCCGGCCCGCACCTACTGGCCGGCCGGCGAGCCCGGCGTCCTGTCGGTCGCCAACATGCTTCCCGGCGGCGGGCGCCCGGAGAAGGCGCTGCCCACCAGCGGGATCGACCTGGCCGCACCGGGCGCCGGGGTCGTCTCCGGCGGTCCGCGCGGTGACGGCCACTACCTCGGCGCCGGTGCCTCGGTCGCCACGGCCTACGCCGCAGGGGCGGCCGCCGCGGTGCGTGCCGCCCGCCCCGGCGACTCGCCGGCCGCCGTGGCACGCCGCCTGACCGCGACCGCCTATCCCGCCGACATCCCCCAGCTCGACCCCTACGCGGCCGTCACCACGGTCCTCGGCGACACCGGCAGATCGGCGGGCACCGGGCGGACCGCGGTTCCCGTGAGTGTCCGCGACACCTCGTCCGCCGACCGCGCCACGGACCGCGCCACGCTCTTCGTCCTCGTCGGCACCGGCGGTGTCCTGGCCCTGCTGTGGGCCGCGTACGCCGTTCCCCGGGCCCGCGCGCGGGGATGGCGTCCGGCGGGTGCGGGCGGGACGGCTACGGCGACGACGGGCGCGACGGAGGAGGACTGACCTAGGGCCTGTCGTTTGGATCAGGTCGGCCGTGACAGACGGTTCGTCCCGGCCGGCCCGAGCGGGGTCTGGTGCGTGCAGCTGCAAGGCGGAGGAGGGAGTCGAAGCGGAGCTTCGGCGACCGACGACAACGCCGCAGATGTGCG
>NZ_JBVHTO010000022.1:0-51616 GCF_055565855.1 Streptomyces sp. NPDC028308
AGCCAGCACCTGACGACCCCACGTGCCTCATCAAATGGGCTCTGGCCTGGGGTTATGTGGCGTGTTGGTGGGTCGGGAAAGCCTTTGGCAATGCTTGGCAACCCCTCGAAAAGAAAGCCGGAAACACCCGAGCCGGCACCGGTGGGGGTGACGTTTTGTCGGTTTGCCTTGAGTGCGGCCGGAGCCCATGTTGCCAACTCCCATTCTTTCCAGGCAATGTATTGCCAAGAAGGAGGCAACACATTGCCTCATGGGTGTTGTTGACGGGGGAGGCCCACAGTGAACGCGATACACCTCGATCAGCTGCGGGTGGATCTGAACACCGCCGGCGCCGGCGCCCTGTCTCCTGTGGTGGCGGAGGTGATGGCTCGCTGGACGCGGGTGGAGGACCGGGAGGGCCCGCTGGTGGTGCAGGAGCGTCTCGCGGACGTCCTGTACGGGGAGTTGCCGCGCCGGCTGGGCGTCATGCTGGGTGCGCCGGCTGGGGATGTGGTGGTGTGTGGCGGGGGCGATCAGGCGTTCACGGCGGTGATGTCCCGCCTGCCGCTGCATCCTGGGGAGCGTGTGTGGGTGAGCCCGTACGCCTCGCCCGCTCAGCTGTCTGCACTGTTCGCGCTGCGTGCGCGTACCCGCTGCCGGATCGAGGTCATCGCGCAGGACGCGGACGGGGAGGTTGATGTGGCGTGGATGGCCCGCCACCTCGACGAGGACGTCGCTCTGGTGTGCCTGCCGTACGTGTCGGCGGTCTGCGGCACCGTCCAACCCGTCCACGAGGTCGGGGCCCTGCTGGCCGGGCACCGCTGCCTCTACGCGGTCGACGCCTCCCACGCGGTTGGACAACTACCCCTGGATGTGGCCGCCTTCGGCTGTGACCTGCTCACCGGGGACGGCTGGCGTTTCCTGCGCGGCCCCCACGGCGCCGGGTTCGCCTACGCCGCACCGCGCCTGCACGAGGTCCTGGCCCCGCACGGCGGCCTGCCTCCCCTGTCGGCGCCCGCTCCGGCCCTCGCCTCCCTCAACGCCGCTCTCACCCATCATCCCACCCCTGGCACCGGTACCAGCACCGACGGCGGCATCACCCCCGGCACCGACGCTGGAGCTGCCGTCGGCACGAACCCCGGCACCGACCCCGGCACCAGGATTGCGCAGTTGGCGTCTTCGCTGCGCGCCGCGGTCCAGAGCAGTCCCGGTAGCGAACTGATCGCCGAAGGCGGCCGGCACAGCGGCATCGTCACCTTCCGCCACGCCCGGGTACCCGCTGCCGTGCTGCGCCGCCGTCTCGCGGACCGCAGCATTCTGGTGGGCAAGATCGTCGCCGATGAGAGCCCGCTCTACCTGCCTCGGCGCGGCATCATCACCGCCGTCCGGGTCAGCGTCAGTCATGACAACACCCCTGGCGACATCGCCCTGTTCGCCAGCGCCCTGTATGACGCCATCGCCCAGGGGTACTCACAGACCCCCTCTGAACAGCGCACCGCCCCCACGCTGCGCAGCCTCGCCGCGCTGCGGGCCCCGTCCATGTTGCGCGTTGTTCCGGATCCGCCCACGGTCCGGGCTCCGATTGCGGCGTGCGTACCGGCTCCGTCGTCCGTGTCGCCCCGTCATTTCCGGCTGCGGCCTGCGTAACGCTCCCCTCGCAGGTGTTGGATGCGGTGCTCTCCGGGAAGACCGCCGCCCGCCCGACCGGGCTCGGCCGGCTCTTCACCTGCTGGTCCATACGTGAACTCGTTGCCTAGCTGCGGGAAGTGCACGGCCGCGTCATCCGGATCGGTCGCGAAGCTGTTGGGCTAGTGGATGTTGTGGCCGGGGTGTTGTCGGTCATAGGCGTGTCGGGCGTCGGCAATGGCGGGGCGGTGTGTGAGGGACCAGTCGGCGAGTGCTTTGACGAGGTGGGTCAGGCTGGCGCCGGTTTCGGTGAGGCGGTAGTCGACCTGGGCGGGAACGGTTGGGTAGACGGTGCGTTGGACGAGTCCGTCGCGTTCGAGTCTGCGGACGGTGAGGGTCAGCATGCGCTGGGAGATGCCGTCGATCGCGCGCTGAAGTTGACGAAAGCGCCGGGGTCCGCCGGCGAGTTCCACGATCACCAGGACGGACCACTTGTCGCCGACCCGGTCCAGCACGTCACGTATGCCGCAGTCGGGGTGCTCTGGTTGTCCGCAGGGGTCGAGGTCGGCCGCTTGGGGGGTTACTGCGGTGTGCGTGAGTGACATCCAACTGCCTTCTTGTGGCCGGTGGGCGGGCGGGTCAGGATCCCATCGTAGTTACGGAAAAGAACCACGAAGGAGACCCCGACCTCATGATCTTGGTGACCGGAGCGAACGGACAGCTGGGCGCACTCACTCTGGCTGCATTGCGTGTCCGTAAGTCGGATGCGGTCGGCGGTAGCCGCACGCCCGGTGAGGGGATGCGGCACGTGGACTTCGACAAGCCCTCCACGATCGACCTGACGGGTGTCACCACCCTGGTGCTGGTCTCCGCCGGTTACGCGGAGGACGATGTGGTCGTCGGGCGGCATGCGGACGTAGTTGCGGCGGCCGTCCGTGACGGTGTGCGGCACATCATCTACACAAGCCTGACCGGCTCGGGTGATCACCTGGGTTTCGCGCTGGCTCACCGGGTGAGTGAGCGGCTGGTCATGGACAGCGGTCTGGGCTGGACGATTTTGCGCAACGGCCTGTACGCCGAGCTGTTCGGCGCGTTGTTGATGTGGGACGGCGGCATGCTGGAATCCGCTTTCGGCGCGGGGGCGCTGGCTGCCGTTGCGCGTGAGGACCTGGCCGACGTGGCGGCAATCGTCGCGCACGATGCACCCCGCCACGCGGGGCGCGTCTACGACCTCGTCGGCACACCGGTCACCGCGGGCGTCGTCGCCGCGCAATTGCAGGCGGGGCACCGCACGATCGGGCTGGGCGAGTACCGGCGCAGGCTCCTCGACACCCCCGGGCTCTTGCCGTTCCAGCCGCCCATGCTGTCCTCCATCGCCACCAGTGTCCGGCACGGCTTCCTCGCGGCCAGTGGTACGGATCTGCAAGACCTTCTCGATCACCCCGCCCGCGACACGCTGACCGTCGCCGCCGCTGCGGCCCGCGCAGCACGGCCGCACGCCGCCTGACCTCCTGCCGCGCACCAGCACGTAACCCGCTTTCGGATCCGACGGCAACGATGCGGCGGCCTCCACGAAGCCTTCGGAATTGTGGTCGACGGGGTCATCTCGTGCGGGGGATCATGCGCGGATGTCGTTGACCGAATCTCCTTCCGATGTTTTGCAGGACGTTGCCGCTCTGTACGGGGTCGGCGAGGTTCGCGCGTATGAGGTCGTCGAGGCCGCGTGCGCTGCGCTGGTCGCCGGGCTGGACAGCCCCACGCTTCGCATGCTGGCCGGATGCACGCGGGGCGAGGCGGATTACGACGTGCCTGAGTTGCTTCCCGCCGTATGCGAGGAGCTAAGCCTCGTGTTCAGCCCGCGTGGCAGTGTCGCCGCGGACGAAGCGGCGGTGCGGGCGCTGGCGCGCCGGCTGCTGGCGGGCAAGATGACGCCGTGGGAGTTCACCTGGCAGGTCCACCAGAGGTTCGGCCACCAGTTGCCCCTGGGCGAGCGCCTTGCCGCCCTGGATGACGAGTACGGCGTCCTGGAAGACGGGGCCGCGGTGGGCGAGGTCGATGCCGAGGTCAGGGCCGAAGCCCGGCGCGTGGCCGATCATCGGCCGGGATACGGCGGGCTGTCGTAGCGGCCGGACTCGAGCAGGAGCCTGGCCGCTGGGCGTGGACTGGCTTCTTCGGGCAGCGGGTCGGCGGGTTGCGGGCCGGTGGCAGGCACAGTGTTCCGATGCGTGGTTGATGGGGTGGGGGCCCTGGTGGGGATGCTGGCGTGGTGTTGTTGAAGTGGATCGCCGAGGTCGCCGACGAGCCTTTGGTACTGGAGCCCGGTGACCGGCGTCTGGAGTGGGAGACGAACACGTGGTCGCTCACGGCGCACGATGAGAACAGGCGGTCGTTGTCGGTAGGCGACGTGGTCGCGGCGTTTGAGCGCACGGCCTCGGTGATCCGAGACCGTGTTCACGGGCTGGGCTTTGTCGGGGCGGCGACGTTCTACGTGTGGCACGACCGGCAGGCCGGGCAGCTTCGGTGCTCCACCGGCTCCGTGCCCGCACACTTGTTGCCGTTCGGCACGCCCTTTGTGCCCTGTGATGATCTGGGTCGGGTCGTCGAGGGGTATCTGGTGGACGGCGCCCCGGGTGTCATCGCCTGCTCCGACCTTCAAGACGTGCACAACGACTCCGGGCAGAACGCGCCGGGGACGCAGTCTGTGCCTTTCAACGTCTGGGTCAGCAGTGTGGGAACCACCGCTCTATGACAAGGCGCTGGCCCTCCACAAAGACGAAGCGGCCGACGACGGCTGCTGCTGTGGTGCCGGTGAAAGGGAAGGGCGAACGCCGGCCTGCTGGTGAGCGTCGGGGCCGGGAGCGCTTGTCAGTGCGGCACCTCATGAGCGGCCATCTGGCACCGCCCTAACGATGCTCGGACCGACTCAGTACTGGTGCGCGGACCCGCCTCGCCTTGGAATCAACTTCAGGTATCTGGTGGGCGCGGCAGCGGCTGTTCTCGTCAGGTCACCGCGAGGCCTCTCCCTGTAGGCCTCTACACCGGTGGGGGAGAGCTGATCGATCACACGCCACCCCACGTTGGGCGGGTCTCAATGGGTGTGCACTCAATATGTGAAAACCGCCACAAACCGTTCACCAAAACGGTCTAATAGGGAAAAATGATCCGTTGGAGCTGATTGCCCTTCTCTGTTGATCAGCGATGGGCTTCAAAGACCGGCGGCATGGGAGAAGCGTTTGATCACCGCACGCAATCGAGGCGCCGTGCTTATGGCTTCGGCCGGAGCCCTCGTGCTCACGGCCCTGGCCGGTACCGGCTACGCCGCCACCGGCGACACCGGGGCCCACCCGGAAACGCGGGGGTCGGCGCATCAGACGGACACCCAGGACGTCTCCGACGCCCGAATAAGGATCACGCCCAGTGGGGCCCACGGCATCGGAATCAACGACCCCGTGAATGTCACCGTCAGCGACGGCACCCTCACCAAGGTGACCATGACCGCCGTCGCGACCGGTACGGAGGTTCCGGGCACCCTGTCCGAGGACGGCACGTCCTGGACGCCGGACGGCCCACTGAGACAGGCCACCCGATATCAGGTCGCCGCGGAGGCCCAGGACGCGAAGGGCCGCTCCGCAGAGGAAAACACCGCGATCTCCACGGTCTCCCCGGCCAACGACTTCCTCGGCCACCTCTTCCCCGAGAACGGCTCGACCGTCGGCGTGGGCATGCCCGTGACCTTCAACTTCGACACGGCGATCGGCGACAAGGACGGCGTGAAGTCGAAGATCCAGGTCAGTTCAAGCAGCGGCGAGAAGATCGTCGGACACTGGCTCAACAACAGCCGACTGGACTTCCGCCCCGAGCACTACTGGAAGCCCGGCTCCACCGTCACCGTCAAGATGAACCTCGACGGCCTCCAGGAGACGGCTACGTTCAAGATCGGCCGGAGCCAGGTCAGCACCGTAGACGCCAAGACGATGCAGATGTCCGTCGTACGGGACGGCAAGACGATCAAGACCATCCCCATCTCGTCCGGCAGCGCCGAGCACCCGACGTACAACGGCCAGATGGTCATCTCCGAGAAGTACCGGCATGTCCACATGAACGCTGCGACCGTCGGCCTCACGGAAAAGGACGGTAAGCCCTCCTACGACATCAAGGCCGTGCCGCACGCCATGCGCCTCACGGACTCGGGCACGTTCATCCACGGCAACTACTGGGGCGGCGACTCTGTCTTCGGCAAGGTCAACACCAGCCACGGTTGCGTCGGCCTGAAGGACGTCAGGAACGCCGGCGACGGAAAGCAGCCCGCCGCGTGGTTCTTCGACAACTCGATCACCGGTGACGTCGTGATCGTCAAGAACTCCTCGGACAAGGCCACCGTGGCCCCGGACAACGGCCTCAGTGACTGGAACATGCCGTGGAGCATGTGGGTCTCGAGCAGCGCATCGAACTGACGCGAGGTTGCTCGCGTAGGCGAACCTGAATCCTCCTATCGAGGCGCTCAGCGGCCGCCGCCTGGTTCCTGACGACGTCCATACCTGCCACGCGGCCCGCTTGCCCCTGCCGGACCGGCTGTCCAGGACGTGGTCCTCATTCAGGGGTTCAGTCCTCTTCCCCGTGACGTAGCTGATTGTGCTGCACTCCGGCGACCGCGCACAGGGATCTTCCATGAAGAGCGGGTCGGGTTTCATGGCTGGGCCACCGTTCTGTCAATAAGCCCGGCGCTCTCACTACTGAGCTACATGTCGACGCGGCTCGACGCTCGACGCCGAACGTCCGCCCGGACAACCGAGCGGCTGCTGGGACCGCGTCACTTCTCCGGTGGACGCAGTTCGTCGAATGGGACGCCCGTCGCCCAGCGCACCAGGGCCGCGCCGTCGAGCAGGAGGGTGTTTTCCTGACGTCGAGCCCACTGGACGTCGCGCGTCCGGAAGGTGCCCCGGTGCACGACCAGGTGGACGAGGCGGTCCGGTTCCGACCGTCGGACGCGGGGGAGCGGCGGGTCCTCGTCCGGCAGCGGCTCGGCCACCGGGCGGAAGGCCACGTGCAGTTCGCGGCCGTCGGCGCGGCTCGCGAACAGGCGCGGTCGTTCCGGCTCGGACAGCAGCCGCACCCGCCAGCCGTCCCGGCGCAGCATCCGGGCCACTGCCAGCGCCAGTTCCTGGGTGTCGAGCGCGAACAACTCCCGCTCCGTGTAGTGGCCCTTGCGGCGGCGAGCGCCCGGGCGCAGGTACCGGACCGTGAGCGGGACGGTCACCAGCAGGAGGGCGACCGCGGCGAGCGGGACGCCGACACCCGCGAACCGGTACCCCACGGCGAGCGCCGCGACGACGGAGCTGAGGGTCAGCACCGTCCCGGTGAGGGCGGGCAGCACGTCGCGGAAGGCGGGTCCGGCCATGCCCTGGGCGCGCAGTCGGCGTACGACGTGCCGGGTGCGTGGCCCACGCGAGGGAGGGGGTTGGGACGTCCACGAAAGGCGTGCCACAGTGCCGGCCTCCCCGCTCCCGCGCCCACGGACGCACAATGCATACCCCGGTGCGGTGCCGAACTCCCTTACGGCGCTGAGGAATTGACCGGCGCATCCGGCGCTCAGGGGCGTGCGGAGGCGCACGGCGGGGGTGAAAAGGGCGGTGCCGTGTCCCTGGCCCGTGGGCTGTGTCCACCCGTGGTTCACCGCGGCATCACCCCGGGTTTCGTGCGGACCCTCCCCGCGTTCTCGATCAACGCCTTACCATTCGCGTACTTGCCGGGGTGGGCATGGGGGGAGGAACTCTTGTTCGGTGATGTCCAGGAAGGTGTGCCGGGTGCGGCCGCCACCGCGAAGGGGCCGATCAGCCCAAGTGAGTTGCCGGGCGGTGTGCGGCTGTACCGGCTGCTGCCCGACGGTTCGATCGCCCTCGCCGACCGGGACGGTGCCCGTGACCTCGGTCCGGAGCGGGATCTCCTGCGGTTCATCGACGACGGGCAGTTCGCCCACTACCTCGTGGGTGACGCCGCCACCTCGCCGGAGCGTCCCTCCAACGCCACCGTCAAGCTCGGTGTCGTAGGTGCGCGCAGCGCCTTCACCCCGCACGCGCACGGCGGGGAGCACTTCGTCCTCAGCCTGGGCTACGCGTCCTGCGGCCTGTACGACGCCGAGCGCGACCGGGTCACCGAAGTCCCGCTCACGCCGGGCGAGTTGATCAGGATCCCCGAGATGATGCCGCATTCCTTCGCCAATCGGGACACTTCTCCGCTGACGATCCTGGCCGCCAACACGGGTTACGGCATCGACCACGAGGACTACGCGATCACCGCCCCGGAGGCGGACCGCAGAGCGGCGGGCCCGGCGGACGGCACGGTCGCGCCTCCCGGCTCCACCGGCACCCTTGCCCGCACCGACTACCTGGCGCTGGCCGCCGCCCTGCGTGACATCGAACGGGTCCAGCGGCTGAGGGGACCGGGTGTCACCACCGTCAAGGAACGCCTCGCCGCCCGACTGCGGCGGCTGGCCCACCGACTGGAGGGCCCCGCGTGATCTGTCCGCACTGCGAACAGTCCCTGCTGCGCAAGGAACGCCCCGGCAACGTCTGCGGCAAATGCGGCCGCAGGTACGCACTGGACCCCAAGACCAACCCCCTGCGCCTGAACGACCTCCGCGTCCGCCGCGTCGCCGCCAAGCTGACCGAGGAAGGCCGACTGCGCTGCACCACCGGGCAGTTGTGGTACGCCCTGTCCCGCAAGTCGCTGAAGGACAGCGACGCGGAGACGGGCTGTGGCGGAGTGGCCGCCTTGTTCGGCCTCGTCCTCGGCGTCGTCGGGCTGATCAGCGGTGCGGTGCTCTTCGCGGTGCTGGGGGGCCTGCTCCTGGTCACCGCCCTCGGCTTCCTCATCGCGGCGGCGTCGGGGTGGAGACGAGGCCGGGCCCGCGTCTCCCGGGAGTCCTTCCGTACCGAATTGATGCGGCAGTGGACCGACGTCTACGGCTCGCTCCCTCCGGGGGTGATGAGCGACAGGCGGTATCCGTCACCTCGGCCGTCCCCGCGTACCGACAAGGGTCGTGCGGCGGAGGCCCCGGCGTCGGAGCCCGGATCCGGCGGGCTCGTGCTGCTCTGCCCGGACCCCTCCGTCGCCGTATGCATCGATGCCGCCGGCCTGCCCGCCCGCCACGTGCTGCGCCTGGTCGCCACTCCCGACGAACTGCCGGCCGTCCTCGGCCCGTCGAGCCCGGGAACGGTCCTGGTGCTCCACGACGCCGACGCCGCCGGTCTCACCCTCGCCCACCGCGTGCGCGAGGCGTACCCGGAGCACCGGGTCGTGGACCTCGGACTGCCGCCCGACGCCGCGCGGGACCGCCCGAACGCCGTGCCCGTGCGGGGCGAGCCGCCCGGCGACGCCGTCATGGACGTACTGCGGCGCAGCGGGGAGTATCCCCCCGACCAGCTGAAGCGGCTGTCCAAGGGGTGGGGGCTGCCGCTGGTCGCCGTCCCGCCCGCCAAGCTGCTCGCGGTCGTCACGCGTGCCGTGGAGCGCGCCGGCACGGCCACCGACCCGGAACGTCGGCGCGCCGCCTCCCTGGGCTTCATGACCTGGCCCGGCGGAGGCGGCGGATGATCTGCCCGCACTGCCAGACCTCCCTGCCGCGCAAGGAACGCACGAACAGCGTGTGCGCCCACTGCGAGCGGGCCTTCGCCCTCGACCCCAAGGTGCACGGCCGGGGCATGCACGACACGCGGATCGCACGCATCGCCCGCACCCACACCGACGAGGGCCGCCGCACGATCACCCTCACCCAGCTGTGGTACCTGGCCCGCGCCGAGAACCGCACCTGGGACGCGGCTGAGCGCAGCGGTCGCCCTCCATGGGTGGGACGCACGGTGGCGGTCGTGCTCGTCGCCGGACTGGCGGTGCTCGCCGTGCGGATGCCGGACACCGCCCACGCCGGGCTGCTGTGGTGGGGGAGCGCGGGCGCGGCCGTCGTCGTGTACCTGCTGGCGAAGGGGCGGCCGTACCGGCCGGCCCGCCGCGCCGGCGCACGCATGGAGCCAGATGCGCACGTATTCCGGAGCATGATGCTCGGGCGTTGGGTGAGTGTCCACGGCGGCTTGCCACCCGGCGTCGTGGACGACGAGACGGCCGGCGACGCCGCGTGCCTGCCCAGGGATCGGGCCCGGCAGGAGCGGACGGTGGCGCTGCTGTGCCCGGACCGGGTGGTACGCGCCTTCCTGTCCGCCAACGACTTCCCGCACCGGCAGGGATTGACCCTCGCGGCCCGGCTCGCCGATGTGCCGCCCACCGGGCCCGTGATCGTCCTGCACGACGCGAGCGCCAGAGGCTTCCAGCTGCTGGCCGACGTTCGCGCGAGCCGCCCCGACGTGGTGGTCGTGGACGCGGGTCTGCCGGTGAAGGCCGTTAGGGGCAACCGCGGGGCCGTCGTCCTGCACGAGACTCCCCCCGAGAGAGTCAGGTCGGGGGAGGCCGGCTGGCTCCGGCGGATGGAACGGCTCGCCCCCGAGGACGCCGCGTGGCTGCGCCAGGGCTGGCTCGGCCCGGTCGCCGCGGTCCCCCCGGCCCTGCTGGAGGCGTCCGTCGCCCGAGCCGTCGAGCGCGCCCGCAGCGCCCCGGAGCCGGCACAACTGCGGGCCGCAGAGCTCGGATTCCTGAGCTGGCCGCAGTCAACCGAGCTGGAGGGAATCTGACATGCGAGTACTTGTCGGGTCGCATGCGGCCGCGCTCTCCAAGGGCGTTGCCGCGCCGGTCGCCGCTCTGCGCGCGGCACCGGCGCGCGGGCACACCGCCGGGCTCCGGCTTCCGAACCAGCCGCAGCCGTCGCCCTGGAAGGACGCGAACTGACATGCCTGCCTTTATCGACCCGCCGGTGTCATCGCGACCGGTCTCGCGCCTGGTTCTGGAGCGGGCGATCGGCGTCGCCGCCCGGCGCGCGACCCTGCCTGGCGGGATCCGCTACACCGAACGGCAGCTGTACTACGAGACCTGCCGCGTCCTGAGGCCCACTCCCGCGCCGCTGCGACGCATCCCGCACAGCCCGCGCCCGCCCCTCAGGCTCCCCCACTTCACCGAGGCGCTGCGGGGACTGGAGCCGGCCGGTCTCCTCCCGCCCCCGCACCGTGCGGCCCCGACGATCGGCGGGCCCGCGCGCGAGCCCGACCTCTACGCCTACGGGCTGCCGCGCCTGCTGATCTGCCAGGACCGTTCCATCGCCTGGATGCTGCTGGCAAACCACGTTCACCTGGAGGCGGCCTGCCCCGTGCTGAGCGCGGCCGACGACCTGCCGCTCGACCCCCGGCTGGTGGGCGCCCTGGAGCGGGCCGAAGGCGCCACCGTGCACGTCCTGCACGACGCGAGCCCCACCGGCGTCACCCTGCCGGCCCGGGTGCGCGAGCAGCTCGGGCCGGTACCCGGAGTACGGGTGGCCTCGCTCGGCCTGGTGCCCCGGCACGCCCGCACCCTGCGCCTGGTGACCGGGCGCGCACCCGGACCCGTCCCCGCACTCGGCGCGCTGCCTCCGGGGCTGCGGCCCGAGGAGGTCGCCTGGCTCGCCGGCGGCCGGTTCGCCGAGGTCGCCTCGGTGGCGTCGGCCCGGCTCCTGCGCGCCGTACTGCGCCTGACCCGCGGCCCCCGCCCTTCCCGGCACTCGGTCTGGGGCGAACTGCGCGAGCTGCGCACCGCGGGCTTCATGACCTGGCCCGACGCATGATCAGACGCCGACCCGAGGACCGTATGCCCGAGCACCGCAGACCCGAGGACCGATGAGCATGATCCGCCCCCGCGAAATCGGCTACACCGACGAATTGCTCGCCGACGGCAGCGTCCACCGCACCTACGAGGACGGCCGTCAGGAGTGGCGCCGCCGCGGCCCCGGTGGCGTGGTGGACTGGCATGACGACCGGGGCGGTGCGGGCACCGACGAACTGCTGGGGGACCGGATCGTCAAGCGGCTGCTCGCCGACGGCACCGTGACCTACGGGCGCGACATCGGCTACGGCCGGACGCTGTGGGGCAGCGGCGACACCGTGATGATCAACCGTACGTCGTTCGGCGGCCGGATGGGAGCGATCCTCGTCGGCCTCGGCGTCACCGGACTCGCCGTCACCGCCGCCCAGTTGCCACCCGCACACCTGACGCCGGAGGAGGAAGAAGAACTGCGCCAGCAGGCCCAGAGTTCGTCCGCCTCGGGCGGCGACGGCGGCGGGGACGACTGGGACGGCGGCGACTGGAGTGACGGCGACGGCGGCTGGAGCGACGACGACTTCGGCTGACCGGTGCGTCGCGGAGGTCCGGACCGGGGCGCCGCGCACCCACCACGACGCCCGTACGCGCACGCTCCACCTCCCGAGGACCGCGCGGGCGCGGCCGGGCACAACGACGAAAGGACTCCCTCGCTCCATGGCACGCTTCTGCGCCTGTCTCGGCCCGGACCCCGGGCACCGCGACGCCCGGCCCACGGCCGCCGACGCCCACCTCACCGCCATGGGAGCCCCACCTCTCGCGCCGGGACTGGCACTGCTGCCCGACGAACCCGGCCACGCCGAAGGCCCGTTCGAGGCGTCCGGAATGCGCGCCGTCGGCGAGGTCACCCTGCACAACCGCGCCGACCTGCTCACCGCGCTCGCCAGGGCCGGCGCCCCCGTCCCGCCCGGCTGCGGCGACGGCGAGGTGCTGCTGCGGCTGTGGGCCCGGCTCGGCGCGCCCGGCGTCGCGCTCGCCGAGGGCATGTTCGCGCTCGCAGTCCTGGACGGCCGCGACCTGGTGCTGATCCGCGACCATGTCGGCGCCCGCACGCTCTTCTACGCCCGCGCCGACGACACGTGGGCCGCCGCCACCTCCTTGCGCGCCCTGCGCCGCTGGCCCGCGCTGGGCACCGGGATGAACCTCTCCGCCGTACGCTCCTTCCTCGTTTTCGCCTACCTGCCGGGCGAGGAGACGCTGCTGGAAGGCGTGCGCGAGGTCCTGCCCGGACGGGTCGTGCGGCTGGCCGTCGACGGGACTCTCACCCAACAGGTGTACTGGGAACCCCGCGAGGGCCACGACGAGCCGGGCGGGCCACGACCCGACGACACGTACGCCCTGAAGCTGCGCGCCCTGCTCGAAGAGGCCACCGCACGCCGGCTGCCCGAGGCCGACGCCGTCGCGGTCCTGCTGTCCGGCGGCGTCGACAGCTCCCTCGTCACCGCGCTCGCCGCGAAGCTGCACAGTCACCCCGTGCACACCTACTCCATCAGCTTCGGCGACGAACTCCCCAACGAACTGGGCTACTCCGGGCTCGTCGCCGCCCACTGCCACACCCGGCACCGGGTGCTGACCGTGTCCGGTTCGGCGGTCGCGGCACGGCTCGCCGACACCGCCGCCCTCCTCGACAGCCCCGTCGGCGACCCGCTGACCGTGCCCAACCTGATGCTCGCGGAGGCGGTCGCGGGCGACGGGCACGGCATCGTCCTCAACGGGGAGGGCGGCGACCCCGTGTTCGGCGGTCCCAAGAACCTGCCGATGCTGGTCCAGGAGATGCACGCCGGTGCGCCGGGCGCGGCGGGGACGCCGTGGTACGAGGACCGGGCCACCGCCTATCTGCGCTCCTACCGCAAGTGCTGGACCGACCTCCCCGACCTGCTGACCCCCGACGCCCTCGCCGCGCTGGACTCCGCCCCGGCCCCGCAGCGCTTCGTCGAGCCCTACCTCACCGGCCCGGACCGGATGACCCACCTGCTCGACCAGCTGCTGCACTGCAATCTGCGGACCAAGGGCGCCCACCACATCCTCACCAAAGTCGAACGGCTCACCGCCTCCCAAGGGCTCCAGGGCCGCGCCCCGCTCTTCGACCGGCAGGTCATCGACCACGCCTTCGCCACGCCGCCCGCCCTCAAACTGCGGGGCACGGCCGAGAAGTCGGTGCTGAAGGAGGCCGTACGCGATCTGCTGCCCGCCACCGTGGTGGACCGGCCCAAGAGCGGGATGCGGGTCCCGGTGCAGCAGTGGCTGAGCGGACCGCTGCGCGAACTGGGCAACGATCTGCTGCTCGGGCGCGATGCCCGGCGGCGGGGTCTGTTCAGGCCCGACACCGTGCGCACCTGGATGCGCGGCGAGGGCACGCTGCTGCCGCGCCAGGGCGGCAAGCTGTGGCTCGTACTCACCCTGGAACTGTGGCTGCGGGCGTACGACCTGTGACCGTGGGAACCCCGACGGACCCACCTCGGGGTGCACCGTCTGCCGGTGTCTGCTCCCTGCTCAAATGGCAGGCCACTGTGCAACTGTCCTCGCAACGGAGGGACGTCGACGTGGCCTCTCGTGTTCCTGCGATGCGTGGGCGTCAGGCCGCCACGGGTTCCTGGGCGATGAAAGCCTCCACGAACTCCCCTGTGCGACGGTCGAAAGCCGTGTACTGCGCCTCTCGCTCCGCGCCTGTGATCGCGTCACCGACCACAAGATTGCCTTCACCATCGATGCGCTGGGGGCGTTCTTCCGCGTCGGTGAGCAGGCCGACGGTGGAGCGGGAGAAACCGCAGTAGTAGGCGATGCCCTCGTTCAGGCTGGTTTCGAGGATGGTCCGCATGCCTGCCACGATCGGATCGTCGGCAGTGGCGCCGGCCAGGCCCAGCCAGAGGATGCGCCTGCCGGCGAGGTAGGGCTTGTTGCGGCCATAGGCGAAACCGTAGTTCCATACGCGGTCGATCCAGCCTTTGAGGATGGCGGGCATGCCCTGCCAGTACACCGGGAAGACGGCGACGACGGCATCGGCGTCGAGGACGCGCCGCATGTGGGTGTGCACCTCGTCCGAGTACCTCTTTTCCCGGTTGGCCCAGTCCGGCTGGTCCGCCACGTTCATCCGCGGGTCGAACCCCTCGGCGTGCAAGTCGAGCAGGTCGACGCGGTATCCGGCGGTTTCGAGCTGTGCGGCGGCATGGCGGGCCGTGTGCGCGGTGAGGGAATCGGTGCGGTGGTGTGCGACGACGACGAGGGCTGTTCTGGCACGGCTGTCCTGCTGCCTCACGGTGTCTCCCGGTTGGTCTCGGTCGGCCCGGTGTACGAGTCCACTTCAGCCGCGATGGAGTAGATGATCCATGGGAGAGTCGCTCCGAAACATAGGAGATCGTCTACGGTGCCTCCCATGGATCCTCTGAGTTCTCTGCTGAGCGGCATTCGTGCCGAGGGAGCGGTCGTCAGTCACGTCGTCCTCACGGTGCCCTGGGCCGTCCGCTTCGCGGACATCGCGCCACTCACCATGATCAGCGTGCTGCGGGGCGGGGGTGTTCTACTGCTGTCCGACGGAACGGAACAAGCGATCCACGCGGGCCACACCGCCATCGTGCGCGGACCTGACCCGTTCCACCTCGTGGACCACCCCGCCACCCTGGACGGCTCCCACGCCGCCTACGAGATCACCTGTTTCGCCGACAGCCCCGAGTGCGGTGCGCGGGAACTCGTCGGTATCCAGTGGGGCGCCGACTCGGAGAAGGCGACTGCGCTGATCGTGGGCGCCTATCGTGCATCGGGCCACCGCCACGAGCGGCTGCTGCGTGCCCTGCCCCCTGTTCTGGTGGTCGAGGACGACGCCGAGGTCTGTGCCTGGCTGGAGACGGCCGCCGCCGACGCCGCCCGTCTCTCGGCCGGATCGCAGGCACTGATGGACCGACTCCTCGACTGGGCCCTGGTGTGCACGTTGCGCATCTGGTTCGACAAGGCCGGCGCCGACGCGCCGAGTTGGTACCGAGGCCTTGCCGACCCGGTCCTCGCGCCCGCGCTGCAGTCCTTTCACAACCGGCCCGCCGAACCCTGGACAGTGGCCTCCCTGGCCGCTCAAGCCGGCGTCTCCCGGGCACTGTTCGCCAAGCGCTTCACCCGCCTGATGGGCCGCCCGCCTCTCGCCTACGTCACCGAATGCCGAATGGAGGAGGCCGAGGCGCTGCTGTCCGACACCGACCTCGGCATTGCGCAGATCGCCAGGTCCGTCGGCTATGCCGACGCTTTCGGCTTCAGTGCCGCGTTCAAACGCCACAAGGGCCGAAGCCCCAGCACCTATCGTGCCGGAGTGCTCGCGGCAGCGTCCGGTTCTCGCGGTGCGAAGTAGACGGGCGGTGTGGCAGGTGGGGAGTGGACGCGTACACCATCAGCGAGGGCGGCAACCTGTCCAGCCACGGGCCCCCACGCATGCGCACGAGTCCAGGGGAGGAGTTGCTCACTCTGCGGTTTGCGTGCTCGACGCCCGTATCGACTCAGGCGTCGACCATACGGTGAGGCGACGGTGGCAGATGAGGGCTGCGGAGATGCCCACGAAGGCGAGGAAGTGTTCGGCCTTGCGCTCGTAGCGGCGGTGGAGACGACAGCGGCTGGCGAGCCAGGACACGGTCTTCTCGACGACTCAGCGGTGGCGGCCGAGGCTCTTTTGAAGGCTCGATGCCCTTGCCTGCGACGCGATGGCGGATGCCGCGCTTGCTGAGCCAGCGGCGCAGGTGGTCGTAGTCGTAGCCCTTCTCTCCATGCAGCTTTGCCGGCCTTGGCTGCCCTGGACCGCGACGGGGACGGACGGGCGGAATCCCGCGCACGAGGGATTCCAGGCCGAGCCGGTCGTGCATGTTGCCGACCGAAATCCCCAGCGAGATCGGCGAGATGAGATTCGTCGGACGAGCCTCGAGGGCGATCTACAGGCGCTATTGGCCCGTCACGTGGTAGGCATGAGCGGTGATTGGTCGCCTTCCGCTCGACGAGCAGCTCGCTGCTCTGAAGTCAGTACTGTCCCGCAACGAGGTGCTGTTGGAGGTGCTGAAGCGCACGGTGGCACTGGGGCTGCCGGGCTGGTATCTGACGGCGGGCTGCGTGTTCCAGACCGTCTGGAACGTGGTCACGGACAGGCCCCCCACCAGTGGGATCAAGGACTATGACGTCTTCTACTTCGACGACCACGATCTGTCGTGGGAAGCAGAGGACGCGGTGATCAAGGCTGCCGCAGCAACCTTTGCCGGGCTGCCGGCAGACGTCGAGGTCCGCAACGAAGCCCGCGTCCACCTTTGGTACGAGCAGAAGTTCGGCGTAGCGTGCACCCCGTACGCCTCGACCGAGACTGCCATCGACAACTTCGCGGCTACCACGTGCTGCCTGGGCGTGCGCTTGGAGGGAGACGGGCAGTGGCGCGTCTATGCACCGCACGGGCTCTCCGACGTGTTCAATCTCGTCGTCCGGCCCAATCCAGTGCTGGCCCCGCGTGAGGTGTACGAGACCAAGACGGCCCGCTGGCGGCGAGAATGGCCGGAGCTGACCGTCCTCGATTGGCCTTCGAAGTCCGCCGCTCCGGCCCCTGTCTCATCCTGATGCGCGGAGCTGACGCAAGCGCAAGATGGTGCAGGCGAGTTGAAGCAGGACAGCGTAGCGGATCCGGAGCCGTTTGAATTGGTGGAACCAGGTGCTGGTCCTCCCTTCCCTGGTACATCCCCGTGCCGTCAAGGAAGCGCAGCATGTCGAGGTCGCGCCGCAGGACGGCCTCCACGGGGTTGCTCAAGGCGACCGTCCGTGCAGAGGTCCGTTGCCCGCTCCGCCACACCAGCTGGGACGTGCCACGCAAGGACGCCGTACCCCGTGTGTGATGAACTGTGGCCCGGTTTCGAGACGTTGATCTCGTCTCGAACAAGAGAGTGGGAGGGTTCGTGGACCTTGGTGGGGGGACGTGGCAGCGACTGACCGCCGCGGTGCTCGTCATGGCGGTGGCGGCCGGGTGTACGGGGCAGCGCGAAGGCGCGGGCGGCGGAAACGGCGAAGACCTTCTGCGCAACCACGACTGGACGCAGATGCCGGGGACCACCGCGCGGAACGACATCCTGCGGGTCAGCGCATCGGATCGGCGGATCGTGGAGCAGGACTCCTCCGGCGGCCAGCCCAACCCCCCGCTGAACCTGGCCGGCCCGCATCTCAGGTCCGATGGCGACTTCACCGTCACCGCGCGCATGTCCGGTGTGGGTGACGATGCCGGCGACTCATGGCTGCGGCTGTACGGACGGGTGCCGGTCATCTACGACGAGTGGCGCCAGGAGCGGCCCTCACTCCGCGTCGGTGTGACCGCCGACGGACAAGTGAAGGTACAGATATGGGACGGCGAGGGCGATGAGCCGGCCACCTCCAAGAATTTCGACTGCGGCTGCTCCGGGACGGTGACGCTCGCCGTGTCGAGCATCGGTGACACCTTCCGCGTGAAAGCCGACGGGCGGCGGCTGGGAACCGTGCAGGACCCGGGGGTGTTCGCCGAGGGCACTGTCTGGTTCGGTCTCGAGGCGGACGCGGGCGAAGACGAGCGCCGCGAGGGATGGCGTCTGACGCAACTGACGGCGCGGGCAGAGAGCGGTGACGCGCTCCGCGTGATCAAGGCGCCGCAGCTACGCCAGGAGCAGTCCGACGACTCGCTGCGTGCGCGGGCCGCAGACGTGGGGCGGCCGTTCGACGTCGGCGCCGCCCTGGCCGAGAACCCGCTGCTCACCGACTCACGCTACCGGGCGCTCGCGGGGAGCCAGTTCTCCATGCTCACTCCGGAGAACGCGTTCAAGCCACAGTTCCTCCACCCACGCCGGGGCGTCTACGACTTCCGCGACGCGGACCTGCTCGTACGCTTCGCCCGCGCGAACGACATGAAGGTGCACGCGCACACCCTCGTCTGGCACGAGGCTCTGCCCGACTGGATGCGGGAGAACGACGACCCCGAGGAGGTGCGCCGGACCATGCTCCGGCACATCGCCACGGTCGCCGGGCACTTCAAGGGAAAGGTCGCGGAATGGGATGTGGTCAACGAGCCCATGTCCGACGACGAGAAGAGCTACACCAACGGGGATCTCGGTCTGCGTTCCGAGCAGAGCCCGTGGTTCGAGGCCATGGGCGAGGAGTACATCGACGAGGCGTTCAGGGCCGCCCACCGCGCTGATCCGAAGGCGCGGTTGTTCCTCAACGAGTACGGGGTCGAGGAGGAAGGCGAGCGGTGGGACGCCCTTTACGATCTGGTCGAGCGACTCAAGGAACGCGGCGTTCCGATCGACGGCGTGGGTTTCCAGAACCACGAGTACGCACCCGATGACCGCATCGACCCGGAGACCTTCCGCAGCCATGTGCGGGATCTGGCGGAGCTCGGGATTCAGGCGCGGGTGTCGGAGATGGACGTGCCCATAGGTGAGGACGAGGAGGACGGGCGGCAGACCCAGGCTGATGAGATGGCGGGCAAGCTGCGGGTCTGCCTGGAGGAGCCGAACTGCACATCGTTCTCCACGTGGGGATTCACCGACCGGTACGGTTCCACCGCCGACACCAAGATCTATCCTCCGCGCACGGCTGATTCCCTGCCGTGGGACGCGGCCCTACGGCCGAAACTGGCGTACGAGCGCCTGCTCGAGGCTTTTGACGAGGAGTGAGGAATCATTCCTCGGTTTGGTGTCGGTGGTAGTCGGTTGTCCTCGCGCAAGAGGACTTCGTTGCGGGCGTTGCAGCCGTCGGAAGGGATGTCGCCGTCCGTCCAGTGCTTGAAGCTGGTGCGCTGGCAGCCGGTGCGGTCCTCGGGGGCCAGGGGGAGGGCGTCGACGACCAGGCCGATCGGCAGCGTCTCCGGCACGAGGCGCTGCGGGGCGTTGACGGCGTGCGCGAAGGGGGGCAGGGGCAGGGCGAGGGTTGCGGCGGCCGCGGTCGCGGCCCGCACCAAAGTGATCATCACGGGCCCCGGTGAGGCGGGTCGGGAGCAGCCGCCAGAAGCCTGTCAGCGCCGGGTTCACCCGACTGGGCACTGGGGTTCACTGGGGAAACGACTCGTCACGACCCGGCGGGAAACTCCATCCAACCACCCGTCGCAAGCCGATACTTTTCTCTGCGAGGGGGATATGGCATGGCATTGGTGAAGAAGGGATCCCGGCGCATCACGGTCGACGGCATCACCTACCGTTGGAGAATCCGCCGGCGCCCGACCTACTGCCAGGCCCTGCTCTGGTCACCACTGACCTACGCGGTCGAACTGGCCGACTCGCCGGGCAGCACGGTGGTGGTCACGACCAACCAGCCGCATCCAAACAACTGGCGGATCGAGTCAGCCAGCGCGGTCGTTCCTTATGCCGTCGCTGACGGCATCCGCATCGCACAGGCCAACGGATGGACTCCAGAGATGCCGGGCTCTCCCTTCCACCTCGACCAGTCAGAAGGTTTCGTCCCCTCCTCATACTGAGCCGTCCCAAGCTGACGGGCTCACCCCTGTGTGATGGGTGAGCCCGTCAGCTTTCCGCTCCCCACATGCCCCCAGTCGGCTCGCTTCGTGAACCAACTGGGGCGAAGGGCAAGCCCGGGGGAGAGCGGGATCGTCATCAGCCCTGCACGATTCCGTCTGCCGGGCCTACTACGATTCCAGCAACAGCCCGACGAGCGTGCCCGCAGCCTCAGGCACATTCACGCAACAAGCAAGGTCACGCCCGGCGCGAACAAGCTCTGCGAGCGCGAATTCTCCCTATGCGAGATCTGAGGTCCGGCCCGTCGCCCGGAGGTCCTCGGCTCACTCCGCCAGCCTGCGGGCGATCACGTCCATGATCTGGCCCGCCGGCCCCGGCATGTGCAGGTCGTGGTGGGAAGCGTCGATGTCGTACTCCTCCAGGGAGCCGAGGACGTACGGGCGCCAGCCGGGCCCGTACGACGTCAGCCCGTCGACCTTGTCGCACTTCGCGTTGAAGTAGACCAGGTCGCCTCGGTAGACCGGTGACGCGAACACCGCCATCTTGTTGAGGTTGTTGGCGCCCACCTTGGACATGTCCTCCAGGAAACCGTCCAGGTTGTCGGTGTTCATGTACTCGCCGAACACCTCCTCGACGTCCCCCCGGTACATCGCCGCCGTCCTGCCCGCCACCTGCTTGAACGGGCTGTCCGCGGACGTGGTCGCGGGTGGGGCGTCCAGGACCGCGACGAGGCCGACACGGTGGCCGCGCCGTTCCAGCTCCGCCGCGGCCGCGTGCACGACCGGGCCGCCGAAGGACCAGCCGATCAGGTGGTACGGGCCTTCCGGCTGGCGGGCGAGGATCTGGGTGAGGTAGTCGTCGATCATCTCCTCCACCGAACCCGCCAGCGGATCCTTGCCGTTGGAGCCACGGGACTGCAAGGAGTACGCCGCCCGGTCCTTCACATGCGGGGCGAAGGTGAAGAACGCCCAGCCCAGGCCGCCGCCACCGTGGAAGAACCACAGGGGCGGCTTGCCCGTACCGGGATCCCTGTTCAGGGGCAGTACCACTCCGTACGAGTCGCTCTGGTCGTCAGGTGTACCGCCGACGACGACCAGCCCGCCCAGCTCGGCCACCGTGGGGTAGTCCGTGATCGTCTTGAGAGGCAGGTCGATGCCGAACTCTTCGCATATGCGTGTGCTCAAGCGGGTGGCCAGGTCCGGATTCCCTCCGAGCGCGAAGAAGTCCTCGTTGATTCCGACCCCTTCGACCTCGAGCAACTCGCCGAACAGGGCGCACAGTTTCTCCTCGTGCGTGTTGCGCGGACCGGAGTCGCTCATGTTCCCCTCGCGCGTGGTTCCCGGACCGCGGTCGCTCGGCTCCTTCGCGAGCCTGCCTTGTGCGGCCCCCGGCACCTCGATCGCATTGACCGGAGTCCGCGGGGCGGCGACCAACTGGTCCAGCACCGACACGAACCCCGCGGCGATCGCCTCGGCCGTTTCCCGGTCGAACAGCTCGGTCGCGTAGACGAGGTCGCCTCGCAGCGCCCCGGTACCGTCGTCCTCCGCCATGCTGAACATCAGGTCGGCCTGAGCGGTGGACGTGAGGTGCTGCTCGAACTCGACCTCCAGCCCTTGCAGTTCGAGTTTCCGCTTGTCGAAGTTCTGCCAGGCGAACAGCACCTGGAACAGTGGCTGGTACGCCGCGGAGCGCTCGAGGTCGAGCGTCTCGACCAGCATCTCGAACGGCAGGTCCTGGTGCTCGTAGGCCGCCAGCGCCTTGTCCCGCACCCGTGCGAGCAGGTCCGCGAACGTCGGGTTGCCGGAGAGATCCATCCGCAGCACCTGGGTGTTGACGAAGAATCCGACCATGTCGGCCAGTCCTTCATCGGTGCGGCCGGCTATCGGGTTGCCGATCGGCACGTCCTCGCCGCCACCCAGTCGGCCGAGCAGCACGCCCAGCGCGGCCTGGAGGACCATCGACAGGGTCACCCCGCGTGCGTCGGCCAGTTTCCGCAGCCGGCTCGCGGACTCGGGCCCCACCAGGACAGCGACCATGTCACCCTCGGAGCTACGTACCGCGGGCCTGGGTCGGTCGAGCGGCAGGTTCAGCGGCTCCGGTACGCCGTCCAGCTCCTTGCGCCAGTACTCGCTCTGCGCCGCGGCCAGGCTCCCCTGGTCCGCCACGTCGCCGAGCAACTCGCGCTGCCACAGGGCGTAGTCCCTGTACTGCGCCCTCAACGGCTGCCACTCCGGGGCCCGTCCGTCCAGGCGCGCGGCATAGGCCTCGGCCAGATCGCGAGCAAGCGGTGCCCCCGAACTGCCGTCCGTGGCGATGTGGTGGATGACCAGGATAAGGACGTGCTCCTGGGCGGAGCGGCGCAACAGAGTTGCCCGCAAGGGTATTTCTGCCGCTAGGTCGAACCAGTGAGCGGCGGCTTCCTCGATCGCCCGGGACTCGTCCTCGGGCGCCACGTCGATCACCGGCACCCGCACTGGCGCCTGTTCCGCCGTCAGGATTCTCGGCTCAGGCTCACCGTCGGCGTCGGTCACATAGGTGGTGCGCAGGATCTCGTGCCGGGCGACGACGTCACCGATCGCGGCGCCGAGTGCGGCCTCGTCCAGTGTCCCGGTCAGCCGGAACGTCGGGGAGATGGTGTAGGTCGCCGTGCCACGATCCAGCTGGTGCAGGATCCACATGCGGCGCTGCGCGAAGGACAGCGGAGTCGCGGCGCTCTCCCCCGTGTGATCGCGCGGCTCGAACCGGAGGCGGCGGGGTGCGGCCGCCTTGCTGGACCATTCGGCGAACGCGGCGACTGTGGGCAGGTCGAAGATCTTGCGGATCGGTATCTCGATCCCCATGTCGGCGCGGGCGCGATTGATCAGCCTGGTGGCGAGCAGCGAGTGCCCCCCGAGCGCGAAGAAGTCGTCGTCGATGCCGACCCTCTCCAGACTGAGCAATTCGCTGAAGAGAGCGCACAGCTTCTCTTCATGAGGCGTGCGCGGCCCACGACCGCTCACGACGGTCGTGTGCCGCGCGGGCAGTGCTCGTCGATCGATCTTTCCGGCCGGGTTCAGCGGGAGCCGCGAGAGCGGTACGAAGGCTGCCGGGACCATGTAGTCGGGAAGGCGTTCACGCAGGTATGCGGGCAGTTCCGCCAGCAGAGGGCCGATCGCCTTCGCGAGCGCCGGGGCGTTCACCCGGATCCGGTCGGCACCAGCACGGGGAACGAACCCCCCGGAGAGGGTCTTCAGCCCGTCCTTCCGCTCGGGCAGGAGGATCGCGTCGAAGGCGTGGACGGTCTCGCCCGACCAGGTGAGGACGGCGTCCAGACCCTGCCGCCGCGCCCAGTCGGCGACGTCCTCCGGATCGAGTGGCAGCCCGGAGGACGCGACGGTGCCTCCGCCACCGGCGGGGGTCACGGGGGCGGCCGTGCCTCGGCCCACGGTGGCGGTCGCACCGGTGTCTGTGCCTCGGCCGGCGGTGGCGGTCGCCGCCGCGGCCTCCTCGGTCAGCCGTGCGTTGGGGATCCCGGTCACTCGCACCGGGCCACCGGCCGCCCGCTCGACGCAGTCACCGAGGCCGGCCAGATTGGCGACTTCCCCGCCCCACGCCACCGCGGGCACGCCTGAAACGTCGAGGACATCGGTCGGCGCCTTGTGCATTACGACCTCGTAGCGGTGCCGGGTCAGTTCGTTGTGCGCCTGCCCCGCCTTCAGCCGGATGTCCACGCTGCCGCCATGCTCACGCGCCCAGTCGGCGAACCACTCCGGAGCGACCACCAGCTCCCGCTCGGCGAGCAGTGCCTGCTCCACCAGGGTCCGCACCTCGCTCGAGGGCGCGTACGGGTGTGCCGCGCGCTGCACGGCGGTGGTCAGCATTCGCAGGGTGGTGGCGTTGCGGACGTCGCCGACGATCAACCGCCCGTCGTCGGTGAGGAGTCGCATGGCCTGGCGCAGCACCCGGTCCAGGTACTCGGCGCTCGGGAAGTACTGCGCCACCGAGTTGACGATCACGGTGTCGAAGGCGCCCCGGGGCAGCCCGGAGAGGTCGTCGGCCGCCTGGGCGCTGAGCCGGACCCGGTCGCCGAGACCGGCCTCGTCGGCCTGGGCCCGGACCCGGTCGACGACCGTCGGCGAAATGTCGGTACCCCAGTATTCCTCGACCTCGCCGACTATCTTGGCCAGCAGCAGGCCGGATCCCACGCCGATCTCCAGCACCCGGCGCGGCGCGAACCGCAGTACGCGCGCCACCGCCGCGTCGCGCCATTCCTCCATTTCCTGGAGCGGAATCGGTTCACCGGTGTAGCTGGAGTTCCAGCCCTGGAAGTCCTCGCCGAACGTTCCTTGGGCCGAGACGGTGTACGTGTCGTCATAGACGTGGCGCCATTCCTCGATCTGGGCGGTGGTGTCGGTGACGGCGGCGTCGGGGTCGGGTTCGATGTAGGCGACCAGGCGCTGGTCGCCCTTCTGGTCCTCGCGGACCACGACGGCGGCCTGCGCGACCGAGGGGTGGCCGCTCAGCACGTGCTCGATCTCGCCGAGTTCGATGCGGAAGCCGCGGACCTTGACCTGGGAGTCGGTGCGGCCGAGGTATTCGACCTGCCCGTCCTTGTTCCACTTCACCAGGTCACCGGTGCGGTACATGCGCGTGCCGGCCGGGCCGAAGGGGCAGGCCACGAAGCGTTCGGAGGTCAGGGCGCTCTGGCCGAGGTAGCCGCGGGCCAGGCAGGTGCCGGCCAGGTAGAGCTCGCCGGCCACCCCGGGGGCGACCGGGCGCAGAGATGCGTCGAGGACGTAGACCTGGTTGTTCCAGATCGGGGTGCCGATCGGGACGCGGTCGGCGCCGGGGACGTGCTGCCAGCCGGTGACCTCGACAGTGGCCTCGGTGGGCCCGTAGAGGTTGTGGGCGGAGCAGGTGGGGAGCAGTTCGGTGAAGCGGTTGGCCAGAGCTGCGGGGAAGGCCTCGGCTGCGACTTCGATCCAGCGCAGGCTGGTGCAGTTCGTGGCCGCCGGTTCGGTGACGAACGCGGAGAGCAGGGAGGGCACGAAGAACGCGCCGGTGACCTGTTCGCGCCGGATGAGGCGGGCGAGGTAGGCGGGGTCGCGGCGGCCCTCGGCCCCGGCCACGACGATCGAGGCGCCCGTCTGGAGGTTGGAGAACATCTCGGGCACCGAGGCGTCGAAGCTGGCCGAGGTGCTCATCAGCATCCGGTCCTCGACGGTGACCTGGAAGTGCTCCAGGCCCCACGCGATCCGGTTGGTGATCGAGCGGTGCGCTACGGGGACGCCCTTGGGGCCGCCGGTGGAGCCGGAGGTGAAGATGACGTAGGCCGTGTTGTCGGGGGACAAGGTGCGCTCCGGGTCGGTGTCCGGATACCCCGACACGTCCGGCAGCGTCCCGTCGAGCAGGAGCAGGGGGTCGGCGACGGCCAGGATGTGGCGTACGCGGTCTGCGGGCAGTTCGGTGTCCAGCGGTACGTAGGCGGCGCCGGCCTTGACCACGCCGTACACCGCGACGAGCAGGTCCACCGAACGGGGAATCTTGACCGCGACGAGTTGCTCGGGTCCCGCGCCCTGGTCGATCAGCCAGTGCGCGAGGCAGTTGGCACGCCGGTTCAACTCGGCGTACGTCATCGCCTCTTGCTCGGCGATCACCGCGACGCGGTCCGGGGTGCGGATGACCTGGGCCTCGAAGGCGCCGGGAAGGGTGGTCGCGGCGACCGGGCGGGCCGTGTCGTTGATCTGCCGTACCAGGCGGTCGTGTTCGTCCTCGCCGAGCACGTCGATGGCGCCGATCGGGGTCTCGGGCGCGGCGGCGACCTGTTCCAGGACCCGTACGAACCGCGCGACGATGTCGGCCGCGGACTCCTGGTCCAGCAGGTCCTTCTGGTATTGCAGGACCAGCTGAAGCTGGGGATCGGCCGCGGCGGCCAGGATGACCGGGTAGTGCGAGCCCGCGAACGGGCGCAGCCCGGTGATGGCCACACCGGCCGCGGAGTTGGCCTCGCCGATGGCGTCCCGGTCGATGGGGTACGACTCGAACACGACCATCGTGTCGAACAGCGTCGTCAGCCCGGTGGCTTGCTGGATCTCCGCGAGGCTGTGCTGGTGATGCTCGAGCAGGGCCGCCTGCCGGTGCAGCAGGTCGGTGAGCAGGTCGGCGAAGGTGGTCTGCCGCTCACAACGCACCCTGACGGGGATGGTGTTGATGAACAGCCCGACCATGCTGTCGACGTCCTTCACCGCGGCCGGGCGCCCGGACACGGTGGCGCCGAAGACGATGTCCGACCGCCCAGTGAGACGGGCGAGGAGCACGGCCCAGGCGCCCTGAACGAGGGTGTTGAGGGTGACGCCCAGCTCCGCGGCCCGTCGGGACAGGCCCTGCTTACCCTCGAACACGACCTCGATGGCGCCGATGCCCGCGGAATCGTGCCGCGTTCCCGCGTGCGGCACGAGCAGGGTGGGCTCCTGGACACCGTCGAGTTCGGCCGCCCAGACGCGCGCGGACTCCTCGTGGTCGTGCTGCGTGAGCCAGGTGAGGAAGTCGCCGTAGTCGCGCGCGGGGGTGAGCGCGGTCGGGTCGCCGTCGGCGGCGTAGAGCAGGAGCAGGTCGCGCATCAGCAGCGGTGTGGACCAGCCGTCGAACAGGACGTGATGGGCGGTCAGGACGAGTTCGGTCCGGTCGGGTTCGAGGGTGGCCAGGGCCAGCCGGATGAGCGGCGGAGTGTCCGCGTCGAAGTAGGTGGTCCGGTCCTGGTCGAGGAACCGCTCGAACTCCGCGGTGCGCTGCGGCTCTTCGGCTGCGGTCAGGTCGAGGTGCCGCCACGGCAGCGTCACCGATTCCGGTATCACCTGGACGAGATCGCCGTCCGCCCGGTCGACGAACGCTGCGCGCAGGGCGGGGTGGCGGTCCAGGAGCGCCTGTCCGGCTCGGCGCATCCGTTCCGCGTCGACCTCGCCGGACAGATGGAACACGAGTTGCATGTGGTAGGCGTCGAAGGAGGAGCCGGCGAGCATCGCGTGGAACAGCAGTCCTGACTGTGCGGGGGTGGCCGGCCATACCTCGGCGAGCCTGCCGAAGCGGGCCTCCCAGGCGTCGATCTCCTGTTGGGTCACGGTGACCAGGGGCGCGTCGCCGGGGGTCAGTCCGCCGGCGTCGGTTGTGGTGGTGTGCCGGGCCAGCGCCGTCAGCGCCCGGACCCACAGACCGGCCAGTTCGCCGACCTCCTCGCGGGACAGGACGCCGGTGGGAAAGCCGAAGTAGGCGGTCAGTTCCTCGCCGTTCCCGGTGTCGGCGGCGACCGCGTTGATCTCCAGCGCCGACAGCACCTCCATGTCCGGGTCGGGAGCCGCGATCAGGTCGGCGCGCGTGGTTTCCGGCGCCCAGCCCAGGCCGCGGAGTTCCTCGGGGATGTCCGTACCGGAGGTCCTGCCCAGGTAGTTGAAGCCGATCTGCGGGCGGCGCGCCCCGGCCAGTGCGGCGGCGGTGTCGGGGTTGAGATGGGCGAGCAGGCCGTAGCCGAGGCCGGAGTCCGGTACCGCGCGGAGTTGTTCCTTGACGGCCTTGACCGCGCGGCCGGCCGCCTGGCCGCCTTCGAACGCGTCCGCCAGGTCGATGCCGGTCACGTCCAGGCGGACCGGGTACATGGCGGTGAACCAGCCGAGCGTGCCGGACAGGTCCGCGCCCGGCACGAGGTGTTCCTCGCGGCCGTGGCCCTCAAGTCGGACCAGGGCCGACGTCGCCTGTGGCCCGGACACGCCGCGGGTCCGGCGCCAGCTCGCGAGCGCCAGGGCGAGGCCGGTCAGCAGGCCGTCGTCGGCGCCGGCGCGGAAGACCTTGGGCAGGGTGTCGAGCAGGATCTTGGTGACGTCGGCCGGGACGCCGACGCGTACCGTGTCCACGGTGGCGGCGACATCACGTACGCCGTCCAACTCCCGGGCCCCTACTACCGGTTCATCGCCGCCCAGGATGCCTTGCCACAGGGGTAGTTCAGCGATCCTTTCGGGGCGGACGGCTTCCTCAGCCAGGGCATGGGTCCATCGGCGCAGCGAAGTGCCGGTCTCCGCCGGTCGCGTGGCAGTGCCCGATCGGACCTGCTGCCAGGCGGCCACCAGGTCCGGGAGCAGGATCCGCCACGAGACGCCGTCGACGACCAGGTGGTGCAGCACGATCAGCAGCCGGTCCGAACCGTCGTCGGTCATCAGCCGCACGAACTGGGCCATCACACCCGCGTCCGGGTTGAGGCGGTCGGCGGCCTCGTCCAGTTCGGTCTGCGCGTCGGCCGCGTACCAGGGGACCTCGCGCAACAGCGCGGCTGCGTCGACGTGACCGGCCGCCTCCATCCACAGGCCCGGCCGCTCGCGGTCGAGCCGGGAGCGCAGTACGTCGTGCCGGTCCAGTACGGACTGCAGGGTGGCGACCAGTTCCGCGCGGTCGGTGTCCTCGGGCAGGGTCAGCAGCGCGGACATGCAGAACCGGCCGATGCCGCCTCCCAGCGCGAGCACGTGCGCGGCGGTGGGCGGCAGCGGCGCCCAGCCGACACCCCCGCCCTCCAACTCGGCCGGCGCCACCGGCTCCTGTCCGGTCCGGCTCTCGGCCAGTTCCGCGAGCCGGGCGACCGTGCGGTGCTCGAAGATCTCCCGGGTGGTGACGACGACACCGCGCGCCTTGGCCCGTGCCACCACCTGGATGGAACGGATGCTGTCGCCGCCACCGGCGAAGAAGTCGTCGTCGACCCCGATCTGCCCGGGCCCGGCGCCCAGCACATCGGCGTACACCTCGGCCAGCACCCGCTCCGCCTCGCCGCGCGGCGCCCGGTACTCGGCGCCCGCGAACTGCGGCTCCGGCAGCGCGGCCCGGTCCAGCTTCCCGCTCGGGGTCAGGGGCAACCGGTCGAGGACCAGCAGGTGGGCGGGCACCATGTAGTCGGGCAGCCGCCTGGCCGCGAACCGCCGCAGGTCGGCCACCGAGACACCGGCGTCCAGGGCGAAGTCACCGTCGCCGGCACCGCCGTCCACCGCCACCACGTAACCGACGAGCCGTCTGCTCCCGGAGGGGTCCTCGCACACCGTGACGGCGGCCCGGCTGACGGCGGGGTGCCGGGCCAGGACGGTCTCGATCTCGGTGGGCTCGACGCGGATGCCGTTGACCTTGACCTGGTCGTCGGCGCGTCCGGCATACGTCAGCCGGCCCTCGGCGTCCCACCGGGCCAGGTCGCCGGTACGGTACATGCGCGTACCCGGCGGGCCGAACGGGCAGGCGACGAAGCGCTCGGCGGTGGCGGCGGCGTTTCGGTGGTAGCCGCGGGCGACCGGGCCCGCCACGTACAGCTCACCGGTCACGCCCGGGGCGACCGGGGCGAGTTCCGGCCCGAGGACGTGGGCCCGCATGTTGGCCAGCGGGGTCCCTACCGGTACCGCACCGGACCCGGTCCACTCCCGCGGGACGGTGAACGCGGAGGCGTAGAAGCTCTCCGTCTGGCCGTAGGCGTTGACGACCCGGGTGCCCGGCAGCGTCTGGTGCACCCTGCGGGCGAGGTCGCCGGAGAGCTCCTCACCGGCCAGCACGACGGTGTCCACGTCCAGGTGGAGGCCGCTGGAGCCGTCGGCGGTGAGCTGGTCGAGGAGCGCGGACACCAGCCCCGGTACGGCGCTTATGGTGGTGCCCGACCAAGCGTTGCGCTCGGCGAGTTCGAGGAGGTCGCGGACGATCTCGACGCTCGCTCCGGCCGTCAGCGCGGTGAAGATCTCGAAGACGCTGACGTCGAAGTTCACCGAGGTCGCCGCGAGGACCCGCGAACCGGCCTCGACCCGCAGGCGCCGGGCCAGGTCCCGTACGCCGTTGACGACACCGGCGTGGGTGACGGCGACGCCCTTGGGGGTCCCTGTCGATCCGGACGTGAACATCACGTACGCCAGATGGTCGGGGCCGATCCCGGCCGTCGCGGCGTCGACGACGGGGCCGTCCAGGTCCAGGTCCAGGTCGTCGAGGTGCACCAGCGGAGGCTGGCAGCCGGCCACCATATGTGCGGTGTCGTGGTGGGTGAGCACCAAGGACGGGCGTCCGGTGTCCAGCAGAAGGCCGGCGCGAGTGGAGGGGAACGCCGCGTCGATCGGCAGGTAGGCGCCGCCTGCTTTGAGGACGGCCAGCAGCGCGACGACCAGGTCCACCGAACGCGGCAGGGCCACGGCCACCAAAACGTCCGGCCCCACACCCCGTTCACGCAGCACCGCGGCAAGCCGACCCGCGCGGACCTCCAGCTCCCCGTACGACAAGGAGGTCCGCCCGCACACCACGGCGGTCGCCTGCGGGGCCCGTGCCGCCTGGGCGGCGACCAGTTCCGGGACCGTCGCCGCCGGCACCGGAGCCGCCGTCTCGTTCGACCGGGCCAGCCTTGCCCGCTCGGTCCCCGTGAGCACGTCCACCGTGCCGAGCCTGGTCCCGGGACGTGCGACCACCTGCCGCAGCACCCGCACATAGCGGTCGACGAGGGTCTCGGCCGTCGTGTGGTCGAACAGAGCAGTCGCGTACTCCAGACGTCCGTAGGCCCGCCCCGAGGCGTCGGGGACGATGTTGAGGAACAGGTCGAACTTCGCCGTCTCGGTACCGGGCCAGACCAGCGTGCCCCGCAGGCCCGGCAGCTCGATCTCCGGCCAGACGAACTGCCAGGCCAACATGACCTGGAACAGCGGCTGGTAGGCGGTGGTGCGGTCGGGGTCGAGGAGTTCCACCAGGTGCTCGAAGGGGACGTCCTGGTTGTCGTAGGCGGCCAGGGCCCGGTCGCGGACCTGTTCCAGCAGTTCGCCGAAGGTGGGGTTGCGGGCGAGGTCGACGCGCAGCACCCAGGTGTTGGCGAAGAACCCGATGAGGTCCTCGAGCTGTTCGTCGGCGCGCCCTTCGATGGGGCTGCCGATGGTCAGGTCGTTGCCCGCGCCGAGATGGTGCAGCAGGACCGCGAGGGCCGCTTGGGCGACCATCGGTGCCGTGGCACCGTGCCGCGCGGCCAGCTTCCTTACCCCGGACAGCAGTTCGGGTTCCAGCTCGAACATGACCTCGGCGCCGCGGTGACCTCCCGAGCCGGTCCGTGGGCGATCCAGGGGCAGCTGAACCGGCTGCGGCACCCCGTCGAGTTCGCGGCGCCAGTGCTCCAACTGCTCGGCGGCGACGCTGTCGGGGTCGTCCTCGTCTCCGAGCATCTGCCGCTGCCACACGGTGTAGTCCTTGTACTGGACGGGCAGCGGAGCCCAGTCGGGCGCGGTGCCGTGCCCGCGTGCCTCGTAGGCTGACAGCAGATCCCGGACGAACGGCGCCATCGACGCCCCGTCCGCCGCGACGTGGTGGAACACGAACAGCACCGTGTGTTCACGGGGCGAGACACGGAACACGGCGGTCCGCAGAGGCAGGTCCCGGTCCAGCTCGAACCCCGCACGCACGACGTCGAGCATCGCCTGTCCCACCGCTTCGGCGGCCACGTCGACCACTCGGAACGGCGTCGCGGCCTGCTCGGCGGGCAGGATCCGCTGCTCGGGAACGCCGTCCTCACTCTCCACGAGCAGGGTGCGCAGACTCTCGTGCCGGGCAACGACGTCCGCCACGGCGGCGGCCAGGGCCGCCGTGTCCAACTCCCCCTCCAGGCGCAGCGCGAAGGGGATGTTGTACGTCGCCGACGGCCCCTCCAGCCGGTACAGGAACCAGAGCCGGCGCTGAGCGAAGGACAACGGGATCATCGGCTACTCCTCGACGCGTGCGCGACCGGCTGGCGGGGTGACCAACCGAGAATGCCCAGCACGGGAGGCAATTCGAAGTCCGTACGGCCCTTTGCCTGTCGGTGCGACTCGGTGAACTGGTCGCGGTGGTGGGTGAATTGACTCACTCATCAATCCGATGCAAGGGGGACGCGCAGGCGCCGCGGGGCGGCCCCGCGGCGCCGTGATGTGTCCCGCCGACGGGACGCACCCCCGGCACCGGCCCGGCGTTCAGGAAGCGGAACTCACGTGCGGCGTCGTGCAGTTCGATGGCCAGAGCGGCGGTGAACCCCGGCCCTCCGATGCCCGGAGTACGCCTCTTTTCAGCCATCCCTCTATAACACCCCTGCACGGAAAGGTACTTCCGCACGTGAGCACACCCCTGACATCTTGCATCCACCACTCGTTTCGTACAGCCCCGCCGGTGCCCTCCGCACGGCCGGGCCGTCTCCGGAGGACGCATTGATACCCCACATATCCAGTCGGCTCAGACGCACGCTGGTCCTGGCGGCCATGCTCGGCCCTGCCCTCGCGTTCGGTGCCCCTGGCGCCCTCGCGGGCACGCTCCCCGTCGGCCCCTCCACCGCGCCGGTCGCCGGCGCCCACGCTCCGGCCGCCGTGCCGGCCTCCCAGAGCGCGACCTGGGTGGCCGGCACGCGTGCCTACCTCGTGATCACCGCCCCGGGTGACACTTCGGCGGTCCGCTCCGCGATCACGGCCAACGGTGGCACCGTCTTCTCCAACTTCGACGCCATCGGCGTGATCGTCGCCCACTCGGCGTCCAGCGGATTCGCCGCCACCATGCGCGGCGTCGCCGGTGTGCAGCAGGTCGGCGCCACGCGTACCTCGGACGTCCCGGCCGACGCCTACAACCCGGCGCTCCCGGCCAATCCGACCCAGGCATCGACCCCGGCCGGAGAACCGGTCCGGGCCGACATGAGCCAGATCAAGGCCGACCAGGCCTGGGCCACGAACCCGGGCTCCGCCTCCGTCACGGTCGGCATCCTGGACACCGGTGTGGACGACCAACACCAAGACCTGGCGCCCAACTTCAACGCGGCCGACTCGGTCTCCTGCGCCTACGGCAAGCCCGACACCCGTACCGGCGCATGGCGGGACGTCGACACGCACGGCACCCACGTAGCGGGCACCATCGCCGCGGCCAAGAACGGCAAGGGCGTCGTCGGCGTGGCCCCCGGAGTGAAGATCTCCGCGGTCCGGGTCGCCGAGCCGGGCAACTCCTTCTTCTTCGCCGAGAACACCATCTGCGGCTTCGTCTGGGCCGGTGACCACGGCTTCAAGGTCACCAATAACAGCTATTACACGGACCCGTGGCAGTTCAACTGCCCGGACAACGTCGACCAGGCCGCCATCATCGAGGGCGTCAAGCGAGCCCAGGAGTACGCCGAGGGCAAGGGCTCGCTCCAGATCGCCGCCGCGGGCAACGAGAACTACGACCTCGCCCACAAGACGACCGACTCCGCGAGCCCGAACGACTCGACGCCGGTGACCCGCACGATCACCAACGCCTGCCTCGACATCCCGACCGAGCTGCCGGGCGTGGTCACGGTCGCGGCCAACGGCACGGGTGTCACCAAGGCCTCGTTCTCCAACTACGGGCAGGGAGTGATCGACGTCGCGGCGCCGGGCAGCAACGTGTACTCCACCGTCCCCGGCGGCGGCTACGGCAGTAAGAGCGGCACCTCGATGGCCACCCCGCACGTGGCCGGCGTGGCGGCACTCATCGCCAGCGCCAACCCGGGCATCACCCCGGCGCAGATCCGCGCCAAGCTGGCCGCCCAGGCCAACGACATCGCCTGCCCCGCGGACAGCCGCTGCACGGGCACGACGGCCAACAACTCGTTCTTCGGCGAAGGACAAGTCGACGCCCTCAAGGCCGTAGGGACCACCCCGCCGCCCGGTAAGTACTTCGAAAACCTCGCGGACTTCGCCATCAACGACAACGCGACCGTGGAGAGCCCGATCGCCGTCACCGGCGTGAGCGGCAACGCCCCGGCCACCCTCAAGGTGGGTGTGGACATCAAGCACACCTACATCGGTGACCTGAAGGTCGACCTGGTGGCGCCGGACGGCAGCGTCTACACGCTGCACAACCACGCCGGCGGCAGCGCCGACAACATCGCCCAGACCTACACCGTGAACGCCTCGTCGGAGGTCGCAAACGGCACCTGGAAGCTGCGCGTGAACGACAACGCCGCCTCCGACACCGGCAAAATCGACGCCTGGAACCTGACCTTCTAGGACCTGTCCGAGCGATCCCTCAATGCAGCGCGCCCAAGCCGGGGTCTGGGCGCGCTGCACCAGGCCCGTCTGACCGAGCTGCGCGCTGCAGGCTGCAAGTCGCGTCCTCCGAGCGAGCCGCCGCCTGGTCTTGGTCGCGCCCAGATCTCCAGAACCACAGCGCTGTCGTCGGCCATGTGGCCACCCCCGGGCGGGACTTACCCGGAACTGGCCGGGCACCGCCAGCACCGGGCCCCTCCCGGACGGATTCTCCGGCCCCGGCCGTCCCCGACTGCCGACCGAGTCAGCTGAGCCGGCCGCGTTGGCGAATGTGCTGGCTAAAAGCTTGAGGGATTTCCGGAAGTGAACGCAGAACGGCAGCCAGGGCCGAGACGACAGCGAGTTCAGGCAGCGGCTGGCCAGGCCCGGGCCGACGCGACGATCGGTCTACTGCTGGGCGGCTGGCGGTTACTGGTCGGGGTGGACGGCTTGGACGCCGTCCCGCCCAGGCGTTCCAAACGAGCCCGTGCCTTCGCCTCCGCCTCGGGACTGGGTGCCTTGCCGAGGGCGGAGGTGAGTTCGGCGCGGGCCAGCTCGGCACGCTCGGCGCATTCGGCCTGCGTCGGCGTACTCGGCGCCAGCTCCTCGACCAGACTGCGGATGGTCGTGCCGTGCTCGGCCGCCAACTGCGCCAGCCGGTCCCGCGCGGCCGCGCTTACCTTCGAGGTGTCGGCGCTTACCTCAACGACAAGCTGCGGCTCGACGAGCTGGGCATCGAGGGTCTGCGTGCTGCCCCAGCCTGCCGAGAATCGGCGTCCCGTCCAGGGATGCCGGCCAGTTCGGGGCTGCAGAAGACCTCCGACGCTGGTAGCGAGCTCACGGCCGACGTGGCGGAGACGGCCTTCGGTATCGAAGCGGCCGAGAAGCGGACTGGAGGGGGCGTCCAGTCGGCCGGTCACCGCTCCGACGATCGCGTCACTCGGGTGCCGTGCTGGCCGAGGTCGCGGTTGATGCTGTCGGATCGCCTATATCGGCGACTCCGTCACTTCGGTCCGTAGTACAGCCGTAGGAACTCCGCCATCGCCGCGTCTACACCGACGCGGTCACCGGTGGCGAGTAGGTCGAGTAGCAGACCACGGACAGTGGCAAGTCCCAGCCTGGCGCGGTTCCGTGCCACGCCAGGGTCCGCTCCTGCGGCGACCTCGGCGGCTACGAGTGGCTCCAGCCAGTCATTCACGAGCCCCTCAAGGACCGGGGCGGCTTCAGGTCGCCCCCGTAGTGCGTAGCCACAGACTTCGAAGAAGAGCCGCTCCTGATTGGCCAGTCGGGGGTCCGTCAGCTGCTGCCAGAGGAGCCGCGCAGCATCGGCAGGTGAAAGGCCGGGTTCCAGGTGCAGCCGGGACAACAGATCTCGTTGGCGCTGCTCCGACGTCCGGACGATTTCGACGAGCAACTCTTCCTTGGAGCCGAAATAGTGGATCAGCATGCGGTGGCTGACGCCGATCGCGGCACCCAGGCCACGGAGGCTCAAGTCCGTGAGGCCGTGTTCCGCGACGTGGTCGACGGCCGCGTTCACCAGGTGAGCGCGCCGCCCCCCGTCCGCGCCTGGCGCCCCCTCGCCTTCGGGATGTGAGCCGTTCGTATTCGCCACGTCGCGAGCGTACCAATCGGTACATGCCCTGTGTACCGTGTGGTACATGAAGTCTGTCACCGTGTCGATCGACGTCCCGCAGACGCCCGAGCAGGTCTATGACTTCCTCGATGTCATAGCTCACCACGAGCGATTCACCAACCACTACCTGATCGACTGGAGCTACAGCGGCCCCGACCGTGGCATCGGCGCGTGCGCCAAGGTCACAGCCGCAATGGGCGGCATCAAGACCCGCGTCATCATCGAAGTCGTCAAGACCGACCCGCCGCGCTGCATCGTGGAGCAAAACGTCAGCGCGGCCGGCCGACGCCGAGCCCAGGGCACCTACACCATCGAACCGCTGCGTGGCGGTGGGAGCCACGTGGCCTTCACATACACCTGGGTGCGCGCCCCGGTCGCCGACCGCCTGCTGGCACCCGTCGTCCGAGCGACGATGCGGCGCGCCAACCGTACTGTCCTGCGACGTATGGCAGCCGAGTTGGCCCGCCATTCGTCCGTTTCGGGATCCTGATGTCGGTGCATGGCGGCTCGTCTGCCCGACGCAGGACCGAAGTCCACGGCGGGCCCCCGCCCCTGGCCGGGGCCGGACCGCACCACCAGGCACTTCTCCAGTCGGCTCACAGGGCTAAATTTCTGACGCAGTAGACGCATGGCCTACCGATCTTCCCCACCCACGAATGCACTCACCGGCACGCCGGAAGCGCCAGAGAAGGGGCAGAGCGAACCCTGACGTCGAGTGTGCGCAGACGTCTCGTGGGACAGGGCTCAGCCTGGAGAACCCTGGCTCCGGTGGCCAAGCCGGCGCAGGTCCGCCGAGCGGGTGCCGGCCGGCTGAAGGTCGGCGTACGGGTGGACTTTTGTTCCGGCTGTGCCGTCTGTGAGGGTGCGCTGCGGGACCGGGGCAGTGGGCTGGGCGGGGGTGGGTGCGAGGGAGCGGCGGCCGAGGAGGTCGAGGGCGGCCTGCGGGCCGTGGTCGCGGCGGGCGGCGGCCACCTCGTCCAGGTCCCACACCATCTGCCCCACCAGGGTGCGCCGTGGCCCCCGGGCCTCGACGGTTCCCCGCACGAGCAGGAGCCCGCTGTGGAACACGGTGTGGGCGCACGCCTCGTGTGAGTCCTCGAAGAACGCGATGTCCACCAAGGCTGAACCGTCTTCCAGCGTCACGAGGATCACCCGCTTCCCCGACGGGATCGGCGGCGTCTGGGTGGAGGCCCGCACGCCGGCCACCAGCACCTTCTGGCCAGGCACCAGGTCCCTCAGGTGGGCTGCGTCGACCGCGCCGAGCTCGCGCAGCAGCCGGTGGTGGTCCATCAGATGATGCGTGACGTCGATCGACAACGTCTCCACCTCCGTGCTGAGCTTGCCCCGCCCGCTCATCTCCGGCAGCCCGCTCGGCTGCGCGGTCATCAGCTCCGCGCACGCTCGGCACTCCACCCAGCCTCCGGCCGGGGGCCCCAAGAAGCACGCGCCTGACGAGTCCCGTCACCGCCCATAGGACGGCCACGCGGCCCTGGGTTCCCGTGCGCCGGGGCTAACCGGGGCATCACAGGCCCGCGGTGCGCTCCACTGCCTCCCGGGCGATGTCGGTGTAGCTGCGGAAGAGGACGGGGAGTGACCCGTCGTCTTCCCGTCTGCCCAACGCCGCCCAGCACTGGGCCACCAGCTCGCGGGCCTGGGTGCCGGGCCAGGGGCGGGGCAGGAGCTGGGGCGGCAGCAGCGGGTCGCGCTCCATGGCACGGGTGAGTTCGGCGGCCAGCTCGACGGCGATCGTCAGGACCGCGGCGGGGGAGAGGCCGGCCCCTTCGGTGAGCCGGGCGAGGCGGGGGCGGGCGACACGGCTCAGACGGTGGTAGCGCTCGGCGATGTCCCGCAGGGGCCACAGACGGCGGGCGAGCTCGGCGGGCTCGCGGACGTCTCCCCTGCGTAGATCCGTCGTGGTGAGGAGGGTCAGCGCGTCGTGGGCGCCGAGGAGGTGGGCCGCCTCCTCGACGTACGGCTCCCAGTGGTTGGCACTCACGTACAGGCCGCCCTGGAGGGGAGCGCCGCCGAGGTGGAGGAGCGTCTCGCGCAGCGAGTCGCGAGCCGTGCGCGCCGACTCGGGTACGGCGAAGGCTGCCAGGTGCCAGACACCGTCCCACGGTGCGAGTCCGGCATCCTGCCGGAAGGCGTGGTGCAGGAAGCCCGGGTTGGGGGAGAGGGCGCGTGTGGTGTCCGCCGTCGCCCGCAGCTGGGCCTTGCGGCCCCGGCCCTCGTGGGTGAACCGGCCCTCGGCCACGAGGCGTTTCACGCAGAGCCGGACCTGCTGGTCGCTCATGCCGAGGGTGCCGGCGACGGTGTACAGCTCGTCCGCGCCGACCGTGCCGTCCTCGCGGATCAATGCGTGGACGAGCAGGCGCGTGGGCACATCCACGCGGTCCGTCTCGTCGCTCACAGTTGTGCCGCTCCTCTCGTCCCGACCGTGCGACGCATCGTGGTCACCGCGCCGAACCCCAGCAACTTTCGCAGGTAGGGCGTGTGCTCGGTGCGCACGGGCGTGAAGCCGCGCCGTTCATACAGTGCTCTGGCCCGTGGGTTGGTGTCGATGACGTCCAGTCTGATCTCGCGGCAGTCCTGTTCGGCCGCGACGGCGGCGACTTCCTCCAGGAGCAGGGTGCCGACCCCTCGTCCGCGGGTCCGTGCGTCCACGGCGATGCCGTCCATGACGAGTTGCCCGGGGGCGGGCCGGCGCTCGAACAGGGTGAGGAGCAGCAGTCGGTGAATCCCCCGCAGGTGTCCGTACGCGCGCAGCACGGCGGCGGCCGACCCGCCGGTGAGGCCCCGGCCGCCGAGCTGGTAGCCGGCGAGGCCGACGAGCTGTCCGTCGAGGAGGGCGCAGATCGCGCGATCGGCGTTCAGGTGGGCGGCGAGGAAGGGCATCGCCTTGTCCGCGGGACCCAGCGCGGGTCCGAGCTTGCGGCCGAAGGCGTCCCAGTACAGCTCGGCCGCGCGCCGTTCCGCGCCGGCCGGAATGCTCCGCCGGACCGTCACCACTCCCGCATCGCCGCCCACTGCATCCACTTCCATGCCGTTCCCCTCGCTCGCTTCACGACCTCGGAGCAAAACTATCAGAACGGATACGATCGTAGAAGAAGTGATAGTTTTTGGCCTCATGAACCCACCAGAGGTGATCACTCCCATGACTTCGGGGACCGGGCCGCGGCGTCGCCGCGGCCTCCGCGCAGCCGTGTGGTCGCTCGTCACGGTCCTGGTCGTGACAGCCGGCCTCACGGGCGTGGCGCTGTGGCAGAACTCCTACGCGATGGACGAGCGGCGGGTCTCCATCCGCCACGGCGACCACATCCTCAACGGCGTGCTGAGCACTCCCCGCGACGGCCGCGCACGCCACGGCCTGGTCGTGTACGTCCACGGCGACGGACCGCTCGACGCCACGCACGAGGGCGGCTACCGGCCCCTGTGGGAAGCGAACGCCCGGGCCGGGTACGCCTCGCTGTCCTGGGACAAGCCAGGCGTCGCGGGCGCGCCCGGCGACTGGCTCGACCAGTCCATGGACGACCGCGCCGACGAGACCGCCGCCGCCATCGCCTGGGCGCGCACCCGCCCGGACATCGACGGTGACCGGATCGGGCTCTGGGGCGCCAGTCAGGCCGGCTGGGTCCTGCCGAAGGTCGCCGCCAGGACGTCCGTGCGTTTCGTCATCGCGGTCTCGCCCGCGATCAACTGGCTCCGACAGGGCCGCTACAACCTGCTCGCCGAACTGCGGGCCGACGGTGCGTCCGCCTCCCGCACCAAGGCCGAGATCGCCCGGAGCGACACCGTTCGCCGCCTGCTTCAGCGGCACGCGACGTTCGAGGAGTACCTCCGGGCGACGCACGGCGACGCGGACGGGATGACGGCCCGTCGGTGGCGCTTCATCACGAGGAACCACACTGCGGACGCCACCCGGGACCTGCGGGCCCTGCGCGGCGTGCCGGTGCTGCTGACTCTGGCGGGCCACGACGTCAACGTGGACACCGCCGAGACGGAACGCGACTACCGGAAGGTGCTTGACGCGGGCGGCGCACTGACGGTCAGGCACTACCCGGACGCGGCCCACTCCCTGGTGAAGCGGTCCGTCGAACGGTCGGACCTCAGATTCACGCTCACCGCCGTCTTCGCCCCGCGCACGCTCTTCGCGGACGGATTCCTGGGCGACCAGCGGCACTTCCTCGAGGAGGCCGGTCCTGGCGGGAATGCCGAGGGACGGCATGGATGACGAGACGGAACCCGGCACGGCGCGTTCGTCGGAGACCGGCAGGGCGAAGCGGCGCGGGTGGCCGCCGACTTCGGGACTGTGCCACTTGGCGCGGATGTCTGCGGCGACGACACGGGTGCCGAGTTCCTCGCCGCAGACATAGATGGAGCCGGCTGATGGCCGCCGCCGTGCGGTGGCCCCACCCGTGGTTCGAGCCCTGGGAGCACGCCGTGCCCGTCGGCTGTGGGCTACGGGCCGTCAGAAGCCGTGCTCCGTCAGCCGGATACGGTCGAGGCGCTCTTGCGGACCGGTCCTACGCTGGAGGCATGGCCACCCATCCCTTGCTGAGGCAGGGCCCCGACTCGACGGATCTGGTCCTGCGTATCGGCCCGGCCGGGCGGATGTGGAACGCGCTGGCCTCGGCGGGGCCGGCGCTGTTCACTCCGCTCGCTCTGGGCGTGCCGACCCTGCTCGTCGCCTTCTGGATGGTGCTGGCCGGGGCGCGGGCGTCGACCGTGTTCGTGGTGGTGGGGGTGATCGCCGGGCTGGAGTACCTGATCGGCTGGCTGGCGCTGGTCTTTTCCCGGGCCCGGGACATCATGCGGGTGGAGTTCGCGCCGGCCGGGGTGCCCGCGTCTGTGCGGTTGGTCCGGGCCACCGCGCCGGACGACTGGCTGCCCGTCAAGGCCCTGAGCGAGGTGCGGCTGACGCACACGGTGGTGGAGCCCTACCAGGGGGACTACAAGCCGGCCGTCTCCACGCTCGGGCTGGAACTCGTCCTGCAGGGCGTCCGGGAGCGGCTCACGTTCCCCGACGGCGGCGACCCGCAGCGGCTCGCCGACGCGCTGACGGCCCTGCTCGGCCCGGCTGGGGTCGTGGTGGAGCTGCGCACCGAGCGCAGCACGCGTGATCGGCCGCGACCCAACTCCGGCTGGGTCTCCGGCGGTTCGGCCTCGGCCGGCTCGGGTGGCGGCTGATCCCGAACTGCCCGTGGCGCTCCCCGGTTGAGCGTTGTTCGCGGGCGACCCCCGTTACGCGCCGAACGGAGTCGACCGAGACGGTCCACTCCAGGTGGCCCACCGCCTCGTCGTTGACCTGGATGTGTTCGAGCAGGCGGGCCCAAGTGCCGTCTGATTCCCATGGCAGCCGTCTGCCGGCGTCCCGTATCGCTCAGGCAGGTCACGCCATGGAGCCCGGTCCGCAGACGCCACAGCACGCCATGACCACCTGACGGTGGTCCCGCCACGGACGGCCGTGCCCGTTCACCTGCGGCAACGGGCGCTATCCGCTGCCACGCCGCCTCCGTCAATTCGCTTCGACCCGCCACAAGATCAAAAGCCGAACGAGAGACCCAGCGTGGCATGCCGGGCTTCGGAGCCTTGGCCGGCCAGCACCTGCTGTACCTGAGCCGCCGGTGGGACGAGGACGACGACCCGATGGTCTACCTGATGGAGGTCGGCCCCGACGGTCGTCGGCTCCGCCAGGTCGAGCTGACCGAGGACGGAATGTCCTACCGGAGCACTCCCGAGGACTGGCCCTTCAACCCGCCGTTGGTGGACCGCTACGACCCCGCTTGGGTGCCGTTCGTGATCGGCCCAGAAGAGTTCGAGGCCCAGTGGACCCGGGCCGTCCACGATCCCAGCCACTGGGATTAGGGCCTGCTTGACAACTGCCACCGGGATTGACCGGCTTGGCACGAGCTCTCCTTGCCTCCGTCGGGAACCGAGGAACACGGAACGGACCGGGCACCCCATACGTTGAGGTGGAGGGCCCACGTTGTGCGCACCCGACGAGCACCGTAGGGATGGGGGACGCGTGCCGCAACGGAGCCGCTCCGCGCGCTTGGCCGCGTCCGCGCTGACCCTCGTCGTCACCGTCCTGGCGCTGTTCGTCCCGGTGACCGGGGCGCAGAGCATGCCCATGCCCGCAGGCCGGCCGCTCGCCCACCACATGGTGGCGGGGCACGCCGGACAAGGGGCAGGACCGGACGACGTCCCGGCGCTGCATGTCGCGGTCACGCACCGACCTGACGCACACATCCCGGGCCCGCAGCCCGCGGGCCCCGCGCGTACGGCCGTCGACACGGCCCCGAGCCGCGCCCTGGGTGGGCCTGACACGGGCCCCGCCACCGCACTCGCGCCGCCGCACAGGCCGGCCGAGTCCGCCGCCCCGCGCGGCCCGCCCCACCGATGAGCACGCAGACCGTCATCTACGCCTGACCCTTTCGACCCGGCGCACACCGCGCGGGGCCGGTCACGCGTCCCTCCGTCCTGCCCTCATCGTGGAGTACGCATGTCTCGCGCACATTTGTCCCGCCCACCCTTGTGGAGGGCGATCGTCGCGCTGGCGGCCGTCGCGCTGTCCCTCTGCATCGCCCTGACCCAATCCGCCCGCCTCGGCCTCGATCTGCGCGGTGGCACCCAGATCGTCCTGGAGACCCGGGACTCACCCACCGTCAAGGCCGACGCCGCATCCACCGACCGCGCTCTGGAGGTCATCAGGCAGCGCGTCGACGCCCTCGGCGTCTCCGAACCCGGCATCGCCCGCTCCGGTGAGAAACGGATCATCGTGGAACTGCCCGGAGTGCAGGACCCACGCAAGGCCGCCGAGGTCATCGGCCGCACCGCACAGCTGACGGTCCACCCGGTGACGGGGGCGACGGCCGACAAGGGCTCCGCGAAGCCCGAGGCCGACGGGTCGCGCACCCTGCCCGACCCGGACCAGCCGGGCAACCACCTGAAGCTGGGCCCCACCGCCCTCACCGGCGAGGGGGTCAAGGACGCCGAGGCGGTCCTGGACCAGCAGTCGCTGAACGGCTGGATGGTCTCCCTCGACTTCCGCAAGGGCGCGGGCGACACCTGGGCGAAGATCACCGCGGACGCGGCCTGCGCCCCTCAGGGCGCTCCGGAGCGCCGCGTCGTCATCACCCTCGACAACAAGATCATCTCGGCGCCCGGCGTCGACGCGGACGTGGTGTGCGGGACCGGCATCACCGGCGGCTCCACTCAGATCAGCGGCGACTTCGGCCGGGCCGAGGCACGCGACCTGGCGGCGCTCGTGAAGGGCGGCGCGCTGCCGGTGCCCCTGAACGTCGTGGAGCAGCGCACGGTCGGACCGACGCTCGGCGCCGACGCGATCGAGGCGAGCACCAAGGCCGCGCTCATCGGCATCGCCCTGACCGCACTGTTCATCACCGTCGTCTACCGGCTCCTTGGCGCACTCGCCGCCTTGGCCCTCGCGCTGTACGGCCTCATCTCGTACGCCGCTCTGGTGGCGCTCGGCGCGACGCTCACGCTGCCGGGGCTCGCCGGGTTCGTCCTGGCGATCGGCATGGCGGTGGACGCAAACGTCCTGGTCTTCGAACGGGCCAGGGAGGAGTACCTGGGCGCCCGTTCCAAGGACTTGGCGAAGCCGGTGAAGACCGGCTTCGCCAAGGCATGGAGCGCGGTGATCGACTCGAACATCACGACGCTGCTCGCTGCGGGATTGCTGTTCTTCTTCGCCACGGGCCCGGTCAAGGGCTTCGGGGTCACCCTGTGCATCGGCGTCCTGGCATCGATGCTCACGGCGCTCGTGATCACCCGCGCGCTCGCGGACTTCGCCGTCGCCCGCAGCTTCGTACGCAAGCGCCCCGGTCTGACGGGCATCGCCTCGACGGGCCGAGTCCGCACATGGCTGTCGGGCCGCAACCCGAACCTGGTCCGCCACCGTCGCCGCTGGCTCGGCGGGAGCGCACTCCTGGTGGCGCTGGCCGTCGCAGGAATCCTCATCCGCGGCCTGGACTTCGGCGTGGAGTTCACCGGCGGCCGCCTCGTCGAGTACAGCACCAGCAGGTCCGTCGACGCGGACACGGCCCGCAACGCCGTGGCCGACGCGGGGTTCCCGCGCGCGGTGGTGCAGGAGTCCGGCGACGGCGACATCACCGTACGCACGGACAAGCTCACCGACGACGAACAGCAGCGCGTCAAGGCGGCTTTGGAGAAGTCCGGCGGAACCGTCACGGTGGAGCGTGACGAACAGATCGGCCCGAGCCTCGGCAGCGAACTGCGCCAGAAGGCGCTCCTCGCCCTGGGCATCGCGGTGGCCGCCCAACTGATCTACCTCAGCGTGCGGTTCCGCTGGACCCTGGCGGCAGCGGCAGTCTCTGCGATGGTCCACGACGTCCTCCTCGTGGTGGGCCTGTTCGCCTGGCTGGGCAGGCCGGTGGACAGCGTCTTCCTGGCGGCGCTGCTCACGGTGATCGGCTACTCCGTGAACGACGCGGTGGTCGTCTTCGACCGCGTCCGCGAAGCGCGCCGCCGAGACCCACGAGGCAACCTGGAGAAAACGGCCAACCACGCGGTGGTCCAGACACTTCCGCGCACGGTGAACACGGGCATGGGAGCCCTGTTCATCCTGACCGCACTGGCGGTACTGGGCGGCGACTCGCTGGCGGACTTCTCCGTGGCCCTGATCGCGGGCGTCCTGGTCGGCATCGCCTCGACCATCTTCACCGCCGTCCCGATCGCGATCGCCCTGGAACACCGCAACCCGCCACCACCACCGGCACCGGGCCGCCACGCCGCGGTGGGAGTTGATGACGGGTACACCCCGTTGGAGGCGCGGAGGAAGACGGGGGCGGTCGTCTGAGCCCAGAGTGCGGGCTTCTGTCGCTGCACGCCTGAGTCGTTTTGGTCTTCCCAATGCAGCCCCCACCTCGCTGGGCGTGCGGGGACCGCACCCCGCGCGGGGCTGTGGGACCGGCCGCGCGCCTGCGAGGAGCAGATGTGCCGTACGACGAGGCCGCTGTATCGGCCGGGCAGCGGCGCGTCTTGTGGCGAAGCGCATCGCCGTTGGGACCATCCCGACGCGTGCGGGAGCAGAAGTCCCCGGCCGCACCCGATCACGACCCGGGCGGGACCCTCCCCGCGCGTGCGGGGAGCAGTCCGCAAGGACGTTCCCGATGCAGCCGGCCTAGGGACCATCCGCGCGCGTGCGGAGAGTGGGGACCCTTCATCGGGAACGGCGAGGCTCCGGTGGGACCGCGCGAGGCCGCCCCACCGAACCCCGCGTTGCCCGATCGGCTCGCTCAGCGCAGGAGCGCGCCGAAGCGGGCGCCCGTGGCGGGCGCCGAGAGGTCGCCGGCGCCGAACGCCAGGGACGACCTGGCCGTGAGACCGGTCGCCGTGCCGCGCAGCACCCAGACCGCGCCGTTCCAGCTGTTCTCGGCCACGGAACCGGCCGCGAGGTCGGCGTGGCCGTCACCGTCGAGGTCCAGCAGCGCGCTGCTCGTGCCGAACTGGTCGTCTTTCTCGGCGACTCCGGGTACTCCGGCGGTGTCCTGGTGGAAGGTCTGCGTACCGGCGCCCGTGACGCCGGAGGCGCTTCCGGGGACCAGGGCGACGGCCCCGGCGTTGTCGATGTCGCCGATGTCCTCGCCCGGGATGCCGAGTGCGATGTCGCCGAAGCCGTCACCGTTGACGTCCGCCACCGAGACCGTGGAGCCGATCCCGTCGCCCTCCTCCTCCACGCCGGGGAAGCCGGGCAGGTCCTGGTCGAAGGTCTGTACGCGCTCCTCGGACAGGCCGGAGGCCGACCCGAACGCGATCTGGACCTTGCCGCCGTTCCAGTAGTTGCCCACGACGACGTCGTCGAACCCGTCGTTGTTCACGTCCCCGATGCCGGTGCCCGTACCGGTCGCCGTGCCGTCCGCGGGGACCCAGCCGCTGGTGAAGCCCGTGCTGCCGCCGCCGAGGAACAGACGGTTGCCCCACTGGCCGTCGCCCGCGTACTTCCAGGCGACGATGTCGTCCTTGCCGTCGCCGTTGACGTCGCCGGTCCGGGTGGAGCGGATGGGCCCACTGATCGAGTCGCCGTCCTCCTGGCAGCCGCCGTTGGTGGCGCAGGACGCGTCGTTGGCGTCGTAGCCCCACCAGTCGGCCTTGTCCAGCAGCGGCAGGGTGGCGGTGGGCTGTCCGGCGCGGGTGACCGGGCCCTTCCACACGGTGGCGTCGCCGCTCGCCGGGTCGTCGCCTGCGCCGGACAGGTAGGAGAACAGGGCGAGGTCCGTCTTGCCGTCGCCGTCGAAGTCGCCGGTCGTGGGGGACTGCCCGTACCGGGGTATGGCCGTGCCGCCGGTGAGTCCGGAGGCGGAGCCCCAGAGGATGACGGAGCCGGGACTGCCGCCCGAGATCACCAGGTCACTGAAGCCGTCGCCGTCCAGGTCGCCCTTGGTGAAGTTGGTGCCGAATCGCTGGTTCGCGGTGGCGGAACCGGGAACGCCGCTGGTGGAGCGGCTGATGAGCTTCTTGTTGGCGGCGGAGACCCCATTGGCGGAGCCGTACGTGACGGCCACGTAGCCCGCCTTGGCCTTGCTGGAGATCGTGGCGTCCGGAGCCGATACGACCAGGTCGGCGTATCCGTCGCCGTTGAAGTCGTCCTGCGTGTCCGCGGACCCGGTGGCCGCCAGCGCCGGGCCCCCGGTGAGAGCCATGGCGCCGAATCCTCCGGCGAGCAGCACCGCGGCTGCCAGGGGTGTGGTGAGCGCGGTACGGGTTCGGCGGTGTGCTCGGGACATACGTGAACCTTTCGAGTCGGTCGGTTCTGTACGCGGAAGGCCGCGTTCAGCTGGTACGACTCGAGTTGGGCGATCCCAGTTGTACGTCCCAATGTCATGGATTCGTAACCGAGGAGACAGGTGTGGCGCTGAACTAGGGCACCCAAGGCGCGCACCGTCCGTTCTGACGGGCTGACGAGGACGAATGGCGTCAGGATGGGAAGGGAAATCCCATGTTCCCCTCGGCTGGTGAGGTATCTGTGAAGGATCTTGAATTCGAACAGAAGCGCACGATGTCACGCGTCGAGGCCGCCGATCAGCTCGACGCCCTGGCAGCCGCACTCCGGCGCGGTGGCCAGGCGGAACTGGACCTCGGGCCCGGAACGCTGACACTTCGGATTCCCGACGAACTCCGCACGGAGATCGAGGTCGAACTGGAGGACGGCAAGATCGAACTTGAGATCGAGCTGTCGTGGAGTACGAAGCAGCCTGACCGGCCTTCAGACACAGGCGACTGACCGCTGCGCGGCCCCCGCACCGCCTCATCGACCGGATCATGAAGACGTATGCCTCCGTCTGCTTCATCCTGCCCGTCGACGTCTCCATGAACTCCGTTGCCGGAGGCACGCAGCCCTTTCCGGAAAGGCACCCGCCAGAGGCGACTGCCTCTCGCGCGGGGACGCGCGAAAGGGGTGCGAGGTGCTGCGGTTACTCGTTCGCCGCCGGGTTGGGTGAACAGCCCGGCTCCGGCCTGGCTCCCCGCAACAGCCTCTGTTGCGGGGAGCCAGGCGTGTGTGGCGACTGTGGCCCTGGCCCCTCTGGTGGGCCGCCGGCGTGTCGGGGAGTTGACGGCTACTGACGTCGCCGGCCGGGGGAAGGGCAGCGGGCCCTTATCGGGAGGCGAAGGCCGGAGCGCCCCGCGTAGTCTCGCCGACGTGGTGCCTGGATCAGACGACCACCGCTGCCACCAGACCGAGTCGGCCCCGGCCAGGATGGATCCACCTCATGAATCTTCGTCGTTCTGCCCCCGCCGACGCCGTTTCGGTGGCCCGGTGGCCGACCTCCGAGGCAGAAGTCGTCATGTGGTGCGGGGGCGAGTTCCCGGTGCGTGAACAAACGGTTTCCGCGTGGCGGACGGCCGAAGACGTACGAGCCTACGTGCTCGTCGAAGACGACAGACTCCTCGGCTACGGGGAACTGTGGCTCGACGCCGAGGAGAACGAGGTGGAACTGGCCCGGCTCATCGTGGACCCCGCACGACGCGGTGAAGGTCTGGGGCGCGAACTCGTGCGGGGCCTGCTGGCGGGAGCGATCGAAGCGGGATTCGACGACGTGTACATGCGTGTGCACCCGGACAACGACAGGGCCCTCCGGTGCTATCTGGGTGCCGGGTTCGTGCCGGTGGATCCAGTACTCGCCAAGGACTGGAATGCCGCCCAGCCCGTCGACTACACCTGGCTGCGTCACGCTCCGGCGGCCGCGGACAAGTGAACGCGCCGGCCGTCGCCGGCGTCCCGCGCCCAGGGGCCATGACCGCGACAACTGCGCGACGACGCAGCGGCCGGCCGGCACGGATGCCACGCAGGAGTCCGTGACATCCGTGCCGTGCCGATGGCATGCGCGTCAGGACGCCGCCTGTGCTGTCTCCTTCGACGGGAGGCCGCCGGCCACCGCGCGCCGGCGCCGTACCGGCATGCCCAGCGTCGGATGGCTGGTGCCCCAGGCGGCGCCCTTGCAGACCAACTCCTTGTAGCGGGCCGCGAAGCGGCCGGTCAGGGCGCGGTCCACCGCCTGGTCGTCGGCGGTGACGAACTGGATCAGGCCCTGCCTGCGGCCCAGGGAGATGCACTGGTTGAAATAGCGCAGTGACACGTTCGGCAGCTTGCCGCCGGTGAGGCGCGCGGCGATGGCGTCGGCGGCCTGCCAGGCCATCGGGACGCCCGAAGCGCACGACATGCGCAGTGGTCTGTCACCGGCGCCGATTGCCTGAGCGGCGTCACCGATCGCGTACACGTCGGGGTGGGAGACCGAACGCATCGTCCGGTCGACCATGACGCGGCCGTCATCGGCGAGTTCGAGGCCGGTCGCCGCCGCCATGGGATGGGCGGCGAAGCCCGCGGTCCACACGGTGACGGCAGCGGGGAGAGTCCGGCCGTCCTCGGTCGTGACCCGGTTCGCCTCCACGGCGGTCACCGCTGTGTTCTCCAGCACGCGGATCCCGAGCCCGTCGATGACCCTGCGTAGGTGGGCGCGGCCCTTGGGGGAGAGCCAGTCGCCCAGCTCTGCGCGCGTGGCCAGTGTGGTGTCAAGGTCCGGGCGGGCCTCGGCCACCTCGGTCACGAACTCCAGCCCGGTCAGACCGCCGCCCACGACGAGGAGCTCCTCACCCGCGGCCAGGCGGGCCAGGCGCTCGCGCAGGCCAAGCGCGCCGGTGCGGCCGGCGATCTGGTGCGCATGCTCGGCGACACCGGGGACGCCGTGGTCGGCACCGCGGCTGCCGATGGCGTGGACGAGGGTGTCGTAGGGCAGTTCCGCCGTGCCCTGTGCCCCTTCGAGGGCCACCGTCTTGCGGTCCACGTCGATGGAGGTGGCCCGTGCGACCTTCAGCTCCACGCCCGTGCCGGCGAGCATCTCGCGCAGCGGACGCGCCTTGAGGTCCTGGCCCGTGGCCAGCTGGTGCATCCGGACCCGTTCCACGAAGTCCGGTTCGGCGTTGACGAGAGTGATGGTGACGTCTTCACGGCGCAGCCGCTTGGCGAGTCGGCCCGCCGCGGTCGTCCCGGCGTAGCCGCCCCCGAGGACGATGATCCGGTGCTGCATGTCTTGGCTCCTGTCTGCGCGTTTCCCGCACCCCCTGGCGCGGTCACGCCCCTTGAACCGGACAGCCCGCCGATTCCTGACAGGAGCAAGGTGTGACGTGCGCCACATGGGTCACAGGGCTTCGGCCAGCACGGGGGAGCCGAAGCCGCCGGCCGCCCAGCGCTGCGTCGCGCGGTGCAGCTTGTCCGGGTTGACCTGGCTGCGGATCGCGACGATGCCCTCCGGCGTCCGCTCCAGGCACATGATGCCGAAGACGCGCCCGTCGACCACGGCGACGAGCGCGGGACCGCCGTTGGCGCGGATCGCGTACAGGTCGGGGGAACCGCCGACCAGGTCCCGCTTGGCCTTGGCCGGCTTGAACATCCCGCGCAGGAACTTCGCCACCGCGCGTGCGCCCTCCCAGGCACTGGCCCGGGCCGGCACCTTCCCGCCGCCGTCTCCGACCGCGATGGCGTCCGAAGTGAGCAGTTCGATCAGGGGCTCGATCCTTCCGCTGGTCGCGGCGGCGAGGAACTCCTCCACGATCCGGCGCGCGGCCGATGTGTCGATACCGGCCCCCTCCTCGCCGGGGACGGCGCCGGGAGTTCCGCCGAGAGGCCCTCGCTCCCTGCCCTGCGCCACGTGCTTCTTGGCGCGATGGTAGGTCTGCTGGCTCACGTCCACGCTGAGATCGAGGATCTCGGCGATCTCGCGGTGGGAGTACGCGAACGCCTCCCTGAGGACGTACACCGCGCGCTCCTTGGGCGAGAGCCGCTCCAGCAGGACCATCACGGCGTACGACACCGACTCCCGCTGCTCGGCCGTCTCCTCCGGGCCCAGCATCGGGTCGCCTTCGAGCAACGGCTCCGGCAGCCATGCACCGACGTAGGTCTCACGGCGGGCGCGGGCCGATGTCAGCTGGTTGAGACAGAGGTTGGTGAGCACCTTGGTCAGCCAGGCATGGGGGACGTCGATGCGGGCGGCATCTGCGGCCTGCCATCGCAGATAAGTCTCCTGGACGACGTCCTGTGCCTCACTCGCCGAGCCGAGCATGCGGTAGGCGATGGCTTCGAGGCGCGGCCTTGCCGCCTCGAACTGGTCGACGTCGCTGAAGGGCAGGGCCATTCCAGGATCCTACGCAGACGGCTCCTTCGATCTTCAGGTGGTCGGGGGCCCGGCAGATGATTGCGGGCGCCGTACGCACGGGACCCGCACGTGCCCGGAGGTGGCGGCTAAGTCGTAAGGAAGCCGAGGATCACGGGGTTGAGGACGTCGGGGTGGACGGACAGCATCCCGTGCGGGTATCCCTCTAGGCATTCAGGGTGGCGTTCCGCAGGATCTGGGCGCTCTTGGGTCCCGCGTCCGCGTAGGGCACGACCGGGTCGTCGGTGCCGTGCGTGAGGAGCACCGGGACATCGATCTTCCGCGGGTCCTCCGTGAAGTGCGTCTCGGGGAGGCCTTGGATGCACTCGCCCAAGTGCCGTCTCGCAGTGGCGCCGGGTTCCACAGCTCCGGGTGATGAGGTGCTGTCGTAGTGGCGGGTGGATCCGCTGATCGCAGGGGTTCGATAGGAGTGCGAGCCGATCAAGAGCGACGGTGATTCCGGACAGGACCCGACTCGTCCGGTTGCGGCTCTCTCTCCGCTATGTCCGCCACCTCCCGCACGCAGCTCGCCACCGAGAGGTGTCCGCTGTGCGGTGTCCCCAAATGACAAGTCCTGCGTCTCCTTTGGTCAAGCGGCCCAGGCCCGTCCAGCTCTACGGTGACATCACCGCAGAGACGCGGCCAGCCACCGGAGAGGCACACCCCACCCCTGCGTACGTCCCCTTCGGACGGGCCGGTCACAGCCGGCTCACCAGGCCCGCGTCCTCGGGCGCCGCCGCGGGGTCGGTGATCTGGACGGCGCCGTCACGCAGGCGCGGGCGGGAGCGGACGACTCCGCCAGGGTGCTGGGCCCCGACCACGCCGACACCCACCGCTGGCGGGCGAGCCTGGCCCGGTTCCTCGCCGAGAACGGCGAAGCGGTCGAGGGGGTACGCCTGCTGCGAGTCCTGTATGCCGAGTCCCAGACCTTCGGCTGGCAGCGGAAGGACGAGGCACGGTCAATACGCACGGCCCTGGTCACGGCGCTGGAGCTGAACGGCGACCTCCAGGAGGCCCTGGACCTCCTGGAGGATGAGATCGAAGCCGAACGGGGGACGATCTACGGCGTCGACGAGAACCTCGGCGACTACGAGATGAAGCGTCTGCAAGAGTGGCGCACCCGGCTGGTCGCCGAGGTGGCCCTACAGGACTGGAACCGGCGGAGGAAGCACGAGCGGAGCAAGGACTCCCCGAGGGGACAGCTGTAGACCAGGGAACCACACAGGAAGTCCGCGTGGATGCCGTCTTGTCGGTATGGACGTTCGCAGAGGACATCAGGAAGAAGCCCACGTCAAGATCGACAAGTACGGACACGTCCTCCACAGTCACCTTCCTCCGCCGGGCAGTCGCTGAGGCCGGGAAGCCGAAACGGCCGAGTAAGTATGAGAGCTACTGCCCCGAAACGTGCGCCCAGGTGTCTCAGCTAGAGACTGTCTCCTTGAAAGGCTAGGGGCGCCATTCCTGCTGGTAGGCGGGGTGTTCGGCGTATGACTGGCCAAGGACTCGCAGTGCGTA
>NZ_JBVHTO010000023.1:0-41411 GCF_055565855.1 Streptomyces sp. NPDC028308
CTCGCTTCGACTACACGACATAGGTTGTCTGACCAGCGAAAACCCCGACCGGCAGAGTGTTTGCGGACAGACAGCCGATCGGGGCAAGCCCAGGGTACGACGAAGCCCCGCCCATGCGCGACGGGGGATGCACGCACGGACGGGGCAGGGAAACCGGCGCTAAGCCGGTGGCTTCATTCGTCGCTGAGGCACTGCGGGCACGTCACGGCACGCTGCCACTCGTCCACCTTGCCGGTTGCCCCACACGCCGGCTTGCCGTCCGTCAGCGCGTGAACGGTCAGTACGTTGTCCCCGATCGTGCCGGTTACCCGAACGGGTCGCTCTTGCTCAGTCGTGGTCACTTCTGCTCTCCCTGATCGTCCGTGGGTCGTTCGGGTGTCCGTGGATCAAGTGCGTGTGCATGGCGAGAACGACGGGACGCGCACCGGAAGGGCTTCCGGACAAGATCACGTGCCTGACGCAATTTCGCAGGAAGCGGCACACGGGGCAGGTTTCAGGGTCCGCAAGGCCACGGCGCGGAGTTCGAAGGTTAAGCATTAACACTGTCGCTCCCCCCGTGGCGCTTGCAGTCGGGCAGGGAGCACGGGGGCGAAGAACCGGGCGGGAAGTACGCGACTCCGGAACGCACGTCCAGCGCTCCGCCGTACTCCGTCCACCAACCGACCGGAGAGTTCGCGTACGGGCCGGTGGGGTCGTCAAGGAGCGTTATCAGCTCCGGCTCAGGTAAGGCGCTCAGGCGCGCTCTCACGCGCTTCACGGGGGCTGTCATCCGACCGAAGCCCCTTCGGCCACCCATGTCTTGACGCGCGACAGCTTCGGTTCTTCGTGCGGGTGGTTGTTGATCTCAATCAACACGTCACGATCTTGCTTGTCGTCCCACTGTTTGGCGAGTGCAGCGCACACGTCACAGTCAGGGGATACCGTTGCCCGGATCTCCGGGGCACGAGACGACACGATCTCTCGTGGTCCATCCGACAAGTCAGCCACCCTCTTTCGCTCAGGGAACGGGGAAGGGTGGCGACGGGCAGGGGGTACACGACTCCCTGTCCCGTACAGCGACCTTCCCCGCGTCTTCACGCGGTCCGTTGTGGTCATCTTTTGTTGTCCTCACTCCGGCGAGAGTTGATCATCCGTCAGGAGTGGTGCCTTTTCAGGCTACGCCTACGAAACGCTTTCGTCTGCCGTTTCGTCACGGGTCGTTGTCTCGTCGTCAACGAGTACGTATGTCGTACGCCCCACGGTCACCGCCGCGTGCCCGTTCCTGATGTGCTGAGCGGCACGCTCAAAGTCTTCTGACCGCTCCTTGTTGTCGCGTGACACCCGTTCCCACATAGCGGCCTTGCCCTCAAGTTTGGCAAGGATTGCTTGCACGCTCGTGAACTCTCGTGTCTTCGGTCCGCCCATGCCTGACATGAAGTCGTCGTCATCATTCATGTGTTGAGGGTACGCAGAAGCCCCCGCACCGACTACCACGAAGGCAGTCAGCACGGGGGCTCAATGACGAAGCCTCAGACGCTCAGGGCAGCGTCAAGCTCCTTGTACTTGCGTCGGATCGTTGCCGGGTGACGGGTAGCGGCCTTGCCCACCTCTTCGGGGCTCAGCCGGTGTCGCCAACCCTTCTCAATGATCTCGTCGGCTTCCTTGTTGCTCAGGCGTACGGGCTCAGGCTCAAGCTCCGGCTCGTCCGCCGGCTCAGGCTCAGGAAGGGTCTCCTGTACGGGCTCCGTCTCCTCAAGGACGGTCTCCGGCGGGTTGTGCACCATGAAGCGTGCCGCGATCGGCTCAGGGCCGGTCATGGGCAGGAGCATCGGAGCGGGCTCCGCGTACAGCTCCTTGAACGCGTCCGCCTTCGTCGCCTTGCGCTCCGCGTCAGCAAGGGCAGCCATGTAGACCGGGCCGACTTCGGCAAGCAGCATGACGAGCGCCGGAGCGATCAGGTGAACGGCCACGCCGACCGCGTCACGCTCACTGACGGACAGCCACACGTTCAGGAACACGCTGCTGAGTCCCGTGATCCACCGGAAGGCAACCGGCCACGCTCCCAGCTTCGTCACGCCGTGCCGGGCAAGCGTGCTCTCAGCGCTCAAGGCCATGATGAACGCCGCGTCAACGATCAAGCCCAGGACGAAGCCGGACCATTCCCATTCGCTGTGCGTGCTGACGAACGGGGTCGTCGTCATCAGGCTGTAGAAGACGAGTCCAGTGATCAGGAACCACCGACCACCGGTCAGCGTCCACCGGGTTCTTCTGATCGTCTTCTCAGTGGGAGACAGCTTCGGCTTGTCAGCCTTGCCCTTGCCCATGTGCCTTGCTCCTAACGGGTGTTGACGTGTTGTCACCCGTCATGGAGCGGAGGGGATTCCTACTCCGGCAGGAGCGAACTCACTACGCCTGTAACGGAGTTGAAGACCGGACGCGTACCGGTGACCAATCCGCCGTTGCGCACGGGACCGGACACGACCGGCTCAGGCTCAACAGGCTCTTCGGACAGCGTGGTTGCCGGAGTGGTGTCAGCGGGGGCTTCGGTCGGCAAGTCAAACCATGGCTTGTCGGGGTCCGTGACCACGTTGGGGGCAGACACCACGTCGTCACTCGCGTCTTCGGCTTCCGCCGGCTGAGCGGGTTCGGTCGCGTCAACGTAGGGCTCGTGCCACGGAAGGAGAGCGTCCGGGACGTGTACGCCAACGCCGTTGGGCATGACCGCCTTGCCGAAGTCGTCCAGAACCTTGCCGTCCCCCTGAGCGTCCTTGAACGGTCCCGCTGAGCCTGCCCCAGTGGCCTTCTGAGCGGCTGCCTGACCGGCCTTCGCCTCAGTGGCGGTTGTGGACGTTTCGTGTGCGTCAGCGGGCTTGTCAGCGGCCTTCGGTGACGCGGTGACAGTCGTTGTCGGTTGGGGGGTTGCAGTGTCGGCAGGAGTGTTGCCGTTTGTGAAGATCATCGCGCCGAGACCGAAGGCCACAGCAGCGGAAGCGAGAGAAGAGACGGGCAGAACGAACTTGTGGTTCACGGTGTCCCCGAAATGATCTTGTTGCGTCTTCAACGTCTTGTGTACCAATGGTTGCATGGGCCACGTACAGCGGAACGCGAACTTCCGTAACAGCTACGCAACAAGCTTTTCGGTCGTTGTGGTCGCGTGCACGTACTCACACGTGGTCCACACTCCGGCGCTGCTCACGACCAACTCACGGGTCTCGCGCGACCGTTGCCACTCGACACCGGACACGAGAAGCCCACTGTCCTTGCGACGACCCCACACCCGGAAACCGTCGTACCTGGGGGCAGCCGGCGCGCTCAGGATGCGTGCCACAAGCCGACCCTGAGCGCTCAGAACGGACTTCAGTTCAGTGCACGACCTGATGAACTCCTCCGTCATGGACGAGCCGAGAAGCGTGCAGGGAAGCCACGAACCGGAAGCGCGAGACGGGACCCAAACGGTCAGTGCGAGTGTAAACGGTGCAGTATGCATCTAGTGCCCCCCAAGGCTCCGGAACGAGTAGTTCCATAGTGCGTTTCCAGACAGTCACAATCCGTCATTCGTAAGGATTGTGTGAGTCCCCTCCTCAAGTCGTACAACCCTCAACGTCACTCGTCGGTCAGGTGTAGATACACGTGGTCACGAGCCCGTTCGAACGGCTGTGCGAACGGATGTACCAACTTACTCCCCGGGTCTGACATATGCCAGAGAGTAACGCTGCGTTAGACATTGTGCGTTTGTGAAACGATCTTCACAAGAAAGGGGACCAACCCACTCTTGAGAGTAGGCTGATCCCCTGGGGTCTCGTGGCTCAGTTGGCGCGAACCCACCGGAAAATGTGCGCTTGCTTCATGTTGCCGCTGCACTTCTCACCGCATGAGACGCACTTGAGGATTCGCACCTGAGCCATTTTCTTGCCCCTTCGCTCCGTCGTTCTTACAAGAGAATCGTACCACGTAACTACTCTTGAGAGTAGGCACTGACGAAGGGACTTCCTACTCTTGAGAGTAGGCTTCCCGCTCAGGAGTGACGACGCGACGAATGCCCGCAGCGCGTATCAGCGTCCAGCAAGCCGGGCAAGGCTCACGCGTCACGTACAGCGTGGAACCGGGAAGCTCGTTGGCCGGCGCATGGCGTATGGCGTTGCGTTCGGCGTGGTCGGCAATGCAATTGCTGTAGTCGCTGTTTGCCGCACACTCCCCGTACGTGAGCTGTCCACGTGGGCACGCGCCTTCTGTGAGGCACCCGGGCACACCCGCCGGAGCCCCGTTGTATCCGGTGCCACGGACTTCGTTGGACGCGTTGACGAGCACAGCCCCAACCTGAGAGCGCGTGCAGTCGGCTCGTGATGCTGCCCACCGTGCCCCAGCGAGAAAGTACGCGTCCCAACCGGGTCGTCTCGTGCCGTTCACATTCTCCCCAAACGGAAAAGCCCCCCGGTCTCCCAGGGGGCTTCTCTGTGCTCGTGCGGTCAGTTCTGTGTGTATCCGATCCGCTCGAATCGGTCGACTTCGTAAGCGGCAGCGTCAGCGGCGTAACCCGGTTCGAAGCCTTCCGCTTCGTAGTCGAACGTCCAGCCGGTCAGCTCGTCCCCACTGCTCAGGAGAACGCGCACGGTCAGCGTCTCGCCGTTAAGGACAACTTCGGCAGTCTGGTTGCTCTCGGCGTTGGTGAGCTTCACGCTGTCCACTGTGTTTCCCCTTCGGCGTTTTCGTGCTTACAAGGGGAACACTACCTACTCTTAAGAGTAGGCACAAGCCCTACCGCTCATCTCCGGGCCACCCGTAGTACGCACCTTGCAGCGCGTCAATGAGCGTCTTGAGCTGAGCGCGGTCACGAAGGACGAGCGTCCCCGTGTACTCACTTCCGCCGTTGACCTGAGTCCCGTACACAGCCGTACGAAGCTCACCGCTCCGGGGCTCACGTACAAGCTCAGCGCCCACACGGTCAGCCGGAGACCCAACGCGCTTCTCTCGGATCTCAGGAATCATCGCGCTCGTCTCCGTGGCAAACCGTGTGAGTGGTCGGACCCGGGTTGACGGGCACCGGGACCACAGTGGTACCGCCGGAACGCTGCGGGCTCTTCGGCGTGGTCGGCTTGTTCAGGTTGGGCTTCGGAGCCGGAGCCGGAGCCGGACGCGGAGCGGGGGCAGGAGCGGGACGCGGAGCCGGAGCCGGACGCGGAGCCGGGACACCGAACCCAACCGTCGTGTACGTGTCGCAACGCGTGTCGTCGTCGTCAGCGCTACAGCCGGCCACCATGAGAGCGCCCACGAGCGCGACCGAAGCAGCGGCAGCCACCTTCGTACCGAGACCCATCTTGTCCTTGCCGTACGGGTTCATGCGTTGCTCTCCTCAACGTTGCGGTAGTTGACGCGCGCCTTCCATGCCTCACTGATCAGCGTGTGAAGCTCCGAGAAGGCTGCAAGCTTGTTGGGTCCGTAGGTCAGCTCGTTGACAAGCTCTCCGTGACGGTCCCGGTCTGCCCAGTGGTCTGCCATGTCGTCCAGCACGTCAACGGCAGCGGGGCTCAGTGTCAGGAACGGATTCGGGTTCTCGTTCGCCATGCTCTTACCGGAGCGGAGGGGATTCCCGCTCAAGCGAAGAGCCGGCCAACCCACTCTTGAGAGTAGGCTGACCGGCTCGTTGGTCAGTCGGTGTCGTTGGTGTCCCGGGCAAGGAAGCGTGCAAGGGCAAGCACGTCTTCCGGGTACGCGTCGTTTGTAAGGGTGGCTTCACGGATTAACCGCACAGCCACCCGGTACGTGTCCACGCGCTCAGCAAGGTCTTCGGCTGCCCGCTGTGCTCGTGATGTGAGAACAGGGGGCTTGAACTCCGGAGTCACGGACGAAGGCCGCGCGCAATGAGATCCTGATACGCGCGTTCCTGGGGGCTCATGGTGCGTCGCTCGTACCGCGTGCCGTTGAACGTGAGCGAAGTCTTCGCGGTCTCGCGCGTGACCTTCTCCTGTTCGGCTGCCGTCTCGTTCAGCCATGCGGCAAGCTCACGCATCTCACGCGGGGACAGCTTCGCGCGGTCACCCGGAATGGCGAGAGACGCAATGCCCGGCTCACTGTCCTTCGTGAACGCAACGACGCGCTCACCGGTCTTCGTCTTGAGTACGGCCTTCGTCTCACGGGTGACGCTCAGCATGGGTGCTGTCTCCTTCATGTTGTTCGGTGACCATGGGCTTGAGGGGCTTACGCTCATGCGTCCGCCCAAAGGGAAAGCTGTACGGCCTTGAACGGCTCGTGACCGATCAGAACGGCGGATTCCTTCTTGAACACGACCTGACCGAAGCGACCGACGCGGTACGAGAACTCAGGAACTTCGTACTCCCATATGTGGAAGCCGGCGGAAGCCAACCGGTCCCCGAAGTCCTCAAACCAATTGTTCAGCTCGTCCAGCGAAGCGAAGCCACAGACTTCGTCGTCGTAGATCGTGTTCAGGTTCGGGTCAGCTTGCGGGGAAGGGTGCCGCTCGTCGCTGTGTCGCCAACCCATACCGGCCAACTTCTCGCGGTCGGCAAGGGGCACGTTTCGGCACGAGTATGGGCCGGAAGGGAAGTCCTTGTCACGCACTGTCGCGTGAGCAACCCGCCAAACCTTCACGATGCACTCTCCTGATCGTTGGGTGTGGTTGTGCGTGCCCCGAACGGGATTCGAACCCGCGTCGTCCCGTGCACCCTTGCGGGCTCCGGATTGGGATGCTCTTCCGTTGAGCTACCGGGGCGAAGGGCCGAAGCCCCGTGCGTCAGACAGACGACTTGATCCGGCAGGCGAGAGCGTCAGCGCTGCGGAGGGAAGCGAGCATGTACAGCGACTCCTTGCCGCCCTTGTGAACGGTGCTGATCGTGTCCCCGTCCGCGTTCCGGGTGACGAACTCAATCGCCATGTTCGGGCGCGCGCTGCGGTAGGTCTGAACGGTTCCGCCGGTCGGCAGGTTGTAGGTAGCCACGGTGGTTCTCCTTGCTTCGCGTTCTGTTGCCGGTAATGGAGCGGAGGGGATTCCTACCGATCAACCCGCCGGTAATCCGTGTCACGGGTGAGGTAGCGGGCAGCGCGTAGAAGGCGCTCCGGATCGTCCTTGAAGTGGCCTAGCGCGAGATTGCACGAGTGGCACAGAACACCCCGTACGCGTCCCGTGGCGTGGTCGTGGTCAATGCTGTGAGCCTTGCCGTTGGCCGGCGGGGGAGCGCTGCACAAGTCGCACGGTCGGGCTCGTAGCTCCAATGCAACGGAGTCCACGAGCCCGTACCTGCCCGCACGGTTCCAAACCGCATAGCGGGGACGCTTCACGCGGTAGCGGCCTTCTTGCGCGCGTTGTAAGCACGCTTCTGAGCGGCACGCTCCGCCGGGTTGTCCTTGCGGAAGCGCTTCGTGGCTCCGCGCTTGCACGACTTGCACTGAGACATGCGCGCCCCGGTGACCTTGTTCCGGACGTAGAACTCTTCAACGTCCTTCTCAATGCCGCACGCCTTGCAGCACTGCGTTTCACCCTTGGGGGCTTCCGGGCTTCCGCCCAGGTACAGCGTCTTGAAGTTCTTCCGGGCTTCGTCCCTGACGCTCTCAACGGCCGTGTACGCGACTCCGGCCACTTCGGCAAGTCCCCGGTGGTCGTCGGCACCGATGCAAGGGAAGTCGCCAATCCCGTACTCAGCGGAAAGGATCGCTTCCTGATCCGAAGGGAGAAGGTCAAGGGTCTCGTGAACCCGACGCTTGTTCTCGCGCTGACGGTCGGACAGCTCGTCGTTCGCCTCAGTGCGGGCAATCGCGTAGTTCGTGGTCAGGGTGTCGGCCACCGTGGCGTTCTCGTTCTCGCCAACCGGAGCGTCAAGGTACTCAGCCCCCTGCCACGAGATACGAGCGGCGTACGCGGTCTCAGCGGTCATACGCTTCGCGCCCATGACTTCGGTGAGGGTGCACAGCCGCTCAGCTTCGTACGGGTCCCCAGCGGCCATGCTGAGCGCCTTCTCAAACTCAGCGGCAATCGAACGGCTGACACCCTGCCGCGTCTGCACCTTGCGTTCGTCAGCGAGCATCCCGGAAACGGTCCGGTCCATGAAGGTGAAGAACTCCGCCACGGACGAGCCTTTGAAGCGGCTGAGACCCTGCCACACGGCCACCCGACCCACCTGGGCAAGGTCGTCCATCAGGTCAGCGTCAGTGCGTCCGCCGGTCGTCGCGTACCGCCGGGCAAGCTGAGTGACGCGCTCTTCCGTCGCTTCGATCACTGCCGTAACGGCTGCAATGTCGTTGTTCTGAGCGGCGGCAATCTGCTGAGCGGTGAGGTCAATCACGGGGAATCTCCTTCGGCGTGGCTTCGCTCCGGAATGGAGCGGAGGGGATTCCCACCGAAGGAGTCAGGACGTTTGCCCAGGTCAGAGCCTGTTTTGGGCAAGGCTTCGCCACGGAATGGCGAAGATGGGTGTCACGGCCTGAGCCCCGTCAGTGGGCTGTATCTCGCGACGGGGCTTGATCAAGGCCGTTCGTCGTTGCGTCATGAACGTATGTCAGTGCCTACTCAGAAGCAACGTTCTGAGTAGGCACCGGACACACATCTGACCATGACGCTGTGACGTTGAAAAGTGATGTTTCTAAGGCGCAACCCGGGGCTCATCCTTCGGGATGACGGTTGCCCCCACCCGATAACAAGGGGGTTACCTTCGGATCGCAGGAACGGGCTTTTATGGTGCGTCAGCCCACTCTTAAGAGTAGGCAGTGAATCGTGATCGCGCCGTGACCTAATCGAACGTCGAACAGAACCGGAAGGTGGCTCAGGTCACTTCTAGGCAGCCTTCGCGTACGCCGCTTGAGGGTTCGACGCGTACCACTCGTCCTGAGCGATCAGGAGTTCAGGCAGGTACTTGCCCTTCGCATCCTTCATGTACAGGCTGCCCCACGACCGTCCGCCAACTTCGGCTTCGGAGCTAATCGGAACGCCGAACAAATCGAACGACATGCAGCGTTCGAACTCACGGGCAAAGTCCTGGGCTTCCCGCGCGGGGACCGACGCAAGGACTTCGTCATGAATCGGAAGCTTCATGTAGTCGAGAAGGCCGGCCTCTTCCATGTTGAGCATGGATTGCCCCAGCACGTCACGCGCTGCCGACTGTGACTGATAGTTCACAACGGCGTACATCCGGTCCCGGTCAAGCGGCAGGCGACGACCCGTGACGGACACGGTGACGAGCCCGGTTGCACGAGCTTCCCGCTGCCACTTCTTGGACGCGCGGACGATCTCCGGATACGCACGGTCGTACGCAGCAATGGCAGCACGTACCTGAGCGATAGGCGCACCGGTCTGACGAGCGATCGTTTCCGCCCCTCCGCCGTACACCTTGCCGAAGCCGATTCCCTTGCACAGCTTGCGGTGAGCCTTCGTGAAGTTCGGACCGAACACGATTCGCGCCGTGAAGTCGTGCAAGTCTTCGCCGGCGTTGATCGCTTGCTTCATGCGCTTCACGTTGGCGAGAGCGGCAAGAACGCGCATCTCAACGGCAGCGAAGTCGGTGGACACCATGACGTGACCGGGGTCAGCAAGGAGTGCGCGCCGGATCATGTAGTCAGAAGACGGCAGCGTTTGAAGCGCGGGCTTCGTGATGCTCATACGACCCGTGCGCGCGGCAAGAGTCTGTATGTTCGGGTGTACGCGACCGTTCGCGTCAAGGTTGTTCAGGAAGGTGTCCGCGTACGCGGTGACCCACTTACCGGCACGTTTCGCGCGAAGGACAGCGTCAGCCAACGGGTTAGGCGTACGACCCCCTACGCGCTCCCAATCGCGGTCAAGGTCAGCAAGGAATTGAAGAACGGCCTTGTCCGTCTTGTACGCGCCACCGTCCGTGAACTCAGGCTTGCTGTTGCCCGGAAGAATCATGTCTTCGCCCATGGCAAGAAGGGCTTCCGCCACCTGGGCACCGGAGTTGACCGACTCAACGCCGTACCGGGCGGCAACCGCGCTGTACTTCGCCTCTTCTTCGTGAAGCTTCACGGACAGCGTGGACGCATAGCCTTCGTCCAGCACGATTCCCGCGCGCATCATCACTGAGCACATGCGGGCAATTTGGTGCTCGTAGTCCACGAGCGACTGACGCACGCCGAGACGAGCAAGCTCAGCGGTCAGGATCGGGTCAAGACGCGCCGTGTAGATCACGTCAAGGCCGGCGTACAAGTTGTAAGTCGGGTGGTCCAACGGGATGTTGGCCCAACCCGTGGCCTTCGTGAAGCCGAGACCGTTGAACACGGCGGTCAGGTCTCCGGCAGTGTCCGGCGCGCTGGGGTCCGTGTAGTACGCGCTGAGGGGCTTGAGCCCGGTCCCGATTCCGCCCTTGTGGGGCTCACGCGGATCAATGAGCGTCGCCTTGATCTTCGTGTCAACGGTCTTCGGTGCCAGGATCTCAAGGGCAAACTCCGCGTGCTCGTCCAATACGAGCCAATCGAACGGCGCGTTGTGGATCAGGAAGCGTGAAGCCATGCGGAGCACGAAGAGGGCAGCCTCAATGAAGCGTCCCCCGCGTTCCCAGTGGATCACCCATGCCGTGTGCTCGTCTCCGAACTGAACGGTCCGGAGTCGGTAGTTCGGGCTGTAGATATCAAGCCCGGTGGTTTCAGTGTCCAGCGCGATCGGTCCACGGAGAGCGGCAGTGCGCGCCCACTGCATGAACTCACGAAGGTCGTTGTCAGTCTCCGGAATGTTGATCCGGACGTGTTCGCCGGCCACGTCATGGAAGTACGTTTTCAAGGTGTGTCCCCTAACGCCAAAGGGGCCAACCCACTCTTGAGAGTAGGCTGACCCCTTGTCGGTTGCGTGTCTTACTGCTCCGCGCGGTGAGCGTCCAACTTCGCCTTCAACTCACGGAACGCGGCGAACGCCTGATGTGGGACCACGCCGTTGCCGATCCGCTCAAGCTTCTCGCGGTGAGTGAGCCCCGGGACGTTGGTCACCCAACCCGGCTCAAGACCCATGAGCCATTCCGCAAATTCGGGGCTGAGCTTGACTCCGCCGCGTGGACCACGAATGACCGGGACCGGTGCCGCTGTCTGCCGGATCGTCTCCCACCGGTACACGGCAGGCGCGAACTCTCCCCACCACTCAGCGGGGGAGTGCGGTCCGTCGTCGGGCAACTCGTCTTCCGGCGTGACGTTCAGCAAGAAGACAACTTCGTCTTCAAGGGTCGGACCGTGCCCACCGGCCTTGCGCTTGTCCGGGTGCTGAGCGCTGCCGTTGCTGCCCAGGTTGGCAGTCGGTGTCTTGAAGAGCTTGTCAGCGCGGTCACGCGGGAAGAGACGAGCCACGGCGGTAACAAGGTCGTCCCCACCTGCCCCCGCCCGGTCGCGCTTAGCGAAGTCGGGACCCCGGTTCGCGTCAGCTACGGTCGGTGTCGGAAGGAGCGGCAACGCAGAACCACCGGTCACGCATGTGCGGGGCTCCGATATCGGAAGCTCGTATACACGTCCACGCAGCGTCATACCCGATCTCGTGAAGCGATGTGAGGACCGATCCGAGCCCCCGATTTCGGATAGCTCCGACGTTCTCCAAGAACACGTGTCGGGGTCGAATGATCCGTATTGCGTCAGCGATGTTGAACCAAATTCCGGAACGCTCACCCTTGATCCCCTCACGCTTTCCTGCATTGGAAATGTCCTGGCACGGGAAGCCCGCTGTGATCGTGTCGACTTCGCCCGTGAACTCGTGCCACGGGGCGTACCGCACGTCACCGATGTTCGGCGCGTCCGGGAAGCGGTACGCCATGACTTCGCACGCTGCCTTGTGGACTTCGGCAACGTGCGTGACCTTGTCTCCGGTGAGCGCTTCAACGGCAAGTCCAAGACCGCCGTAACCCGCGCATAGCTCAAGGATTGGCACCGTGTGCCCCTCCGCTCTCATTGGGTGTTGGTACCTGTCTGAGAGCGGAGGGGATTCCCACCGGGCTACGCCTGCCGGAACGCGTCCGTCGTGGCTGCCTGAATGGCGTTCATCTCACCGTGAAACTTGGCAATGGCGGGGCTGTCCGTCGCGAAGATTCCCGGTCCCGTGGCCTTCTCCGGCTCGTCGGCCATGCGCACGCCGACCAACGCGTTGCCCTTCGCCACCCGCTTACGGGACACGCCGCGCTCTTCCATGGCGGCAAAGAACGCTCGTCGCGTCCAACGCTCCTTCTGCGGAAGGTTCTCCGCTTCGCACCAATCCAAGTAGTGGTTGAACGCGTCTCCGCCCAGCATCACGGAACCCTCAGACTTCACGAGCACAGCGGGAACGCTGGGGTCTTCGGAGTAGAAGCCGGCGAGAGCATCGGACGTGGCGCGGTAGTCGCGCGTGGCGGACGTGATGGACTCCGGGTCACCCAACCCGGACGCGTACCACTCGACAGCACCACGCACAGCCCATGCCACGATCCCGGCAGCCTCAGCAAGAAGCTTCTTGTCAAGGTCGTAATCCCGCTCGTGGGGCGCAAAGTACCGCGTGAACGGCACGAGCTTGACGCGTCGCCAAAGCCCTTCGTCCTGACCCTTGAAGCGGGGCTTGTGGTTCGTCGCAAGCATGATCAGGAACGTGGGCGCGAACGTAAAGAACTCCTGCCGGAGGAATCGCGCGGTCACCTTGTCCTTGCCCGTGACGCGCTTCAACACGGCTTCGCTCATGGGCTTTCCGCTCTCGCCTTCGGAAGCCATGACGAGCCGGCTGCCCCTGAGTGCGGCAATGTCGTTCGGGATTCCTCCGCTGCCCTTGTCCTCAAACGTGGCGAACGGAGTGGTCTTCGTGATGTTCCCGAAGACACTCGTCAGGGTGTCCGTGAAGACGCTCTTGCCGTTGGCACCCTTCCCCCAGAAAACGGCAAAGCACTGTTCCGACGTGTTGCCCGTGATCCCGTAGCCCGTGAGCCGCTGCATGTAGCCCACGAGATCCGCGTTCCCCGGGAAAATCTCCGTAAGGAACTGTTCCCAGCGGGGGCACAGCGCGTCAGGGTCGTACTCAACGGGCAGCGAGACCGTGAGCATGTCGTTCTTGTCGTGGTCGCGAAGCTCACCCGTGCGAAGGTCAACCACGCCGTTGCGGAAGCTCAGAAGGTGCGGAGCCGCATCGAACTCTTCCGCGTTCACGTACACGCTGGGCACGCTGCGAAGCTCCGTCATGAGAGCGTCAATGCGCGTCGTCATGGTGAACCCGCGCGCTTCCTGAGCGTTCCCGGCAAGGACGAGTGCAGCGCCCATGCGGTGAATCTCCTGACGAACCTTGTGCTCCGAACGCTCCCAGGTAACGCCGTTCCACGTGTGGAAGCCGAGACCGGGCGCGTACTTGATCCGTCCGTCAGACCACGCAACGAGAGCGTGAGCGTTCATAGCGTCGCTCTCCCCGTACGTGCGCACGAGATCAGCGAGAATGTCAGCCGCGTCACGTCCCTGATCGTCGGACACCGTGACAGCACCGGTCCGCCTTGCCACCGTGGCCTTGCGCTGGGCAGCCTCAGCAACGGCACGGTCCACCACCGGACGAGCCGACTTCACCGCGTTGTGCATGAGCCCGGGGAAGGTGTCTCCGGTCGTCTCGCGCCACTTCGTCAGGTCAGTCTTCGGCCCCAGGTTGGGAATGGGCAGCGCGTAAACCTCAATGCCGTACGGCTTGAGACCTTCGGCAAGCGCACGGTTGAAACGCTGTCCGGCTTCGTCGTTGTCTCCGGCGGCAATGACCTGGGAACCCGCAAGGCCGGCGGCAAGCTCAGCGAGAAGGTCAGGGCTTCCGGCAAGGGACGCGCCACGGATGCATACCGCGTCGTACCCGACCGCTACCGACGTAAGACCGTCTCCGGGTCCCTCAGACACGATCGTGACGGAGTACCCGCCGGAGCCACGGAACACGCCGTACTGACCCCAGCGGAGCCCTTCCGGGTTGCTCAGCGACAGCCACCGTCCCGGGCAATGCCCGCTCAGGTCTCGCCCCTGCAAGCCACGGGTGACCCCAGCGAAGTCGTTGAGCGGGACCGTGAGCCGGGGGAACTGACGGAAGCCACGGGAACGGTAGTTGCGGGCTCGTCCTTCGCTGTCCGTGTAGTCGAGACCGGGAACGCGTCCGTCGTCCACTCCAAGCATGAGTTCCGCTGCCGTCTCAGCGTCCAGACCGAAGCGGTCACCGACGTACAGGCGCGCTTGCGAGTCAACGTCCTGATCCCCGAAGCGGAAACGCTCGTTGGTCGCGTCAACGTACATGGCAAGCTGTGCGGTCAGTGCGGTACCCACGAGCGCGGGCTTCTCCTTCGGGACAGTGAGACCGTCACCGGTCGCGTTGAAAAGGTCATTCCAGTTGAGCCGTACGGCAATGCGAACCTTGTTGGTGTCGCATCCCGCGCGGCAGGTGAGCCGAACCTTGTTGTCGTCACCGCGCCAAATCCGAAGGGACGGACGGGAGTCCGCGTGTGCTGGACACTTCGCGAGATACCCCCCGTCCGCCTCTTCGGTCACGTCACCGAAGCGTGCAAGAACGTCCTTGAATTCCACGGGCCACCGTCTTTCTCTCGGTTGCCCGGTCTTGAGCGAAGGGGATTCCTACACGTCCGGCCCGAAGGTCTCCGCCCACTCCGCAAGCGTCTTCGCACCCTTGCTCAGGTTGCAGCCGGCGCACGCGGGAAGCATGTTGGAAGCCTTGTCGGCTCCGCCCTTGCTCAGCGGGTGGACGTGGTCCATGTGGGTTGCGCGCTTGTCGCAGTACGCACAGCGGTAGCCCCAACGGCGCATGATCTCTGTACGGCTGTACGACTCGTGTTCAACGCCGTACTCCTTCGCGCGCTTCTTGTGGGTCAGCTCGTGGCGCTTGTCCGGCGGAAGCTTCGCGTAATACGCCTTCCGGTGGTCCGCTGCCCTCTTCCGGCGACACGTGGCGCACGAGCTTGACGGACGCTTCGCCTTCCCGGCAAGGAACTGTTCAGCGGGCTTCGCTCGTCCGCAGTGCCGACACACCTTCATGCGACCCACCACACAACCGACGCGCCCCGGGTGACAGCAGTGGTGAGAGCGTCGGCGTAACGTCCCCAATCCTTCCGGTCAGTTGCGCCGGCCTTGAGGTACACGGTGTCCCCAGGGCTCAGCGCTCGTACGTCCCCCAGGGCCGGAGCCGCGTCGGGACCAATGAACATGCCGGTATGCATGGCTTGCCTACTCTCAAGAGTGGGTTGGAACGACAAAGGGCCGGACAGCACCCGTGTGAGTACCGTCCGGCCCTTGTCGCGCTACTTGCCTTCGTCCTGTTCCCCGGTGACGTTGCTCCGCAGAAGTCGCACATGAGTTGCCGCTACGTGCTCAGCCCGTAGTGTCTTGCGCGGTTTCTCTGAACGGCTGTCTGTGCCGGTCGGCTGCACCTTGAGCATGGGGAACTTGCGCCCCTCAACGCGGACGAAGTACGTGCGCCGAACAATCGCGTCCGACGCACGCACCCCATTCCCTTGACGTGAGGGGTAGTTCACGAGATCACCCGGGTACAGGGGCTCACCGGCATAGTCAGCGACCACGCCGCGTTTACCCATACTCCGGATCTCCGGTCTCGTCGTACACGCCGAAGCGGACGCGTCGCTCATGGATCACGGCTGCCCGCGCTTCCGGCGGGAACGTCCACAGCGGAGCCCGAACGGTCTCGTCTTCGGCGTTCTTGAGTGCCCGTGTCCAGTCGTACGGAGCCGACGCGTCAAGCTTCACCGCTCGTCGGCAATCGCGTCGTTGTACGACTTCTTGACGCGGATCACGGGCTTGATGTACGAGACCGGAGTACCGCGCTTCGGACCCTTCTTGATCACGAAGTCAACCGGCTCAAGCTCAAGCTCAGCGACGACCGGGCCACCCTGACCGATGCGGGCAAGCGCGTCTTCCGACTCGTGCAGAACGGCAAGCAGCGTCCACGCGCCCGTGTGGAACTTGAACTCTCCAAGCTCCGGGTCGTCGGCAAGCTTGAAGGTGACCGTGATGGACGGGTTGGGTCCGTCGTCATCCTTCGCCGCTGCCTTGCGCTCAGCGAACAGGGACGGGCAACCGCACTCCCGACCAACCTTCTCTTCGTCCTTGTGGCTGACGAAGTTGAAGCCGTCACAGTGGTGCTTGAGCTTGCCGTTGATCCACTGCTTCATGTCCCAGTGGATACCGTCCGCCTCAAGGATGACGGGAAGCTTCGTGGCGCTCGTGAACACGTCAATGAAGTTCTCCGACGTGCTCTCTTCGTCCTCAACGGGAGTGCCCCCGAAGAGCTGAGCCACGGCTTCGGCAACGTGCTTCTCACCGGTGCTGAAACGCCACTCCGAGAGCGCGACACCGACAGTCTTGCCCTGTTCGTTCACCTCAGTCGTACCGGAGTGCAGCCGGCCAACGGAGTCGTCGGCGTAGGTCTTCCGCTCCTTGGGCTTGTTCTCTTCGTCGTTGGCCCAAATGCTCTTGTTCGCCATGCATTCCCCTAGGAATTGAGGGAACGGCGGAAGGGGTCCGATCGTGTCCACGCACCCGAAGGTGTCTGCCGACCGTCCAGCCTTCCGCCGTTCCGTTGCTCTCTGCATGGGCGCTAGAGCCAAAGGGATTCCCACCCGGACCCGGACGCACAAAAGCCCCCTTGCCCGACCGCGAAGGCCAGACAAGGGGGCTCGTCTTACGCGGTCTCCCACTTCCCCGCGTCGTTGTTGTCAAGGGTCACCTTGAACACCTGCCGCGTCTGTGAGTGCCATACACAGATACCTTCCGGGTTCATGAAGCCGGGGGCAGCCACGGAGCCGTTCGCCTTGAGTGCGCGAAGCTCCGCCTTGATCCGGTATTCGCTGAACTCACCCTGATAGAGCACCGGGGCCGGCTCAACGATCGCGTTGCCGAGACGAACGTTCACGTCCCGGTGTCGGTCCGTGTTGAACAGGGAGAAGCGACGGTCAGTCAGGCCGTACCCGCGCTGAATGCCGGAGCCCCACCACTCACCGAAGTGAAGCCCGGTGCCCAGCGCACGAATAAGCCCTTCGGCGTTCTCGTACACCCAACCGGCAAAGCCGAAGTTGTCCTTGCCCTTGCCCGGAGTGATGATCCGAGAGCGGGACTGTGCGCTGACGACGTACCGCGTACCGTCAACGACGACGCTGTACGACTCCGGCGGAGCGGTGAACACGTCCACGAGCGACGTGACTTCACTGATGTGGATTGCTGCGTTGGTCCCGTCAAGCTTCTCCGTGACGACGACCGTACGGAACAGGCGCGGAGTCTTAGGCCATGCGGTGAACTCGTGTGTGGTCATGCTCTTACCGGAGCGGAGGGGATTCCGAACGCAGGAAAGCCCCCCAGCGCCCGTGTAAGGCACTGAGGGGCTTCCGGTGGGGCTACTTGTCGGAACGGGGCGTACGGGCGGTCAGAAGCCCAGCGATCACGGTGAGAAGCCACGCCTCACCGAAGCCGATTGCCGGGACAGCCGGACGCACGCTGTGCCAGATACCGAAGAGGAGCATCACGAGCCACGGCACGAGAAGGATGAGACCCACGATCAGCGCAACCGCACCGATCAGACCGACCACGTCAGCCGCGTCAACCCGCTTCGCCATTGTCTTGGTTCCTTCCGTTGGGTACACGGGGACTTGAGCGAAGGGGATTCTCAGCCCCCGCACGAGCCACAAAGCCCGGACTTCTGCGGGTTGCAAAGACAGTTAGGACCGGTCACGCGCGGGTTTGCTCCTTGCTGCCCAAGAGGGCATTCAGCTTCGTGTGGACCTTCGCAAGCTCCGGCAAGTCAATGCCCAGCTCTCGCGCTGTGTTCACCGCGTCGGCACACTCGTTGATCAGGTCAACGACTTCGTCAGACTTCATGTGAAGGCTGTACGGGTGCATTCGGCTCGTGTGCGTAGCGAGCATGTGTCAGCCCCTCCGCTGAGTACCGGTCACGAGCTTGCTCTTGCTGGACGCGATCGGCTTGAGGACAACGCGCCGGCTCAGGTCACGGTCCCAATTGAAGGTTCCACGGAGACGAAGGAACTCCGCAAAGACTTCGTCGTCAATCACGACCGGCTTGAAAGCCCACTGTTCGTCAGTGATGTGCAGTACGGCAGCACCGTCAAACTCCGGCATGGGAGTGCGGACCCCGTCCGGGTCAATCATGAAGTCCGCGTTGGCGTATGCAGCCATCTGCAAGGCAACGTCGGGATACGTGGCCTTGCTCGTCTTCCAATCGCCCATGATCAGGTGACGCTTGCCGGAGCGGTCCGGGGTCGGCTTGCCCTCTTCGTCAAGCCACACGTACATGACCACGTCGAAAGAGCCGGCGTACTCGTGCGTGTCGCTCCAAGCCACGTCTTCCGCGCGGACAAGCTCCGGGTTCACGGCTGCCAGGAACTCAAGGAAGTGCTTCTTGTACGGCTCAAGGTCCGGGTGGACGCTGTACACGGTCTCACCGCGAATCAGGCGCTCAAACAGGTCGTGCGCCTTGCTGCCCACGTCAGCGCGAACCTTCGTGTACCGACGAGCCGCGCCCCGGAGATAGTCAACGGCTCCGTCCCGGTCGCGCGCTGCCATCTGCTGAACGAAGTCAATGGAGTCAACCGCAAGCTCAGCGGTCATACGCGCGTTCCACGGACCCAAGAAGTTCTGTTTGGGAAGCATCCCGATCACGCTCGTCACACCCGGGTACACGTTGTCCGGAGTGGCCGTGTTCAGGTAGAAGCGACTGCCCCCACGGTAGATAGTTCGGATCTTGCTCATGGTGCTGTGCCCCTTCCGGGCTCAGGGATTCGTTTGCACTAGTCCTTGAGCGAAAGGGCTTCTCAGCGGCAGGTGCAGAAGTGCACGTTTGCATTGCCGCTGTGTCTCTCTATTGGATCTCTATGGTTGTTCCTGGGATACCTACAAATCTGCACTACTGCACAACGAAGCCCCGAACCCTTCCGCTGTGGAAGAGCCCGGGGCTCACGGTCTGTGGTCGGACGGTTACAACTTGGCAGCCTCACCCGCAAGGACGGTCACGAGCGATTCAAGCTGAGACTTGAGATCCGCCTTCTCGTCGTCGCTGAGCTTGCTCGTGTCCTTCGTAACGTCCGTGATCAGCGTCCGCCCCAGGGAGACGAGCGACGTGCTGACTTCCTGACGCTCCGCACCCTCAAGCCGGCGCACAGCCTTCGTGACGCTCTCCGTCAGCTTCGTAGCGCGGGCAACCTTCTCCGTCGCACGCTGCTTCGGGGTCTTCTCCGGCGCGGCCTTCTCCGTCCACTCAGCGGGAAGCTCGTCCGTGATCCCCTTCGTCTTCTCCTCAAGCTCCTTGACCTTCGCGGTCAGCTTCGCCTTGTCGTCGTCGGAAAGACCGTCTTCGTCCAGTGCGTCACGAGCCGCGTCAAGCTCACCGCGCGCCGTGTCGAGTTGCTTCACGCGGTAGTTGAAGCGCTGAATCTCCGTACGGCCATAGCGCGGAAGCTCAATCTTCGCGTCGGCGTACACGGCGTAAATCGCTTCGGTCAGGCTCAGGTCAGCGTCCGAAACCTCGGCGCCGGATTCCTTCGCCTGCCGCGCCTCTTCCACCATGGTTGCCGCGTCCGGGAAGTACAGGCGCGCGGTCTCAAGGGCTTCGTCCGGGTTCGGGGACGAGTCGAAGTCACGGAGCCACCCAACGAGAATGTCAGCCATCTTGTTCTGAGTGGCCTTCTGCAACGCGTCGTGTGCGTCGTTGGTCTTCGTGTCATCCTTCGCGACACCCTCACGAGCACCGTCGTACACGAGACCGGCACTGTTCTTCGTCTTCTTTTCGATGCTCATCAGGTCCGGCAGACCGGAAGCCGTGTGGGTCATGCGAAGGCGCATCTCAAGCATGGTGCGCGCCACGGTCTCACCGACTTCGGAGAGCTTGAGCCCGTACTTGACACCGTCCTTGAACGCCTTAATGGACTGCTTGACGAGATCCGGAATGCCCTCAATCTCAAGCGGGTTCTCAGCCTGCCGAACGATGGCAGTGGACGCGGGGGCAGGAGCGGGCTCGTCCGCCGGCTCAGGCTTCGTCGTGGCAGTCTTGTGGGCTTCGGCAACGGCCTTGCGGAGAGCGGTCCGCTTGTTGGTCGGAAGCTGACGAATCTTCTCTTCCGCCTCAGCCTTGAGAGCGTCAGCGGCACCGGTCACGCCTTCGGAGCCCGGGACGAGTTCCTTGATCTGATCCACGGTCGCGTGAATGTCGCTGATCAGACCGTCAACGTCAGTGTTGGTTGCGTCGGACGGGTTGGCGTTCTTCGCGGGCATGGTGTCTTCCTTCACGTCGTCTGACTGAGCGTCAGTGATCATCTTAAGCGCAACCTTCGCGCACTGAGTGCACGAGACATAAGGCGTGTGGGCAAGCTTGACAGTCGTGATCGGCTTCTTGCACAGCGTGACCGTGTCGCTGTCCTGAGCCGTGTGAACGACCTTACCCTTGCCCAGGTAGAAGGTGCGGTACCCGGTCGGTGCGGTTACGGCGGTCATGCTGTGCCCCTGTCTCGCTTGCGCTGTCACTCTATCGGAACGGCCAACCTACTCTTGAGAGTAGGCTGACCGTGTTACCAAAGCTTTACCGTGTGTGCTAGTCCAGCGTCTCAACTTCGTCGTATGCCCCGAAGGTGAAGCGCTCGTCACCGTTCTTGATCACGGTCGTCATGGCGTACATGTCCGACGCAATGCACTTCGCGACCATGAGCCCCGGTGCCGGAGTCACGATCACGTCCCCGTACGTTACGTCCTTCGCGCGCTTGATCATTGCTGCCCCCTCCGTGTTGTTCTGACAAGGAAGAGACTACTCTTAAGAGTAGGCACATGCAACACGGGGACACGAAAAAGCCCCCCACCGACCAACCCGAAGGTCAGTCAGTGAGGGGCTGTCTCGTCAGCTCCGGGGGAGAAGCAAGCTGTCAACGATCTTGTTTAGATCGTCCAGCGTGCCCGTGTTGCCGATCGTCAGATCAGGGTTCACGTAGTCAAGCTCTGTTTCACTCTTGTGTCCCGCGTTCTCCCCAGCTCCGGCACCCGGGCGCGTGACCCGGACGAGCACGAAGCCACGTTGCCGCAGCGCCATAGCTTCGTTCTCGTACCGCACGTCCGTGATGACGACCGGCAGGTTCCACGAGTCGGCAGCGTCCACCTTCCGCAGCGCAAGGCGAATCCAGAACTCTTCGTCATGCAGCCGTACCGTCTCACCGATGGACTGCAACAGCCGGCGAACTTCCGGGTACGTGTCCTTCGCGTACTCCCAACCAACATCGTTGATCAGGGCAGCAAGCCGGACCACAACACCCGGGCTCGTCTGAACGAGCGGGTTCGTCTGTAGCGCCATGGCCTTAAGCGGATCAGCAAAGCCAATGCGCGTGTACGCACGACCCTGCACGAGCCGCTTAGCCACGCTGTCCTTGCCGCTCCGGGCCTTGCCGATCAACCCAACGTGCTTGTACCGCATCGTTCCCCTTCCGGCGGAGTGTGTCTCACCGGAAGGAGAGCGAAGGGGATTCCCTACACGCCCAAGAGAACGTGAAGAGCCCCCAGGACAGCGGCACCCGGGAAGTCAGGCTTGACCGCAGTGACCGCAGCAACGGCACCCGCAGCGAAGGCAAGGATCTTCACCTTGTGCTTGCCGACCCATGCGAAGACCGCGCCCACTGCCGACACTGCGCCGGCCTTACTGTGCTCACCCATGCGTCTACCTCCTAGACGTTCGGCACGCGGAGCTTGTCCCACGTGCTCTTACCGGGCCAACCGTCAGCGTCGGCACCCGTGTAACCGTTCTTCCGCTGCCACTTCGCGTACGAAGCCTTGTCCGCGTCAGTCCACTGGGGACCCGGACCGTCCTTGTACGCGGAGCAACCCTCAGCCACGAGACGCTTGCCCATGGCCGTGACGATCGGGCTCTTCGGGTTCTTCTTGAACCACGCCACACCCGGGAAGGGCTCGTACTTGGGCTTCGCCGGAGTGGAAGGCTTCGCCGGAACGGTCGGCTTCGGAGCTTCACCCGCAAACCTGGGGTCAGCCGACTTGATCCCCTCAGCGAACTTCGGGTATCCGTACCCGTACAGGTACGCATCCCGACGCGCACGCTTCTTGAGGTACACGCCGTTCCCCTCAGCGGAGCCGGAGTCGTTCGTGTTGCCCTCAATGGTGTACGCGTAGTCCGCGTCATAGGCGTACACAATGCCCGTGTGCGAACCACCGCCGGAGCCAAAGAAGATCTGAGCACCAACCGCCGGGTACTCCGAGAATCGCCCCTGATTCTTGAACCACGACACAGCGGTTGCACACGACGCGGTACGCGGGTACAGATCAGCCACGCCGGCCTTGAGCGCAACCCAGCTCACGAAAGTCGCGCACCACGGCTGATAGTTGGACCACTCAAGTCCCGGGACTTCGGGGCTGAACTTGTTCTTGTTGTTGTAGTGGCCGTTCGAGAAACCTTCTCGGTATCCCTCTTCGGCCTTCGCTATCGACAGAACCTTGTCAACGGCAGTCGTCAAGAGCCTCTTCCTTCCATGAAAAGAGCCCCCGCCCATTCCCAGGGCAGGGGCTCACGAATTCGGCGCGTGCGGTTAGGCAAGCGCCACAATCGGAATGTCGTGGTCGGCAAGTGCAGCCGCGTTCGTCTGACTCACGGTCGTCGGAAGCGTGGACTGAGCGGCCAAATACCACGCACGCGCGAACGGTGTGGTCGTCATAAAGAAGTTCGCGGTAGACACGGGCGCTTCGTTCTGCACGTGGTAGAACGAGAAGTCAGCCGTTCCGCCGGTCGTCATGAGCCACGCCACCCAATACCGACCGGGCTGCAAGGTGGTGCTCGTAATCGGAATGGGCACAGCGCCAATGTGGTTCGTAGCCATGCCGGGCAGAACTCCGGCTTCCTGACCGGCCATGGTCAAGGCAATGTTGGCGGACGCGACAACGCGCGTTCCGTCCTCCCTGTAAATGCCTGCCATGTAGCGGTTGGTACCAACGCCACCGTAGCCACGAGCGAACATGACCACGTTCGTTACCGTCGTCGGCTCCGTGATGTTGAAGCCGGTCAGGTACAGCCGCTGAGGGCTCAGGTACTTCGCGCCCGGGTTCGCCACTCCGCCCGGGTCACAAGACCACGCCTGAAAGCCCAACGCTTGCGGAGTCCACGAGTTCTTAGGGACAGCGGCAGGAACCTGAGCGATCGGCAGCCGTGTCGTTGCGTCCAGCGTGGCAACTCCGCTTGCAGCACCACGAGTTGACACAGCAACGTATGTGCTCGTCAGCGACGGAATCTGAGCGCTGGGAATCTTCGTACTTGCGTCCAGCGTTGCAACGCCGTTCGCTGCCCCCTTGTCGGTCGTCGGTACCGCGCTCACGTCAGCGGAAGTCAGGACAACCGCACCGGTCTTCGTGTTGACGCTCGTGACCGCGTTGGACGTGGCCGGAAGCTGAGCGGAAGGAACCTTGCCGTCACTGCCCAGCGTCGCAACGCCGTTGACTGCACCCTTCTCCGAAGTCGGTACAGCGCTCACGTCCGCAGCGTTCAGCGTGACGCTCGCAGCGCTCTTGCCGTTGACCGACTGAATGACTCCGGGGGCACCCTGGGCACCGTTAGCACCTGCCGCACCCGTTGCGCCCGTGGCTCCGGTCGGTCCCTTGATATTGCCCTTGAGCGTCCAGCCGGCCGCGTCACGTTGGTACACGTCGCCGGAGTCGGACCGGAAGAGCATGTCACCCAGCGGGACACCCGTGGAAGGCGTGCCCGTGTTGTTCACGTACCACTGTGCGCCACGAACGCCGCTGCCAACCTGGGACCACGAGCCCGCAGCACGCGCCCACATGGTGACCGTCGTACTCGTCACGCCCAACGTCGTTGAAGCCGTGTACTGCGTGTAAACGTCACCGTCCACACCCAACGCGGAAGTCGGTGCAGCGCTGCCCGTGTACACCTGGGAACCCGCAGCGCCCGTGTCACCCTTCGCACCCTGGGGACCGGGAACGGGAACGTAAGTCGGGGTCGTGGGGTCAGCCGGCGCAACGTCCGCAAGGTCAATCTCCGCCGTGTCCTTCGGGAGAAGGAGAGCGAAGGTGCGGGCTCCGGTGACTCCGGTCAGGTTCTCCTTCACCGTGTACGACCAATCCGAAGGGTTCATGCCTTCGTTGTCCGTAGCGGGAAGGGTGACCGTGAACGCGCCGAACTCGTCAAGGCGCGCGACCACCGGACCGGCAATGAAGAGATCAGCGTCAGGGAACGTCAGGAGACCCGGACCCGTGAAGGTAACCGTTCCCTGTAGTCCCCTGCCGTCCGGTCCCCGGTACTGACCGCGCACCTTGACGGTTGCGATGCTAGGGGGCAGCGGATAGGTCTCAATCGGAAGTGTCATCTGTCCCCCTGTTCAGCAGCGTGTCAATGTGCGTCCGAAGCTCACGGTTCTCGGCGCGGAGTTCAGCCACTTCGTGACGGAGTCCAGCGTTCTCGTCCCGCAGTGCGCGGACTTCCACCACGAGCTTGCTGACCTCTTCGGTCAACCGGTCGGCTCGTGCTGTCTGTGCTTCGGCTTCGTCGCGCCATGCATCCCGGGCACCGGTCTTCACCTGCCGGTACACGAGCATGAGAAAGAGTGCGGCACCCCCGACGATCTCAGCCGCTCCGCTAACGTCGCTCACCATTCGACCGGTCCCCCGTCCGTGGGAGTCAGGTGACCGTCAATGCGCGGGTTACCGTCGTCCGCCTCTTCTTCGTACGTACCGTCCGGCACACCCGTGATGAGCATTGGATTGCCCATGCCGACCGTCAGTGAGTCGCTGCCGACCGTCACGCGCTTGTTCACGCGGTACTCAATGGCGAAGCCCTTCCAATTCTGACCGTCGTCAAAGCCGATCGGCTGAGGGTGTCGCCACGAGAACACGAGATTCCGCGTAAAGCCGTTGTTCGGGGAAGCGAAGTCGGAAGTCTTGTCAAGCGTGAATTCCTTCGTCTTCCCGTTCGTAATCATGTCCCGGAGCCACACGGTTACGGATACGTCCAGCGGAGCCGTACCCGTACCGTTCTGCGGAAGGTGAAACGGGATCAGCAACAGAAGCACCGGCTGATTGAGCCCCGTTGAGTTGATAACCCCCAGCGCGTGAGTGAACTCCGCACCCTGAGTGCCCTCAAGGGAAGGCGACTGAAACGAACCGAACGGAAGGCGCTCGTTCACGCTGCCCAACTTCGGCTTCCGCTCAAGCGCCGTAATGCGTCGCTGCATTTCCTGTAGCTCCGTAACGAGCGACGGGGGCAGCGCATTAGCTTGGATCGCCACTTGTAAACACGTCCTTACTAGCAAGGGAAAGGGAAACGGTCTCCGTGCCGTTCACGTCAACGTCAACCCGTCGCTCAGTCAGAACGAACTCTTCAAGCAAGCGGACATACCCGCTGTCCACCTGAACAGTGCCGACCGCACCGGGCAGGAACGACGACGGATCAAACACGCCCGGGTACAGGGTCAGCGTCGGAATGCCGATCACCTGCCGGCCCACAGCGCCAATGGCGGCAGCCTTCGGAATTAGGTCAGCGGTAGCCTTCAAGTCGGAGTAGGTAGCAACCTGAGTGAGCGTCGGTCCGTCAAAGTCGTTGCTCACGTTGGCGTAAGGCTTCACGCCCGTACCCATGTCGGCACCGAACGCGAAGGCTCGTGTGGCCAACTTGCTACCGTCGTACCCAACCTGAGTGACGTTGCAGTTCTCTCTATGTACTAGAGCGGAAGGGATTACGTTTTGGAGCCTTCCGTTCTTGAGAATCCGGTTGCCGACCGTGCCGTTGTCGCGCCAATAGGTCTCGTACCGGAAGTCAAAGCCCCCGTCTTCGTCGGCAAGCTCGTTGATCGCCTCAGCGATGTTCTTGAACTCCGAGAAGCCCCATTCACGGGAACGAATCCGGCCGGTCGTGGTGAGCCGGGACGTGTCCGTTCCGATTCCCCCATCATCGTTCGCGCGCTCAATCCAGTCGCTCAAGAGAAGCGCCTGATCCTTGTTGGCCTTGTATCCCGCCCACTTGAGGCGTATCCCGCCGCTGGGAAGGTTCTGCAAGGTTGCTCCGCCCAGGTAGCAAGCGGAGTAGTACGAGTGCCAACCCGACGCGTTCAGCGCGAGAGTGCCGGCGTCAAGGTCTGCCGTAGCTGACCACAGCATTCCGCCCCATACGGGCTCGTCGTCCCGCGTCACCACGAGTGCGCTCTTCCCGGGTTCCAACGTGTCCGGGTCGGCAGCCTTGAGGGGCATACCGATGGACGCGCTACCCGCTGAGTTCAGCGTCTCGCCGTACTGAATCCCGGTCACCGGAAGCGACGCGACGACTTCACCCGTCTTCGCAACGGTCTGCAAGACTTCATAGCGGGCAGCGCTCATCATGTCCCCCTAGCCCACTCTTGAGAGTAGGTACGATCAGGCCGTGTTCCACGGGCTCTTACTGAACGACTCGTTGATGTACACAGCGGAAACCGACGTGTCCGCGCCGAACTCAATACCGCCGTTCGCCATGAGCGCGATACGTCCGACTCCGCCGTTCGTAGTGCCGTAGGACTGACCCGTTGAGCCGTACGTGTTCTGTGTCGGACGAGTGACACCGGCAGGCATGAGCGCCGGAACAACGAGCTTGTCAATGTCCTTGCTGGGGGAGAAGTTGAGCTGTCCGCTCAGTTCCCAACCGTTGGACGACTCACGGAGATACAGCGTGCCGGTAACCGTGATGTTCGTTCCGTCGTTCGCCTGTACGTTCTGAATGGCGCACGACTTCCACGGACCCGGGTCCGCCGTGAACCACGTACCGTCACTCTTCCGAATCCACCGCTGATTAGTGCCCACGTCATACACGAGAGCACCGACGCTCACCGTGGACGCGGTAGGAAGCTGTCCGGCCCAATCGACAGCGATTGCGTAACGGCCGGCCAACGCTGCCTGATCCCGGTACTGACCCTGATAGCGCGTCACGGTCAGCGTGAACGTGGTCATGGACTTCGGAACGTCAATCCAACCCAGGGCAACCGCGTTGTCGGGACGAGTCGGAGCCACCGGAGTTGCCGCCGGAGTGCCCGGGATGATCTCAATAGCCACGCCGTTCGTACCGTCAGCGGCAAGCGTGGTGAGCCGGGCAACGATCAAGTCCCTACGCGGGTTCACGCTTGAAGCGGTCGGGACAGCCACGGTCGCGCCCGGGGACCATGCCCAGGTTGCACCACCCGCAGTGAGCCCGATCAGTGCGTTACCGGCACCGACGCTCACCGTGCGGGCAGTCTGATCACTGTTCAGAAGGAACTCAGAAGTGGACGCGAACAGGTGGGTCATGCCGAGACGCGGCACGCTCAGGCTGTTGAAGTTGGCAAGGTCGTTACCGCCGTACGTAACGCCTTCCTGAAACCATGCAAAACCCGCCATGCTAAACCCACCTATCTACCCAAGTAATGACCGCTCGTGCGGACGTGAATTCGTCACGGCTCGTCAGCCTCAGTCGGTGAAGCCCGGGACCGTACTCCGGCCACACAGAACCCACCTTCACGAGCCCCGTAATGTCGTCGCCTTGCGTCGTCGTCACGGTCATTCCGGCGCTGTCAATGACAATGTCTCCGTCCCAATCGACAGAGAAGAACTGTCCAGTGGAGTCGTCCCACAACGTGGGAGAAGCCCCAGCGGTAATGACGACCTGGGGACGAGCCGCTACCGACCCGAACTGAGTCAGCCACGTAATGGGGTCAGCCGGCGCTTCACCCGAACCCTTCACGAGCCACGGCACAGCGGCAGGGAAGGTGAGCCCGGACATGTCCGCTTCCCGCTCGTACGACCGAACCACCGTTTCCCGGGGCGCGTCGCCATACACGTACGGGCTCGTGGCGTACAGCTCAACGACGACGTTGCACACCATGTTTGCGAAGTTCAGATCAAGGGGCGCGCTCCGCTTCCGTGGACGCGCCATGACGTACCCGGTCTGATCGGCAGCCACGCCCGGGAACCGGAAGCGAAGTGGCTTCTCAATGTCCCCGGGCATGAACGCTGCTTGCAGATTCACGAGCGCCTGAGTGAACTCCTCACGAGTGCTGCCGTAGACCTCAAGGGTCACGGTCACCGTTCGGCCGTTCATGTAGTCGTCACCCGCGTACAAGCCGTGACGCTGCACAAGAGTCAAGTCAGATGACCGGATCTCCGGCAGCGTCAGCAACCCGTCAACGGCAACGATGGAAACGGCGGAGTCGGGTTCCCCCATGACGAGCCCGTTGTATTCACACGTCCAGTCGTTCAGCTCCGCCATTCCATCCCCCTCTTATGCCTACTCTTGAGAGTGGGCTTGCCTATGCCGGCGACGTGCGCAGTGCCCATGCGACTTCACGTCCAATCGCGTACGGGTCCGCGTTGGTCTGCACGTTGACCGTGACTCCGCTGCCGCTGGAAAGGCTGTGGTTCGGGACGACGCGGGAACCGTTCGGAAGGTAAACCTCTTCGGGTCCACGCTCACCGACACGGACCATGCCGGAAGCCGGGCCACCCATGGCGCGAATCTTCGGAATGGGGCTGTCCGGCAGATCAATGCTGAGCTTGCCCCAACCCAGCTTGTTCGGGATTGCCCAGTTGAGAAGGTCAATCACTCCGTTGATCGCACCCTTTGCAGCGCGACCGACAGCGGAAGCGAGCGAAGACGCGAACCCGCCCAGCTTGCTGAGTCCGTTCTTGATTCCGTCAATGACGTAACCACCGATGGACTTGCCCGCGTTCAGGATGGACTTGCCCGCGCTCAGGATTCGACCGGGGAGCGAAGTCACGAAATTCACCACAGCGTCAAGCGCGTTCTTTGCGAAGTTCTTGACGGTCGTGAACGCGGTCTTCGTCGCGCCAACGATCTTGTCCCAATGCTTGATAATCAAGCCCGGTCCCGTGAAGTTCAGGAAGAGATCCTTGAGCCATCCGAAGATTTTCTTGACCCAATCCCAAACCCACTGAAACGCGTCAAGCGTCCATTGCTTGATCGTGTCCCAGTTCTGCCAGATGATCAGCGCAAGAGCGACGATCGCAGCAATGATCAGGCCAATGGGACCCATAGCGATCAGCCATGCGGCAGCCATGCGGGCAGCCTGTAGAAGCGCCTGAGCCCCCATGAGAACCCACTGACCGACGATCACGGCACCCGCTATAACGGCTCGTGCTGCCGCTGCAATCCATCCCCCGATCGTTGACCACGACGCTGCCACCTGAGTTGCTGCGGACGTGACCGACGCGGTTGCCGTTGTGACCCACCCGGTAACCACCGCTGCCGCTGTGATGACTTGCTGTACGCCCCATGCGATCAGCGCGGGAAGAATCAGGGTCGTGATCACTCCGGCGATAATCCCGAAGGTCGTGCTGTGCTGAGAGATGAAAGACGCGGTTGTTGTAATGGCCGTGCCGACCCAACTGAGCTTGTCGGCAAATGCCGATACCGCCGGGATGACCGTTCCGCCCAGGAAGTCAACAAGGTCTTGCTGTAGCCCACGACTGAACGCCTTGAGCTTCGTTGCCGCGTTGTCGTGCATGGTGTCGCCGGCCTTCTTGGCAGCACCGTCAACCTTGCCCAGGTCGTCAACGGCCTTCGAAGGGTCAAGCGCGAAAAGTGCGTCTTGCATGTCTTCGGCCTGAGTGCCAAAAAGCTTCACCGCGAGAGCGGAGCGTTCGGCAGGGTCCTTGACGTTACGGAGCCCGTCAAGCGTCTGATCAAGCGCCTTAGCGGCAGCCGGACCACCCTCCGCAATGGCCTTCGTCATGTCCTTGCCGGACAGACCAATCTTCGCGTACGTCGCGTTTACGTCGTCGCCACCCGCGCGGACGATAAGGCCGAACTCCTTGAGGCTGTCTGCCACAAGGTCAGCGTCACGAGCGCCACCCTTGAGCCCCTGAGACAGAAGCCCCATGGCAGTCTTGCCGTCAAGCCCTAGCCCCTTGAACTGAACGCCGTACTCGTTGAACGTGTCCAAGAGGTCTTCCGACTTGTTCGCGCCTTCCTGGGCACCCTTCGTCAGAATGTCGAAAGCCTCAGTGGCGTTCTTCGCCAAACCGGTCTTGAGCATCTGCCCGACCGCGTTAGACGTGGGTCCGACTTCGTCACCCAGGACCGACGCAACATCCATGGCTTGCTTGGAAATGTTCGCCATTTCGTCAGCGGTAGCCCCGGCAGGAACTAGACCTTGCTGCCAAAGATTCTTGAGCGCTTCGTTCGCGTCGGCCACGGATTCCCCGTAACCGGACGAGTACACGGCTCCGGCAGCCTCACCCAGCTTCTTAGCCTCAGCGGGTGTCGCGCCCAACTGAGCGGCAAGAAGGTCGTTGTTCGCACCCTGTTCCAACGCCTCAGCAATGCCCATGCCGATACCGGCGGCAATCGCACCACCCGCAGCAAGAGCAAGCCCGGAAGCTACCTCCCCGAACTTGCTGACTTCCTGCCCGGCTTCGTCAAGCGTCTGAGACAGCTCTTCCGCGTCGCCAATGAGTGTGATCTTGATGGGATCAGCCACAGCGCACCCCCTACGTCATGACGGGAGTACGACGCTCCCCATTGCCGCCGGCTGACCGGCCACGTCCCCCGCGCGAAGACTTGTTGTACTCGCGCTCTTGCGCCTCAAGGTCGTCGTTCATCTGATCTACCAACGCGCGAAAATCCCTCAGCTCAAGGGACTGCACGTCACGCCACGTAAGCCCCTTGAAGTGGCCAACGAGACGCGCGCACACAACTACGCGTTGGGAACGGTAGGGTCCGGCTTCGCCTTGCCCTTGAACTCAATGCGAAGGTTCTTCGCGTCCTCAAGGGTGAAGTCCGGGTTCGTGCGCTTCTTGACGACGTACGCCATGGCAAGGATGAGCTTGCCCTTCTTGGTTCCGGCCTTCGCCATACCGTCAAGCGGACCGTCAATGATCTCTTCGATCTCGCAAATCTCGCCAACGGTAAGGCTGTCCATCTTGAGAGACAGAACGTCGTCAGCAACGGGCTTCGGCTTCTGAGCGGGCATATCAACTCTCCAAGTAATCGCGAACGATCTGAGATATCAGGCGCTCGTACGTCGCGCTTACGGCCTGAGACTTACGAGCCATAGCGCGGTAAAGGAATCGGTTCGGGCGGATATTGCGCTTCCGATAACCGAAGTGAATTGCGGCAGCGTAGGGAACACGGGACGCTGAGCCCGCTTTAATGGCCACCGACTTCTGAGAAGCGACGACCTTAACGGACTTGTCGAGTTTCCCCGGACGGTACTTCTTGGACGACTTAGCGTCCCGGTGACCGTCCGGGGACTCACGCACAGCAGCGGGAAGGACAAGTTCACCGGCCTTCTTGTTCGCTCCCCGGATCGTCTTGTTCAGCTCCTTGTCCCGTAGCTGTCGCACGTTCCGCTGAAACTGACGGAGACCGTCAACTTGGACTGTGAAGTTGCTACGGGACACGAGCTGACTCCTTACGGCGTGGCCGGCTCCGGCTCCGTGTACGTGACCTTGATTGCGGCAGTGGAGTTGCCCGGGTCAAGGATTCGGAACGGCAGGTTGTGAACGGTCAGCTCGTCAACGGACGCTTCCGGGGACTCCCCGGTGAACTGAACGGCCGGCGCTTCCACCTTGAGCGAAGTGTTCGGGGCAAGCCCGGTCATGTTGACCGTGAGCCCGCACAGCTCACCCGCAAGGAAGGCTTCGTACAGCCCCAGCGAGTCAACCGAGAACTCACCCTCAAGGCTGCCTTCGTACGTGGGCATGGCGTTGCGAACAGGCTTCTCCTTGAGGGAGTTCCCCCGCAGAAAGCGCCGGTCCACGTTCAGGCCACGGTCACCGGACAGCTCAAGCTTCGTAGCCATGAGCGGTACCGCGCTGCCGTCCCGGGTCAGGGCAACACTCGTGCGCGTCCAGTCGTACGCGTACGCCTCAGCGGGATACACGGGCGCGACAATGTCACCCGGAAGCTTGGAGTGGGTCACGTCCCGGAAGTCAAAGCCGACCGTGAGAACAGAAGCCTCTTCGGTCTCAGCGGTCAGTGACCACTCAGTTGCGACACAGCCCAGGTGCTTATACGCAACCTTCGTTCCGTCCACGGTGGGGCGAACCATCTGAGCCGAGAACGAAGGCGACTGCATGTCAGCCGAAGTCTCAAACACCCATGTCCGCGTACCGTCCCCGTTGCTCGTCACGGTGGACTTGTCGAACGCGGCAGCGAAGAGAGAACCCGCCCCAGCGTCCAGAACGTCAATCTCAATCTCACCTTCACCGCCCATGTTGACGATGTTCCGGCGGTCAGCGCGGTTGGTCTGCATACCGGCACGGAAGCCGACAGACTCAATGAACTCACGGGTCGTCTTCCACGAGTCGGCGTGGCCTTCGTAACCCTCAACGGTGTCGGACAGCGTCCCGTAAGTGGACTCCTGCCCAATGCCAATGCTTGCGTCAAGCGCCATGCTTGCGCCCCCTTCTACTGATAGACGCGACCACGAACGCGGACGCGGACCGTAAGAGCGCTGAACGCTCCGTCAGTCGTCTCGGAAGTCTCGACTGAGGCTGACTCCGGCCGAAGGTCCACGAGCCCCGTGACGGCCGTTCTGTCCACCGTGGCGCACGCGTCAGTGATGCTGTCCCGCAGCACATACACGCCACGCTCAGCGTCCACCGGGTTGCCCGGGGAGATCACTACCGCGTGAACTTCCACGTAGCCCGTGATGTTCGTGGGCTTCCGGCCTTCTCTCATGCCGGCTGAGGCAAGGTCGTCGTCAGTCGTCGCGCCTAGCCACACCTGTTGCCGCCGGGAGTTGTCACCGGTCTCGGCATAGGTGCACTGGACTCCGGCCGGAACCGAAGCCTTGAGCCGGTCAAACAGCGCGGACTTCGTGTCAAACATGAACGCCACGCTGTCCCCCTACATGAAAATGAACGGCAGTCGCGCGCGGTAAAGGTTCAACTTCGCGTTCACTTCCGGCAGTGAAGTCGGACGGAACGAGCCCCCGGCTTGCGCAAGCTGAATGCTGCCGAATTCGGATTGAAGCTGTAGCGCGCGGTCAGGGATACGGGACACGGTGTCAAGGACGTACTGACGCGCAATCGTGCGCACGCACCACCGGATAATTTCCGGAGTCGGGTTGTCCACCGTGTCCCACTTCTGCCCGCAGTAGACCTCAACGGTTTCAACCGCGAAGTCGATTGCTTCGGACAGAAGCGAGTCACTGAACAGGCCGGTATCTTCCATGCCGTCCAGCGCGCGAAGCTCAGCAATGTCGGCGTATGCCATGTGATCCCCTCACGGGGAAGGGGAGCAACCTACTCTTGAGAGTGGGCAACTCCCCTTCCCTTCAAGCGGGATTAGGCACCCGCACCGATGGTCAGAACCTTCGCGGACCGCTCGTCAACAAGCAGACCGTCAGCGCGCTGAATGAACCGGTACACGACCTGATCGTTCAGGAACTTGTAATCAACGGAGCGCTCAACGCGGAGCGGACCGGCGAGACGGACGCGGTACTTGCTCAGGTCACCGAACAGAACCTTCGTCTCCGGGACACCGTCGTCAGTCAGGACCGGCTTGCCGTTGAAGGTGTCCGGAGCGCCGGCCACGAGACCGGAAGCCCACAGGTACTGACCGTTCGCGTCCTTGAGCTTCCGCATGAGCGCGGCAGTCTTGTCGGCCACAACGTACTTCGCGTCACGGCGGTAGGACTGAGTCAGCTCGTAGCTCAGGTCAATGAGCGCGTCGGCAACCTCACCGTCCGCAGAAGCCAGAGTGAACCCGGCAGTGGCAGCGGGGGCAGAAGTGAAAATGCCCTTCGGCTGACCCGTACCGGTACCGGTCAGGAAGTGCCGACCCATGCCGTCACCAATGGCCGGACCCGCGTCACCGACAAGGAAGCCGACAAGGTCAAGCGCCTGATCGGCAATGAACTCACTGGACACGGTGGACGCGTACGCGTACTTGTAAGCGCCCACGGAAACCTGAATGGTGCTCGGCGCACTCTCAGGAATGTTCCCGTTCTCGCCAACGATGGACGCGGAAGCGCGACCGGTGACAACAGTGAAGTCAATCGGCTCACCGCTGGACGTGGTCACGATGCTCGCACCGTTGCGCATGATCGTGGAACGCTCAACGGCCTGAGCAAGGAGCTGACCGTAAAGGGTCCGGCTCAGGACGTTCGGGTTGCCGGGACGGTCCACAGCGCGGGACTCAACGTCACCGTGCTCAGCGCGGAACTCAAGCATCTTGCCGAAGCCGTCAGCGCCACCCAGGGACCGGAGCTGAGCCGAAGCGTCCGCAAGCTTGTCCTGAGTCTCACGCTTGCTGCCGGAGCCCTTGAGCCCCTGCATGAGCGAAGTGACGTTCTCAGTCGCAGCGAGAGCGTCAACGCCACGCTTGATCCGGCCGTCAAAGTCGGCAATGGCAGTGAGAAGGTTCGTCTCCTTCTCGCGTGCCTCAGCGGTCATGTCCTTGCCGGCGAACTCGTCGGTCAGGGAACGAAGCTCGTGGGTCGCACGCTCACGCGCCTCAAAGTTGGCGCTCAGGGTCTTAGCGTCCATGCTCAGACACCATCCTTACTGAGCGCACGGAGAAGCGCGCGCTCGTTGAAATAAGAAACCGGCTCCGATGTTTCGGAAGCCGGTGGGTCGTTTCGCTCTTCGGGTTCGGGCGGAGGGGGAGCGAAGTCCCCAATACCTAGCGCCTGTTCGACTGAGCGAAGCGCTGCCTGAGTGGTCGGGTAAGCCGGGTTGACGACCGGTCCGACTTCGGCAACGTCCATGGCCGTGATCTCCCGAACAGGAAGACCGGTCTCAGGGTCGTCGTCGTCTGCCCGACGCTGCCCACCGTCCAGCACACGGAAGGTGAAGGAGCTACCGCGAAGGTCACCGCGCTTGAGAAGAGCGGCAACGTCACGGCCGGTCGTGGTGTCGGGCAAGTCAACTTCGTAGAACCCGCCCTCACGGTCTTCACCGACCCGGAGCGTCCCCGCACCCGTCCGCCCAAGAAGGGCATTGACGTTGTGGTTGAACGTGGCAATCACGTCGTTCTGCCGCAGCGACGGAGCCCCAGCACCGGGAACGATCCGCTCTCGGAACCCGCCCAGGTCGTGTGACAGCTCGTTGAAGCGGTAGGCATAACCGCGCATCACGATGTTGCCGTTGTCCGCCTTGCGCTCTTCCGGTGGGCTGACCGCGAACCTACGCTCAAGGTCAGTCATCCGTACCCCCTTCGTCAGCCGGCTCTTCGGTCGGCTTCTCTTCGTCCGGCGCGTCTTCGGCCGGTGGCTCAATGGCAGGGGGCTGAACGGGCTCAGGCTTCGGCTCAGGCTCAACGCCAACTTCGGCAAGGTTCATGGGCACGCGGTAGCTCTCGCCCAACCCGTCAGGCAGCGGGGGAAGATCCTCCGAAGCGCGGACTTCGTCAATGCTGTAAATGCCGTTCTGCAAGCCGAGTGAGTACAGCTCCATACGTTCCTTCGGAGCACCACGCTTGATCTCGTCAAGGTCGAACTTGACGAACCGGAAGCGGTCGGCAGTCTCCGCGTACAGCAGACGCGTGAACCCTGCCTCAATGCGCTCAAGCCACGGGCGCAGAGAGAACATGCTGAATGCGATGTTCTGTTCAGCGAGACCGGAGCCCCACGAAGTGGAGTTCGTAGCGTCGCTGATCAGGTGAGGCGGAACGCCGAATATGCGCGCAATCTCAGGAACCTGAAACTGTCGCGTCTGCAAGAACTGTGCTTCGTCCGGCGACATGGCAACCTTGCTGAACTTCGCACCTTCGGTGAGAAGAGCAACCCGGTGAGCATTGTCAACGCCCGTGTTGGCTGTGCGCCACGCTTCACGCGCGCGCTTCAAACCGTCCTCAGACATGGTGCCCGGGACTTCAACCACAGCCCCCGGGACAGCCCCGTTCGCGAAGAACTTTGAACCGTACTTCTGTGCAGCGAGAGCAAGACCGATGGACTCACGCGCGTACGTGATGGGGCTACAGCCGGCGAACTCACCCGGCAGCATCATCCCTGGGATATGGAGAATGTCCCGGGGCGTGAACCACCCAAGAGCGACTTCGTTACCGTCGTCGTCAACGTCGAACGCCTCAAACACCTTGCGACGCTGACCGTCCACCATGACCATGTGCGGCACGATGGACGTGGGGTCAAGCACGTCAAGACCAACGATGTTCGGACCCTGCCAACGAACGGCAAGGTACGCGTTCCCGTCAAGCAGGAGACTGAGAACGGTCTGAGACAGAATGTCAATCCGCCCCATGCCCCCCGGCTCCGCGTTCGGATAGTCCAGCCAATCAGGGGACGTGATCGCGCGCTGAGCCCCACCACGCTTCGTGTACGTGGCAACGGGGAGCGTGGCAATCGTCTCCGACAGAAGGCGGACACAGCCGAAGACCGCGCTCACTTGCAGCGCGTCAGATGCGGTCACCCGCTCACCGGAAGCAGCGGTAAGGCTGCCGTACATGGTGGGGTCGTAAGGCACCCATTCCCGCGATTCAGTCGGGGTCTCCTTCGGGCGGATCAGGTCTGACCAGAAGCCCACCGGTTCCCCCTTCCTGCCTACTCTTGAGAGTGGGCTAGTCGTCAAACATCCCGGCTTCTCCGCCGATCACGTGAGTGCCGCTGTCGTCTTCCCAGGTCGTGAGAATCGCCGTATTGACGAAAGCCCCGTTGTCTTCGCGCCACATCACAGCGCCGTGAACGGCAAGGATCATGGCAACGGCAAGGTCAATCTTTCGCCGGCTGGACGCGTGCTCTTTCGTGATTCGCGCACCACGTGCGTCTTCACGGATCACGGCGTTACCGATGTGCCGGGCAAGGGACGGGTTACCGTCGTGGCTCATCCGACCGTCACGAGCCGCGTCGTACACGGCCTGAGTGGCAGGCACCATGCGGGCAAGTGAGTTCGTCGGGAAGGCTTCTACCGGGTAACCCTCAGCCTCAAGATTCTCAAGGGTCTCTTCCCAGCGGTACGGGTCGGCAACGAGATTCACGACCCGGTACGTGTTCAGTGCTTCACGCAGTGACTCACGCACGTCGGGCATGGGCACGCGCCAATGTGCGTCACCCTGGGGGGCTTCCCAGTGGCCTAGGACGAACACCCGAAGGTCTTCAACGCGGCAGGCAACGAGCGCTGTGCTGTCACCCTTCCATGAGCCATCGAAGCCCAACACAACGGCTTGCCCGGGTAGAAGGTCGTCATCCTCCGCAAGGCTGTCCCACAGCCCGTGAGGCAGCCACGTGGACGCGCCACGGACGAACTGACTCAAGCGGTAGATCCTGAACGACGCTTCGGTTGACCGCTGAGCGGCTGCCTTGAAGTCGTCTTCATTCAGGATCTCGAAAGACGGGTTACACGCCTTCCACACTTCCGGGTCAAGGTGGTCAACGGTGTCACCGATGCGGGGACCCCACGAGCGGTAGAACAAGGTGGGGTCGTTGACCTCACCGGAGTTCACACGCTCACCGGTCTCGCACAGCGCGGCGAACGGTCCGTCAGGATCAGGGCCGGCGGTCGACACAACCCACGTCATGGGTTGGTTACGAGCGGCAGACCCCAGCGTGAGCGCGTCGAACAAGTCGGCGTTCTTGCTGAACGCGTACTCATCCAACGAGACCGCAACCGGGTTCAATCCCTGTTGCCGTCCAGCGTCCGCGCTCACGACCCGGTACGTGTTGTCCTTGTACCGGATAATGTCGCGCTGCACGTCGCACACGGCGCTGAGCTTCGGGGACGCGTTGACCATTTGCTTCGCCGCGTCGAAAACCATTCGCGCCTGATTGCGGTCATTCGCCGCAGCGATCACCTGCCGCTGAGCGTCTGCACGATCCGCGATCAGGTGGTAAAGCATGATGGCTGCCGCAATCGTGCTCTTCCCGTTCTTACGGGCAATGCAGACGACAGCCATTCTGTGCTTGCGCTTCCACTGACCAAACGCGTCTTGCTCAAGCCGGTATGCGTCAACGAGTAGTTCACGCTGCCACGGCAGGAGCTTGAAGCGTTGGCCGGCGAACGAGCCGGTCAGAAAGCAGAACTCTTCAATCCACTTCGTGACGCGGTAACCCTCACTGGGGAACGGCGCGTCAGCGGGAATGTGTCGACTGATGACCGGGTCAATCTTGCCCACCGGTCACCGCCTCAGAAGTCTTCGGGTCCCGCTTGAATCTTGCGGGCTTCGGCAGCCACGAGCCCCAACCGCATACGGGCTTCGGGCGTGAATCCAATGACGGTCTCGATAGCGCGAAGTTCCTTCTCCGTGCTTTCCACGTACCGCATTGCCGGGTGCACAACAGGCTGACCCGTGCTGCCAATCGTCATGAGACCGTCAGCGTCCACAGCGTCCATGAGCTGAGAGCGTCGGTCGTACAGCTCCGCATACCGGAGAATCAGGTTGCGGTCAGTGTCGGGGGAGTACGCGCCGGAGCCGGCTTGCCAGACAGCGCGCCACACTTCCTTACCCGTGGACCCCAGGTGACCCGGAGCACGGGGAGCACGACCTTCGTACACAATCGGTGCCTCAGCCTCAGCGGCGTAGTTGGCGTTCCCGGTGCGTAGCTCAGGGCTCTTAGCGTGGCTCATGGCACCCCCTAACGGAGCTTTCATCCCCCTTAACGGGTGCCTTCGGGGCGGGTACAAAGTGGGGCATTCAGTAGGTCACCCCAGGTGAGCGGCTGTCACGCTCCGCCCAAAATCGGCCCTACACCTAGCGCGCGTTTTGCGAGCTGGGGCCGGGATCGCTGAGAGGTAACGGGCTGAACTTTCGGACCGCTCTCCCCTCCGTCAGAAGGGACGCTTGCCGAAGTCCATTGCCGTCTTCGTCTTGTGGCACGCCTTGCATAGCACCTGAACATTGGTGTCTATGTCTTCGCCACCCTTGGCAAGGGGAAGCACGTGGTCAATGTCCACCTGAGAAGGCAGGTACACACGAAGGCACATGGCGCACTGTCCAGCCACGGCCTTACGCACTGCCTTACGAAGACGAGCCGCAGCGTTGTTGCCCCGCGCTATTGCCTCACGCCTCTTCACGTGTGACTGCACTGACCTACGCGCTGTGTAGTGGCTGTGGTGCAGTGCGCACCTACCACTGTGGGTAGCCCACTCTCGACACTCAAGACACCGTGAACGCATGGGCTACCCACCCCCCTCTTCTACGGGCACCCCCTATGGGAAGCACCCCCCTACCCACTCTTGAGAGTAGGTATCAATGCGAGTGGGTCAGGTAGGACTTGAACCTACAACCACCGGGTTAAGAGCCCGGTGCTCTTCCAATTGAGCTACTGACCCGGAGCCCTGGGCTACAACCCGGGGAGAAACCGGGGAGCACTCAGGTACTCATGAGCCGGTGGGTTCTGACCGCCGTATTCGGTGTGGAAGGGTGCGCGTTACCTCTTCCGGCTCACCCTTACTAGAGCTAAAGGGATTCCCTAGAGCGGAGGGGATTCCCGCGCGGGGGGTTGCTGTGGTCCGCCGGCTGACAGCGGGTGGTGCACGTTTGCAGGTTTGCAAGCTCCTCCGGTTTCTCTATAGCTTCTCTAAGGGTGTTCAAGATCAAGTACAAAAATGCACTACTGCATAAACCCAGGTCAGGAAGGGGATTCCCACGGGGGCTCGTGCAGGAGGGTGTCACGGGATGATAACTAGTTAGGCTAACTAACGATCAGAAGGCACAAAAAGAGGCCCGACCCCGAAGGATCGGACCCCTTCCCGCTGTCCTGGGGCTACGCCGCTGACTCCTCCTCATCCGGCTTCGCCCATTCGATCTTGACGCGCTCTTCAATCGGAACGGGCTCGTACCCGGTGCCGAAGTTCGGAGCCTTCGCCACGGTGACCTTGTCCACGAAGAGCTTCACGAAGTCTCGACGCTCCGTCATGGAAGCCTTGAACCACCATGAGCCCTTGCCGATCGGGTCCCCTCCGGGCTCGTCCGTGGCTGTCCACACGTCCACGCTCACGAGCGTCGGAACCTTCGCCTCAAGCTCGTTCAGGCGCTCGTCACAGCGGGCAATGGCAGCCTCAAGACTGTCGCGCTTGTTGATGAACCGTTCGCGCCCCATGGTGCCCTTGTAGACACCCGCGTCGAAGTCGTCCCACAGCTCCTCTTGAGCGGCCTTGTAGTCGGCTCGTTCGATCGCAACGGCGCTCTTGTCCGCCTCAACGTCCGGCGCGCTGTGGGTCCGTGCGAAGCGCTGTGTGGCTTCCACGAGAAGGGCAACGTCGTCGGGGTCTTCGTAGTCCAGCGCCACGAGTCGCTTCATGATCCGTCCGGCAACGTATCCGTCCAGCCGGTCACGGAGTACGGCAACGGTGCCTTCGTGCGTGCTCGTGACCCCCTTCTTGCGCTGACACGTATAGGTGGTCATGGCAGCGGTCTTTCCGGCTTGCTTGCACATGGTGTGCGCCCCTTCGCAGAAGAGCACCCCCAGCGCGGAAAGAAGGGAGTCACCGCGCGTCAGGGACGTTCCCTTTGGCGCGCTCATGTCCTTGTGCAGCTCAAGGCACTTTTGGAGTTCGTAGAACTGAACGGGGTCAATCAGGGGCTCGTGTGAGAGCTTCGGCCGTCCGTGCTCGTCCCGAACGCTGCGGTACCCGATCCGCTTTTTCCATGTCCCCTTGCCGTCCTTCTTGGGAACGGTCTCGTACATGGGTTCCGTTTGGTGCCCCATGAGACGCGGATCAGTGAGCACACGGCGGAGAGTGGTCACCTTCCACGAAGGGGCGGCAATCTCGCGCTTAGCGTGGGATTCGACTCCGCGCGTAGGAACTCCGGTCTCGTTGAGCCATGCGCACACACCCGTGATTGAGCCCGGGTGAGGCTTTCCGGGAACGTACGGAACGTCCTTGTGGTCAAGAATGCGCTTGACCACATCCCGAATGATTTTGACTTCGGCAGGCTCCGGGATGAGAACCCGGATCGTAAGCTTCCCTTCGCGCTTCGGCTCCGTGCGGAAACCGAACGGGGGAACGCCACCGACAAACCCGCCGGCTGCCTTGAGAGTGCGCTTAGTGCCGCTTACGGCAAGGCTCTTGTTCTTGCTCTCTTCGTGCGCCGAATTCAGGCGCATAAGGAGCGTGACGAGCCCGACTAGATCGTCTGTAACGACCCCTTCGTAAACACTGATGAACTGAACGCCGAGACGCTGCAATTCCAGGATCACGGGCAGCGCGTCTTTTGGCTCTTCTCGCGAAAGCCGGCTGACGTAGGAAACCACGATCACGTCAATGTGTCCCGCGCGTGCGTTCTTCAACATGCGCTCAAACGCGGGACGCTCCTCACCGGTGAAGGCTGAGAAGTCGATATCTTCGTATACCTCAGTCAACGTCAGGTCTTCGGCCTTTTCGATCAGGGCCGTTGCTTCGTTGAGCTGAGTGACCGTGCTGCCTTCGCTCTTGTCTTTCCGGGCTTCCGACTGCCGCGCGTAGATCACGGCTCGTCGCATGGGTTTCCTTCCGGCAGCAACTTCGGTCGCTGTCGCCAACGTGTCTGTCCGCATGGACATGATCCTAGCTCAGACCCACCTATGTTGCGTAGCTCTTTGGCT
>NZ_JBVHTO010000024.1:0-33159 GCF_055565855.1 Streptomyces sp. NPDC028308
CCCCCCGCTCGAGCGGAGCCGAGAGTGGGGGAGTCGGCGACCGACGACAACGCCGCAGATGTGCGTGCCAGACCCCGCGACACCGGCCTGATCCAGACGACAGGCCCTAGCCGTTCCCGCGGCGCGGTGAGCGCGGGCGCCACCGCCGATGCGTACGGGCGGTGGGTCGCGGGCGGCGCGGGACCGTCACACCAGGTCCTTCGGGAGAACCGGCCCGGCGTCCGCCCCGGACCGCTCGGCGTCCGCCCCGGGCCGCTCCGCACTTCCCGGCTGCCGCCCGCGGTCCATGTCGCGCCATTCCGGCCTGAGCCCGGCCAGGCTCGTGGTGAGGAAGTAGGCGGCGCCGCAGACGAGCAGCACCGGCGCGAGCCCGGTGAAGGTCACCGCCGCACCGGCCGCCAGCCCCCCGAGCGGGATGCCCGCCCACGACAGCGAGTCCCCCAGCGCGTTGACCCGGCCCAGCATCCGGCGCGGGACGCGTTCGAGCATGACGGCGCCCAGCACGGGATTGAGGAAGCCCGCGCCGAAGCCGCTGACGGCGAACACGGCCAGTACCGCGCCCAGCGGGGCGTCGGCGGCGAGGACGAGGAATCTGGGCGCGCCGGCCAGCAGGTACCCGACGAAGAACACGGGCCTGCGGCGCAGCCGGTGTGCGGCCATGGCGGCGATCAGACTGCCGCCGACCGCGGCGGCTCCCGTCACGGTGCCCGTCAGCCCGATCGCGGCGGGACCCTGGCCGGACTCGTCGGCCCATACGGGGGTCAGGACGGTGATGAAGGCGGCGTCCAGCAGGTTGGTGATCCCGACCGTCACGATCACCGTGAGGAGCAGGGGCTCGCCGCGCAGGAAGGTGAAGCCCTCGCCGAACCGACGCCAGTAGCCCGGTGCCGCGGCCCCGTCCCGGGCGGGGGGTTCCTCGGGCGCGTGTCCCATGCCCCGGGGCAGCGCCAGGGCGACGATCACGGAGCCGAGGGCGAAGCAGCCCGCGTTGACGACCAGGCCGGTGAGCGGGCCGAGCAGCGCCACCAGGGCGCCGCCGGCCGCCGGGCCGAGGGTGGACGCGAGCCGTTCCGTGACGCCGGACAGCCCGGTGGCCCGCTCCAGCGGCACCGCCCCGTGCTCGGCCGCCTCGGGGACCATGACCTCCTTCGCGAGGTCGCCGGGGCCGCGCATCCCCCCGATCAGCGCCACGAGGGCCAGCAGGAGCGGGAAGGTGAGCAGGCCGAGGGTGTGCAGGAGGGGAACGGCTGCGGCGGCCGTGGCGCTGGCCAGGTCGGTGGTCCAGGAGACCCGTCGCGGGCCGGTCCGGTCGATCAGGGGTCCGGTGAGCGCCTTGACCACCACGTAGGGCGTCAGTTCGCAGAACGCGACCAGTCCGGTCTGCGTGGCGCTGCCGGTCGTGACGAGCACGAACCAGGGCAGCGCCACGGCGGAGACCCGCGTACCCGTCAGCGACACCGCCATGGCGGCCAGGACACCGGCCAGAGGGCGGAGCGACCGGGTGCCGGCCTCGCCGGCTCCGCGGGGTATGCCCGCCGTCACGACGTCTCCGTTCCCGGCTCCCCACGGGGAGCGGAAGGGGCGTCCGGCGCGGGGGGCGCGTCGAGTTCGGGCAGGATCTGGGTGATCAGGGCGACCCGTGCGGCGCCCTCGGGGGCGTCCGCCGCCGCCTGCGGGGTGTCCTGCCGGTAGCGGTCCACGACCGCCCGCAGCTCGTGGCGCAGGGCGACGGATTCCTCGGGGGTGAGCCGCAGCGCCCAGTCGCTCATGTCGAAGGTGCCCCGCCACGCCTCGGGCATCGTCTGCAGCTCGTTGAGCGCCTGCTGGAGGCGCAGGCCGTAGGTGGCGGCGACGGACTGCAGGAACGCGAGGACGGCCTCGGGTTCCCGGTCGATGAGGTCCCGGTCGTTGATCTCGGTCGTCCGGTGCACCGAACGCCACCAGCGCTCGCGCGCGTTGCCTCGTCCGGTGTCCTCCTCCACGAAGCCGGCCGCGCCGAGCTGGCGCAGGTGGTAGCTGGCCGTCCCGGAGTTCACGCCCAGCCGCTCCGCGAGGCGGGTGGCCGTCGACGGCCCGTACTTGCGCAGCAGCCCGACCAGCTGCACGCGTACCGGATGGGCCATGGCGCGCAGGCCCCTGGCGTCCAGGACGACCGAGTCCGCCTCGGTCCGGGACCGGTCCGGCCCCCCGCTCGTGTCAGTCATACCGGCACCATAAACCGCAAAGACTTCTTCGCAAAGAGTTCTTCGCAAAGAAGTCTTCGGAGTTCGGGTCCGAGGACTTCGGCGGTCCGGCTCCTCAGCCCGGGAAGCGTCCGCTGCTGCGCAGTTGCCAGCGCCGCTCCGCATAGGCCAGGTCGTCGCGCCACAGCCGGCCGGCGGCGACCCGCATCAGCGGCCGGAGCAGCGGCGCGGCACCCCGGGCCACGGCGAAGCCGCGCCGGTCGGAGGCGGCCACGATCGCCTCGGTGACGAGGGTGCGCGGGCGCCCCAGCTCGTCCGGGCCTCGGGGGGTCGCGTGCGTTTCGACCACCGAGCCCACGCCCTCCCCGTCGGTGATGTGCATGACCACCGTGCGCGGTTCCGGCGCCGTGAACACCGCGCGCACCGGCACCACGACCCGGCCGGCGAGCTTGAAGGAGACGTCCACCGTGAACCCGTCGTCCTCGTCGTCAGGACCGGCGGGGCTGTGCACCACGGTGAGGTCCACGAAGGAGTACGGGTGGAACCAGGCGCCGTGCCAGGGGTCGAGGCGATTGGCCACCACGTCCTCCGGCTCGCATCCGCCGACCGCGCTGTACACGGCCTCGACAGCTCCAGGCAGCGACGGGCGCACCGGCACCACGGGGGCCGGCAGGGGGTCCTCGCCGCCCACCCCGTCCAGGCGGACCCAGACCAGCACGCCGTCGTCGTGCACGGGCAGCGGTTCCCAGCCCGCGACCGGGCCGCCGTGCAGGGCGAGCCCGTGCCAGTGGCAGACGAGGGTGCCGCAGCGGACGGGGCTGCCGGCCAGCGGAGCCCCCAGGTGCGGGCACACCCCCGGTCCGGCCACGAGCCGTCCGCCCGCGTCCCGCCAGACGACGACCTCCTGTCCGGCCACCGTGCACGCCAGCGGGCGGGAGGGGCCGACGTCGCGGGTGGCGCCGACGACGTACCAGTTCCCCGACGGCCGGGCCGACGCCCGCTTCAGGGCGCCGGCGATGACGCCGGGCCGTGCCTCGCGCCAGGTGGGCAGTTGCTTCTCCCACGCCACGGGGCCGCGGCGCAGCCGCAGCGGCAGACGGGGGGTACGACGGTCGCGGCCGCTCACGCCGCCTCCTTGCGCCGGGACGGCCGCACGCGGCCGTCGGAGGAGGCGCAGTGGTCCGGCTGCCGTGCCGTGCGGTCGCCCCGGGCCCGCGCCCGCGCCGCGGCCAGGCGCACGAGACCGTCCAGCGCGACGGCGGCCCGCCTGCGCCGGGGCACCACCGCACGCCGGTGCAGCACGGCGTACCCCTCGTCGGCGACGGTGTCGAGGATCGCCCCGTAGAGGACGAAAGCGGTACGGATGCAGGGCCGCGAGACCGGGTCGAGCATCGCGAGGCCGGGGGCCGCGTCGCGGTAGACGCCGCGGGTCAGGTCCTCGGCGGCGCGCAGCGCCTCGGTGATACGGGGATCACGGCGGCCGGTGTCCCGGCTCCACCGCAGCAGGGCCCGGTCCACGCCGTGGGCGCCGAGCAGATCGGCGGGCAGGTACACCCGGCCGCGGTCCAGGTCCTCCCCCACGTCGCGGAGGAAGTTGGTGAGCTGGAAGGCGACGCCGAGCGCCGCCGCGTGCGGGGCCGCCTCCTCGCGGGGTACGACCGTGCCGAGCACCGGCAGCATCTGGAGCCCGATGACGGCCGCCGAGCCGTGCATGTACCCGTACAGGTCGTCGTAGGTGGCGTAGCCCGTGACGTGCAGGTCGCTGCGCATGGACGCCATGAAGTCGACGAAGTGCCGGTGGTCGATGTGGTAGCGCGCGGCGGTGTCGGCGAGGGCCGCGACGACCGGCTCGTCGACCGGTCCCTCCCGGCGCAGCCCGAGGTCCAGCCGGGCCTCCAGCCGGGTGAGCGCCGCCGTGCGGTCGTGGACGGTGAGACGGTCGTCCAGGGTGTCGACGATGTCGTCGGCCCACCGCGCGAACCCGTACAGCGCGTGCACGGCGGGCCGCCGCGCGACGGGCAGGAGCCGGGTGGCGAGGAAGTAGGTGCGTCCGTGCCGGGCGTTGAGCGTGCGGCAGTGGGCGTAGGCGGCGCGCAGTCCGGGGTCGTGGATCCCGGCGGCGTCGAGTTCGCGGTCGGTCATGGGCGGGCGCCCTCCACGGTCGTAGGGCGGGCGGGGCGGGTGACGCGGCGCGGGCGGGGCCCGGTGATCCGGGCCGCGGCGAGCTTGCCGGAGACGAGGACGGTCGGCACGCCGACGCCCGGGGTGGTGCCGCAGCCCGCCAGCACCGCGTTCTCGGTGCCGCTGACGAGGTTCCGCGGACGGAAGGGGCCGGTCTGCGCGAACGTGTGCGCGGCGGAGAACGGCGTGCCCGCGGCATGCCCCTGGGTGTGCCAGTCGGCGGGGGTGACCAGGCACTCCTCCTCGATGGACGAGGCGATCCCGTCGAGCCCGCGGCGTTCCAGGACGTCCAGGAGGCTGTCGCGGTACCGGGGGGCGAGGTCGCCCCACTCGGCGGCGCCGGGCCCGATGTCCGTGTTGGGGCAGGGCGCGAGGATGTAGTGCAGGTGCCGGCCCTCGGGCGCGAGCGAGGGGTCGGTGGCGGTGGGGCGGGTGATCAGCAGGGACGGATCGGTCATCAGGCTCCCGGTCCTGGTCAGTTCGTCGAACGTGCCCTTCCACGCCCGGCCGAAGGACAGCGTGTGGTGCCCGAGGCCCGGCCAGGTCCGGTCGGTGCCCGCGTGCAGGACGACGGCGGACGGCGCGTGCCGCAGGCCCAGCGGCCGGCGGGGACGGCGGCCCAGCAGGCGGTAGGTCACCGGCAGGTCAGGCGTGAGCACCACCGCGTCGCACGCGATGCGGCCCTGCGAGGTGAGGACCGCCGTGACCCGGGAGCCGGAGCGTTCGAGCCCCGTCACGTCGTGCCCGTAGCGCAGTTCGGCACCGGCGTCCGCGGCCGAGTCGGCCATGGCCTGCGGCAGGGCGTGCATGCCGCCGCGCGGGAAGTACACCCCGGCGACGGTGTCCATGTACGCGATGACGGCGTACGCGGCGAGCGCCCGCTCGGGCGGCACGCCGACGTACAGGGCCTGGAACGAGAAGATCCGGCGCAGCCGCTCGTCGCTCAGGAACCGTCCGATACGGGCGTCCAGGCGGCCGAACCCGCCGAGCGCGGCGAGCCTGGCGAGGTCGGGGGTGAGCAGGTTCAGCGGCGAGTCGAAGTTCGCGTCGATGAAACGGCGCATCTGGACGGCGTAGAGCTCCTCCAGCCACCGGCGCAGCCGCCGGTATCCGGCGGCCTCACCCACCCCGGCGAAACGTTCGATCTCGGCCTCCATGGCCTCCGCCCGGGTGTGGACGTCGAGAGCGCTGCCGTCGGCGAAGCGGGCCCGGTAGGCGGGGTGCAGGGGGATCAGGTCGACGCGGTCGCGGAGACTGTCGCCGACCGCGGCGAACGCCTCGTCGGCGATGTCCGGCATGGTCAGCACGGTGGGGCCGGTGTCGATGCGGTACCCGGCGCGGTCGACGCGGCCGGCCCGGCCGCCGGGCAGGGTGCCGCGTTCCACGACGGTCACCCGGCGTCCCGCGCCCAGCAGGTGCAGGGCCGCCGACAGGCCGGCCAGACCCGCGCCGACCACCACCACGTGGTCGGTGCGGCCGGGGACGGTCCTGGTCATCGTGTTCCTCCTGCGGCTCCGGCGCCGGTCAGGCACGCCGTCGGGTCTTCGTCGCCGTTCGGCTGTGGTTCCGCCGGGTCGTCCCGGCCGGGTGTCGTCACGCCGGCCGCCGTGCGCATGAGGGCGTGCAGCCGGCCGCGTACGGAGGGCAGCAGCCCGGCGGCGGCGAGGTGCTGGGCGCTGCGGGCCGCGAGCCGCTCGATCCGGTTCTCGACGGCGGTCCTGGCTCCGGTGGCCGTCAGGACGTGCCGCACCTCGGCGAGTTGTCCCTCCGTCAGGCCGCCGTCGCCCAGGCACCGGTCGAGGACCTCGACGGCCGTCCGGTCGCCGGCCTGCGTGGCCCGGGCCCGCGCCACGGCGACGAGGTAGGTGCGCTTGCCCTCGCGGATGTCGTCGCCGGACGGCTTGCCCGTGCCCCGCGGGTCGCCGAAGACGCCCAGCAGGTCGTCCCGGAGCTGGAAGGCGACCCCGGCGCAGCGTCCCGCCGCGCACAGGGCGTCGGTCGTGGCGGCGTCCGCTCCGGCCAGGGCGGCGCCGAGGGCCAGCGGCCGTTCCACCGAGTAGCGGGCGCTCTTGAGGCAGGCGGCGCGGACGGCCCGGGCCATGGAGCCGGAGGCGGTGGCCTGGTCCAGCAGGTCCAGGTACTGGCCCGCGACCATCTCGGTGCGCATCGCCCGCCAGACGCGCCGCACGGCCGGCGGTGTCCCGGGGTCCGCGACCAGGTCGGCGACGACGTCGTCCGCCCAGGCCAGGGCCAGGTCCCCGGCGAGGATCGCGCCCGCCTCGCCCAGCGCGCCGGCCCGCCGGCCGACCGGTCCGGCGTACTGCGCGGCGAGGTCGACGTGCAGGGCCGGGCGGCCCCTGCGCAGCGCGGAGGCGTCCATGACGTCGTCGTGGACGAGCGCGCAGGTCTGGATGAGTTCGAGCGCCGCGCCGATCCGCAGCGCGGTCTCGGCCTCGGCCGGGTGGTGGCCCCCGCCGCAGCCGCGCAGCGCCCACCACAGGAACTGGGGGCGCATGCGCTTGCCGCCTTGCCGGGTGAAGCGTGCGACGCGTTCGGCCACGTCGGCGCCGAAGGCGAGGTCCAGCGCGGACGCCTGGGTGACGCGTTCCCTCAGGACGGTGTCCAGGACGCGTCCGACGGCACCGGGCACGTCGGCGTCCACCGTGTCCGGGTGCCAGGGCACGGCCGTCGCGGTGTCCGTGTCCGGACCGCCGCGCGGGCCCGAAGAGGCGTGCGCCTCCCGGGTGTTGTGCGGTGGCACGGGTGCCGGGCCGATCGCGGGGTGCTCCCCGGCCCTCGTACGACGCATCCCGGTTCCTCTCGTCGTGGCGGACGCGGGTTTGCCGGAAGTGATTCGGCCGGGGTGGGCGTGTCGGATGCGATGGCGTCCTCTTTTTCCCGGCCGCCGGGTCGTCCGGGGGCGCCGGAGCCGATCCGGCTCGTGCCGGCCGCGAGCGGTGAAGCTACTGCGGGCGGGGGCCGGGAGCGCGGCGACACACGAGCCCGGCCGCGAATCGGACGCTGTCCGGGTGAGCCCCCAGACCCACCTGGCGGCGTCCCGGCCCCCGGCCCCGCCGTCCGACACGGCACCGGAGCACCGGGCGACCGGCCCCAGGTCCGGCCTCTGGATCGCCCGCGCCCGTATCTCCCGGTCGGCCGGGGGCGAACCGAGACTGCCGCCACCGACGCCTCGGTCGCGGCGCGCCGATGGAGGGCCAGCCACCACGTCCAACCCTGGCGCCGCCGACCCCCGTTCCCGCCTCCTGGCCGGACGACGAACCGGGGCCGCCGCCCCGCACACCTCGGCGTGGCGACGCACCGAGGGACGGACGGTCACCACGCCAGGCCTCCGGGCCCGCCGGTCCCGCGTCCCGGCCCGGGGTCGAACGGGGGCCGCCGCCCCCTACGCCTCGGCATGGCGATCCACCGACGGACGTACGGTCACCACGCCAGGCCCCGGGCCCGCCGTTCCCCGGTCCCGCGTCCCGGCCCGGGCGCGAACGGGGGCCGCCACCCCCTACGCCTCGACGTGGCGATCCACCGACGGACGTACGGCCGCCGTATCCGGCCCTGGGATCGCCCCCTGGCACCTCACGCTCCGACACGGGGCGAACGGGGGCCGCCGCTCCCGACGCCTCGACGTGGCGATCTGCCGATTGACGGGCGGTCACCACGTCCAGCCCCGCAGCCGCTTACTTCCTGTTCCCGCCTCCCGGCTGGACGACGAACCAGGGCCGCTGCCCCGACCCCTCGGCAGCCGATGCCCGCTGGGCCTCCCCTACGGGTGGTCGCCACGTCCGGCCTAGGGGGCCGCCAGTCCCCCGACCTCGCGTCCCGGGCCCGGGGGGGCGAACCGGCTCCGCCGCCCCGGCGCCGATGGGCACACGGGCCGTCGCCACATCCCGCCCCGGGATCGCCGGTCCCCCGTATCGCGCGCCCCGCCCGAGGGCGAATCGGCGCCGGCGCCCCGGACGGCTCAGCGGGGTGATGCGCCGATGGGCCTACCCCGGCGGAGGATTCGGTGCGGCGTGCATCCGTGCGGGTGCCGGACGCGGAATGCTTCGGCGGGCGCATACCCGTGCCCGCCGCCCCCTGCCGTATCCGAGGAGTGGAACCTGTGCTCGACGCGGACGTCGCCATCATCGGCGCGGGAGCCGCGGGCCTGTCCCTGGCGCACCGGCTCTCGTCCGGTGCCGCGGGCCGCCCCACCCCCTCCGTCGTCCTGCTCACGGCCCCGCCGGGACCGCTGCGGCCACCGCGCCGCACCTGGTGCTACTGGGAGGCGGGCGCGGGTGCCTACGACCGTGCGCTGACCGCTTCCTGGCAGCGCCTCAGGGTCCGGGGCCGCGAGGGCTCCTGGACCGACAGCCGGATCGCCCCGCTGCGCTACAAGATGCTGTGCTCGGACGACTTCGAGGAGCTCGTCCACCACGACCTCGCCGCCCGCGGGTCGGTGCGCGGGATCGAGGCCGTCGTCGACAGCGTCGAGGGGCTGCCCGGCGGCGGCGCGCAGGTGCGGGCGTCCACCCCGGCCGGCGTACCGCTCGGGGTGCGCGCCCGCTGGGTGTTCGACTCCCGGCCGCTGGGGGCGCTGCCCGCGGCCCGGACCACTCTGCTCCAGCACTTCCACGGCTGGTTCGTGCGCACCGACCGTCCGGTCTTCGACCGCGACGTGGTGGACCTGATGGACTTCCGCACCCCGCAGCCGGACCGGGGCCTGTCGTTCGGGTACGTGCTGCCCACCGGACGGCACACCGCGCTGGTCGAGTACACCGAGTTCTCCGCCGCGCCGCTGACCGCGTCCGGGTACGAGGCCGCCCTGCGCCACTACACCGGGGAGGTGCTCGGTCTGGGCGCGTTCGAGGTGACCGCGCGGGAGACGGGCGTGATCCCCATGACCGACGGCTCGTTCGCCCGGCAGACCGGACAGGCGGTCTTCCGGATCGGTGCCGCCGGGGGCGCGACCCGGCCGTCGACGGGGTACACCTTCGCGGCGGTGCAGCGTCAGACCCGCGCGATCGCGGCCGCGTTGCGGTCCGGCCGGCGGCCCGCTCCCCCGCCGGCGCACTCGGCCCGGTCCCGCGCGATGGACGCCGTGCTGCTGCGCGCGCTGGCCACGGGCCGGGTCGACGGCGCGGACTTCTTCTCGCGCCTGTTCGCGAGCGTGCCCGCCGAGCGTCTGCTGCGCTTCCTCGACGGCCGCACCCGGCTCCACGAGGACCTCGCCGTCGGTCTGCGCACCCCCGTCCTGCCGATGCTGCGCACCGCGGCCGAACTGCCGTGGCTGCCCCGGCGTCCGCCCGCCGACACCTGACGCCCGCCGAACCGGCCGCCCCCTTTCATACACCGAGGAGACTCCATGCCCCTGCTGCGCGACGCGGAGCTGGCCACGGCGTTCGACCACGCCTCCCGCACCTACGACCGCCTGGTCGCCTTCAACCCCGGCTACCACGCCCACCTGCGCCGCTCCGTGCGCCGCCTCGGACTGCCGGACCGCGGGGCGGGCCGGCGGGTGCTGGACCTCGGCTGCGGCACGGGGGCGTCCACCGCGGCGCTCGCCGCCGTGCTGCCCGAGGCGGAGATCGTGGCGGTCGACGCGTCGGCGGGCATGCTGGAACGGGCGGCGGCCAAGAGCTGGCCGCCGCGGGTGACGTTCCGTCACACCTCCGCGGAGCGCCTGGCCGAGGAGGGCGTCGAAGGGCCCTTCGACGCGGTCCTGGCGGCGTACCTCTTCCGCAACGTGGCCGACCCCGACCGGATCCTCGCGGCCGTGCACGAGCTGCTCGCCCCGGGCGGCAGGCTCGCGGTGCACGAGTACACGCTCAGCGGGCGGCCGGCCCACCGCACCGTGTGGAACGCCGTGTGCCGTGGCGTCGTCCTGCCCGCCGGCACCGCCGCCGGTGACAGCCGCCTCTACCGCCATCTGTGGCGCAGCGTCGTGGAGTTCGACACCGCTCAGGCCTTCGGCGACCGGGTGCGGCGCGCGGGTTTCGGGCAGGTCCGCGTGCTGCCGGTGCCGGGCTGGCAGACCGGCATCGTGCACACCGTGGTCGGCCGGCGCCAGGACACCCCGAACGGCGGTGCGGTGTGAACGGGCGTTCCGGGGGCGGCGCGCCGCGGCGGGGGCGGGACCGGCGCGCCCGCGTCATCCTCCCGCGACCGGGACGGGCGCGGGTGAGCGGCCACGCGCCCTCCACGGCCGTGGTCGGCGGCGGTATCGCCGGGCTCGCCGCCGCGACCGCCCTCGCCGAACGCGGGGTGCGGGTGACGCTCTACGAACGTGACCGGACCCTCGGCGGTCGCCTCGCCGGCTGGCCCGTCGAACTCGCCGACGGCAGCCCGGCGACGATGAGCCGCGGCTTCCACGCGTTCTTCCGCCAGTACTACAACCTGCGGGGCCTGCTGCGCCGGGCCGATCCCGGGCTCGGCATGCTCACCGCCCTGCCGGACTACCCCCTGCGGCACAGCAGCGGCCTGGCGGACAGCTTCCGGCACGTGCCGCGCACACCACCCTGGAGCGCGCTCGGTTTCGTGGCCCTCAGCCCGACGTTCGGCGCGCGGGACCTGCTGCGGATGAACCCGTCGGCGGCCCTGCCGCTGCTGGACGTGCGCGTCCCGGACGTCTACGAGCGGCTGGACGGCGTCAGCGCGCACGAGTTCCTCGCCTCGATCCGCTTCCCCGAGGCGGCGCACCATCTGGCCTTCGAGGTCTTCTCGCGGAGCTTCTTCGCCGATCCGCGGACGCTGTCGGCGGCGGAGATGGTGCTGATGTTCCACATCTACTTCCTCGGGTCCTCCGAGGGGCTGCTGTTCGACGTCCCGAGCGAGCCCTTCCCGGCCGCGCTGTGGGATCCGCTGGCCCGCAGGCTCGCCGCGCTCGGCGCGCGGGTGCGCACGGCGACGCCCGTCGAGTGCGTCGAGCCCCGCACGCACGGCGGGTACCGGGTCGCGACCCCCGACGGCGAGGGCGAGCACGACACGGTCGTGCTCGCCCTGGACACCGAGGGGCTGCGCACGGTCGTGGCCGGTTCGCCCGAGCTGGGCGACGCCCGGTGGCGCGAGCGGGTGGCGGGGCTGCGCACCGCTCCCCCGTTCCTCGTCTCGCGGCTGTGGCTGGACCGCCCGGTGGCCCCGGACCGTCCCGGGTTCCTCGGGACGAGCGGTTTCGGCTCGCTGGACAACGTCAGCGTGCTCTCCGGCTGGGAGGGCGAGGCCGCCCGCTGGGCCGCCCGCACCGGCGGCTCCGTCGTGGAACTGCACGCCTACGCGCTGCCGGAGGGCTGCGTGCGGGACGTGGAGGAGAAGCGGCTCGTCGAGCAGCTGTACCGCGTGTATCCGGAGACGCGTGACGCGAACGTCGTCGACGCACGGCACGAGTGGCGCGCCGACTGCCCGCTCTTCCCGGTCGGCGGATACGGCGAGCGGCCGACCGTACGGACCCCGGACCCGGGCCTGACGGTGGCCGGCGACCTGGTGCGCACCGATCTGCCGGTCGCCCTCATGGAACGCGCCGCGACCTCCGGGTTCCTGGCCGCGAACGCCCTGCTGGAAGGCTGGGGTGTGCGCGGCCAGACCCTGTGGACCGTGCCCGACCGCGGGCGCTCCGCCGTGCTGCGTGCGCTGGCGGGCCGGACGCGCGGGTGAGCGCTCCGGTCAGCCGACGTCCCAGAGGAAGCGATGCGTGTGGATCCCGAAGTACGGGAAGGACTGGACCCGCGCGACTCCTTCGATGGGCCGTACGACGTCGTTGACGAAGTCGAGCAGGTCCCTCGGGCCCGGGCACACCACCTCGGCGAACAGGTCGAACCCGCCCGAGGTGAGCACCGAGTAGACGACCTCGGCGCGCCGGGCCAGTTCGTCGGCGACGGCGCGGGGGTCCCCGTCGACGGCGATGCCGAGCAGCGCCATGGACTGTCCGCCCATGCCCATCGGGTCCGTCACGCCGACCACCTGGACGGCCTTGGCGTCGAGCAGGCGCTGCAGCCGCTGCCGGGCGGCCGACGCGGACAGTCCGACCTTCGGGCCCAGGTCCGCGTACGCTATACGGCCGTCGGTCTGCAGTTCGCGCAGGATGGCCCGGTCGATCTCGTCCACGCTCTTCCTTCCGGCTCGGGGGCCCAAGGTTAACGGCGCGGCTCAGCCCGCCAGTTCACCGAGGGCGGCGGCGAAGACCTCGGTGTGCGTGTCGACGTCCCGCTCCGTGGTGTCCGGGCACATCAGCGCCATGTTGTGGAAGGGGGTCAGCAGGATGCCCCGGTTGGCCAGGTAGAGGTGGAGGAAGTCCTCCAGCTCGGGGTCCGCTGCCGCCGCGGACTCCGTCCCGGTGCGCGGCGCCGGGTCGGCGAAGCGGTATTCGGTGCGCGCGCCGAGCCGGCTCACCGACCACGGCAGGGCCCGCGCCTCGATGCCGGCCCGCACCCCGTCCTCGAACCGCTCGGACAGCTTCGCCATGTGGGCGAAGGCGTCGTCGGTGAGCACGTGCTCCAGCGTCGCCCGGGCCGCCGCGACCGACAGGGCGCTGCCTGCGAGGGTGCCGCCGACTCCGCCCATGTCGACCAGGTCGAGGTCGTCCCGGCCGAGCAGCCGGTCGGCGAGCTCGGCCGACAGTCCGTACGCGCCGACCGGGACGCCGCCGCCGATCGCCTTGCCGATGGTGAGCAGGTCCGGCTCCAGGTCCCAGGCGGCGGTGCAGCCGCCGGGTCCGGCCGAGAAGGTGTGGGTCTCGTCGTTGACGAGGAGGGTGCCGTACTGCCGGGTCAGGGCGCGGACGCCCGCCAGGTAGCCGTCCTGGGGCAGCACGATGCCGATGTTGGTGAGCGCCGGTTCCATCAGTACGGCGGCGACGTCGCCGTGGGCGAGTTCGCGTTCCAGCTGGTCGAGGTCGTTGAACTCGGCGACGCGGCTGGTCAGGGTGACGTCGCAGGGCGCGCCGACGTTGCCGGGCCGTGCGGTGCCGTGTCCGTCGGGGCCGACGACGATGAGCGACTCGTCGACGCTGCCGTGGTAGCTGTAGCTGTTCACCAGGATCTTGGGGCGGCCGGTGACCGCGCGGGCCAGGCGGATCGCCCAGCGGTTGGCGTCGGTCGCGGTCAGCGAGAAGCTCCAGCGGGCGAGCCCGAAGCGGCGGGTCAGTTCGGCGCCCACCCACTCGGCGTCCTCCGTCGGCAGCATCGCGGTGGCGCCGCCCAGCTCGGCGAACCGCCGCTGGACGGCGTGGGCCACCGGGGCGGGCGAGTGTCCGGCCATCGCGCCGGTGTCCCCGAGGCAGAAGTCGATGTACTCGTGGCCGTCGATGTCGGTGACCCGGGCGCCCCGGGCGGTGTCGAGGTAGCGGGGGAAGGCGCCGGCGGTCTTGTTCATCCAGGTCATCGGCACCCGGCCGAAGAGGTGCTCGGCGCGTTCGTAGGCGGCCCTGGACCGCGGGTTGCGGCGCTCGGCCTCCGCGCTCTCGCGGGCCAGCAGGTGCTGGAGACGGACGCGATCCATGGAGTACCCCAGTTCGGACGGTGACCGGTCACCAGGGAGCGTACGATCGAAAAGCGCGCTTGAGCAAGGGACGGCAATCGATTCGTTTGCCGGTACAGCGGATTCCGTAGCGGTGTGGAGGTCTGTTCGGCGGCCGAGGTGCCATGCCCTGCCGCGTCCGGCTTGCTTTCGGGCCCGGTCACGGGCGGTGCAGCGGTTGCCCGGCCGGGTGGGCTGTGCCGTAATCGGAAGAGTCCGCGGCACGGATCTTGGCGGTGTCGGGGCCGCGCCGGAAGGAGCGGCTGGAATGCACGGGTACGCAGCGGGACCGGGGGACGGGACCGCCGCGGCCCCGGGCGGTCTGCTCGACCTGCTCCAGGTCGCGGCCGTGGTCCTGGACGGCGAAGGACACGTCGTGCTGTGGAGCCCCGAGGCGGAGCAACTGCTCGGCTATCTCGCGGACGAGGCCCTGGACCGGCGGGCCGACAAGCTGCTCGTGTCGCCCGAGAACCGGCAGCGGGCCCGCGACCTGTTCGCACAGGTGCGGTCGGGTGCCGGATGGGCGGGCGTCTTCCCGCTCCGGCACCGGGACGGCACCGAGGTGCCGGTGGAGTTCCGCACCATGCGGCTGCGCGACCGGCAGGGGGCGACGCACCTGCTGGGCCTGGCGGCGGACGCCACCACCGTGCGGCGCGTGGAGCGGGACCTGGCCCTGTCGCACAGCCTGGTCCGGCAGACCCCGGTGGGCATCGCCGTCTTCGACACCGACCTGCGGTGGGTGAGCGTCAATCCCGCCCTGGAGCGGATGAACGGAGTGCCGGAGGAGCAGGTCCTCGGCCGGCGCATCCGGGAGGTGCTGCCCGAGCTCGAGGTCGAGGTCATCGAGTCGCGGATGCGGCACGTGCTGGTCACCGGCAAGCCGCTGCTGGACCAGATGACCATCGGCCGGACCCCGGGACACCCGGAGGAACGAGCCTTCTCGGAGTCGTACCACCGCATCGAGGACACGCACGGCCGCGTCCTCGGGCTGGCCGTGGCCATCATCGACGTCACCGAGCGGCAGAACGCGGCGACCGAGGTGTCCGAGGCCCGTGAGCGCCTGTCGGTGATCGCGGACGCGGGCGCGCGCATCGGCACCACGCTGGACCTGCAGCAGACCGCCCGGGAGCTCGCCGACGTGGCGGTGCCGCAGCTGGCCGACCTGGCCGCCGTCGACGTGCTGGAGACGGTGGTCACGTACGGCACCACCACGGCCGTCGTAGGGGACGCCCACGCCGAGTTCAGAGCGCTGGCGGTCGCGGCGGGCTACCTCACCGACGCCATCCACGCGGCGGACCCGGTGGGCGAACTGGCCACCTACAGCTCGTCCCGGATCATCACGCAGTGCGTCCGCGAGGGCCGCCCGGTACTGGTGGAACAGGTGGGCCAGGCGATGATGCGGCGCATCGCCCGGGACGCGCACGCCGCCCAGGTGCTGCACAAGGCGGGTGTGCACTCCTACCTGGCCGTCCCCCTGGTGGCCCGGGGCGAGGTCCTCGGCACGCTGAGCCTGTACCGGTCCGTCAACCCGCGCCCCTTCGACGAGCAGGACCGCATCCTCGCCCTCGAACTCGCCACCCGCGCCGCGATCTGCGTCGACAACGCGCGGCTGTACGGGCGCGAGCGGGCGGCGGCCCTGACGCTCCAGCGGAGTCTGCTGCCGCCCGCACCGGCCGAGCACGCGGGGCTCGACATCGCCGCCCGCTACCTCCCGGCGCTGAGCGAGGTCGGCGGCGACTGGTACGACGTGTTCTCCCTGGGCCCCGGCCGGACCGGGATCGTGGTGGGCGACGTGATGGGCAAGGGCGTCCAGTCCGCCGCGGTGATGGGCCAGTTGAGCACGGCGACCCGCGCGCTCGCCCGGCTCGACCTGCCGCCCGCCGAACTGCTGCGCCACCTCGACGACATCACCGGCTCGCTCGGCGACACGATCGCCACCTGCGTCTACGCCGTGTGCGATCTGGGCCGTGGCAGCTGCGAACTCTCCAGCGCGGGCCATCTGCCGCCCGTCCTCATCCGGCCCGACGGCAGCGCCACGCTGCTGGAGATCCCCGGCGGCGTACCGCTCGGCGTCGGGGGCGTGGACTTCGGCACCGTGGAACTGGAGATGGCGCCGGGCTCGCTGCTCGCCCTCTACACGGACGGGCTGGTCGAGAACCGCTACGACCCCATCGACACCGGCCTGGAGACCCTGACCCGGCTGCTCCAGGGCCCGCAGCGGCCCCTGGAGCAGACCAGCGACATGCTGCTCTCCGCCCTGCGCCCCGAACCCGACGACGACGTCGCCCTGCTCCTGGTCCGCAGGCAGGCCTGAGCGGGCGCGCACGCTAGGGCCGCGGGCGCCGACCGGGTGCCCGCGACCCCGGGTTCCGGTCAGGCGGTCAGGCGGCCGGGGTGATCCTGATCCCGAGGGTCCCGTCCTTGCCGCGGCGCAGCCGGCTGCCGAACAGGGTGAGGCGGCCCACCACTCCGTACTTGCGGGCGATGAGCTGCCGGATACGGGCGGTCCCGGCGTCGTCCAGGATCTCGGCCCTGGCGGGGAGCTGGGCGCCGGTCGGGTGGCCGCGCATGTCGCAGGGGCCGGCCAGGACGTCCGGACGGTTGCGGATGCGCTTCACCTTCCCGGTGTCCGCCGCGGTCCAGATGCCCAGCGCGTCCCCGTCGCGGACCACCCACACCGGGGTCGAGACTCCCGTGCCGTTCTTGCGGTAGCTGGTGACGAGCAGGTACTTGCCTGAGGCGAGCGCGTCCAGCGGGGAATCATCCATACCGGAATTCTAGGCCCTGTCCGCCCGATCTTCCCGGGCTCGGGACGCCCCCGGCCCCGGCCCCGGGACACTCGCCGCCGCCGCTTCGCTCAGGACAACTGGCCGTCGTAGTCCGGCAGTTTGAACGTCCGCTCGGCGTGGCCGCCCACCAGGTCGGACGTGTTGTTGCCGACGTTCGCGATGATCGTGTAGCCCTGAGCCTCGATGGCCGCCCGTCGGCCCGTCTTGTAGGCGCTGACCTCGTCGAACAGGTCCGGCAGGCTGCGCACGTGGAGTCCGTCCACGGGGTAGCCGACGGCCTTGAGGTTCCACTTCGTCTCGGCGGCGATGATGCCCGGCCGGGCGGTGACGAAGAAGACGGCGGCGCCGCGCTCGTGGGCGTAACGGGCGAGCGCCAGCGAGGCCTTGAGCGCCGGGGTGGGCAGCTCGTACCACGGGTGGAAGTCCGTCTCCAGCGCGGTGTTGTCGATGTCGAAGACGACCGCGAGCCTCTGTCCCTGGGCCTGCTCGGTGCGCTGCCGCACGTAGGGCAGCGCCTGGTCGATCACGACCTGGACGTCTTGCTGCCAGGTGCCGTAGTCGATGCCGGCCGCCTGCGCCGGCGCCGCGCTCACGGCCGCCGTGGACGGTGCCGCCGTGGCGGCCCCCGTCCCGCCGAGCCCCAAGACCACGGCCATCGAGACCGTGCCGGCCCAGCGCCCCACCCCGCGTGCTCTCATTCCCGTCCCCTTCGTCGTCCCGGGCGGCGAGGATAGACCTCCGACGCCGCTTCAGCCATGGTCACGACAAGAAGTGGAGAGCAGGCGACGCGGAAGTTACCGATTGGTAGCGACTTGCCCGCACCGAGGCCCCGACCCGCGCGCCTCCGTCGGCGGGCGTGGCCGGCACACCTCCGGACGGCTGCCGGTCCCGCCGGGGACGACGCCCGCGCGGGCCGTGCGGCACACCTTCGGACGCATGAGACAACTCGGCCGTCTAGATTGCCTGTTGACACCTCACTCCCACACGACCAGGAGCCGGACGTGCCCGAGAACCAGGCAGCCGCGGAACACCCCTCCGAGCCGGTGCGCAGCCGCATCGTCACCACCCAGCCGCACACCGCCCGGATCTGGAACTACTGGCTCGGCGGCAAGGACAACTACGAGGTGGACCGCGCCGCCGGCGACCAGATCCGCCAACTCCACCCCGGCATAGGCGACTACGCCCAGGCCGACCGGCTGTTCCTCGGGCGGGCGGTACGGCACCTGGTCGCCGACCGCGGGATCAAGCAGTTCCTGGACATCGGCACCGGCCTGCCCACCGCCGACAACACCCACGAGGTCGCCCAGCGCCTCGCCCCGGACGCGCGGATCGTGTACGTCGACAACGACCCGCTCGTCCTCGCGCACGCCCGCGCGCTGCTGACGAGCACGCCGGAAGGCAGCACGGACTACCTCGACGAGGATCTGCGCAACGTCGACGCGATCCTCGAACACGCCTCCAAGACCCTCGACTTGAGCAAGCCCGTGGGGCTGATGCTGCTCGGCGTGGTCATCTTCGTCAACGACGACGAGGAGGCGTACGGCCTGGTGCGCCGCCTCCTCGACGCCCTCCCCTCCGGCAGCCACCTCGTCCTCTCGCACACCGTGACCAGCCCGTCGATGCCGGACGTGGACGCGGCCGTGGCCTTCTGGAACGAGCACGGCACGCCGAAGCTGAAGCAGCGCACCCCGGAGGCGGTCGCCCGCTTCTTCGACGGGCTGGAACTGCTCGAACCCGGCGTGGTCTCCTGCTCGCGCTGGCGCCCGGAGACGACGTCCGGCGAGGAGCCGGACGAGGTGGCGATGTTCGGCGGGGTCGGACGCAAGCTCTGAGCCGGCCGGTCCCGGGACACGTCGGCGCGGGACGGTGAACACCGCGGCGGGGACGCACGTATGGGAGGAGGGCGTTCGACCGGCGCCCCGGCGGTGGTGACACCGCGCGGTTCGGCTTCGGGAGCCCTGGATGAGGCACGCACGACGACGGATCGTCCGACGGGGGGCGCGATTCGCGGCCGTCGGCGGACTGCTCTGCGGTGGGCTGATGGTGACGCACGCCGTGGCGAGCGAGCCGTCCGACACCTCGCGTGCCCCGGGATCTTCCGCAGCCTCGGCCGCCGACCCCGGTTCCGGACTGGTCGCCCGGCTCGGCGCGACCCGTACCGCGGGCAGTTGGATCGCGTCCGACGGGCGCACGGTCGTAGCCGTCACGGACGCGGAGGCGGCGGCCGAGGTGAAGCGCGCCGGGGCCCGGCCCAAGATGGTCAGCCACAGTCTGCGGGACCTCAAGTCGGCCACCGAGAGCCTGACTTCGGCGCCCCGGGTGCCCGGCACCGCCTGGGCCGTGGACTACGCGCACAACGAGGTGGTGGTCCGCGGCGACAGCACCGTCTCCACCGCCGACTGGTCCCGCATGACGAAGCTGGCCGACGGCATCGGGGACCGGGTCCGCATGGAGCGGACGCGGGGCACGTTCACCACGCGGCTGAACGGCGCCCAGCCGATCTTCTCCAACGGCGGCCGGTGCTCGGCGGGGTTCAACGTGACCGACGGACGGAGCGAGTTCATCCTGACCGCCGGGCACTGCGGTCCGGCGGGCTCCGTCTGGTTCGCCGACACCACCGCCACCCGGCAGGTCGGCCGGACGGTCTCGCGGTCGTTCCCCGGCGGTGACTTCTCGCTGGTGCAGTACACGGACGCCCGCACGGACGCGGGCAGCAACGTCGTCGCCATCGGCGGGGACCGCGGGGTGCGGATCACCGCGGCCGCCGATCCGGCGGTCGGCCAGCGGGTGTTCCGCAGCGGCAGCACCAGCGGGCTGCACGACGGCGAGGTCACCGCGCTCAACGCGACGGTCAACTACCCGGAGGGCACCGTCACCGGTCTCATCGAGACCACCGTGTGCGCCGAGCCGGGCGACAGCGGCGGCCCGCTCTTCTCGGAGGGGATCGCCCTGGGCGTGACGTCCGGCGGCAACGGGGACTGCGACGCGGGCGGTACGACGTTCTTCCAGCCGGTGACCAAGGCGCTCACCGCGCTCGGCGTGCGACTCGCGGGGAAGCCCGCGGCACCCGCCGCTCCGACCGGTCAGGCCTCGCCCGCACCCGCCGCCACGCAGGGCGCGGCCGTGGCGCCCGGGTCCGCGGCACCCGGCGCCGTCGAGCCGGTGGGCACGCCCGGCACCTCGCAGACGCTTGTGTCACGGCTCACGGACCCGAGGAACATCGGTCCCGGGCTGCTGGTCATCGCGGGGAGCATCATCGCGCTGGTCGCCACCCGGTACATCCGTACCGAGCAGGAGCGCAGCCGCTACCGGAGGCGCTACGCGCAGAGTTGGGGTTGATCTCCGCCGGGCGGCCGGGCCGGATCACCGGCGACGGCGGCCGCCCCGGAGGCGGAGGGTGGTGGATCGGTCGGTGGGAGACGCGCTCACGCCACCTGCGTGGAGCGCGGGGCGGCCGCTGCCCACTCCAGGACGAGCCGCTGGTACTCCCGCCGCTCGTCCATGGTCAGCGTCCCGCCCGTCCGGAACCACAGAGCCCGGATCTCCTCGTTGACCTCGGCGGCAGAGCGCGCCGAAGTGGATTCAGGAGTAGTGGACATGGTGTGAAGCATACGGCTCCGGGCGTGAAGGCGATGTGAGCAAAGGCGCATCTTCGGGCATATCGGACCGTGAAGCTGATCACTCCTGTTCATGTGTGAGCGAACGGGCGGGAGCCCGCCGCTCACACGACGAGGGATCAGGTACCGGGCTTCCGGCCGTACACGAACACGTCGTCCCCGGTCTTCAGCAGCGACCAGTACTTCTTCGCGGTGGTCGTGGTCATGTTCACGCAGCCGTGCGAGCCCGGCGGGTTCCACATGCTCACGCCCACCGAGTGGAAGGCCTGACCGCCGTCGAAGAACTGGCTGTAGGGCATCGGCACGTTGTAGATGCTCGACACGTGGTCGATGTGCCGCCAGTAGATCTTCTTCAGGCCGGTGCGGGTCTCGTACCCGTCACGACCCGTACGCACCGGCACCGGGCCGTAGACGAGCGTGCTGCCGTCCTGGATCCAGCTCAGCTGGAGCGTGAGGTTCACGCAGGCGATACGGCCCTTGTTCACCGGGCACGCCCCGCTCCTGTTGGGGTTGCTCCCGACGGCCTTCTGCTTGTTCATGAGATCCATCACGCCCCAGGTGACGGATCCCGCGTAGCCGATGTTCGGGCTGATGCCGTGCTTGGTCTGGAAGGCCTGCGTCGCCTGACAGTCGGCGCTGGACTGCCTGCCGTCCACCGGGCGTCCGAGGAACTTCTCGACCTGCTTCTGGTACGGCCCGGTCTGCGTCGTACAGCTCGCGGCGCTCGCCGGAGCGGCGCCGATCGCGAGCGAGAGCGGCGCGATCAGTCCGGCGACGCCGAGTGCGACGGCTCCCCGTCTGCGGATGTCCCCCATGGCAGGCCCTTCCCCTTCATACGGTCTTGCGGTCTCTTGCACTCTTGGACAGGCGATCGGGGGAATCGGTTGTAGGCATCCCGCACCCTGCGACGGAACGGTGACATTACGCCCCGCCCCCGGCCGGAGCAAAGGGGGCCACCTGTCCCGGATTGGCCCCGGAACCCGCCGGGCAGGACTGCCTAGGCTGCGGTCATGCATCCCGTACTGGCGCAGGACCTGGCCCGGTTCCCCGCACTGCTGCAGTCCGCCCGCGATGTCGCCGCCCGGGAGATCGGCGGCCTCGCCGACCGACCGGCCGCCCAGCCCGGGAAGGCGCCGGACGCCGAGCGCCTCCCGGCCGGGGGTGCCGGAGCCGACGGCGCGCTGGCCCGCTTCACCGAGCGGTGGGCGCCCGGCTTCTCCGGCTCCGCGGGGCCGCGCTACCTCGGCTTCGTCACCGGGGGCGCGACCCCGGCGAGCCTCGCCGGGGACTGGCTGACCGGGACGTACGACCAGAACGTGTCCGGCGCCGCCGGCTCCTCCGCGGCCGCCCTGGAGCACGAGACGCTCGGCTGGCTGCGCGAGCTGTTCGGGCTGGGCGAGGAGCACAGCGGGGCCTTCGTGACCGGCGCCACCGTGTCCAACACGGTCGGTCTGGCCGTCGCCCGCGAATGGCTCGGCGAGCGGCTCGGGGTCTGCGTGTCCCGCGAGGGGGCGGCGGCGCTCGGCCCCGTCGACGTGCTGTCGGGCAGCCCGCACTCCAGCATCGCCAAGGCCCTGTCCGTCCTCGGCATCGGCCGCGACCGGCTGCGCACGGTCCCGGTGCTCGCCGGGAACCGCGAGGCCGTCGACGTCGGACGGCTGGCCGAGGCGCTCGACGCCCTCGACGGCCGGCCCGCCGTGGTGGTGGCCAACGCCGGGACGGTCAACACGGTCGACTTCGACGACCTGCGGGCCGTCGCCGCCCTCCGCGAGCGCTACGACTTCTGGCTGCACGTGGACGCGGCGTTCGGCGCCTTCGCCGCGCTGTCCCCCGAGCACGCGCACCTCACCGACGGACTCGACGCGGCCGACTCGGTCTGCGTGGACCTGCACAAGTGGCTGAACGTGCCCTACGAGGCCGCCGTCCAGTTCACCCGCCGCCAGGACCTCCAGGTCAAGGTCTTCCACAACGCCTCGCCCTACCTGGGACTTCCGGCCGAGGACCCCGACTTCCTGCATCTGACACCGGAGAACTCGCGGCGCCTGCGCGCGCTGCCGGCCTGGTTCTCGCTCATGGCCTACGGGCGGGACGGGCACCGCGAGATCGTCGAGCGCAACATCGCGCTGGCCCGGCGCCTCGGTGAACGCGTCGAGGGAGTACCGGAGTTGCGGCTGCTCGCACCCGTCCGGCTCAACGTCGTCTGCTTCACCCTCGCCGGGGGTCCGACGCGGGAGGGGGTGCACGCCCTGGCCCGCGAGGTCGCCGCGTCGGGCGAGACGTTCCTGACGCCGACGGTGTACGGCGAGACGCACGCGCTGCGCGCCGCGTTCAGCAACTGGCGTACGTCCGAGGCCGACACGGACCGGGTGCTGGACGCCCTGGTGCGGGCCGCGCAGTCCCTCGCGCCGTGAGTCCCGCCCGCACGGCGCGCGCGGGACCGGCTCGCTCGCGGCCCCTCAGTCCGTACGGTGCTGCCGGACGGACCGCCGGAAACCGGTGTTGACCGCCGTCAGCCCGCCGTCCACGCACAGCGTCGTGCCGGTGATCCAGGCGGCGTCCGCCGAGGCGAGGAAGGCCACGGCGGCGGCGATGTCCTCGGGCTCCCCCACCCGGCCCAGCGGGTAGAGCTCCCTCGCCAGCTCCAGGTCGTCGTCCCGGCCCTCCCAGGCGGTGGTGCGGACCGTGCCCGGCACCACCAGGTTCACGCGCACCCCGCGTGGGGCCGCGTGACCGGCGAGGGTGCGGGTCAGGGAGCCCAGGCCGGCCTTGGCCGCGCTGTAGGCGTGGTTGCCGAAGTCCTGGAGGCCGTTGACGGAGCCGATGCTGACGACCGCCCCGCGGCCACCGGCGACCAGGTGCGGCAGCGCGGCGCGGCAGCAGCGGTAGGCGCCGGTCAGCGTGAGGTCGAGGTCGCGCGCCCAGACCTCGTCGGACTCGTCCTCGAACAGCCGCTCGTCCGGTGTGCATCCGTACGCGTTGTTGACCAGCACGTCCAGCGAACCGAACGCCTCCACCGCGTACGCCACGGCGCGCTCCACGGAGTCACGGTCGGACACGTCGCACCTGAACGCCTCGGCCCGGCCGCCCCCTTCACGGATGGACGCGGCCGTCTTCTGCGCGGCGGCCGCGTCCACGTCGGTGACGAGGACCCCGGCACCCTCGTCGGCCAGTCGCCGGGCGGTGGCCGCGCCGATGCCCCGGGCCGCGCCCGTGATGAGAACCCCGTACCCCTCGAAACGCGTCATCGCAGTCATACGGGCGACCGTACTGGCCCGGAGATCACCGCGACAGCTCCTCAACGGCGTTCCGTACGGCCCCTGTTCAGCGGTAACCGGTCGCGTCGGCCCGCTTGCCCGGGTCCTGCACCTCGACCATGTAGCGCCAGGCGTCCGGGCGGCTGCCGTCGAGATCGGTGAAGCCGTAGGTCTTCGCGAGGCCGCCGCTGGAGAGCGACGCCCCGTTCCAGCGGGCCCGCTCGGGGTCCGCCGCCAGCGCGGCCACCGCCCGGCCGACGTAGAACGGCGTCTCGGAGATGCAGAAGTGCGGCACGTTCTCCAGCGCGTCGCGCCAGTTGTCCTCGCTCACCCCGAAGTGCTCCAGCATCATCTCCGAGCGCAGCCAGCCCGGAGTCAGGGCGACTGCGGTCGCACCGCGCGGGCCCAGCTCGTGGCCGAGGGCGAACGCCATGCGCAGGACCGAGGACTTGGCGAGGTCGTAGAAGAAGGAGACGCGGTAGTTGGCGCGGTTGTACTCGGCGGTCCCGTCCGTCATCTCGACCACCACGCCGCCGGGGTGGCGCAGCAGCAGCGGCAGGGCGTGATGACTGGTGATCGCGTGCGTCTCGACGCCGAGCCGCAGCAGCCGCAGCCCCTTGTCGAGGTCGTGCTCCCAGACGGGGGTGTCCCACTCGAAGAGCAGCTCCCCGCCCCACACGTCGTTCACGAGTACGTCGAGCCGGCCCTGCTCCTCCGCGATGCGGTCCACGAGCGCGCGGACCTCGGACGGCACGAGGTGGTCGGTGGGTACGGCGATGCCCGTGCCGCCCGCCGCGGTCACCAGGTCCGCCGTGTCCTCGATGGTCTCGGGCCGGCCGTACTCCGAGCGATGCTCGCGGGTGCTGCGCCCGGTGACGTAGACGACCGCTCCCGCCGCGCCCAGCTCGACGGCGATGCCCCGTCCCGCGCCCCGGGTCGCCCCCGCGACCAGTGCGACCCTGCCGTCCAGCGTTCCTGGCATCTTCCGACCTCCGTGTGCGTGTCCCTCACCTTGACCGACGAGGTGCCGTCGGCCGGTGTGGTCATGAGGGTGTCGTGGAAGCCGGACATCTTCTGTCGTCTTTTCCCGGGGACTTCCGGGTCCGGGCCGTCGCGCCGGGCGGTCCCGTGACGGGCGGGGGTGCACGGTCCGGAGGGTGCGGGGCCCGGGGTGCGGGCCCCGCGTCCGGGGGCGCGGGGGCCGTCAGTGGCCGCGCGCGATCCATTCGTCCAGGTGGGGTGCCTCGGCGCCGACGGTGGTCGTCTCTCCGTGTCCCGTGCGCACCACCGTGTCCGCCGGCAGGCCGAGGAGGCGCTCGCGGATCGACTCCACGATCGTCGGGAAGTGCGAGTAGGAGCGGCCGGTGGCTCCCGGGCCGCCCTGGAAGAGGGTGTCACCGGTGAAGACACTGCCGAGGCCGGGGGCGTACAGGCAGACCGCGCCCGGGGCGTGGCCCGGGGTGTGCATGACGGTCAGGTCCGTGCCTGCCGCCTCGATGACCTGGCCGTCGGCCAGCCAGGCGTCGGGCAGCCGGCCGGGGTGGGTCAGTTTCCACAGGGGCAGGTCGTCGGGGTGCAGCCAGATCGTGGCACCGGTCCGCTCGGCGAGCGCGGGCGCCGCGTCGATGTGGTCGTCGTGCGCGTGGGTGCACACGATGGCCCTCAGCGTGCGGTCGCCCACCGCCTCGGCGATGGCGTCGGCGTCGTGGGCGGCGTCGATGACGATCGCCTCGTGGTCGTCGCCGATGATCCAGACGTTGTTGTCCACCTCCCAGGTGCCGCCGTCGAGCGAGAAGGTGCCGGAGGTGACGAGGTGGTCGATACGGGCGTGCGTCATCAGAAGACCACCACCGAACGCAGGACGTCGCCCTGGTGCATTCGCTCGAAGGCCTTCTCCACGTCGTCGAGCGCGATCGTCTCGGAGACGAACGCGCCCAGGTCCAGGCGGCCTTGGAGGTGCAGGTCGATCAGCATCGGGAAGTCGCGGGAGGGCAGGCAGTCGCCGTACCAGGAGGACTTGAGGGAACCGCCGCGCCCGAACACGTCCAGCAGCGGCAGTTCGAGCTTCATCTCCGGGGTGGGCACGCCGACCAGCACGACCGTGCCGGCGAGATCGCGGGCGTAGAAGGCCTGCCGGTAGGTCTCGGGGCGGCCGACGGCCTCGATGACGACGTCGGCGCCGAAGCCGCCGGTCAGTTCGCGGATCGCCTCGACGGGGTCGCTCTCACGGGAGTTGACCGTGTGCGTGGCGCCGAGCTCGCGGGCGGTGGTCAGCTTGCGGTCGTCGATGTCGACGGCGATGATCTTCGCCGCGCCGGCCAGCCGGGACCCGGCGATCGCCGCGTCGCCGACGCCGCCGCAGCCGATGACGGCGACCGAGTCCCCGCGTCCGACGTTCCCGGTGTTGATCGCGGCCCCGATGCCCGCCATGACGCCGCAGCCGAGGAGTCCGGCGACCGCGGGCGACACCGCCGGGTCGACCTTGGTGCACTGTCCCGCGGCGACGAGGGTCTTCTCGGCGAAGGCGCCGATGCCGAGGGCCGGCGACAGTTCCGTGCCGTCCGTGAGGGTCATCCTCTGGGTGGCGTTGTGCGTGTCGAAGCAGTACCAGGGCCGCCCGCGCCGACAGGCACGGCACTGCCCGCACACGGCACGCCAGTTGAGGATCACGAAGTCGCCGGGCGCGACGTCCGTGACGTCCGGTCCGACCGACTCGACGACGCCCGCGGCCTCGTGGCCGAGCAGGAAGGGGAAGTCGTCGTTGATACCGCCCTGCTTGTAGTGCAGGTCGGTGTGGCACACCCCGCAGGCCTGGATCCGCACCACGGCCTCGCCGGGCCCCGGATCGGGCACGACGATGGTCTCGACGCGCACCGGCTCGTCCTTGCCCGGTGCGATCACGCCGCGTACTTCCTGCGCCATGTGTGGAACCTTCCCTTCGGTGGACGTTCTGTCAGCCGACCCTACGGGGTGACCGGTGGGTAGCGGGCCAGGTGAGAGGGCGGCCCCGGAAATGACCCCGGGGCAGGTCCGGGCCGGCTCGTGAACCCCGAGCGCGGCCACGCGCCGGTGCCCCACGGCGCCGTGCCGGTGATGCCGTGGGGCGCGGGCGGCGTGACGCCCGTCCCGACGGCCGCGGGCCGGCCCCGGCGATCTCGCGGGCGATCCGTGAATCCCCTGGTCCCGCCCCTCGCCGGGGACACGGGGACGTAGCCTGAGTGTTCCGCCCCGACTCCCACGAGGAGCGCCGTGACCATCGCTGAGACCGAAGCGGCCACGCCCGCCTGGCGGTTGCTGTTCGGGTACGTACGGCCGCACCGGTGGGCACTGCTGGCGGGCGCGCTGCTCGCGCTCGGCACCGGGGCCACGGGGCTGGTCCTGCCGCTGGTGGCACGGCGACTCATCGACGACCTCTCGCACGACCGCTCCATCACCGGCGCCCTGCTCGGCCTGTCGGTGCTGGTGGTCGTCAACGCGACGGTGGGCGCCCTCGGTTCGTACGTCCTGCGGCGCACCGCGGAGTCCGTGGTGCTCGGCGCCCGGCGCACCCTGTCCTCGTACCTGCTGCGGCTGCGGATACCCGCGGTCGACCGCAGCGAGCCGGGCGACCTGATGGCCCGCATCACCTCGGACACGACGCTGCTGCGGGAGGTCACCACCGACTCGCTCGTCGGACTCGGCACCGGCGGGCTGACCCTGGCCGCGACCGTCGCGATGATGGGCTTCGTCGACCCGGTGCTGCTGGGCGTCACCCTCGCGGTGATCCTCGGCGCGGGCACCGTGCTCGGTGTGATCGTGCCGCGCATCAATCGGGCGAGCCGCCGGGCGCAGGACGCGGTCGGCGTGATGGGCGCCTCGCTGGAGCGGGTCCTCGGCGCGCTGCGCACGGTGAAGGCGTCCGGCGCCGAGCAGCGTGAGGAGCGGGCCGTGCACGCGGCGGCGCAGGAGTCGTGGCGCCAGAGCGTGAGCGCGGCCAAGTGGTCGGCGGCCGCGGGCAACACGGCGGGCCTCGCGATGCAGATCGCGTTCATCACCGTGCTCGCGGTGGGCGGTGCCCGGGTCGCGACGGGCGCCATCGACGTCGGCACGCTGGTCGCGTTCCTCCTCTACGTCTTCTATCTGATGTCGCCGATCCAGCAGGTCGTCGGCGCCGTCACGCAGTACCAGACCGGCGCGGCGGCGCTCGCCCGGATCGAGGAGGCGCTGAGCCTGCCGGCAGAACCGGTCTCCCTGCCCGCGCCGTTGCCCTCCCCCGGCGCGGAACCGGCCGCGCTCGCCTTCGAGGACGTGCGCTTCCGGTACGCCGACGATCTGCCGTACGTCCACCACGGTGTGACGTTCGCCGTCCCGGCGCGGGGCATGACCGCCTTCGTCGGGCCGTCCGGCGCGGGCAAGACGACCGTGTTCTCGCTCATCGAGCGCTTCTACGAGCCGGAGGCGGGGGTGATCAGCGTCGACGGGCGCCCGCTGGAGGACTGGGAGCTGCCCAGGCTGCGGGCCGCCATCGGCTACGTCGAGCAGGACGCCCCGGTCCTGTCGGGCACGATGCGCGACAACCTGCTGCTGGGGAACCCGGAGGCGGACGAGGCGGAGCTGGACCGGGTCGTGAAGACCACCCGCCTCGACGGTCTGCTCGAACGGCTGCCGCGCGGCCTGGAGACGCTCGTCGGCCACCGCGGCACCCGGCTCTCCGGGGGCGAGCGCCAGCGCGTCGCCATCGCCCGCGCCCTGCTGCGCCGCCCCCGTCTGCTGCTCCTGGACGAGGCCACCTCGCAACTGGACGCCGTGAACGAGGCGGCGCTGCGCGACACGGTCGCCGACGTGTCCCGGACGACGACGGTCCTGGTGGTCGCGCACCGGCTGTCCACGGTGACGATGGCGGACCGCATCGTCGTGATGGACGCGGGCCGCGTGCGCGCGGTGGGCACCCACCGTGAACTCGTCGCGCGGGACCCGCTCTACGCCGAACTGGCGGCCACGCAGTTCCTCGCGACCTCGGGCTGACCCGTGCACCGGACGGTGACGGACCATCAGAAGGGGTAGTGGGCCTGCTGGGTGGCGATGGTCATCCAGCGCGTGCTGGAGAATGCCTCGACGCCCCAGCGCCCGCCGAACCGCCCGTAGCCGGAGGCCTTGACGCCGCCGAAGGGCGCGTGCGGCTCGTCGGCGACGGACTGGTCGTTGATGTGCACGATGCCGGTACGGATGCGGCGGGCGACGGCGAGTCCGTGCGTGGCGTTCTCGGTGATGACCCCGCAGGTCAGCCCGTTGTCGGTGTCGTTGGCGACGGCCACGGCGCTGTCGTCGTCGGCGAAGGTCTCCACGACGCAGACCGGTCCGAACGCCTCCGCGTAGTACAGCTCCGCGTCCTTCGGGACGCCGGTGAGCACGGTCGCGGGGTGCACCGCGCCGTCCGGCTCGCCGCCTCCGGTGAGGACGGTGGCGCCCTTGGCCACGGCGTCCTCGACGAGCGCGGCGACGCGCCGGGCGGCGGAGGCGGTGACCAGCGGGCCGACGACGGTGTGCGGGTGGCCGGGGTCGCCGGCCCGGAGCGAGGCGACCTTCGCGGTGAACTTGCGGGTGAACTCCTCGCCGAGGGACTCGTGGACGAGGATGCGGTCGCCCGACATGCAGATCTGCCCGGAGTTCATGAACACCCCGAAGGTGACGGCGTCGACGGCGTAGTCCACGTCGGCGTCGTCGAGCACGAGCACGGCGTTCTTGCCGCCCAACTCCAGTACCGCGGGCTTGAGATGACTGGCGGCGTGGGTGCCGATGACGCGTCCGACGCCGGTGGAGCCGGTGAAGTTGACCGCGCGCACGCGGGGGTCCGCGATCAGCGCCTCGGCGATCTCGGCCGCGTCCTCACGGTCGTTGGTGATCACGTTCAGCACTCCGTCGGGCAGTCCCGCCTCCCGCAGGACGTCCGCGATCAGCAGCGCGCAGGCGATCGGCGCGTCCTCGCTCGCCTTGACGACGACGGTGTTGCCCGCGGCCAGCGGCGCGGCGACGGCCCGCGTGCCGAGGATGACGGGCGCGTTCCAGGGGGCGAACGCGGCGACGACGCCGAGCGGTTCACGCACCGCGAGTCCCAGCACCCCCTCCTCCTGGGCGCTGAGCACCTCACCGCGCGGGGCGGTGATCGCGGCGGCGGCCTCGCGCAGGATGTTCGCGGCCAGGGCGACGTTGAAGAGCGCCCACGGCCGGGTGCCGCCGGCCTCCCGCGCCATCAGCTCGGCCACCTCGTCACCCCTGGCCTCCAGCAGGCCGGCCGCGTCGAGGAAGATCGTCCGCCGGGCGAAGGGGGCGAGTGCGGCCCACTGCTCGAAGGCGGCGTCGGCGGCGTCCACGGCCCGGGTGACGTCCTCGGGGCCCGCGGCGGCGACCGTCGCGTACACCTCGCCGGTGTAGGGGTCGACGTCCTCGGCGGTGCGGCCCGAGGCGGCGGGGACGTCCTTGCCGCCGATCAGCAGTTCACGGGTGATGGCCATGGCGCGGCTTCCTTCGGTACGTCACTACGGCGGTACGCAACCAGGATGCCCGGAGTCGGCCCGAGCATCGTTGTTCGCAGGGTGAACTTTCGTTCGTTCAGCTACCCGGATGCTCCGGCCGCGACCGGGGAATGTCAAGGGCCCCCGCCTGAGCGGGGGCCCTTGGAGGACGGTGCCGGACTCCCGGGAGTCGGCGCGTACCCGATGTCAGCCGAGGCCGACGGGGAGCAGCCCGACGGCGGGGGCGACGAGGTCGGTCACCTGGTGCAGCTGTTCGAGGTCGTGCAGTCGGTTGAGGCCCGCGAGCTGGCTGGACACGTGCGGGAGCTGCTCGCGGTGCTCGGCCGGGACGTTGCTCTGGGCGAGCGCGTCGAGCTGCGCGACCGGGCTGATCGGCGCCACGCCCAGGGTGTCGGCACCGAGCGCGTTCGCGGCCGGGGCGGCGAGCCCCGTGGCGCTGACGGCGAGACCAACGGCGGCAACGATGCGTCGTGTTGAGATCATGACCTCAGCAACGGCGCCGGGCCCCGTCCGGACACGGCCGTACCGGGCTCCTCACCCGAGAGGCGCACAGCACGGCCTGCGCTTGCCGACCGCCGCGCGGCGGAGGAGCCTCGAAGGAGAGGCCCTCTCGGGCCGCTCCTCGCCGGGCCGCGGCCCTCGCAAGGAGGTCATCATGGGCACCGCAGCAGGTCCCGCCTTCGACACCGAGGCTCTGCGCCGGGGCATCGAAGGACACAGCGCGGCGGCACTCCTGTCGCTCTACGCGGACGACGCCGAGATACGGGTGGTCGACCGCAACACGCAGCCCAGTCACCCGATGGTCATGCACGGACGGGACAAGATCGGCGAGATGCTCGCCGACGTCTACAGCCGGGACATGACCCACAAGATGGAGCAGTGCGTCGTCCAGGGCGACCACGTCGCCTTCACGGAGTCCTGCGAGTATCCGGACGGGGTGAAGGTGCTGTCCCAGTCGATGATGTCGCTGCGCGACGGGAAGATCGTCGACCACACCTTGCTCCAGGCATGGGACGAGTGACGCGGCGGTGGCCGCAGGCCCACGTCACGTCCCGGGTGACCTGGACCTTCTCGGCGCGAGCGACCATGGGCCGGTCCCGTCCGACGCCGTCCCGGCGGCAGCATGCGGTCCCCTCCACCCGGTGGCCCGCGTCCCTCTTCCTCGTGCGCTCGGTGCTGCGGGTGCTGCGTCCTCGTGCGCGTCGGCGCCGGCTCCCTCCGTGAGGGACCGGGTGCGGCACCGGGCACCGCCGCGCCGCGCGTCACCGGCCCGGCGTCGGGTCAGCGCAGCCAGGCGCTGTACGACATCACGTCGCCCGCCTGGACGCCGTACTCCGGTTCGTCCTCGGTGACGGTGTCCTCAAGGCCCAGGACGGCGCCGGTCGCCGGGTCCAGGATCAGCATCCGGCGCGTGGAGTGCGCCGTGTCGTCGTACACGTATGCCTGCCCCTCGCGTCCGAGGCGGTCGGTCACGGCGCCGAGCGGCCGCAGCCCCTCGGCGTCGGCGAGGATTCGGGCCAGGGCCGCCGACTCCCGGCCGCCCGGGGTCCAGTGGTCCAGCAGCACCGCCACGGCGTCAAGCAGGCCGGGCGTGTCCATGGTGTCGGCGGGGTCGATCTCCTCCAGGTAGGCGCGCAGTCGGCGGACGTCGTGCGGGGGACGCGCGGCGGGCGGGCCGTCGCTCCAGCTGGGCGGGTACGACCGCCGGCTCAGGACGTGACCGTCCTGGACGGTGCGCGGGGTGTCTCCTCCGTCGGTGATCACCGGCCTGCCCGGGTGGCGCGGGTCGGTCGCCACGACGAGTTCGGTGTGACTGCCGTCGGCCTTCCAGCGCACCACGCGCTCCTCGGGGAGGGTGAACGGCGGCCGGCCACCGGGGCCGCCGGTCATCGCGAGGCTCCACGTCTGGACGTGCGTGCCCTGGCGCAGGCGCGGGGACTCGCCCGCGGCGACCGCGCCGTCGGCGATCCGGTCCAGGGGGACGGCGGCGGAACCGGCCTCGACGACCAGCGGGCGGGGGGCGGCGACGGCGGGCGCTGTGGTCGTCCCGGACAGCAGCAGGGTCAGCGCGAGCGCCGCGACGGCGGCGGACGCGGCGAGACCCCAGGCCCAGCGCCGCCCGTGCCGTACGCGTGCCCGGTCGCCGGTCAGCAGGTGGTTCAGGCGGCGTTCGGCCTGGGGGTGGAGGGGCCGGTCGCGGTAGCGGGGGTCGTCGGACGGCACCGGGTCGGCGCGGCGCAGCAGGTCGAGTTCGTCAGCCATGGCCGTGCTCCTTCGTGCTGTCGTGGCCGGGGGTACCGGCGCCCGGCGTCGCGGACGCGCGGGGGCGCCCGGTGTCCCGCATACGGTCGATCTCGGTCCTCAGCCGGCCACGGGCGCGGTGCAGCCGCATCGCGGCGGCCCTGCTCCCGCAGCCGAGGGCGACGGCGATCTCGTCGATGCCGAGTCCCTCCCACGCCGTGAGGCGCAGCACCTCCTGGTCGCCGGGGGCCAGGCGGGCCAGCGCCTCGTGCACCCAGTCGCCGGGCGTCTCGGTGTCGGGGCTGTCCACGATCTGCCGCCGGTGCGCGGTCTCGTGGTGGCCGATGCGGTCGACGAGCCGTCGCCGCCGGCCGTACCCGCGTACGGCGTTGGCCAGGCAGTTGCGGGCGACGCCGTACAGCCAGGGCAGCGGGGTCGCCGGCAGCTCCGCACGCCGGCGCCAGGCGACGGTGAACACCTCCGCCACCACTTCCTCCACCTCGCTCGTCCGGCCGTCCAGTCGCCGCGCAACGTAGCGGCTGACCGCCCAGTAGTGCTCGCGATAGGCAGCGGCGAAGATCTCGTCGTTGCTCATGTCCCTTTGATGTCCGGCAGGCCGGTGATCGTCACACCCGCCGGTGTGACGCTCGTCGCTCGCCCCGAGTGTGACGGCCGCGCGGGGTGCGGACACAGGCGGGGCATGGAGAGCAACACTGTGACGACGCCGCCGTCCGCGCCGTCCCCGCCCGTACGCACGCACCGGCCCGGAGCCACCGTGGTGAGGTGGCTGACGACCACCGACCACAAGACGATCGGCTCGCTGTACCTGATCACGTCGTTCGCGTTCTTCTGCATCGGTGGCGTCATGGCGCTGCTGA
>NZ_JBVHTO010000025.1:0-18723 GCF_055565855.1 Streptomyces sp. NPDC028308
CTCGACGGCCATTTGATGTACCGGCACGGCCCCTTCGGTCGCATGGCGGCTTGCGGTTCGTAGGGGCTGAGCTGCGGGGGCGCGGGGTCGGTGGCTCCGGTGCGGGCACACGTGCGGTGAAGGGCGGCGGCCCCTCCAGCTGCGGGCAGGCGTGCCGCTCGGGGCGATGGGGGTCCCCCCGCTCGAGCGGAGCCGAGAGTGGGGGAGGGTGGGCGCAGGCGGCTCCCCGTTGGCGCCGGGTTCGCCGTCCCACCCTGACCTCAGCTGCGGCACCGGGTGCCGGATGTACGTGGGGTGAGCGGGACCGCCGCGGCCTCGGCTGTGGGGGTGGGGTCAGTTTTCGGTGATGTCTGTGGAGGGGGGAGTCTCTGTGCCGGGGCTGGCGCGGACCTCTGTGGTGCAGTCGTAGTGGTGGAGCGGGGCCGGGGCGGGGCCGCCCAGGATGACGGAGCCGTCGTCCGCCGCGGTCGCCTCCGAGTCGGCGAACGTGCAGATGATCTGCGCGAGGGCGTACGACGTCAGCTTCTCCGGCGCCGTGCTGAGCCGGAACGTGTTCTCCGGGTCCTTGCCCTGCGGCCCGCTCACCCGCGTACCGGCGCGCACGTCGGTCGAGTAACCGGCCTGCCTCTCCGGCGAGGAGGGCGTTCCCGCGAGCTGGTCCAGGAGCCCCTGGGCGACCAGTACCCGGCGCTGCGCCTCAGCCGTACCGTCCGGGATGCGCACCGACCGGTCGACCGTCACCAGTTGCGAGGAGCACAGGAGGAAGACCTGGACCGGGATGCCGGGCGCCGACCGGGTGGTGATGTCGGAGCCCGACAGCGAGCACGGCACCCGGGACGGCGCGGGGCCGAAGTCCGTCGGGACCTGGGTCGAGCGGATGCCGCAGCCCGTGAGCAGCGCCGCGGACGCCACGAGCGTCAGCCAGGGGCGTACGCCCCGCAGTCGTCGCCTCATCCGGCGTCCTCCTCCGTGCCGTCCGCCTCCGGGGGCACGGACGTGTCCTGGGGCAGCCGCAGGGTGAACACGGCGCCGCCCTTGGGGGAGTTCGCCGCCGTGATCTCGCCGCCGTGGATGTGCGCGTTCTCCAGGGCGATGGACAGGCCGAGTCCGCTGCCCTCGGAGCGCGGGCGGGACGCGCTCGCCTTGTAGAAGCGGTCGAAGACGTGCGGGAGCACGTCCTCGGGGATGCCGGGGCCGTGGTCCTGGACCTCGATCACCAGGTCGTCGGACTCCTTGCGGACGAAGACGCAGACCGGCGAGCCGCCGTGCTTGAGCGCGTTGCCGATCAGGTTGGCGAGGATGACGTCGAGCCGGCGCGGGTCGAGCCGGACCATCATGCCGCGCTCGGCGTTGAGTTCCACCGCGTCCAGCCAGGCGCGCGCGTCGATGCACGCCGTGATCTGATCGGCGATGTCCACGTCGTCAAGGACCAGGCGGGCCGTGCCCGCGTCGAAGCGGGTGACCTCCATCAGGTTCTCGACGAGGTCGTTCAGGCGGCGGGTCTCACTGACCACCAGCCGGACCGCCGGCTCGATCATCGGGTCCACGCTGCCGGTCTCCGCGTCGAGTTCCTCTTCGAGGACCTCCGTCACGGCGGTGATCGCGGTCAGCGGCGTGCGCAGTTCGTGGGACATGTCGGCGACGAAGCGGCGGGACGCCTCGTCGCGCGCGCTCATGTCCTGGACGCGTTTCTCCAGGGACTCCGCCGTGCGGTTGAACGTGCGTGACAGATCGGCGAGTTCGTCCGTGCCCGAGACGCGGAGCCTCGTGTCGAGCTTGCCCTCGCCGAGCCTGCGGGCCGCGGTGCCGAGGCGGTGCACCGGCTTGAGGACCGTGGTCGCCGCGGCCTGCGCGAGCAGCGCCGAGCCGATCAGCGCAAGGCCCGTGGCGATCCCCAGCGACCAGGCGAGGGAGTTGAGGTCCTTGGCCTCCGGTTCGAGGGACTTGAGCATGTAGCCGGTCGGGCCACCGCCGATCACCCTCGTGCCGGCCACCAGGTACGGCTCGTCGTCCTCCACGATCCGCTGCCAGTACAGGTGGTACGCGTACTTGTTGCCGGAGGAGACCGACTGCCTCTTGTTCACGGCCTTCTGGAGGGACTTCGGCACGTCCTCCAGGGTGAACGCGTCCAGGTCCGAGTTGCCCGTGACCGTCCGGCCGCTCTTGTCGGCCTCGACGAGCAGCACACTGAAGCGCTGGCTGCTGTTGGCCATCTGCCCCGCCGTGTGCTGCAGTTCGTCCTGCGTGGGGTGCGGGCGCAGGGCGCTGGCGCGGTTCTGCATCTCCTGCTGGAAGTCGCGCAGCACCGCGTCCTGGGTACGGGTGAGCACGGCCTCGCGGTTGAGCCAGTACGCGATCCCCGACGCCGACACCGCCGCGGTGAGCGCGACCAGCCCGAACACCACGACCAGGCGCAGCCGCAGGCTGGTGAAGCGCAGACCGGCGAGCCTCGCCCTGCGCGCCGCGGCCCAGCCGCGGCGCTCGTCCTGCGGTGGTGTCACTGAGGGTTGTCCAGCCGGTAGCCGACTCCGCGCACGGTACGGATCAGGGTGGGCGAGGACGGGACGTCCTCCACCTTCGCGCGCAGGCGCTGCACGCACGCGTCGACCAGGCGGGAGTCGCCCAGGTAGTCGTGCTCCCAGACCAGTCGCAGCAACTGCTGGCGGGACAGCGCCTGTCCGGGTCTGCGGCTCAGCTCCAGGAGCAACCGCAGCTCGGTCGGCGTCAGTTGCAGGTCCTCGCCGTTCTTCGTGACGGTCATGGCGGCCCGGTCGATGACCAGGGAACCGAACGTCGCCGAGTCGTTGGCCTCCCGCTCGCCGCGCCGCAGCACCGCCCGGATACGGGCGTCGAGGACGCGGCCCTGCACCGGCTTGACCACGTAGTCGTCGGCGCCGGACTCCAGCCCGACCACCACGTCGATGTCGTCGCTTCGGGCGGTCAGCAGGATGATCGGCAGCTGGTCCGTGCGCCGGATGCGGCGGCACACCTCGAATCCGTCGATGCCCGGCAGCATCACGTCCAGCACGATGAGATCCGGCCGTTGCTCTCGCAGCAGCTTCAGACCGTCCTCGCCGGTGGCAGCGGTGGCCACACGGTGTCCCTGGCGCGTCAAAGAGAGCTCCAGGGCCGTACGGATGGCGTCGTCGTCCTCGATCAGCAACAGGGAAGGCACGAACGTCATTCTGGCCCATCGCACGGTGGTCTATCGACCGTTGAACCGCTCCCACCCATCTCTTGCACAGATGGAAGTCGCCATGAGCCGTCTGCGTAGTCGTACGGCTCTTCTCCGTGATCGCCGCGTGACGCGCCCGGGGGTGACCCCTGTGACAGGCCTGTGACAGTCGGCGGACACGGCCATGAAGTGCCGGCGGCAGAGTTTTCGACACCAGCAAGGCACGCAGGGAAACCGGGACTCCACGACGGGGGGCGCGAGATGAACACGCTGCACAGCACCAGCACTAGCGCAGTGGTCACGCGTCTTCACGACGTCAACCGGAGCACGGAGAAGTCCGGTGCTGTGAGCGGGCGGGGGTGCGCTCGCGGCGCCGGGCGTCAGCACACCGCGTACATGACGGTGGTTGACGCGTTCACGGGGGGAACGGCGGTGGCGGAGAAGTCCGCCGCCGACGGGGGAGCTCACGGGGGAGCCGCGTACAGGGAGGGCTCGGGGGAGCGTCGCTCGCTGTCGGAGGCGGAGTTCACCGCCTACGTCCAGGAGCGCCGCGCCTCCCTGTACGCGACCGCCTACCACCTGACCGGGGACCGCTTCGAGGCCGAGGACCTGCTCCAGAGCGCGCTGTTCTCGACGTACCGGGCGTGGGAGCGGATCAGCGACAAGGCCGCGGTGGGGGGCTACCTGCGGCGGACGATGACCAACCTGCACATCAGCGCCTGGCGTCGGCGCAAGCTGAACGAGTACCCGACCGAGGAACTGCCGGAGACCGCCGGTGACACGGACGCGATGCGCGGCACCGAGCTGCGCGCCGTGCTGTGGCAGGCGCTCGCCCGGCTGCCCGAACTCCAGCGCACCATGCTGGTCCTGCGCTACTACGAGGGCCGCACGGATCCGGAGATCGCGGAGATCCTCGACATCAGTGTCGGCACGGTGAAGTCCAGCATCTGGCGGTCGCTCCGCCGGCTGCGCGAGGACGAGGTCCTCAGCTTCGGCCGTGACGAGGAGGAGTCCTTCGGCGAACTCGTCGCCTGAAGGTCCGGGGGAACGGGGAAACGGGGGACGCACGGGGGAACGGTTCCGGGGGGAGCCGGTGTGGTCACGGGGGAGCGGTTCCGGGGGGAGCCGCTGTGATCACGGGGGAGCACGAAAGAGCGGGACTGGAGGGCCGGGGGGTCCTTCCGGTCCCGCTTTCGTGTGTGCGGGCGGACGCTACGCCGGGCTCTTGGCGGCCGCGCTGCGGCCCGCCGCCGCTCCTGCCAGCCGTCCCAGCGCCTCGTCCCGGTCGCAGGCGTACGCGCCCAGCGCCGTCTGCCGGGCCACGATCGACCGCTCGTCCCGCATCAGGCGCCAGCCGCGGCGCAGCAGGAACGGCACGGACTTGCGGCCCTCCCTGAGGTCACGCAGGAAGCGCCGGCGGAAGGTGGTGACGGGGCCCCGGGTCAGGCACAGGGCGTCGGCCAGGACGCCGAGTTCGCGGCAGCGGCCGACGATCTCGGCGGCGAAGATGCCCTCGGCGATGAACAGCGGGGTGCGGTCGATGTGCAGGGTCTCCGTGCCCGTACGCGCGCTCAGGGAGATGTCGTACACGGGGACGGTGGTACGGCCCGTGCGGCAAAGCTCGGCGATGGCGGCGACCGCGGTGTCCGCGTCCCAGGACAGCGGGTGGTCCCAGTCGATGTCGGAACTCCCCTCCACCTGGGGCAGGGTCGGGTCCGACGCCTCCTTGTAGAAGTCGTCGAGCCGCAGGACGGGCAGGCCCGAACGGGCGGCGAGGAGGGACTTCCCGGAGCCGGACGGGCCGGACAGCAGCACGACGCGGGCGGGTATGGGCGGATGGGAACTCACGAGAGTCCAGTGTGAGGCATCGGGGGGCCCCGGCCGACCCCGCGGGTCGGCGTTGGAGCGCACATCACACCTCAACTACCCTACGTGTCGACCTGATTACCTTGAGCAGCAGAAGGCGGCACCAGTCATGGCCCGACACACACCCCTGAACAGCCCGACCGCCCGGCGTGCCCTGGTGGCCCTCGCGACGGCGGGCGCGGCACTCGGAGCGGGGGCCTCCACGGCCGCCGCGGACACTCAGGACGTTCTCGGCGTGGCGCACACCCGGCCCACCTCGCTCGGCAACATCGACCCCCAGGCGGGACTCGGAGCGGTGACCGGGATCGTCCAGTACGTCACGGGACCGGTGGAGGGCCTGAAGCCCAACCCGCTCGCGGGCACGGGCGTCGACCCGCTCGACAACGGCGTCGGCACCCAACTGGGCGACTTCCGGCCGCTGACCTCCCAGGCCCTGACCGGTCCGCTGGCGCAGGCGCCGTCGATCGGGAGCATCCCGGTCATCGGGCAGGCACCCGGGCTGCTGCACTGAACGTGAAGAGAGCCGCGCTCCCCCTGGACGGAGGGGAAGCGCGGCTCTCCGGTGTACGGGACCCCGGGGACACGGATCGGGGTCCCGAGACCACGGGGGCGCGATGGCCCCGGACCGCGGTGGCTCAGTAGGCGGAGCCGGACGCGCCCAGCGAACCCGTCGGGTGCCAGACGGTCTTCGTCTCCAGGAACGCCGTGAGCCGCTCGATGCCCGGCGTGCGCGCGTAATCCACAGGCTGTGGACGGAAGACGCGCTTCAGGTTGTCGGCGGCCGCGATCTCCAGCTCCTTCGCCAGCGCCTCGTCGGCACCGGCGAGGTCGATCGCGTTCACGTCCTGGTGCGCGGCCAACGGCGCGGCGATCTCCGCCGTCCGGCCGGACAGCACGTTGACCACACCGCCGGGCAGGTCGGAGGTGGCGAGCACCTCGCCGAGGGAGAGCGCCGGGAGCGGCGAGTTCTCGGAGGCGATGACGACGGCGGTGTTGCCCGTCGCGATCACCGGGGCGACGACCGAGACCAGGCCGAGGAACGACGACGCCTGGGGTGCCAGGACGGCCACCACGCCCGTCGGCTCCGGCGTGGAGAGGTTGAAGTACGGGCCCGCGACCGGGTTGCCGCCGCCGACCACCTGGGCGATCTTGTCGGTCCAGCCCGCGTACCAGACCCAGCGGTCGATCGTCGCGTCGACCTGCTCGGCGGCCTTGGACTTCGACAGGCCCTCGGCGTCGGCGACCTCGTGGACGAACTGCCCCCGGCGGCCCTCCAGCATCTCCGCGACGCGGTAGAGGATCTGGCCGCGGTTGTAGGCGGTCGCACCGGACCACGGGCCGAACGCCTTGCGCGCGGCGACGACCGCGTCCCGGGCGTCCTTGCGGGAGGACTGCGGCGCGTTGGCCAGCCACTTGCCCTTCGAGTCCGTCACCTCGTACACCCGGCCGCTCTCGGAACGCGGGAACTTCCCGCCGACGTACAGCTTGTAGGTCTTGAACACCGACAGTCGCGCATCAGACATCGAGGTACGCCTCCAGGCCGTGGCGGCCGCCCTCGCGGCCGAAGCCCGACTCCTTGTACCCGCCGAAGGGCGAGGTCGGGTCGAACTTGTTGAACGTGTTGGACCAGACGACGCCCGCGCGGAGCTTGTTCGCCACCGCCAGGATGCGGGAGCCCTTCTCCGTCCAGATGCCCGCGGAGAGGCCGTACTGGCTGTTGTTGGCCTTGGCCACGGCCTCGTCCGGCGTCCGGAAGGTGAGGACGGACAGGACCGGGCCGAAGATCTCGTCGCGGGCGACGGTGTGCGCCTGGGTGACGTTCGTGAAGAGCGTCGGGGCGAACCAGTAGCCGGACGAGGGCAGTTCGCAGGCCGGGGACCAGCGCTCGGCGCCCTCGGCCTCGCCCTGCTCGGTGAGCGTGGTGATGCGCGCCAGCTGCTCGGCGGAGTTGATCGCGCCGATGTCCGTGTTCTTGTCGAGCGGGTCGCCGAGGCGCAGCGTGGACAGCCGGCGCTTGAGCGAGTCCAGCAGCTCCTCCTGGATCGACTCCTGGACGAGGAGCCGCGAACCCGCGCAGCAGACCTGGCCCTGGTTGAAGAAGATGCCGGAGACGATGCCCTCGACGGCCTGGTCGATCGGGGCGTCGTCGAAGACGATGTTCGCGCCCTTGCCGCCCAGTTCGAGGGTGACCTTCTTGCGCGTGCCGGCGATCTGGCGGGCGATGGCCTTGCCGACCGCCGTCGAGCCGGTGAACGCGACCTTGTTCACGTCCGGGTGCTCGACGAGCGCGGCGCCCGTGTCGCCGTACCCCGGGAGGATGTTGACGACGCCCCTGGGCAGGCCCGCCTGGCGGCAGATGTCCGCGAAGAACAGGGCCGACAGGGGAGTGGTCTCCGCGGGCTTCAGGACGACCGTGTTGCCCGTCGCGAGAGCGGGGGCGATCTTCCACGCCAGCATCAGCAGCGGGAAGTTCCACGGGATGACCTGGCCGGCCACGCCCAGCGGGCGCGGGTTCGCGCCGAACCCGGCGTGGTCGAGCTTGTCGGCCCAGCCCGCGTAGTAGAAGAAGTGCGCGGCGACCAGCGGGAGGTCCGCGTCGCGGGTCTCCCGGATCGGCTTGCCGTTGTCCAGCGTCTCCAGGACGGCCAGCTCGCGGCTGCGCTCCTGGATGATCCGGGCGATGCGGAAGAGGTACTTGGCGCGCTCGGAGCCGGGCAGCGCCGACCACTTCTCGAAGGCGCGGCGGGCGGCCTTCACGGCGCGGTCCACGTCCTCGGCGCCCGCCTGCGCCACCTCGGAGAGGACCTCCTCGGTGGACGGGCTGACCGTCTTGAAGACCCGGCCGTCGGCGGCCTCGGTGAACTCGCCGTCGATGAACAGCCCGTAGGACGGGGCGATGTCGACGACCGCGCGGGACTCGGGCGCCGGTGCGTACTCGAATGCGGATGACCGCTTCTCGATGGTCATGGTGATCAGTCCACCGTCACGTAGTCGGGGCCGGAGTAGCGGCCGGTGGCCAGCTTCTGACGCTGCATCAGCAGGTCGTTCAGGAGCGAGGAAGCGCCGAAGCGGAACCAGTGGTTGTCCAGCCAGTCCTCGCCCGCGGTCTCGTTGACCACGACCAGGAACTTGATGGCGTCCTTGGAGGTGCGGATACCGCCCGCGGGCTTCACGCCGACCTGGATGCCGGTCTGCGCGCGGAAGTCGCGGACGGCCTCCAGCATCAGCAGCGTGTTCGCGGGCGTCGCGTTCACCGCGACCTTGCCGGTCGAGGTCTTGATGAAGTCGGCGCCGGCCAGCATCCCGAGCCAGGAGGCCCGCCGGATGTTGTCGTACGTCGACAGCTCGCCGGTCTCGAAGATGACCTTCAGCCGGGCGGCGCCCGCGACCTCCTTCACGGCGACGATCTCCTCGTACACCTTCATGAAGCGGCCCGAGAGGAACGCGCCGCGGTCGATGACCATGTCGATCTCGTCCGCGCCCGCGGCGACCGCGTCGCGCACGTCGGCCAGCTTCACGTCGAGCGCGGCACGCCCGGCCGGGAACGCGGTCGCCACGGAGGCGACCTTCACCCCGGAGCCGGCGACGGCCTCCTTGGCGGCGGGCACCATGTCGGGGTAGACGCAGACGGCGGCGGTGCTCGGCGTCGTCCGGTCCGTCGGGTCCGGACGGACCGCCTTGGCGCCGAGCGCCCGGACCTTGCCCGGGGTGTCCGCGCCTTCCAGCGTCGTCAGGTCGACCATCGAGATGGCGAGATCGATGGCGTACGCCTTCGCCGTGGTCTTGATGGAACGGGTGCCGAGTGAGGCGGCGCGCGCCTCCAGGCCGACCGCGTCGACGCCGGGCAGCCCGTGGAGGAAGCGGCGCAGCGTGCTGTCGGACGCGGCGACGTCCGTGAGTGCATGAGCAGCGGATGCAGTGGTGGGCATGGTCACGACCTGAGCATATCTACGCGCGTAGCGGCTGTACACCCCACGTGGTCGAAGTGACCTCGACCACCGTGTACGGGCACAGCTGCCACTGTCGGGCACAATCGGGGCCATGACGACCCCGGACCACCAGTCTCCCGCACCGGACGCCGCGCACCCAGAGCTGAGCGACCGCACCTACCGGTCGTCCGCGGGTATCGCGGGCGGCGTGCTGCTGCTCGCCATCACGGGCTGGCTCGGCATCGACGCGCTGATCATCGGTGACGGGCGCACGCCGTGGGTGGCGCTCGCCGCGCTGATCCTGCTCGTCCCCCTGGTGAGCGCCTTCACCCTGCGCCCCGCCGTCTTCGCCAACGAGGACCGGCTGCGCGTGCGCAACCCGTTCCGGGTGATCGTGCTGCCCTGGGCCGCCGTCGGCTCGCTGCGCTCCGGCTACTCCAACGAGGTCGTCGACACCGCCGGCACCAAATATCAGCTGTGGGCCGTGCCGGTCTCCCTGCGCGCCCGCAAGCGCGCCGCCAGGCGGCAGTCGCGCAGCGCCGCCGCGGACACCAGCGGCCGCACGTCCGCGATCGCGACCGACCCCACCCGCGCACCGGCCGACCAGATCATGGACGACCTGCGGGAACTCGTCCAGGACCGCGCGGCGGCACCGACCGCCCAGGGCGAGGTCAGCGTGCGCTGGGCGTACGAGGTGCTGGCCCCGGTGATCGCGGGGGCGCTGCTGCTGGTGATCCTGCTCGCGATCGGCTGAGCGGACCGTCGCTCCTGACCGGCGCGGGCTCTCGTGCGCGGTGCCGTGCGCGGGGCGCCGTGCTGCGGTCGCTTCCGGTGAGTGGCGCGTGGCGAGCGGGTCGGTTCGTCCGTGCGGGGCGTTTCGGCGCTTGCGGTGCGTGAAGCGGAGGGCGGTCCGTCCGTCGGTGACTCGCGCGCGTCGGCCGGTTTCGGTGAGCTGCGAGTGGAGGGGCCGGTGGTCGCCGTGACCCAGCCGCTGCGGGGCGGAATGCGGCGGGCCGGTCCGTCCGTCGGTGGCTGTCGCGCGCCGGCCGTCTGACGTGGGCCGCGAGTGGAGGGGCCGCCCTGCCTGGCGGTCGCCGTGCTTCGAACGGCCGCTTGCGGTGCGTGATGCGGCCGGCTGGTCCGTCCGCCTACGGTGGGCCGCGAGTGGAGGGGTCTGTCCTGAGCTGCGGTCGCCGGGCCGGGCCCCGCTTTCGTGGTCGTGGGCAACCGCGGCCAGGGTCCGAGCGTCTGGTCATCGATGAGTACGAATCTTGAGGGGCCCGCGCGGCTGCCCGCCGCCGCTGTGCCCGACGACTGCCGTGCCTGGGACGGCGAAGGGGTCCGCCGCTGGACGGGGGCGCTGCCGCCGCGCTGGGCCCCCGTGCGCGGCCGGGCGCGCTACCACCTGACGCTCGGCGCCCTCGTCGCCGCCTCGCCCTTCCTCGTGCCCGCGCTCGCGGACGTACGCCCGTACGTCGCCGCGCTGCTCGCCTGCCACGTCGTCTGGGTGTCGGTGCGCCCCGAGGTCGTACCCGTCACGGCTCCCGCCCTGGCCGTCGTCCTCCTCACGCAGCACCCCCGCCTGCCGTGGGCGGTGACCGCGCCGGTCGTCGCGGCACTGGCCGTGTCCTGGATCGTCGCGGGTCTGCGGCTGCGGGCCAGGGGGCGCCAGCGCGAGGCCGCCCTCGCCGCGGCCGACGGCGTGACCGCGCCGCCGCCCGGGAAGGACCGGCCGCTGGAGCGCGGGACCTTCCTCGTCCCCGCCGGACTCGTCCTCGCGGTGCTCGGCGGCGTCCTGCCGGCCACGGCGGACGCCTGGAACCTCACCGGCGACCCCGAGGTGTCCCGGACGGTGGGCTGCTGCGCGCTCGGCCTGGGCCTGACGGCCGCCCTCTCCGGTGTGCTGGGCCGGCGCCGGGCCACCGCGCTGCGCCGAGCCCCGGTACCGGTGCTGCGCGTCCTGGCGCGCGACGACGGCACCGGCGACACCGAGGTCTTCGCCGCGGACGACCGGCAGGCGCGACGGCCGCTGTTCGTCGTCTCCCTGCGTGACCTGCCGGACGACGACGAGGACGACGACGAGGACGAGGACGAGGTCGAGGATGACGACGACGAGGACGACGAGCTGGAGAAGCTCCTCGCCGGTCTCGACACCCCCGGCCCGCTGAGTGAGGCCGTCCTGTACGGCGTGCCCTGCGACGGCGCCGAGATCCTCCTGGTCCGCGCCGAGGAGGAGGCCGACGAGCCGCCCGCGCGCGCCTGGTCCACCGGGCCCGTACGCCCCCTGTCGGAGGGTGCCGCGCGGCGCCGGGTGGCCGCGCTGCGCAAGGCCGCGGCCCGCGAGCAGACGCAGGAGGAGCGGCGGACAGCGGTGGTGCGGGCGCTGGACGCGGGGCCGGTGCCCGTACGGCGCTGGGGAGCGGGCTGGTGGGACCGGCTCGGCGCCGCCGCCCTCGTGCTGTTCGGCTGCTTCCTGCTCCCCGCTGAGGACGGTGTGTGGCGCTACGTCCTGGCCGCGGCGGTCGGCCTGATGGGAGTGCTGTCGCTGCCCCGCAAGGCGGCCTGGCGCATCACCGCCGACAGCTCCGGGCTGTGGCTCAACGACCTGCGCGGCACCCGGCACGTCGCCTGGGACCACATCCGGGTCGTCGAGTGCCGCAACACCGTGCTGAGGGTGGACAGCCACCGGGCCTCGTTCCCCGTGTGGAGCGTCCACGGACCTCGGCTGCTGTGGCTGGAGCGGCGGTTCGGACTGGTCCACCCGTACGAGAGGACGGCCGCCGAGATCACCGCCATGTGGCGGGACCCCGCGCTGCGGCCGACGGGGAGCAGCAGCGGACGGGAGCGGGGGCGGCCGCTGTGGCCCGTGAGCGTGGTCCTGGCCGTGGCCTGGGCCGTCGTGCTGGTCTTCCTGCTGCCGTGAGCCGCGCCGGGCGCGCGTGAACCGACCCGAGTCGCGCTGATCGGGCGTGCGCCGGGTGCGCCCCGGGAGTACGGCCGAAGCCCCGGTCCGGGGACCCGGACCGGGGCTTCGTCTCGTGGTGCGTGCGGGGCGGTGGCTCAGATGCCGGCCGCCGCCGACAGGTCCTGCTTGATCATCGTCAGCAGGCCGGTCGCGCGGGTGCGGGCCTCGGGGAGGTCTGCGTGGGTCGCCACCGGCACCACGACCTCCAGGTAGCACTTCAGCTTCGGCTCGGTGCCGCTCGGACGGACGATCACGCGGGCGCCGTCCAGGGTGTAGCGCAGCCCGTCGGTGGGCGGGAGCCGATCCGTGCCCTGCGTCAGGTCCTCGGACTTCTCGATCGTCAGGCCCGCGAGCCGGGTCGGCGGCTGCTCGCGCAGGCGCCGCATCGCGCTCGCGATGACCGAGAGGTCGTCCACCCGCACCGACAGCTGGTCGGTGGCGTGCAGGCCGTACTCCACGGCGATGTCGTCGAGGAGGTCCAGCAGCGTGCGGCCCTCCTCCTTGAGCTCGGAGGCCAGCTCCGTGACGACCAGGGCGGCGGTGATGCCGTCCTTGTCGCGTACGCCCTCGGGGTCGACGCAGTAGCCCAGCGCCTCCTCGTAGCCGAACCGCAGTCCCTCCACGCGGGCGATCCACTTGAAGCCGGTCAGGGTCTCCTCGTAGGCGAGGCCCGCCTTCTCGGCGATCCGGCCGAGGAGCGAGGAGGAGACGATCGACTCGGCGAACGTCCCGCGCGCGCCCTTGCGGACCAGGTGCTCGGCGAGCAGCGCGCCGACCTCGTCACCGCGGAGCATGCGCCAGTCGCCACCGTCCCTGACGGCCACCGCGCAGCGGTCGGCGTCCGGGTCGTTGGCGATGATCAGGTCCGGCTCGGTCTCGCGCGCCTTCGCGAAGGCCAGGTCCATCGCGCCCGGCTCCTCCGGGTTCGGGAACGCGACCGTCGGGAAGTCCGGGTCCGGCTCCGCCTGCTCGGCGACGAGGACGGGCTCCGGGAAGCCGGCCCGCGCGAAGGCGCCGAGCAGGGTCTCCTTGCCGACGCCGTGCATGGCCGTGTAGACCGTGCGGGCCGTCCGGGGCGAGCCGGGGGCGAGGGCCGCGTCCGTACGGGCCAGGTAGGCCTCCAGGACGCTGTCGTCGAGGGTCTCCCAGCCGCTGTCCGGGCGCGGCACGTCGGCGAGCGAGCGCACGGCGTCGATCTCGGCCGCGATCTCCGCGTCGGCCGGCGGCACGATCTGCGAACCGTCGCCGAGGTAGACCTTGTAGCCGTTGTCGCGCGGCGGGTTGTGGCTGGCGGTGACCTCCACGCCCGCGACCGCCCCGAGGTGCCGTATGGCGAAGGCCAGGACCGGGGTGGGCAGCGGACGGGGCAGGACGGCGGCCCGGAGCCCGGCGCCGGTCATCACGGCGGCGGTGTCCCGGGCGAAGTCGGCGGACTTGTGGCGGGCGTCGTAGCCGATCACGACGAGGCCGTCCGTCCGGCCCTGCGCCTTCAGGTACGCGGCGAGTCCGGCGGCCGCGCGGATGACCACGGAGCGGTTCATGCGCATCGGGCCCGCGCCCAGCTCGCCCCGCAGGCCGGCGGTGCCGAACTGGAGGGTGCCGCCGAAGCGTGCGGCGAGCTCGGTGACGTCCCCGGACTCGATGAGCTTGGCGAGTTCCTCACGGGTCTCCGCGTCGGGGTCCTCGGCCAGCCATGCCTCGGCCCGTGCGATGAGTTCGTCCTGCACGTGGGGTCAACCTCTCGTCTTCGTCTGCGTCGTACGTTGCTGTGTACCCGGGTTTCGTCCCGGGCGCTCCCGCACGGCGCGGCCCGGACCCGTCCAGGTGCGCGCGGGGCCCGGGACGGACCCCGCTCCGCGTACGCCGGAGGGTCGGGACCGCCCTGGAGAGCGCCGGGAGCCCGCGGCCCCCTAGGCGTCGAGGACGAGCGCGTCGGGGCCGGGCAGCCGGGTCCGGGGGGGGCAGGGGCCCGGCCGGGTCAGATGCGGTCCAGCACCCGGGTGAGCAGGGCGCCCATGCGGGCGGCCGAGTCGCGGCCCGCCTGGAGGACCTCCTCGTGGTTGAGGGGCTCACCCGTCATACCGGCGGCGAGGTTGGTGACGAGCGAGATGCCGAGGACCTCCGCACCCGCCTCGCGCGCCGCGATCGCCTCCAGGACGGTCGACATGCCGACCAGGTCCGCGCCGATGACACGGGCCATGCGGATCTCGGCCGGCGTCTCGTAGTGCGGGCCGGGGAACTGCGCGTAGACGCCCTCCTCCAGGGTGGCGTCCACCTCCTTGCACAGGGCGCGCAGGCGCGGCGAGTACAGGTCCGTGAGGTCCACGAAGTTCGCGCCGACGATCGGCGAGGTCGCCGTCAGGTTGATGTGGTCGCTGATCAGGACCGGCTGGCCGGGGCGCATGCCCTCGCGCAGGCCGCCGCAGCCGTTGGTGAGCACGATCGTCTTGCAGCCGGCGGCGACGGCGGTGCGGACGCCGTGCGCGACGGCGGCGACGCCGCGGCCCTCGTAGTAGTGGGTGCGGCCCAGGAAGACCAGCGCCCGCTTGCCGCCCGTGCGGTAGGAGCGGATCTTGCCGCCGTGGCCCTCGACCACCGGCGGCGGGAAGCCGGGCAGCTCGGTGACCTGGAACTCGGCCTCGGGGACGCCGAGGGCGTCCACGGCCGGAGCCCAGCCGGAGCCCATCACGAGGGCGACGTCGTGGGTCTCGGCGCCCGTGAGCTCGCGCAGGCGCGCGGCGGCGGCGTCGGCGGCGGCGTAGGGATCGCCCTGGATGTCGTCCGGAAGAAGAGATGCGTTCACGCGCATGAGGGTAGCCGGTCTCGGCCTACGCGCGTAGATGACAGAGCTCACGGTCATGCGATCGTTGTCTTGTCGTTTCCCACGAAAGAGCGGGCCCGGGGCGCGCCGGACCGGGGAGCGGGTGCCCCGGATCGGGGAGCTGGGCCGCCGCTCCGGGCGGGCGGTGCGGCGATCCCGTGGCGGCACGGCACGGGGATTTCCGGGGGCCGGCGGCCCGGCGTCAACAGGGGCGCTTGCGGAGTTCCATGACGTAGTCGTGCGGCGCCCCGGCCGACTCCGCCGCGTCGGCGATCTCACCCAGGTACCTGGCCGACGGCAGCCCGCCCTCGTAGCCGTTCAGCACGTACACCCACGCGGGTTCCTCGCCCTCCAGGGTGTGCACCCGTACGCGCATCCGGCGGTAGATGTCGAGGCCCACGCCCTCCCAGCGGTCCATCGAGTCCTCGTCCAGCGGCGCCACGTCGTACAGCGCCACGAACACCTGGGAACGCGGTGCCTCGACGATCGTCGCCAGCGCGCCCTCCCAGCCCATGTGCTCACCGGCGAAGGTCAGCCGCCAGCCGTTCAGCCAGCCGGTGGCGCGCAGCGGCGAGTGCGGGGCGCGGCGCGTCATGAGCCGCGGGTCGAGATTGCCGGCGTACGCGGCGTAGAGCGACATGGGGTCGAGGGTACGGCAGCGGCGACCCGGCCCCCCGCGTAACAGAAGTCGCTCGAATGCGCGCTCGGCGGGCCCCGGGGCGGAAGCACCTTGGCGGGTGCGGGACAATGGAGTACGTGACTCGGATCGTGATCATCGGTGGCGGACCCGGCGGATACGAGGCGGCCCTGGTGGCCGCCCAACTCGGCGCGGAGGTGACCGTCGTCGACTGCGACGGTCTGGGCGGGGCGTCGGTGCTGACCGACTGCGTCCCGTCGAAGACCCTCATCGCGACGGCCGAGGTGATGACCACCTTCGACTCGTCGTACGAGGAACTCGGCATCATCGTCGCCGACGACACCCCGCCGATGGAACAGGCCGCCCGGGTGGTCGGCGTCGACCTCGGCAAGGTCAACCGCCGGGTGAAGCGGCTCGCGCTCGCCCAGTCCCACGACATCACCGCCTCCGTCACCCGTGCCGGGGCCCGTGTGCTGCGCGGTCGCGGCCGGCTCGACGGGCAGCAGGCCACGGACGGCTCCCGCAAGGTCGTCGTGCGCGCGGCCGACGGTAACGAGGAGACCCTCGTCGCGGACGCGGTCCTCATCGCCACCGGCGGGCATCCCCGCGAGCTGCCCGACGCGCAGCCGGACGGGGAGCGGATCCTGAACTGGACGCAGGTCTACGACCTGGACGAGCTTCCCGAGGAGCTCATCGTGGTCGGCTCCGGCGTCACCGGCGCGGAGTTCGCCGGCGCCTATCAGGCGCTCGGCTCACGCGTCACGCTCGTTTCCAGCCGTGACCGCGTGCTGCCGGGCGAGGACCCGGACGCCGCCGCCGTCCTGGAGGACGTCTTCCGGCGCCGCGGCATGAACGTCATGGCCCGCTCGCGCGCCCAGGCCGCCAAGCGGGTGGGCGACCGCGTCGAGGTCACGCTCGCCGACGGCCGGGTCATCACCGGCTCGCACTGCCTCATGGCCGTCGGCGCCGTCCCGAACTCCAGCGGCATGGGGCTCGAGGAGGCCGGGGTCAAGGTCAAGGAGTCCGGGCACATCTGGACCGACAAGGTGTCCAGGACCACCGCCCCCGGCGTCTACGCCGCCGGTGACGTGACCGGCGTCTTCGCGCTCGCCTCCGTGGCCGCCATGCAGGGCCGCATCGCGATGTACCACTTCCTCGGTGACGCGGTCGCCCCGCTGAACCTGAAGACGGTCTCTTCGAACGTCTTCACCGACCCCGAGATCGCGACCGTCGGGTACACCCAGGCGGACGTCGACGGCGGGAAGATCGACGCCCGGGTCGTCAAGCTGCCGCTGCTGCGCAACCCGCGCGCCAAGATGCAGGGCATCCGGGACGGCTTCGTCAAGATCTTCTGCCGGCCCGGCACGGGGATCGTCGTCGGCGGTGTCGTCGTCGCGCCGCGCGCCTCGGAACTCATCCACCCCATCTCGCTCGCCGTCGACAACAACCTGACCGTCGAGCAGATCGCGAACGCGTTCACCGTATATCCCTCCCTGTCGGGATCGATCGCGGAGGTGGCCCGGCAGTTGCACACCCGCAAGAGTGCCGGCGAGGGCTGATCGGTTCTGCCGGGCCGCGCCCGGGCGGCGGGGCGCTCGTGGGGAGTGCGTCCGGCGGTTGCGGGGGCTCGCGTCGAGCGAGTCGCGGGGAGTGGCGGCCGCGCGCGGTCCGCGGCGCGTGGGCCGGGCGGGGGTGTTCTGGCCGGTCGGGCCGGTGGTGACTCCCGCCGGTCACGGAGAGTCGCCGCCCATTCTCGCGGCATAGGCGCCGGGCGTAGGCACGTATACCACTCCGTGTCCCTCTGTGCGAACAACTTCTGTTATTCGGCGCAAACTGCTGAAAGCAGACGGTCGTTGGGGTTACTGTCAGTTTCGTGTTCGCTGCAGAACGTCGCCAATTGATCCTCGAAATGGTGCGAGCGAACGGGGCCGTGTCGCTCCGTGAGCTCGCCCGCGTCGTCCAGACCTCCGAAGTGACCGTACGGCGGGACGTGCGCGCACTGGAGGCAGAAGGACTCCTCGACCGCCGGCACGGCGGTGCGGTACTGCCGGGCGGGTTCACGCGGGAGTCCGGCTTTCCGCAGAAATCGCATCTCGCGACCGCCGAGAAGACGGCCATCGCCGATCTCGCCGTGGGTCTCGTCGAAGAGGGCGAGGCCATCGTGGTGGGGGCGGGAACCACCACCCAGGAGCTGGCCCGCCGGCTCGCGCGGGTGCCCGGACTGACCGTCGTCACCAACTCGCTGCTGGTGGCCCAGGCGTTGGCCCATGCCAATCGCGTGGAGGTCGTGATGACCGGCGGTACCCTGCGCGGTTCCAACTACGCCCTGGTGGGCAGCGGGGCCGAGCAGTCCCTCCAGGGGCTGCGGGTCTCCCGGGCCTTCCTCTCGGGGAGTGGTCTGACCGCCGAGCGGGGGCTGTCGACGTCCAACATGCTGTCGGCGTCCGTCGACCGCGCGCTGGTGCAGGCGGCGGGGGAGGTCGTGGTCCTCGCCGATCACACCAAGCTCGGGACCGACACGATGTTCCAGACCGTGCCGACGGATCTGATCACCCGGCTGGTGACGGACGAGCCGCCCGCTCACGACGACCGGGCGGGCACGGAGTTGCAGGCCCTGGCCGACCAGGGCGTGCAGATCGCCGTGGCCGGGTCGTCGTCGGCGTCGTCCTCCGGGGGTGCGGGGGGTGATACGGGCCCGGCGGGGCGTCAGTCGCGCCGGGACATGCCGTTGCCCGGGCCGCGCCGGGGGCAGGTGCCGGGGGCGGGGGCGCAGTTGCGGAGCGCGACCGTGCTGGGGGAGCAGGCTCCGGGGGAGCGTGCTCGGGTGGCTGACTTGCGCCGTCGCTGACGACGGGGTGCGCCGTGCGGTGCGGTGCGGTGTCCTCTTTGGCGCCGGTGCGCCGGTGCGCCGGTGCGCCGGTGCGCTGGTCGCCGTTGGTGCGGTGTGGTGGGCGTCGGGCGCGGTGGGGCCGGTGGGTGGGTCGGGGCCGTGCCGGTACATCCGGCCGTCGGTAGTTGTTGCCGGCGTTCGTCACCAGCGTTCCTCGGTTGCGTACGTCCCCGTCTCGACGGCCATTTGATGTACCGGCACGGCCCCTTCCGCCGGATCGCGACTGCGGGCCGTGGGGGCTGAGCCGCAGGACATAGATGCTCGGTTCGGCTGCCGGTTGTGGGTGGTGATGTGGAAGTGCCCGGCGCCTTCGGGAAGGGGCCGGGCACTTGTTTGTGCTGTGGGTCAGTCCTTGATCTCGCAGATGGGGGCGCCGGAGGTGAGGGAGGCGCCGACTTCGGCGGTGAGGCCCTTGATGGTGCCGGACTTGTGGGCGTTGA
>NZ_JBVHTO010000026.1:0-7679 GCF_055565855.1 Streptomyces sp. NPDC028308
CGGCCTCCGGAGCCGTGTGCGCAGGTTCGAATCCTGCCGGGGGCACCTTGCATGAGGTGCCCAAAGACCCCGTCACCAGCGGAAACGCTGAGGCCGGGGTCTTCGCGTATGTGCAGGCGTATGCGGCCCTGAGCAGCCCTATGACGGCCTCTGTGGACTATTTGTGGACAGGATCTTGGAGCGTCACCCCAGGTCAGACCACCGATTCAGCCGATGCCCATTATCCGGCGTCCGGCCACTCCTCGGGAGGGCTGGGCGGCTCGGGTTCGTTCAGACGCTCAGCCTGGCGCGCGTTCTCCCCACGCAGGCTCGTCAACCACGGCCACAGGTCGGGTAAGGCTTGTTCGGGACAGGCCAACCGATGCTCGATGCGGCACCGCTGGAACGGATCGGGAGGACAAACGCCGTACACCGTCACTCGCCCGTCAGACGTCTCGATCCACCGGCGCTCTGCCGGCACCATGTGGGCGAGCGGCGTCATGTCCGGCTCCAACAACACCCAGTCGTGTTCGAGCGTCGGGACCCGTTCCTGCGGCAGACCGCAGTACGGGCACGTCAGCCGTACCCCACCCAACCGGCGCGTCGACTTCTTTGCAGCCCCCATACAGCGAGGGTCAGCACTCCGCCCGTCGATGCGTAGAGGGCGAATCGGACGAGACTCCTGAGGCGCCCGCTCACCAGTGAAAGAGAAATCGACGCGACAGGTGTATCCAGCAACCAGAGGCATAGGAAGTATGGCCGGTACACGACGAAGCCCCCAACCCGAAAAGGCTGGGGGCTGTTCGCCGAGCGGTCCACCTCACTCGTACTCGCTCAAAAGGTCCTCGATCTTCCGGTTGGCAATCTCCTGGCGCCCATCGATGCATTTCGCATAGCGGCCAAGCAGGACCTCAACGCTGTTTCCTGCCCGCTCGGCCACCTCGGTCGGGTCTACACCTGAGTTGAGCCAGGTCGATAGAGCCGAGTGCCGAAGGTCGTACGGTCGAGCAGCAAGCGGCGATGCGACCGCGGCCGGCGAAAGGGCCAGCGCCCGAGCCTCCTGCCACACGCGGTAGTACGTCGACGAGCCGACCACTCCCCCGCGCTCATTCGTGAACAGCCGCCCGTCCTCAGCGGCGCCGAAGGCGTCGAGATGCTGCTTGAGAATGACGACGAGCTGAGGCGGAATCGGAACGAGCCGGACCTCCTCCGCAGGACGATTTTTGAGCCCCCGGTCATCGTGAGTCTCACCGGAGTCCGTCCACTGCTTGCCGACGCTGGGCCGCGTCCGGTTCAAAAGCGCCGTACCCCAGCCGCGTTCGGGAAGCTTCAGGTCCGCCTCGGTGAGTGCCACAGCCTCGGCCGGCCGGAAGGCTCCGTAGTACATGCAGGCAAACAGACCGACGAGCCGCCGACCCCGGGCCCGGCCGTACCCACCGATGTACGACACGGCCGTCAGCAGAGCCCGCGCCTGCTCGGGGTTGGCGACCACACGCGGGTCGACCTCGCCAGCAACCTTCGGCTTCTGCCACCGAATCCGGGTCACCGGGTTCTCTTTGAACTCCCCGAGGTCCACCGCGTAGTGCAGCGCATTGACCAGCGTTCGACGCTTGCGACGGACGGTCTCCGCGGACGCAGCAGTACCGTCGAGCTTCAGCCTCAGAGAGTCCAAGACCGCTCTCGCAAGGGCGGCCTCACCGAGGTCTGCCAAGGGCCGCGAGGCCTTCGACACCCAGCTCAGAGTGTTCGCGACGTCATCGGGCAACTCGCGCTCATCAGGCCCGGGGAGGACGAACGCCCAGTTTCGGAGCGTCTTCCTGATCAGCTCCTCGGACGGCTGACCCGGCCGGTCGTCCAAGAGAGCCATGGTCACCGCCGTCAGCGACTCGTTGATCCCAGTGCGCGTGTTGGGTGCAGCGTGGGGCCACTTCATTGCGAGGTACCGCAGAGCGAAGGCGTACCAGCTCATCGAAGCCGCTTTTTCGACCATCGAGTCAGGCAACCCGCTAGCCGTGTCGAACCCCTCACCACCGTGCGCGGCCTGGAGCAGTTTTGATCGGAAGTGATCCGCCAGCCCTTTGGTCCGGAACTGTTCCGAGAACACGTTCCCCGCAACGATCCACCGAACGTCATAGGACGACTTCTTCGTGTTCCGCTTACGAACGCCCCACACCTTCACATCGAGAGACTTCACGCCGCTGCCTCCAGCTTCCGCAGCCACGTCGTGAAATCACTTCGCCACACCCGGAGCTCTCCGTTGGGCAGTTTGAATGCCGCTGGCCCGAACCCCAACTCGCGCCAACGGTAAAACGTCCGGCGAGACACCCCACCCAGCTCGTCCAAGACCTGGCGCACGGTCATCAGTTCGTCGCGCTGCGAGTTCATGTCGGTTCTCCTTCCGTACCAAGGGCGGGTTCGAGGGATGCGGACAGCCAGGCTTCGGCCCCCGAGAGACCGGTTCCAGCGAAGGCCCAGTGCGCGAGGACGTACGTCGTCTCGGGCTCGTGCTCGGGCTGTGCGGCCGCCGCTTGAGCACGGCGCCAGTCCGCGCGGGCCGTGCGGAGGGCGCCAAGGGTGGTGGAGTATCGGCGGGACTTGGTGGAGAAGTGGCCACGGAAGCCGAGCATGTGAGCCCAGGCCCGGAGCCGGAGCTCTTCTAACTCCTTGCGGGCTCCGAGCGTCCAGGCCGTTCGGATCAGCCGGCGGGCATGCTCGCCGATGTCGAGCTGGGCCAGCTCGGCGAGGAACTTCAGCGGGCGGTCGAGAGCTCCCGTCGCGGTCTCAGCGCCCTTGGTCGCGTACTTGGCGATGTAGGAGGCGACAGCCCGCTCGGTCAGCTCCCGGCCGCCGTCGAAGTCGGCGGATCGGATAGTGCGTACGTCGAGCTGACGACCGAAGGTGAAGGTGTGCGGCCGCCCGTCGATGACCGGGCCGTCTACGCGCACGTGGGCAGCGGCGGCACCGATGGCGTCGGTGAGCAGTTCGGCGGTGGCCCAAGCCGGCGGCGCAGTTTCGCCGCCCTCGGGGCCGTCAATGCGGATGACGGCGTGAAAGTGGACGGCGCCGCGCTTCTGGTACTCGGCGACCTTGGCAAAAGACACCCGGGCGTACTGCCGGAACGCGCGCTGTGACAGTCCGGCCCGCTTGGCGACCTCCCGGCGGAGGTAGGTGGAAAAGCGCCGCCAGAGCGGACCGGCGTGCGCGTTCCAGAGCACAGCGGCGTCGTAGTCGTAGGTGTCGGGGTCGAGCGGGGTACCGAGTGCGGCATCGGCCTGGTCGTGGAGGACGCCGCAGCGGCAGCGACGGACCGAACCGGCCGGGCCGGTGGGGCGGTTGTGGACCGGGCCGAAGCTCGGTGCGGTGAAGGTGGCGAAGACACGGGGGTGCGCGGCGACGCGCTCAGGGATGCCCTTGCCTCCACGCAGTCCGGAGGTGATCAGGTGGAAGGTGTCGCGGCGGTAGACCTCGGCGCAGGCCGCGCAGCGCGTCGTGCGGCGGTTGTTGCAGCGGACCAGGAGGTGACCAGCCGGGAGCTCGGTGGAGTCGAGGCGGTGGAGGAGGTTGCCGATCTCTCCCGTGCGGGTGTTCACGTCGTATTCGGTGCGGTGGCCGTCGAGGCGGATGGGGTTCGTGCAGCCACCGAGGCTGGAGAGCTGGCGCAGGAGTGCGGGCATGGTGCCGAGCGCGGCCAGCTCTCCGAGTTCGGTGAGCGGGGGCGGGGTGGCGCGGGTGATGATGGGTTTCTCCTTCTGGCTTCGGTTAGGAGGGGTAGGGCCCCCGGGGCGGCGGATGCTTGGCGGTATCAAGGCCGTCCCGGGGGTCTCGCGTGCAGCGGCTCAGCGGCGGTACTGGTCGCGGAGCATCGAGCGCAGGACCACGGAGGCGATGGCCACGGAGATGGCTGTGACGGCGACGGCGGCCAGGAGCGCGGTCAGTACGACTCCGCCGGCGAGGACGGCCGCGACCGCTCCCGTGCTGATGGAGATCTGCGGTGCCGCACGACGTACGGGTGCCGGGTCGGCCGGAGTATGGGTGTGAGCGGGCAGCGGGGTCGGGTTGTCGGGGTACTTGGGCAGGAACACAGCGAAGGTCCCCTTATCTACTCGTCTAGTTATGTGAACGATTTATGACGTCCACGCCGGAGCGCGTGCCGGAGTCGATGGCCGGGGCCATGAAGGTGCGCGAGAGCAGGAAGCCGAACAGAGCGATCACGACGACGATCCAGGTGCGGACGCCGAGGAACTTGACCGCTCCCCAGGCGATGAGGCCGAGCACGAAAACGAGTGGCAGGCTGACGGTCACGGAGGTCAGGTCCTTTCAGCGGACAGGGCAGCGGTGGGTACGGGCGGCGAGTTCGGCGGCGGCGCGGCTGTCGTAGTCGGCGGAGAATCCGCAGCGCGGCGCGGTGCAGGCGGCGGTGTGCTTCTCACGGCCCCGGCCGTCGTAGGACGTGCCGACCTGGACGGGGCCGATGCGAGTGACAAAGCGGAAGCGGCGGTTGACGGTCACGCGGATCTCCTTTCAGAGCTGAGCGGCGATGGCGTCGGCCATGGGTGCGGGGACGCCGAGTCGGGCGCGGAGGGTCGGGGTGTCGATGGGCTCTCCGGTCCGCGTCCGGTGTTCCGCGGCGACCTTTCGGGCGTGGTCGACCAAGGCGGCCGGGACGGACACGACGGGCGGAGCGGGGGTCGGTTCGGGCACCGGTTGCGCGGGGAGCGCCGGAACGAGTTCGGACGCGTCCACCTGGTCCTCGATGCTCTCGGTGTCCTCGTGCGGTGACGGTGCCGAGTGGGCGAGGAGCGTTCCGCCGAGGAAGGCGACCGCGGGCCAGCCCGCGACGAGGATGCGGAGCCAGGCCGGGACCTGGTCCAGGTCGAGGAGCCCGGCAGTGGCGACGTTCGCGCCTAGGGAGGCGACCAGCGCGATGACGAACCAGCACCACCCGGCCGCCTTCGCGTCACCGGCCCGCAGTCGGCGCCATGCGGCGACGAGCAGTAGGTCGACCGAGATGGGATACGCCCACGCCTTCCACCCGTCCTGACCAGCCGCCGAGGCGACATCGTGCAGGTGGGCGAAGGACAGCGCGGCAGCGATGACCGCTTGGACGAGCACCGCGTCGACACGGGCCAGTTGGGCGCGCATGCTGCGGCTCCTTCCGGATTCAGGCATGGCAGGGGTAGGGACATGGCGCGAGAGGTCACGCCGGCCGGAGTGGAGGGAGAGGAATCAGTCGGTCACAGGGCGAGGCTGGACAACCGGGGCCGCAGACTCAACGGGCCGTACGGGCACGTCGGGCCGGAAGGGCTTGAGCGCGGGCAGGTCAGGCACCAGGTGCGCCGACTCCCGGCAGATCTCGGCGGCATCGCCGAGGGAGAGGTACGGCGTGCGGATGCGGGACCAGCCGCCGGAGGAATCGCCCGCGACGGCGAGACCGGGCCGCTCGGGTGCGATGGCGCAGGCGGCGGAGACCGCTTCAGGGGCAATGTCACCGAGGGCCATTTTGGCCGAGGCTTCGTCGTTGACGCGGTGGCAGACGCGGCCGGTCAGCTGGGCCCGGAGCATGGTCGCTCCCTTGCCGAGTTCGGCGCCGAAGCGCTGCCCGCACACCTCCAGGTAGATGCCGGCAGCGCGGCCGAGCTGGGCGAGCCGGATGAGCTGGGTGACCATCTCATCCCGCCGGTCCTCGTCCTTGCGCGTGGCGACGAGGAAGAGTTCGGCCACCTCGTCGACGAACAAGACGATGGGGACGGGGCGTTCGTTCTCTGGAAGCCCCCAGACGTCCGAAGTGATCTCCTCGTCTGGCGTGCCCGGGGCGAGACCCTGGCGTGCCTTGATCAGTTCGTACCGGTCCTCCATCTCTTGGATGAGCACGGGCAGTAGTTCGGCGGCCTGCTCGGGGTCGGTGGCGAGGGCGGAGAGTCTCGCCGCGAAGGGGGACAGTTCCACGCCGCGCTTGCAGTCGATGCCGACCAGGGCGACGGGTTGCGGGGCGAGTCCGGCGACGAGGTGGCGCAGGTACATGGACTTGCCGGAGAGCGTGGCTCCGAGGGTGAGTTGATGGGGAACGGTGCGGTAATCGCGTACGAACGGGGTGGCGTCCTCCCGCAGGGCCACGGGCACTTTGAGGAGCCCGGACGCGACCTTGCGAGGCATACGCGCACGCCGCAGTACGTCGAAGCCTACGAGCCGCAGTTCGACCACGCCCGGCTTGACGGTCGTGACGTACACGGCGTGAACCCCCCAGGCGTGCCGGAGCCGTTCCGCCGAGGCGGCGACGTCTGCCGGCTCCTGACCGGGCGCGAGCCGAAGGCGAAGGCGTAACCCGGTCGAGGTCGGCCGGATGATGCCTCGCCGCGGTGGTACGGGCCGAACTTCACGGCGGGTGGTGGCCTTGACCGCCAAGACCCGCAGCCGGGACGGAGCCACAGTCAGGCCGCACGCCTCCATGACCGAGTTGTACGAGCCGAGGAGCCGGGCCGTGGATATCGGGAGGCCGACCGTGGACCAGTAGACGCCGGGGTGCCTGGCCCGGGTGTAGGCAGCCCCGCCGCCTAGTGCGGCGACAGGACCACCCACCTCCAGGAGCGTTGTCAGGTCGGTCATCAGGCCGTGGCCCCCATGGCGGCCGGGAACATGGCCGGGGTGACGGCGGCGGAGCGGTAGGCGATGCCGTGCCGCTGCTGGCCGTTGAACACGCTCTCCCACGGCCGGGCCACGAGACCCGGCAGCGAGATCGGTGCACCGAGCGCGAGCCCCTCGGACACCCCGCTCTCGGGCACAGTGACCTTGATCAGAGAGGACTCCCCTTCCTCGATGTAGACGACGCCGATCGTCATCAGTGCCTCACCGGTGTTGACGTCCTTGGCGATCTCGCCGGTCTGACGGTCACGGACCTTGGGCTCGGGTGCCTCGGTCAGCAGGATCGTCGCGGCCGAGGTCTCCACACGGATGGTGCGCAAGAGTTCTTCCCATCTACTCGTCTATACAAGATGCAGTCTTCGGACCCGATCCTTCCGGGAATGAGGACTACCCTGCCACACAACTTGCCCACTCGTCTATACGAGTATGCCTGTTGGCGTGTACGAGTCCGAAGAAGTGGCCCCGCGCACCGCCTGTCAGGTCGCCGGGAGCTGGTAGGAGAGGACGTACGCGTCCGCCGCCATGACGGTGTCGCAGACCTCGACGGCCCGTCCCTCCGTGTCGTATGCGGTGCGGATCAGGTGAATCACCGGCACACCGGAAGCCAGCCGGAGTGTCTTGACCTCGGACGGCGCGGGCATCCGGGCGCGGATCTCCTCCTCGAAGTGGTCGAGGTGGTGTCCCAGCTCCTCAAGTCGGGCGTAGATGCCGCCGGGGCCGGGGTTCGGTTCGACGATCTGCGTGCCGCGCGCGATGTCGAGCGGGAGGTACGAGGTGGCGAACTCGACCGGTCGGCCGTCGAGCAGGTACCGGCGCCGGCGGGCGAGCACGCGCCGTACGGATCCGAGTCGGGTGGAGATGTCCTGACTGGCCTTCTCCTCCTTGACCTCAAGGCTGTCGACCTGGGGGTGACTGCCCGCGGCGTCCGCCTCGACGATGAACGCGGACTTCCCCTGTTCGCGGTGGCGTCGGGCGAACCGGTCGGAGGCCAGCCGGCGGACGGGCGGACGCGGCCGGACGAAGACGCCTTTCCCATGTTCGGCGGCGACCAGGCCCTCGCC
>NZ_JBVHTO010000026.1:7773-16517 GCF_055565855.1 Streptomyces sp. NPDC028308
CGTCCTGGAGGATGGAGAAGGAGTTGCGGACGGTCATCCGGGATACGCCGTAGTGCTCGACGAGCTCAGCTTCCGAGGGGAGTTTCTCGCCCTCCTTGAATCGCCCACGGTCGATGGCCTCGCGCAGCTGGTCAGCGATCTGTCGGAACACCGCACGATCGCTCGTGGGGTCCAGATCGCCGAGCAGGGACGGAAGTGAGGTCACGAGTACTCCTTTAGGTATCTAGACGAGTGGGCGAGTGTTGTTGCTACGGTGGAGAGCCTAGCGATCTGAGAGGGCCGAGGAACGTGAGCACTGACCGTCCGCACTCCGTGAGCGTTGCCGGAGTCATCGTCGACGACCAGGGCCGGGCCCTCTTGATTCAGCGGCGCGACAACGGCCAGTGGGAACCTCCGGGTGGCGTTGTCGAGCGGGAGGAAACCCTCCCCGAGGCACTCCAGCGCGAAGTCCTCGAAGAAACCGGCATCAAGATCGCGCTTCCCGCGACTCTCACCGGCGTCTACAAGAACATGACGGGCCTGATCGTCTCTCTGGTCTTCCGCTGTGAAGCCGCCGACGGCTCGCCCACCACCGGGGACGAGACCCGCGCACTGCGTTGGGCCACCCGCGATGAAGTCACGGACCTCGCCGACGAGGCGTACGCGATCCGCGTCCTGGACGCTCTCGACGCGGCATCCCCGCCGGCCATCCGCGCCCATGACGGCGTGAAACTCGTCTAGCCCGAACCCGCTGCACATGGCGGCCTACCAGCACGAAGGAACTTGTATGCACGAGTATACGAGCACTGAGCGGGTCTGGGGCCTCACTTGCCCAGGTTTCCCAGAAGAGGTGAGCAGGGCCCGCCGCTGGACACGGGACATCCTGCGTGGTTCGCCGTTGGCCGAGGACGCCGAGTTGATCGTGAGCGAGCTGAGCTCCAACGCGATCCTCCACACCGCCAGCGGACGGCGGTCGGGCAGCTTCCATCTGGCTCTCGCGGTCTCTTCCCAGGTGGTTGCCCTGTCAGTCACGGATGACGGCGGCACCGGAACGGCACCGAAGGCCGAGCGCGCCGACCAGGACGCGACACACGGGCGCGGCTTGGGCATGGTCAGCTTGATCGCCCACCGGGTCGTGATTCACGACAGCCAGGCAGGCCACACGGTCACCGCGGAACTCTTCACGAGTGCCCAGCCGGGAGGTCGCCGGTGCTGACGTCGACGACTCCCGAGGACTTAGCCGAAGCGGGGCCGGGACAGGGTGGCACCTACCGCTGCTGGGCCGTGGCGTATCCGCTGCACGAGACCAGCTCGATCCTCCTGGGATCGCACGATGCGACGAGTCCCCGCCTGGCCCTGCGGTGGCTACGCGAACGCACGAGGAACGTCACGGATCAGCTCGACACGGCACACGCCCAACCGGGCCGCTATTGGCTAGGGGACGAGCACGAACACGAACGAGCCCTTACCTACCTGATCACGGGCACGGCCTACCAACTCACCCTGCACGACGAGAACACGCGCTACGTCCTCGTGGCCTACCCGCCCGGAGGGACCTCGTGAACGGATACATCCGCGGCTTCTGGTGCGAATGCTGGACCGAAGACCTCACCAGGGCAGAGCAGCCAGCCCTTCACAGTTCGTTCGACGCGTACTCGGCCAGCCAGGCAGACCGCTGGATAGCGATCGCACTCCGCACCATCACGCCAGCGCTGGACTCCAGGGCGTCCGACGAAGCCTGGGAGTGGCTGTACGAGGGCCGCATCCAGACGAGGAGAGCTCTCCTGCGCTCGGAGCTCTGCACAGTCACGATCAACCAGAGCGGCACACGCATCTCTTGGACGGCTCGACCAGCGCTCTTCCTACCCCTGGCACACCGACGAGGCCTTGAACTTCCGTCCTGCGCATACGACTTCAAGCCCCATGCGACCGACTGAGTTACAACTTTCTCTACTGGTTCAAGGCGGCTCGCTCCGCTCCCCGCGCGCGGCCCGGCCCCCGGCCGGGCCTGCGCTCCTGTCTCCGCCCCGCTCCAGCCCGGCCGGCGTCCGTACCGCGCTCGGGCGGATGAACCGAGAACCTGAAGCCAGTAGCCCATGGGAAGCGGCCAAGGTCAGAACAGCGCCTCCGGCGGGGATCAGCCGGCACCGGGATGAAGGGGGCACCGTTTCCGACTGCGAGTCCGTAGGTGGCGTGCGCGGGGTGCTCCCATCCCGTCCGCCCTCGACCCAGGCAAAGCCGAGCAGACGCGGCCCATGGCGTCCAGGTCGTTCGTACAGTGGCGCGCTCCACCTGGACGCCATGAACCACGCCCGCTCCACGGTGTGTGGGTCGACGGCGGACGGGATGGGAGCTGGGTGGGTGGTGGAGGAGAAACCCGGGTGCAGCTATCTTGCCCTTTTAAGCTGGTCAACCAGCCTCGTCAGTTCGACCTCGGTCAGCTGAAACCGATCAGGATCCCAGTTGACCTTGTAGTGGGGGTCAAGCTCAGCGAGCGCCTGCCGCATGCCGTAAGTCGCCTCGAAGAACCTCTCCACCCGCCGAGTCAGCAGCTGATCTAGAAACTCCTGCGCATAAGCGCTGTCACCGACGTGGCTGCGGTCAACGTTTGTTGGGGCCGTGTAGGCGTACAAGACAGCCTGGACTGCGGCTATGGCTCGATCGAACGTCTGCTGCCGATCGAGACGCCGGTCGAACCGGGCCTTGGCCCACGGAGCCAGGAACCCGCCGCTCATCCCGCCAATAAGAGCTGCTACCAACGTTGCCACCCAGCTGGCCATCTCAACTCCACTGCTCGCTTCCATCCAATACGTCGGCGAGCGTATCGACGACCACTGACGTTGCAGATGACGCCGTGCCCTACCCGCACCAGGTCGAGCGTGAAGTCCCGGGGAGCGACGGTCGGTCACCGCAGAGATCAAAGCGACGACCCCCAACCGAATGTTCAGGTCAGGGGCCGCTCAGCAGACCTGTGAAGACGAACTAGTCCAAAAGTTCACTCACGAGCAGGTCGAGTTCCTCGGCATGAGGGGACGCGCTTAGTTCTTTGCGGACCAGTTGGCGGAGACGGGTAAAGTTCTTACTTTCATCGATATCCATCCCTGCGACGCGCTCAGCCTCAGCCGCGCCAAGTTCTGCCAGACGCGCATGCTTGGGGTCTTGTGCGTCGTACAACGGGATTGGGAGCTCCCAAAGGTACTTGTCGATGTGCCTCTCGTCCTTCCCATAGGACATTAGAGGTCGCACCAATTGAGTCAATACGGGCGTATTGAGAATGGCACAGAGATACATTCCTTCTTCTTTACTGCCGACCGTGCCCCAATAGAGAGAAGTTTCGATGATCAAGTCCGGAGATTCGATCAAAGCAGCGGATACATGGGTGCCAGACTTGGCATACACGACCCTGAGCGTCGTACCGGGCAGCTGTTTTGTTAGCCCCTTGAAGAAATCAAGGCGTTCAACAAGTGACATGTCACTCGCCTGCGGCCGCCGCTGCCATGCGTCTTCGGCACCTCGCCACCAAATTGCGAGATCCGGATACCGGTCTAGGTTCGGGTGTTCTCCATGCATGATGGTATTACCCTCTAGGGGCAGTACCGCTTTCCTTGGCGGCAGCAGCCTGTACGGAAGGATGCATTCACTGAGCATGACAGGACGAATAAAATCCGCCTCGACTACACCCTCAAGGAGGGCATGCTTCTTCCAGTAGCCGTCCTGCCCCATTGTTACAGGAGTTGACCGTACAGCTGTGCGGCCCCCTCCCAGCCCGAGTCCGTCGCTTCCGTCCTGTATATCGACGAAAAACAGTTTACGAGGATAGATCGTCGCCCCGTTTTCGAACCGAACTCTGTACGGGGAATCAATTAGGCCATCGCCAGCAATAGTGAGTTCTGCACTCGAGCGGCTAATGTGCTCGCTGACGGAGGACCAGGTGTTGAAGCCCGAAGGAATCGTGCCCGTCCAACGCTCCGTAGCACGTGGAAGCGTTGTGGAGGTAATACTGCCGTTGCGCCGGCCCATTACGACGCCACTCCCCCGCGGAAAGAAGTGTGGCCGCACCCGCCGCAGATCCCAAGACCCGGTGAAAACGACAGTGACCGGTTCTGAGGGGTCTAGATATCGACCTTCGCGGAATCCTGAAAAGTACGGCCGATCGAGTACCGCGTTAGGGACAACGAAAGCGAACTGTCCGCCCTCCCTCAAATACTGCTGCACCGAGCGGGCGATGAAGAGGCTCGAAAGGTCCTGATGCGAAGCAACCTTGCCACCCTGCCAAAGACCTCGGTCCTGCGACATCTCTTTGTAAATACGCTGGAGGTCTTCTGGCATCTTTCTATACGACACCCAAGGCGGATTCCCTACGAGGACATCGACTCGATTCTCGGCACGGGACAACCACATAGGACGGGCCAGGTTGCGAATATAGTAACTCCAGATGTGATTCTCATTGTTATCAACGAGGTCACACAGGATGCGGAAGTTCTCCACGATCTGAGAGCGGTGCTCGTCCGCAATCGCAAGCCTGTTCAGCACAGATGTCAGCGGTGGCACCGTTTGGGCCGGCCGACCCGGGTCAGAAGCCGCATCGGCCAAACTGTTCACCAGGTCATCAAAATCTCGCGCATTCGCTAGCAGTTCTTCGGGAAATCGCAATTCATTTTCGAAAAGCTGGCCACCGGTCCCGGTGCTGATCACCAAATGCCCTTGAGCCAGCAGGTCCATACGCTGCGACCACTGGACACTGTCTCCGAGATATACCGGAACGCGAATAGTCCCGCGGTCTCCGAGCAGACGTTGTCGTCCTATCGCGAGCAGGTACGTGACACGAGCAAGAGCGACAGCAACCGGATGCAAATCAATGCCAGCAACGTGGTCTGTGAGCCCGCTCAAGGCATCACGAAGAGGGATTCCTGCAGATTCAGCAGCCTGCAAATACTTACGCGCAGCATGGAAGAGAAATGTGCCTGAGCCGCAGGAAGGATCCAGAACTCTTTGATTAAGAGGGTCCGTAACGTTCTCAGAAACGACGCGTTCTGCAAGCCAATCAGGAGTGTAATACTCACCGAGCTTACGGCGAGTATCCGCGCTAATCACTGACTCATACAAAACCTTCAGCACGTCGTGCTCTACGTTGGACCAATCAAACCGAGAAAGCCTCCGCGAGAGAGTTCTGACGAACGAGTCCCCTCCCGGTACCTCAATTACCCAATCGAAGAAGTCAGCCTCAACTACTCCGTAGAGGTGAGCCCTGTCGAAACGGTGCCCGAGAAGGATGGTGGCTGGCTGAAGGTCAGCCAGTTGAACATCCATTACGAGGTGAGCAATAATCTCAGCACTGTTGACCAGCAGAGTATGTTCAATAAAGAGCTCGTCATTGTCCTCAAACTGGGCGCCAAGTGCCGTTTTTAGGAGGCGAGCCCAAAGTGCTCGTTTCAGTTTGACTGTCGGCAATTCTCTATGCGTTTCATAGAGTGCAGCAAGTGCAGCTCGATCCAGTTCATGCGATGAGCTGTCGGCGCCGAGCCTCAGACGAATCTCAGCGGGACTAGGAAGGATATGCTTCCGTGTGGCCAGCACGCCCTCAAGCCAGTAAAGAAGGTCAAGCCCTCTGGTTGACTTATGAGTAAACCGGGCAACCTCAATCAATGCATCGTCGCGGAGATGGTAGGCCCGCCAGTCAACGCCATCCGCAAGAATACCGACGTAGTGCTGACTCGACTGCTGAGTCCGCTCCGCCACGTAGCCGGTGAGTTGCTGAGCTGCGGCCTCCAGCACCGAAGGACTGCGCAGATCCTTTTTCACTTCGATGACGGTGCAACCGACTTCAACGTCAATGCGACGTCGGTCTCCGACCTGGGTCTCTAGATCTACAGAGAGGTCGTGCTCACCGAGGCTGAAGCCTCCGGAAAGGAGCAACTGGCGCACATCGGCCTGCAAAGTTGCCTCTGTGCGCATCGGGTTGCGGGCAGCGAGCCGCGCTAGAACCTCTTGCAAGTCATCAGACAGTTGCTCATTGGACACTGGCAAGGTCTACCACACGAACTCCTGACGATAAACCAGGCTCGTACGCACCCTACTGCCGCAAGCTTCCGAACTGGCATGGAACCGACAAATTAGGTGAAGGCGGTCTTTCTGCGCACTCCGGCTATTAGGCGAGGGGTACGTAGCCCGGCCGGGCCATAGCAACCAAGCTGCGGTCCACTCGTGTACGAGGACGCACACACAGCGCCGCAGATCTCATGGCGGTCAGGCTCGATATGTCTTTCGTCGGCTTCAGTACAGGCTCCGACACCGGGGCACCGGTCCCGCTGATGGACGGCTCCTCACCGGCTTGACTCAGTCATTGATCTTCCAAGCGAGGCACTCGGCTAGGCCACGCCGCTAGCACACAGCGTGTGACAGCGGGCGAACTTGCCCAACAGCCACTCCATAGTGCACTCCTCGCAGGACCTGGCCTGCACCTACGGACTAAGAAGTGCTCACCTTGTCTAGCAATACTTCCTGGGAGGGTGCATGTCCTTCGCTGAACACGTGCAGGCGCTCCGGCTCCGCAAGCTCAAGATCCTCGACGAACACCGCAAGAAGGTCGATAAGCTCCAGAGGGGCCTCGATGGTCAACTTGCCATGATTGATCAGGTGCTCACTCAACTGGCAGACACGAGCGATAAGCTCCCGTGCCTCGTGCGTACTACGCCGGGCCCGGAACTGACTATCTATCACGCGGCTGACGCACCATGCGGACGAGTGCACAGCCGCCGGAACTTCGCGGTCATGTCAGAAGCAAAGGCCATGGATGCCTCGCCATACGCGTACCTGGAGCGCTGTACCGCCTGTAAGTGGCAGCAGGCCGCCAAGATCCACGGTGAGCGGGAGATGAGCACCAGATGAGCCGTTGCTCGCCCAACGCAGCCTCGTATCGCGCCAGCAGAGCATCCAGATTCGCCAAGAGGAGGCCGGCGGAGTCCCGAGCCGTTGGGCGACCCTGGACCCCGATGCGCTACGCGACCACATGCGCGCGGATCGACGAGCCGAGCGGGTTTCCTTCCTTTCCCGCGCAGTCGTGATCAAGGTTCGCAATCTCCGTCTCGGGATCAACCTCATCCTGGCTGGCTCCAGCCTGCTATATGCCGCAACTGTGCTGACCTGGTTCCTATAGCGCCACGACCGAGGACGAAGTGCCGTGCCAGATTCGTGCCAGGTCGCACGGGGCACCACGGGGAATGGCGGGGAGCATGCTCCAGACCTGTCCGACCCCGCTAGCGGCTCCGCCGCCGGTCAGCCCACGAAACACCCGCCAAAGGCCCACGCCTCCCGCGCTCAGAGCGTGGGTCAGGCTTCAGGAAGATTCGGTGACCAACACCGCCGCAGCGATCTTCTCGGCGATCTCGCGCACCGAATCATGTTCGGTGCTAAAGCCAGCGAGGTCAGGGAGGATCCCGCTGTACTGGGCGACGTCTTCGAACGTCACGTTGTGTAGTACGGGGATCAGCGTGGACTTGTGCAGCAACACGCCAAGCTCCCGCTCTGTCCAGAATCTTCCGGTGAGGTAAGCCGCGGTGAGTACGGCCACACCTGCGTGAGCCCGCCGTAGCCCTTGATCCATTTGGAGGGCTAGGCTCTTCCCGGGTCGGATGGCCACCTCGTCAAACCAGACGGATACCCCCATGTCTTCAAGGTTGTCCCGCAAGTCGGATGCAATCTCCGAGCCATCAATACGTGCATAGCTGAGAAAAACGTGGTACTCGCGGGTGTCTTGAGTTGCGACAGCCTCCTGAACCCGTTGGGCCAGCTGGCGTTCCGATTCGGTGTAGCTAACTACGCGTTGGGGCGCGGCCTTCCGCAGCTCACGGTTCACCCTGTCGACTTCCTGCCTATTGTGGCGATCAGCAGCGCGATTGTGTGCGTCGACCTTCCTGTTGTATTCAGCCACCGCCTGACGATTTTGCTGTTCGACCTTTCGGTTGTGTTGGTCGATCTCGCGATTTGCCCTGTCAACTGCCCTCTTCAGTTCTCGTTGCACTTGTTGCTCAGCTTTGCGTTGAGCGGCCTTCATCTCTCGCATGATCTTGTTGATGTCGGAGCTTGGTGTCATCTTGGCCCTCCGTCAGCTAGGACACCCCTGCATCAGAGGCAGTTCAAAGCTAACGCACAGCACTGACAGCGCAGTTGCCGCCACTGACCACACTAGGCGCGTGAAACCCGTGCACCAATCAGCTGATCGATGGGGAGAGCTACCCCGCCCCCTGGAGCAGCAAGCGCGTGCTCATCATGGAAAGCGCACCAGAGCGAGCGGCCAGGGCGCATCCCTGCCCGGGGCGAAGCTGCACGGCTCGAAGCTCAGTACGGCTGACAAGTCCCTACAATCCAAAATCATCTCTGGCGCAGTCACGAACAGTGCGAATCTGGCGAACGCCGACCTGAGCGGTGCCGACCTAACAGCCGCTGACCTGCACGGTGTGAACCTGACCGGAGCAAACCTCACCAACTCCGACCTGCGAGGAGCACGGCTCACTGGAGCCATGCTCACCAGAGCAAAGATCCACGGGGCGCGCGGACTACCACGCTCGTCCTCCCCGGACTGATCTTGGTTGGAGACCTAGCTGTTGATCGAACTCCAAAGCTGTACTCAGCCAGCCGTGGACGTCCCGTGGACTGGTCCCACCTGAATTACCACGTGCAGGGCTCTGACCTGCTGCGTTGCCTGGGACCTAAGCGGCCTCCGGAGCCGTGTGCGCAGGTTCGAATCCTGCCGGGGGCACCTTGCA
>NZ_JBVHTO010000027.1:0-14190 GCF_055565855.1 Streptomyces sp. NPDC028308
TCCTCCGCCTTGCAGCTGCACGCACCAGACCCCGCTCGGGTCGGCCGGGACGAACCGTCCGTCACGGCCGACCTGATCCAAACGACAGGCCCTAGCCCTGGTCCGCCACGAAGGACGCCATCCAGGCCAGCGCCGCGTTCCAGTTCACGGCCGTCTCGTTCGTCGACCAGGACTGGATGTCGTCGATGTAGCAGAACTGGCCCACGCAGCCGGTGAGTTTGCTCTGCGCGTAGGGGTCCTGAATGCTGGAGTTGGGGCCGCCGGCGAGGGTCCCCTTCGGCGGGCCGGGCAGGTTCGGGTCGAGTTCGTGCGCGTACCAGCGGCTGTGCTGGTTGTGTGCGGCGACCTCGCCGTAGCCCGTCACGTACGACTGGTTCAGCGCGTTGCGGCCGAGGATGTAGTCCATGCTCTGCACCGCGCCGTCGCGGTACCGGCTCCGCCCGGTGAGGTCGTACGCCGTGGCGACGACGACCGCGTTGTTCAGCACCTGGCTGCTGGAGCCCCAGTCGTAGGCGTTGCCGGCGGGGGCGTACGGCATGCCGTACGGCTGGGCTTCGAGCGTGGCGAGGTAGGCGTCGGCCGCCTCGACGACGGAGCGCCTGACCTTGTCGCGGCCCGGCAGCCGGTTCGCGACGGTCGCGAGGTCGAGCCGGGCGGGTGCCGCCGTCCTGGACCAGTCGAATCCGGTGGGCCCGAAGACGTCGGCCGTGTGCAGCGGTGAGCCGAGGACGTGGTCCGCGAACTCCTTGTCCCCGGTGGTGAGATACAGCTCGGCGGCCGCCCAGTAGAACTCGTCTTGCGCGTCGGAGTCGTAGTACGCGCCGCCGCCCGTCCCGTCGGTCTCCGAGGGGTAGGTGTCGGGGTGGGCGAGCGCGGCCTCCCAGGCGGTCCTCGCGGCCTTGAGCGCCTCGGCCGCGAAGGCCCGGTCGTAGGGCCGGTACAGGCGGGCGGCCTGCGCGGCCGTGGCGGCGAGGTTCAGCGTGGCCTGGGTGGTGGGCCGGTGCAGCTCGCGCTTCTGTGGGTCCTGGCTCGGCAGCAGCGGCAGCCCGGTCCACTGCTCGTCGTGGATCTTGCTGTGCGCCATGCCCGCGAGCGGCCGGCCGGCGGGGACCTGCATCTTCAGCAGGAACTCCAGCTCCCAGCGCGCCTCGTCGAGGATGTCCGGCACCTTGTTGCCGCTCTCCGGGATGTCCAGCGTGCCGTCACCGAGTCTGCCGGGGCTGCCCGTCCGGGCCGTCAGGGAGCGTTCGTACGTGCTCAGCAGTTCCCACGTGGCGATGCCGCCGTTGATGACGTACTTGCCGTGGTCGCCCGCGTCGTACCAGCCGCCGGTGACGTCGAGCGTGTAGTCGCAGAGCCCGGGCTGGCAGGGCACGTTCCCGTCGCCCTGGTTCGGCGCCACGTCGACGTGCCCGGCCGGACGCGCGTACCCGGGGCGCAGCGAGCCGAGGATCTCGATGCCGCTGCGCTGGGTGTAGTAGTACTTCAACGCGTCGGCCCGCAGGCTCTCGTAGGCGGCCGTGCCGATGTCGAAGGGGCGGCTGGTCTGCCCGTCGGCGACGAGGGTGAAGCCCTCGCCGCGCTTGCGGTAGGCGCCGAAGTCGATCGACTGGACGTTCTGGCCGGAGGACACGTCGGTGCCGCGCGGCACGCTCCGGCCCCGGGCCACCGTCCTGCCGTCGGCGTTCCTCAGCTGCCAGGGCATCGGCTCGGTGGAGTCGGTGACCAGCGTGGCGTTCTTCGGGCCCGCGGGCAGGTACGCGACCTGGTTGACCCGCACCCGCGGCCCGGTGTCGGGCTCGTAGACCTCGGGCGGCACCCCGCCGAGCAGCGACACGTCGTCCATGCAGAACCGCCACGGGTCGGCGCCGCCCCCGAGCTGGAAGCCCACCTGCCCCTGGGCGGTGTCGACCGGCGAGGTGAACGTGTAGGTGTACGTGTCACCGCTGACGCTCACCGCCGGACTCGCCTCGAAGTACGTGTCGTACGGCTCGACGGCCAGGCCCACCAGGGCCCGCGGGGCGTGGCCCTCGGGCACGCCCGACGCGGTGAAGCTGAACCGGTACGACTCGCCCTTCACGAGCGTGATGTCGTTCTGTCCGACCGCCGCGTCCCAGCGGTTGGCGGTGCCGCCGGGCACGTCCGCGCACAACTGCCCCGCGGACAGCTCGGCCGTGACGTTGCTCGTGGTCCACCACGGAGCGCTGGAGTCGTCGAAGGTGCCGTTCTTCACCTGCTCGACCTCGTCGGCCGCCGCCGGTCCGGCGGGCACGGTGACGAGCGCCGCCGCGACGAGTGCCGCCGTGGTGAGGAGCGTGGTTCTGCGTCGTTTCACGTCCGGGCTCCTTGGTGGAGTGGGAGGTGCGGGATGCCGACGCCCGCGGCCGGACCTTCGGGGCCAGGCCGGGCCCGCGGACGCCCGTGTCGGGCCGAACGGGCGTGGGAGCGCTCCCAATCGCCGCTGCGAGGGACTGTAGGGGCGCGGGGGAGTGCGGGACAAGACGGGTGACGTCAGTTCCCCGTCCCGGGGGCCGGTGAGCCCGTTCCGTGACAGCGGCACGGGCCTCTTCGCAAGCACCGACGACGGCGGAGCGCGGTCGAAGTCCCGGGCGCCTTGGATGCAGCAACAGGCCGAGTGCGACAGCGATCAGACGGTCCGTCAGATTCCGATCGCGGCCCGTGCTTACGGACCGGTCGGCCCGGCGTCCGCGACACCGCACGAGGGTGCGCCGGTTCCGGACGTTCTGTGGCGGGGAGGCGCCGTGGACGGTCCCGTAGCTGTGAAAGGCCGTTCGAGGGGTAGGCGGTGGGCGAGCCGAGACCGTCCGGGAGGCGGTTCGGCCACGAGTCTGCCGCCGGTATCGCCGTTGGAGGGGGTCATGGACCAAGTACGCGGACAGCGACGGCCCGCCGGGAGGTCTCCCGGGCACCGAACGACCACGAGTATCGCCGTGCTGGCGGTGACCGGGTCCCTCGCCCTCGCGGCCTGCAGCGGGTCGTCGGACGACGGCGACGGCAAGCGGAGCGCAGAGTCGCACCGGATACGCGTCGCCCCCGCCGCCGACGCCTCGTCCGTGCCGGTGGACAAGAAGGTGCGGATACGCGCGGGCAGCGGGAAGCTCACGTCCGTGAAGGTGACCGCCCCCGGTCCGGGCGCCCTCAAGGGCACGTACTCCGGGGACAGGGACTCCTGGACCTCGGGCGCCGAGCTGGCCCCCGGCGTGACCTACACCGTGGAGGCCAGGGCCACGGCGTCCGACGGCCGGAAGATCACCGAACGCCGCACCTTCACCACCGCCGAGCCCCCGAAGTCGCGCACCTTCGTCGGCGAGTACAACGTCGAGAAGGGTTCGACCGTCGGTACCGCCCTGCCGGTGTCGATCGTCTTCAACAAGCCCATCAGCGACAAGGCGGCCGTCGAACGCCGTCTCCGGGTCACGTCGTCCCCCGCCGTCGAGGGCGCGTGGAGTTGGATGAAGGACCGCAACGGCAAGGACCGGATCGACTACCGCCCCCGGGAGTACTGGAAGCCGGACACCCGGGTGACCCTGCGCATGAACCTCGACGGAGTCGCCGCCGGCGGCGGGCTCTACGGCACCCAGACCCGGAAGATCGGTTTCACCGTCGGGAAGTCCGTCGTCAGCACCGTCGACGTGGCGAAGAAGACGATGACCGTCACCGAGAACGGCAGGAAACTGCGGACCCTGCCCGTGTCCACCGGCAAGAAGGGGTTCGAGACCTGGGACGGCACGATGGTGGTGCTGAGCAAGGTCCCCTCCATCCGGATGGACTCGTCCACCGTCGGCATATTCGGCCGCGAGGCGTACGACCTCGGCAAGGTCAAGTGGGACGTGCAGCTGACGATTTCGGGCACCTACGCCCACGCGGCGCCGTGGAACGAGGGCAAGTTCGGGCGGGTCAACGGCAGTCACGGCTGCATCGGCATGAGCACCGGGGACGCCAAGTGGTTCTTCGAGCACGTCGACTACGGCGACCCGGTCACCGTCCTCAACTCCAAGGGCACCGTGCCGGCCAACAACGGCTACGGGGACTGGAACGTGGACTGGGCCAAGTGGCGGGCGGGCAGCGCCCTGCGGTGACGTCCCGGCGCCATGCGAGGCGAGCGACGACCCTGTTCCGGGCACCTGAACCGGTGTCCGGGGCGCGTCCGCGGAGGGTGCGCGCTCCCGTCCGTGCCGGTTCGCGCACCGCGCCCTGTCGTCCTGCCGCCGCCGATAGGATCTAATGGGCAGCCGCACGCGAGACGGACAGATACCGAACGGCATCGTTCGACAGTTCCGTCTCCGATCCGTGCGACCCTCAACTCCGGATGGTCTTGGATGCCCGCCTCGCCTCAGCACGACTCCGCCCAGCCCGTGGAGAACCCGGCAGGAACGCCGGCTGCGCCGCAGCACCACGGTCTGTTCCTCCAGCCGTGCTACACCGTCGACCTGCCGCCGCTGGACGAGGAGGAAGAGGCGTCCTTCCCGCCTCCCTCGCGTCCCGCGAACAAGCAGCGCGGAGCGGTCCGCGGTCGCTGACCGCGACGCGCCCCGGGCGGCCACGGCCGCCCGGGGCGCGACCACCGGCCCGAGCCGGCCGGCCCGGCGACCGAGCTGACCGAAACCGGCAGCCCCGCCCGGCCGCCCGTCCCACCGGCCCACCGCCCGGCACTCTGGCCGCCCCCCCGGCCACTCCGGCCCTCCGCCCGGCTGTCCGGCCCACCCCCCTGGCCACTCCGGTCCTCCGTCCGACCGTCCGGCCCAGCGGCAGACGGGGACCGTGCACCGGCCCGCTCCGTCCGTTCGCCGGACACTGCCCGCTGGCCGGCCAGGCGGGCGCGTCACCAATCCGCAGTCCCGTCCACCGGACCGCCGCAGGCCGTCCGATCGTCCGGCCCGCGGAACGGCGGGCCGGGACCGCCGGGCTGCGCCGGTCTCGTCGCCGGGGCACTCTTGATCCCGTGGCAGACTCTCTGATCGTCGTGCACCGGCCCTCGTCCAGCGGTGGCAGGCGGGTGAGCGTGCGCCGGGGCGGCCGGGACGTGGATCTCGGACTGGCCCACTCCGACCACGACCTGATCGTGTTCCTGGAGGCCGCCGGTCTGCTCGACCCGGACGAGATCCTCGACGACCCGGGCCGTGTGGAGTGGCGCGGCGGGCCTCCGCACGAGTGGGGCACCGCCTGAGCGGCCGCCGCTCGGGCACGGTCCCGCGACCTGCGTCACGGCGGCCGCGAGGCGAACCGGCCAAGGGTCCCCGGAACCGGCCACAACGAGCGGCGCCCGATTTGTGGTGATACCAAGGAATGGCGCCCGGCCATTCGGGTCGGCGGCCCGGAGATCGGCGGGAGCGACGATGGACGACTACCCCCTCCTCAACCTGTTCTGGACCATGCTCTGGTTCTTCCTCTGGATCATGTGGCTGTTCCTGCTGTTCAAGGTCATCTCGGACATCTTCCGCAGCCACGACCTCAGCGGCTGGGGCAAGGCCGGCTGGCTGGTCCTGACACTGCTGGTGCCCTACCTGGGCGTCCTGATCTACGTGATCGCCCGGGGAAAGTCGATGAGCAAGCGGGACGTCACGCAGGCCGAGGAGCGGGAGGCGGCCTTCAAGGCGTACGTCCGAGAGGCCGCGGCGGAAGGCGGCACCGGCGCCGACTCCGGTGGCGGCGGCAAGGTCGACGAACTCGCCAGGCTGGCGGCGCTCCGGGACAAGGGCGCGCTGACGGACGAGGAGTTCCAGCGGGCGAAGACGAAGCTGCTGACCTAGGGATGCTCCCCAGGGCGCCTGGCCGACCCACGGGTCTCCTACGGCGCTCCAGGAGCCGACCGTCCTCACCCGCGCGTCCGGGTCCCCGTCACCGACGGGGACCCGGACGCGTATGTCTTGGGCCGGGTGACGGTCATCCGGCGCCCAGGTCCCCGGGAGGGGACGGCGACCCGGCTCGTGTGCATGCCGCCGGCGTCGGTGCACAAGTGGCCGTTCCTCGGCCGGGGCCGCGGCCGGCCGCTCAGCGCGACACCGTGCCGGGCGGGTGGATCGCGCCCGCCGTCGCCGTCAGCGGCGCACCGCTGCCGCCCCACCGCAGCGCGACGATCTCCGCGGCGACCGACACGGCCACCTCGTCCGGAGTACGGGCTCCGAGGTCCAGCCCGAGGGGCGACCGCAGCCGGGCCAGCTCGCCCGCGCTCAGGCCGGCCTCACGCAGACGCGCCGTCCGGTCCTCGTGGGTACGCCGGCTGCCCATCGCCCCGATGTACGCGGCCGGACGGCGCAATGCCTCCTCCAGCAGCGGGACGTCGAACTTCGGGTCGTGCGTGAGGACGCAGATCACCGTGCGCTCGTCCGTCGTCGTGCCCGCGAGGTACACGTGCGGCCATTCGGCGACGACCTCGACGGCCGCGGGGAAGCGCTGAGGGGTGGCGAAGACAGGCCGGGCGTCGCACACCGTGACGCGGTAGCCGAGGAAGTCGCCGATGCGGGCGACGGCGGCCGCGTAGTCGATGGCGCCGAAGACCAGCATGCGCGGCGGTGGCGCGAAGGAGTGCAGGAAGACGGCGACGGTGTCCTCACGGCGCTCGCCGTGCGGCCCGTAGTGGCGCAGCTCCGAGGCGCCCTGGGCCAGTTCGCCCTGTGCGTCGGCGCTCACGGCGACGTCCAGTCCGCTCGTGCCCAGCGTGCCGTGGACGCCGTCGTCGGGCGCCGGCTCCCCGGCCGGCCACACGGCGAGGGAGGCCCCGCGCCGGGCGGGCCCGTCGGTCACCGTCGCGAGCGTCACCGGCCGGCCCGCCGCCACGGACCGGGCGAGGAGCCCGAAGGCGGGGTCGTCGCCGGGTGAGACGCGGCGCACCAGCACCGTGATCTCCCCGCCGCAGGTCAGCCCCACGGCGAAGGCGTCCTCGTCGCTGAACCCGAACGTCTCCAGCCGCGCCTCGCCGCTCTCCAGCACCTCGCGCGCCAGCTCGAAGACCGCCCCCTCCACACAGCCGCCGGACACGCTGCCCACGACCTCGTCGCCGGGGCCCACCGCCATGGCGGCCCCCGGATCGCGCGGCGCGCTGCGGCTGACGGCGACGACGGTGGCCAGGCCGAAGGGCGACCCTTGCGCGTACCAGCGGCTCAGCGCCGGGAGGATCTCACGCATCGCCCGCTCCCGCCGATGCCCCTTGGGCCCCGCTCAAGAGGTACCGGACTCGTCGGCGGTCTCGGCCGTCTCGTCGTCGTCGCGCTCGCCCTCGGCCTGCGAGGGGGTGGGGAGGCCGGGGTCCGTGTGCCCGGTGTCGTGGGTGGCCCCGGAGGAACCGGTGCCCGGGGTGTCCGTGCCGGTGTCCGGCTCGCCCTCGGCCTGGGACGGGGTGCGCTCGTTCATGATCAGCCTTCCGGGTCGACCGGGGCGCCGTTCGGGCGCACACCGGTGTCCTGATGGGTCCGCCAGGCGTGCCGGGGACACCGAACCGCTGCGGCGACCGTGGCGCCGCGCCCCTTCCGCGGGGCCGTCGGCGTCGCCCGTCACGCACGGGCGACGCTGCGGGTACCCACGGCACCACGGATCACCCGCGCCCCGAACGATCTCCTCCGCGCCAAATCCCGTTGCCCCCGGCCACCAGCGCCTGCTGCACTGAGGGGGACGAGCTGTCCCCGAACGAGGAGCACCGATGCGCGCAGCGTCCATGTCCACCGCCGAACGAACGATCACCTCTTCAAAGGACATGACGCCCTGTGCCCACCCTGAATCTGGGAATCCTCGCGCACGTAGACGCCGGTAAGACGAGCCTGACGGAGCGGCTCCTGCACACCGTCGGGGTCATCGACGAGCTCGGCAGTGTCGACGACGGCAGCACCCGCACCGACACCCTCGCGCTGGAGCGGCAGCGCGGCATCACGATCAAGTCCGCCGTCGTGTCGTTCGCGCTCGGCGACCTCACCGTCGACCTGATCGACACCCCCGGCCACCCGGACTTCATCGCCGAGGTGGAGCGCGTGCTCAGCGTGCTCGACGGGGCGGTCCTGGTGGTCTCGGCCGTGGAGGGGGTCCAGGCGCAGACGCGCGTGCTGATGCGGACCCTGCAGCGGCTGCGGATCCCGACCCTCGTGTTCGTGAACAAGACCGACCGGTCCGGCGCCCGGTACGCGCCGCTGCTGGAGAGCGTGGCCGCGAGGCTCACCCCGGCCATCGTCCCCATGGGCGAGGTCCGTGCCCCGGGCACCCCGGACGTCGGCTTCGTGCCCTTCACTCCGGCGCGGCTGCGGGCGCCACTGCTCGACGTGCTCGCCGGGCACGACGACGCGCTGCTCGCCGAGTACGTCGACGGAGGCGTCACCGACGACCGGCTGCGTGCCTCCCTCGTGCGCCAGACCGGGCGGGCCCGGGTGCATCCGGTGTACTTCGGGTCCGCCATCACGGGAGCGGGGGTCCCGGAGCTGGTCGCCGGGATCAGGGAGCTGCTGCCCGCCGCCGGGGGCCGGACCGACGGGGAGGTCGAAGGGACCGTCTTCAAGGTCGAGCGGGGTCCGGCGGGGGAGAAGATCGCCTACGCCCGGATGTTCTCCGGAACCCTGCGGACGCGCGACCGGATCGCCTACGGGGACGGCCGGGAGGGCAAGGTCACGGGGATCAGCGTGTTCGAGAACGGAACGGCGGTCGACGGCACGAGTGTCGCGGCCGGACGGATCGGCAGACTCCGGGGGCTGGCGGACATCCGCGTCGGGGACACCCTCGGCCGGCCGTCGGGGCGGGGCGCGGAGCGTCACTTCGCGCCGCCCACCCTGGAGACGGTCGTCGTCCCCCGCCGGCCCGGCGACAGGGGCGTGCTGCACGTGGCGCTCACCCAGCTCGCCGAACAGGACCCGCTGATCGCGCTGCGCACCGACGAGTTGCGGCAGGAGATCTCCGTGTCGCTGTACGGGGAGGTGCAGAAGGAGGTCGTCCAGGCGACCCTCGCGGACGAGTTCGGACTCGACGTCACCTTCCGGGAGACGACGACCATCTGCGTCGAGCGTCCCGTCGGCAGCGGCGCGGCGGTCGAGTTCAACGGCAGGGAGCCCAACCCGTTCCTCGCCACCGTCGGGCTGCGGGTCGACCCGGCCCCGGCGGGGAGCGGTGTGCGGTTCCGGCTCGCGGTGGAGCTCGGGTCGATGCCGTACGCCTTCTTCAAGGCGGTCGAGGACACCGTGCGGGACACGCTGCGCCAGGGGGTGCACGGCTGGGAGGTCACCGACTGCACGGTGACCATGACGCACTCCGGCTACTCGCCGCGCCAGAGCCACGCGCACCAGCGCTTCGACAAGAGCATGTCGAGCACGGGCGCGGACTTCCGCGGGCTGACCCCGCTGGTCCTGATGAGCGCCCTGCGGCGGGCGGGCTCCCGGGTGCACGAGCCGATGCACCGCTTCCGCCTGGAGACACCGGCCGACACGCTCACGGCCGTCCTGCCCGTGCTGGCGAAGCTGCGGGCCGTTCCCGAGACGACCGGGACGCGCGGTGCGACGAGTGTGCTGGAGGGCCGGATCCCGGCGGCGGCGGTCCACGAACTCGGTCTGCTGCTACCGGGGTTGTCCCGAGGCGAGGCCGAACTGGACGCCGTGTTCGATCACTACGCACCCGTCGCGCGGGGGGCCGTCCCGGAGCGCCCACGCACGGACCACAACCCGCTGGACCGCAAGGGATATCTGCTCAAGGTGACGCGAAGGGTGGGAAGTTGAGCGGGAGGGCGGCGCCGGATGGCGGGGCCGGCCGCGGACGACGCCATGGTGCCGTCCGCGGTTCTGCCGGCGCGGCCCGTCCGGAGCTCGTGGCCAGGGCGGCGGCGAAGGTCAGCCGGCCGAGGGGCCGGTCCAGCCGGCCGGCACCCGGGCCAGCCGTACGCGCTGCGGGTGGTCGCCGACCTCCACGGACGCCGTCTTGCGGCCGGTGGCGAAGTCGATCGCGGTGACCCGGTCGGCGCCGCTCTCGGAGACGACGCAGGACCGCCCGTCGCCGCTGACGGTCGCCCAGTACGGCTTGGAGGCGGTGACGAGCGGCCCCTCCTGGAGGGTCTCCCGGTCGACGACGGTGGCGTAGTCGTCCATCGTTCCGGCGACGCACAGCTTGGTGCCGTCGGGGCTGATCGACATGCCGTGGTGACGGGAGTCGTTGACCCATTTCGTGCGGTCGGTGGTGGTGGCCGGGTTCTTCGGGAGGGTCTTCACACGGGTGATCCGGTCGCTCGCGACGTCGTACTCCAGGAAGCCGTTGAAGAACGACACCTGGAAGTACAGCTTCGACTCGTCGGGGCTGAAGACGGCGGGCCGGACGGCGTCCGAATAGTCCTTGAGGCCGATCGCGTCGAGCCGCTGCCGCATGTCGATCACCTTGACCTGCTTGAAGGTGCTCGTGTCCACGACGGTGATGCGGCGGTCGCCCTTCGTCCAGTCCAGCCACGGTTCGTCCAGGGCGGTGTTGACGTCTCCGATGGACATGTTCCAGATGTACCGGCCGTCGCGCGAGAAGACGTTCTCGTGCGGCTTGTCGCCGGTGGCGAAGGAACCGATCTGCCGGCCGCTGACGATGTCCAGGACGTGCACGGTGTTCGCGGTCGAGGCCGAGACCGCGACACGGGTGCCGTCGGGGGAGACGGCCATGTGGTCCGCCCGGTAACCGGAGACTTTGAAGCGCCAGTTGATCCGGCCGGTGGCGAGGTCGATCGAGACCACGTCGGCGAAGCTCGGGCGGGAGACGACCATCGACGTCCCGTCGGGCGTGGCGTACATGTCGTCCACGAGCTGGTCGTGGCCCTCCCCGACGCCGTTGCGGATGCCGAGGAAGAACGCCCACTTGATCGGATCGGCGTTGATCTCCGCCAGGCGCGCCGCCTTGTCCGGTACGACGTCGATCCGGCCGATTCTCGCCAGGTCCCCGGTGGACTCGATGACGTCGGCGGTGCCGTCCCAGTTGTTCCCCACGAACATCACCTCGCGCGGTCCGGCGGAGGGGGCCGCGGGGGAGGCGGCCGTGGCGGCGGTCGTGGTGCCGCACAGGGCGAGGGTCAGCGCGGTGGCCAGGGTGCACAGGTGCCTTGAGCGAGGGGTAGACATGGCGGTCCTTGTCGTAGGCGGGGGGTGAAAGTGGCAAGGGCATGACAAGGGAATCTGAACACGCCCGCGTTCAGAGTTGACTTACTGGAAAGTAAGGAGCGAGGCGCCCTCTCCACAAGACTCCGTGCACGACAAAATCGACGGCGGGCCGGACCGGCCGGCGGCGAGGGAGGCAGGGGTGGCGGGCAGGCTGAGACAGCCGACCGGACGGTACGGCGGCCGGTCCGCCGAGGAGCGGCAGGCCGAGCGGCGGCGGCGCTTCCTGGAGGCCGGTCTCCAGGTGTTCGGCGACCGGCCCGGCTTCCGGGCGGCCACCGTCGCGGCGCTCAGCGAGGCGGCGGGCCTGTCCACGCGCCAGTTCTACGAGGAGTTCCGCACGCTGGAGGACGTGCTGGCCGCGCTGCACCTCCAGGTCAACGACTGGGCAGAGGCGGCGGCCCTCGCGGCGCTCGCCGAGGCCCGAGACCTGCCGCTCGCCGAGCGTGTCGCCGCGGTCTTCGGGGCCTACGCGGCCGACGTCACCGCCGATCCACGCCGGATCCGCATCACGTTCGTCGAGATCATCGGGGTCAGCCCGGCGCTGGAGGAGCAGCGGCTCGACCGCCGGGCCCGCTGGGTGGACTTCATCTGCGCGGAGGCGGACGCGGCGGTGGCACGCGGCGAGGCGGCTCCCCGCGACTACCGGATAGCCGCGACCGCGTTCATCGGTGGCGTGAACGGACTGCTCCACGACTGGAGCGCGGGCCGGGTCGAGGCCACCCTGGACCAGGTCGTCGAGGAACTCGTCCGCCAACTGCTCGCCGTCCTGCGCCCCGTGGGCTGGTCCCCGGACGGTCACCACTCCTGAGGCCCCCCGTCGCGGGGTGCCGCGCGGTGCCGTTCACCCGCTCCGTCCACCGGTCCGGCCGCGCGGGGACGTGGCCGGAACGCGCTCTGGCTCCGCTCTCCGCCCGATGATCGAATCACCTCTTCGTCCTCAGCGAAGGGAACGGCTGTGCCAGCGAAGACGTACGTGGACCTGCACCGACAGGTGTCCGCGGAGATAGAGGCCGAGGTGCGCGCCGCCGTCGGGCGACTCGGACCCTCGGCGCCCGCCGTGAGGAGCGCGGTGACGGGACTCCTGCGGCACCGCGAGTTGGCGTATCCGCTGTCGGTGCTGCCGATGATCGTGCACGCCGTGGAGACCGGCGTCCCCGGCCCGGCCGCCCCGCTGGCCGCCGTGCACGTGCTGTGGTGGACGTCCGCCTGCCACCTCGACGACCTGGCCGACGCGCAGGGCGCGGTCCGCGTCGGTGACCTGCACCCGAACGAAGCGCTCCTCGCGGCCGTCGTCGCCGGGCTGCCGCTGCCCGTCCTGGCCCTGCGGTCACCGCGGATCCCCGAGGCCGTGCGCGGCGACCTGACGGCCGAGGTCCTGAACGGCCTCGTCGGCGCCGCCGAGGGCCAGTTGCGCGATCTCAGGACGGATGTCGCCTGCGCCGACCGGGAACGGGTGGTCGCCGCCTACCGGGGGAAGTCCGGCGCCCCGTTCGCCATGATCACGGCGATGGCGGCGGTCCTGGCCGGGGCGCCGGCGGAAAGGACCGAACTGTGGCGCGAATTCGGCTACGTCTTCGGCGTCCTGTGGCAGATCTTCAACGACCAGGAGGACATCCTGTCGGGCCGCGACGAGGACCTGGCTAACGGCACGGTGACCTACCTGCTGGCCTGCGCGCTCCAGGACGCCCCGCCCGCCGGGAGGGCCCGCCTGCTGAAGTCGTATGCCGCCGCCCCGACTTCCGGCTCCGCGCGCGCAGAGGTCACCGCGGCGCTCGTCGACGCCCCGCTGCTCCGGAGCTGCCGGGACGACCTCGACGCCTTCCGCGGCGACGCGTACCGGCTGCTGCGCGCACTGGGCGGCGACGAGGAGTACCTGGCCGTACTGCGGCACCTCGTGGACGAGTCGTCCCGGATGCGGCTGAAGCCCCGCCGCGCCGAACGGCTCAGCGCCGGGCGGCCGTGACGGCCAGGACGAGCGACGCCGCCGAGACCAGGGCGGCGCCCAGCACCGCCCCGGCGCAGAGACGGCGCCGCAGGGACCGGTACAACGCCTCGTACTCCGAACGCAGTTGAGCTCCGCGTTCCGCCGTGCGCTCCCAGCAGCGGCGGGTGAGCGCGAGATGGTGCTCGGCGAAGCGTGACTCCACCTCCTCCCGCTGGGTGTCCGTGAGCCATCGCAACGACCCGGTGAACAGGACGGCTTCGGCCCTGCCCTCCGCCCGCGCGGCCTCGACGAGGAGGTGGCCCTCCAACTGCCTGATCAGCACGTTCGCGTCGGGCAGGTGGTCGTCCCTGGCCGTCATCGCACCTCCACCGGTGCCCCGGCGGCTGTGCCCACCGCCGGGCCCGAGGACACGCCCGCCGTGGTGACCTCCGGATGGTGCAGGTCGAACGCCGGGGATTCGGAGCGGATCCGGGGCACGGTGAGGAAGTTGTGGCGCGGCGGCGGGCAGGAGGTCGCCCACTCGAGCGAACGGCCGTAGCCCCACGGGTCGTCGACCTCGATCTTCTCGCCGTACTTGGCGGTCTTCCAGACGTTGTAGAAGAACGGCAGGAACGACAGCCCGAGGACGAAGGAGAAGATGCTCGACACCGTGTTGAGCGTCGTCAGGCCTTCCACCGCCAGATAGTCGGGAATGCGGCGCTGCATTCCGTCGGCGCCCAGCCAGTGCTGCACGAGGAACGTGCCGTGGAAGCCGATGAACAGGGTCCAGAAGGTGATTTTCCCGAGCCGCTCGTCGAGCATCCTGCCGGTGAACTTGGGCCACCAGAAATGGAATCCGGCGAACATCGCGAACACGACCGTGCCGAAGATGACGTAGTGGAAGTGCGCCACCACGAAGTAGGTGTCCGACACGGGGAAGTCCATCGGCGGCGAGGCGAGCATGACGCCGGTCAGACCACCGAAGACGAACGTGATCAGGAAGCCGGTCGCCCACAGCATCGGCGTCTCGAAGGACAACGACCCCTGCCACATGGTCCCGATCCAGTTGAAGAACTTCACGCCGGTCGGTACGGCGATGAGGAACGTCATGAAGGAGAAGAACGGCAGGAGTACGCCGCCGGTGACGTACAT
>NZ_JBVHTO010000028.1:0-6772 GCF_055565855.1 Streptomyces sp. NPDC028308
CACGCCGCGGACACCAGCCGCCTGGCCCACACCGTCCAGGCCGGCAACATCGGCTGGCCGTCCGCCCCGACCGCCGTCCCCGCGGGTGACATCGGGTGGCCCACCGCCCCCACCGCGATCCAGGCCGGAGACATCGGCTGGCCCACCGCCCCCACCGCGATCCAGGCCGGGGACATCGGCTGGCCCACCGCCCCCACCGCGATCCAGGCCGGGGACATCGGCTGGCCCACCGCCCCCACCACCGTTCCCGCAGGCGACATCGGCTGGCCGAAGGTCGCCTCCGTCTGAACACCCCCAGGCTCGACCCCCACCTCGTGACGCCCCCGCCGGCCACCACGCCGCAGCGGGGGCTTCGACGTTCCGCGAGATGGACCGGGAGATCGAGCTGTCACGGCTTACGCGGCAGCCGCGGCCGGACTCCCGGAGAGGCCGCGCATATAGCACTAGGCGGATCGAGTAAGAGACCCGCGACCCCCGGTGTCGCCCCGGAGATGGCGGCTGTTTTCCTCCAGTGCTTCAGATACAGAGCGTGGTCCTGCTGGTCAAGTTCCCGCGCTCGCGGGTGCTGCTTGCGCCCTGACCTCATCGTCGGTGGCCAGTGCGATCGCCCCGGAGGGCCATACAGGGCGAGACGTGGGCACCTCGGAACCGGCCCCTTCGACAGCACCACAGCCGCCGACGTCGCCAACGCTCTCGACTACGCCGAACCCGAGGCGCGCGAATCTTCTGGTTCGAGGCTTCCTCCTCCGGAGTCAGCTCCGCACGGTAGGTGTCGTAGGCGATGTGCAGGCCGAAGGCGTTCAAGTGGTTCTGCCGGCCGCTGTGGTCCCCGTACGGGATGCGATCGAGGGGGCAGTCGTCCCCCACCGAAACCTTAGGGGTTGCCCGCTCGACCCCACCCTGCTGTGAACCAGAGGGTGCCACGATGAGTACGAGCGACCACAGTTCCTTTGCCCCGCGATGAGCGGGAACCCCTTTCACTGCGTACTCCTCAACGCCCCGCGTCTCGGGGGTGGGAACATTGGCGGGTTATCGAACAAGGGGAGAACCGGTGCGGCGTTCGCGGAACATGGTCGGAACACTATTCGTGGTCGGTGCTCTCATCATGACGCTCGCCGCCTTGGTCTACCCGGCCGTGCTGGGGCTGGACACGACGACGACCTCGAACGACCGGATCATCGCCAACACGCAATGGGGGCCGTTGACGGAGGGCGAGCGGGACTTCGTGGTCAAGGTGCGCGCTGCCGGCCTGTGGGAGCACCCGCTCGGCCTGATCGGGCTGCAGAAGGGGCAGAGCAAGGCCGTGAAGGTCGCGAGTCAGCACCTCGTCGACGGGCACGCGGCCCTGGACGCCAGTTGCCGCAAGATCGCACCAATGCTGAACATCACGCTGCCCAATGTGGCGAGCCCTCAGCAGGTGGGGTTCGTCACCAAACTCCAGGGAGAGTCAGGGAGGCAGTTCGACGTCGATTTCGCCAACATCCTCCGGATGACGCATGGCTCGATCTTCAACACGATCGCCAAGGTCCGCTCGACCACGAAGAACACGCTGATTCGCGCCCTGGCCGATCAGGCAAACAACACGGTGCTCGACCACATCACCGTGATGGAGAAGACCGGTCTCATCGACTTCGACACCACAGTCTTCAACCAGACGACCCCGCCGAAACTGCCCAAGACCGACATGACACCGCCGGCCCCGGTGCCCGGTCAGCCCCAGGTCGTACTCAGCCCGCCGCCAAGCCCTACCTCCACGCCCCTGGATCTGGGCTCCGTCGTCAATGGTGGTCAGCCGACCATTGGGTAGGAGCGCACCTGGCTCTCACCCACCGCCTTGCGCCAACGTGGTCTGCCCCGCTGTGTAAGTCCGAGTCTTACACGGTGTTGGATTGTCGGGCTGTCCATGGGGAAGGTGCAGCTGGCTCGTTCCGGGACGTGTTGTGGGAGATTGCGGAGCCACTCATCCCACAGTCGAAAGTGCGGCCGTAGGGCGGCGAACCGCAGGACAAGCCTCACGAGACGCTGTGACAGCTGTGCCGTGCGCCGCGCCCTCGCTGTGACAACCACCCGTCAACTACCCGGCTTACGAAAGGTACGTCCGGCTCACCGCAGGGGACACCGGCTTATGAGCAGGCGTCGTCCACCTGGGCCAGGAACTCTGCGCGGCTCATGGCTTTTCCGTCGCACCACCACTGCCCAGGGGCCAGGCTCTCGATGTCCGCCTGGGTAAACCTGGTGAGGGCCTTGTAGCGCACCGTCTGGTTCGCCCCGACGATGAACCTCACCGAGTAGTCCCCCTCCGATGCCAGCTTCGTGACGGAATCGGCCTTGCCCTGCCAGCCCGTCGGGAGCTTGAAGAGGCTGAACTCCTGCTCACCGGTGACCGAACCGATCGGGTGGATCGACCAGCCGTCCTGGGCAGCACGGTTCGCCGTGTCCCCCTTCTCGTCACTCCTGAGGAACACGACCTCTTGGATGGCGTCGCCGTCCGAGCAGGGCCGCAGCAGAGCTCGTACGTCTCCGTCCGTGCCCTTGCCGATAGCAACCAACGGGCGCTCGGCCGGACTGCAGCCGGCCGCGAGCAGCGCGAGGGCCACGACCGCACCGCCACGGGACAGTGTGCGAGCCCTTTTGATGTGGCTGATCACGGAACCCTCACCTCACTCCTGGATGATCATGCCGGACCAGCGTCCTGCACAAGTAGTTGATCGTTTATAGGTGTGGGACTTCTACTGCTGGTGCGTCAGTTCCACGTCGCGGCGCAAAAATTCAGCCGCTGCTGCCCTCCGATGACGAGCGTCCGGAGTTGGAGCGGTCGACGCGACGGGCGACACCGGCTCAGGCCGGCTCTCCTGGCGCGAATCGTGCCGGCTTGTGCGGATCCGCAAGAACCTCCGGGTCCTGGAGCACCTCTCCACGGCCGTCGAGGGACGATCAGAGTCGCGCCGCGAACCCACAACGAGATTCTCCGTGCGCCCGCTGCTCAGACGGTCTCTCCCTGAGTTCGAAGAGATCGAAGACATTGGCGGCGAGGGCCAGCTGCCGCTGGCATTCGACGGTGACGAGGGACACGCTGGTAAAGCCGGGTCCGGTTCACGTCGCTGGTGATCCAACGACTCCAGCCGCGGGCCTCTCACCGTTTCTGGGCGGCCTGCCGGGCCTGCGGCGGTGTTTCCCGGTCCTGACCGATGGTGCAGGGCAACCATTCAGCCGACCCAGGAGTCACCCGCGTGACACAGTGCCAACCGAAGTGAAGAGGGTCGACGTGCGTAGAAGACTTCTGGCAGCCACCGCTGTGGCAGTGCTCGCGACAGGCGGCCTGGTCCTGCCCCTCGCGACTCCCGCCTCCGCCGTCGGCGCCACAGCCGACGACTTCAACGGCGATGGCTACAAGGACCTGGTGGTGGCCACTCCCAAGGCCAAGGTGAGCGGACAGACACAGGCAGGGCAGCTGACCGTCCTGTACGGCTCGGCCTCCGGCGTCTCGACCAGCCGTTCCGCACTGATCAGCCAGAACACCCCAGCAGTTCCGGGCACGGCGGAGGCATACGAAAAGTTCGGCACGTCCTACGCCACGGGCGACCTTGACGGCGACGGCTACACCGACCTGGCCGTCGGCGTGCCGTTGGAGAGGGCCTCGGCCGCTCCCGACCTCGGCATCGTCCAGATCCTGTGGGGTGGCCCCCGAGGGCTCGTCAATGGTGCGCTGACCGTGTACGCGGCGTCGGACTCGTCCGCCCGCTACCTGTACGGCTCCGGCCTCGCGGTCGGCGACTTCGACGGCGACGGCCACGACCAGCTCGCCGTCACCGGCCACTCCGGAGTCTCGGTGTTCGGGGACGGATTCACGCGGACCACGGCTCCGGCCCAGACCGACCTGTCGACGGGCCCTTCCGAAGTGACCAGGGGGACCGGATCGATCGCGGCGGGCGACTTCGACGGCGACGGCGCCGACGATCTGGCCGTTTCGGGGGACGACGACTACGAGGACGACGAGCACGGGGAAACGGGCGTGTGGTTCGGCTACTACGCGGGCGGCGCCGACGGTATGACGTTCACCGACAATCCCGCGAGCGTGCCGCTCGCCGCCGCGCACGCACGGGCGGCGGGCGACTTCGACAAGGACGGGTTCGACGACTTGGTCACCTACGGGCAGGGGGCCTCGGGAGCAGGCACCATCGCCGTCCACTACGGCGGCGCCGGCGGCATCCCGGGCAGCACGCGCAGTCGGCTGATCGACCAGGACACCGCGGGGGTCCCGGGCGTGAACGAGGCGGGCGACGGCTTCGGCGGTCCCATCTCCGTCGGCGACGTCAACGGCGACGGCTACGCGGATGCGGCAGTGGGCGCGCCCACCGAGACCGTCGGTACCCTCAAGTACGCCGGAGCGTTCTGGCTGCTCAAGGGTTCGGCCTCCGGACTGACCGGCACTGGTGCCCAGTCCTTCACGCAGAACACCGCGGGTGTGCCCGGCACCGCCGAGTTCGCGGACCAGATGGGATCGGGCCTCAGGCTTCAGGACCTGAACGGCGACGGCCGCGCGGACCTCACCGCCGCCGCACGCGGCGAGGACGTCTTCGACGACGACGTCCACTACTCCGACGGTGCCGACTGGATCCTGCGCGGCAGCGCCTCGGGGCTCACGACGTCCGGCGCGGTGTCGTTCAGCGAGAAGACGTTCGGCCTGACCTACCGCAACAAGTCCTTCGGATCGGTGCTCGGAGACTGACCGGACGGCGGTCGGACCGCCCCCACTGGTCGACCTGCACCGCCCTTCGGTGATGCACGGAGCAACAGCGTCCGCCTGCACCGGTGTTGCGGTCACCGGGCGGGGCGGTTCTCCTGCGCGGCCGTGCATACATGGCGTGATGTGGAGTGCGTGATCATCGACAGCGACCACTGGGGGCCGCGTTATCCCCGGTCTTCGGGAACAGATGCTGCGCTTTGGGCTGGGCGGCACGGGTGGTGCTGGACGCGAGGGCAATGCGGCGTCGGCCAGTTCGATGTGCGCTTTCGAAACCCAGTGGGGTGTGGGCGCCAAGTGCCACGCTTTGAGGCGTCGCGGGACGTCGTCTTCGAGGACGCTCCTGTCGTCCGGTCATTCCACGTCGAAGATGAGCCGGCTTCGGCGAGGACACGGTCAGCGGCAGAGGTCGGGAATCGGTCGAGCATCGCGCGCACTTCGGTGGCGTCGATGTTTGCGCCGAGCAATTCGGTGCCTGGTTGCATGCGGACGCATTCCGCCAGTGGTCCGGCCACAACCGGGTCGAAGCCGAGTGCGTGGACGAGGGCTGCGATCGTGGCGAGGTCCTCCTCGCCATCCCCGGCGATGGCGATCGACTTGCGTCCGTGGGTGCCTGCCGGGCGGGCACCTTGGAAGCACGTGAAGGCGCCGTCGAGGTGACGGTGCGAAACAACAGCACGATCCTGCCGCCGGATCGGCCAGCACGGACTGGCGATCGTGATGGCCGTCTCCACGGTCCTCCGAGCGGCGCTGCGCCGGGTACTGCACGTCACCGAGACCGACATGGGCAACGTCCAGCTCGCCGAACACGGGATGCTGCGCCTGGAGAAACACACCGGCCTGAACCGGTACTTCACCGACTTCTTCGCCTTCGTCCAGGATTCGACCACCTTGTGCGCGCAAGCCGCCGAGCAGCGTCAGCAGATCACCGTGAAGGACGTCGAATCGGCCGACCTCTTCGACGAGGGCTCCCGCCACGCCATCCTTCAGGCCGGCAGCCGCGCCGCCCACAGCCTCCCCCTCACCCACCGCGGGCACCTGCTCGGCATGATCTCCTCCCACCACGCACAGCCCCTTGCCGGCCTCAGTCCCACCCAGCTCACCACCTTGGAAAGCACCGGCGCCGCCGTGGGCCGGTGGCTCCACTGGCACAGCCACACCATCGTCCTCGACGCCCTCGAACACCTCCACACCGCCGCCACCCAAAGCCGCTGAATTACGAGCGCAGGCGAGCCGGTGACGGCTCTGCGCATGAAACGTGTACTGGACGCGCTGGCCAGGAAGCCACTTGTAATGACACTGTGGGCGAGCGGGTGCAGGCTCTGGTCGAAACAGAGACGGTCCCCCGTCAACGGGGCTCGCTTAGGAAGGCAGGCGAGAGCCGTCAACTCCCTGTGAGGTGGACGGCTGTGTGTCCGCTCAACCGTGCCCAGTGCCTGGCCCCGCAGATACATCCCCACCCACCGCGGACATCCTCGGATGCCAGCAGCCAGGACATGTCCAGGCGGCGCTGGTGACCTGGAAGACGCGTCGGCGGAAGGTGCCGGAGGCGCGTGAGGGTTTGGCTGTGGCGCCCAGGATCCCGTCGCCGGCCGTGCGGCCGTTGCGGTGGTAGGGCGGCTTGCCCTTGCGGGGAGGGGTAGGCGGTCGATGCTCTGGCGGACGTAGTCGAGGTCGCCGATGGGTCCGGCCGCCGTCCCCGACCGGCTCCCCGCTCAGCTTCACGGCGGCGTCGGGGCAGCCCCGGCGGCAGGCCACCGGCCTTCAACCGCGAGACCTACCAACAGCGCAACACCGTCGAGCGGTGCATCAACCGCCTCAAGCAGTGGCCCGGCATCGCCACACGCAATGAGAAGACCGCCACTGTCTACCTGGCCGGACTCCACATCGCGGGCATCTTCTCCAGTACGCCCCGATGATCCAAACGAAACGCCTAGAGCGTGTCTCCTTGATCGGGTGGTCAGTTGACCGGATGTGTCTGTCCGATTAGTGATCACTGATGCGATGTGGGACCGGATCGAGCCGCTG
>NZ_JBVHTO010000029.1:1873-3871 GCF_055565855.1 Streptomyces sp. NPDC028308
CGGGGTGATGGGTGGTTGGTCGTTGTTTGAGAACTGCACAGTGGACGCGAGCATCTGTGGCCAAGTTTTTAAGGGCGCACGGTGGATGCCTTGGCACCAGGAACCGATGAAGGACGTGGGAGGCCACGATAGTCCCCGGGGAGTCGTCAACCAGGCTTTGATCCGGGGGTTTCCGAATGGGGAAACCCGGCAGTCGTCATGGGCTGTCACCCTTGCCTGAACACATAGGGCAAGTGGAGGGAACGCGGGGAAGTGAAACATCTCAGTACCCGCAGGAAGAGAAAACAACCGTGATTCCGGGAGTAGTGGCGAGCGAAACTGGATGAGGCTAAACCTACGACGTGTGAGACCCGGCAGGGGTTGCGTCGTGGGGGTTGTGGGATTTCTCTTTCACGGTCTGCCGGCCGTGAGACGAGTCAGAAACCGTTGATGTAGGCGAAGGACATGCGAAAGGTCCGGCGTAGAGGGTAAGACCCCCGTAGTCGAAACGTCAACGGCTCGTTTGAGAAACACCCAAGTAGCACGGGGCCCGAGAAATCCCGTGTGAATCTGGCGGGACCACCCGCTAAGCCTAAATATTCCCTGGTGACCGATAGCGGATAGTACCGTGAGGGAATGGTGAAAAGTACCGCGGGAGCGGAGTGAAATAGTACCTGAAACCGTGTGCCTACAAGCCGTGGGAGCGTCGCGCATCAAGCTTGCTTGGTGCGTCGTGACTGCGTGCCTTTTGAAGAATGAGCCTGCGAGTTTGCGGTGTGTTGCGAGGTTAACCCGTGTGGGGAAGCCGTAGCGAAAGCGAGTCCGAATAGGGCGATTCAGTAGCGCGCTCAAGACCCGAAGCGGAGTGATCTAGCCATGGGCAGGTTGAAGCGGAGGTAAGACTTCGTGGAGGACCGAACCCACCAGGGTTGAAAACCTGGGGGATGACCTGTGGTTAGGGGTGAAAGGCCAATCAAACTCCGTGATAGCTGGTTCTCCCCGAAATGCATTTAGGTGCAGCGTCGTGTGTTTCTTGCCGGAGGTAGAGCACTGGATAGGCGATGGGCCCTACCGGGTTACTGACCTTAGCCAAACTCCGAATGCCGGTAAGTGAGAGCACGGCAGTGAGACTGTGGGGGATAAGCTCCATGGTCGAGAGGGAAACAGCCCAGAGCATCGACTAAGGCCCCTAAGCGTACGCTAAGTGGGAAAGGATGTGGAGTCGCACAGACAACCAGGAGGTTGGCTTAGAAGCAGCCACCCTTGAAAGAGTGCGTAATAGCTCACTGGTCTAGTGATTCCGCGCCGACAATGTAGCGGGGCTCAAGCGTACCGCCGAAGTCGTGTCATTCCAGCACATACCCCCAACGGGGGCTGGGATGGGTAGGGGAGCGTCGTGTGCCGGGTGAAGCCGCAGCGGAAGCTAGTGGTGGACGGTTCACGAGTGAGAATGCAGGCATGAGTAGCGATACACACGTGAGAAACGTGTGCGCCGATTGACTAAGGGTTCCTGGGTCAAGCTGATCTGCCCAGGGTAAGTCGGGACCTAAGGCGAGGCCGACAGGCGTAGTCGATGGATAACCGGTTGATATTCCGGTACCCGCTGTGAAGCGTCAAACATCGAGCCCATTAATGCTAAGGCCGTGAAGCCGTTCCGGACCCTTCGGGGAAAGGAAAGTGGTGGAGCCGCCGACCCAAGGTGGTAGTAGGTGAGTGATGGGGTGACGCAGGAAGGTAGTCCATCCCGGGCGGTGGTTGTCCCGGGGTAAGGGTGTAGGACGTCAGGTAGGTAAATCCGCCTGGCAATAGTCTGAGACCTGATGCCGAGCCGATTGTGGTGAAGTGGATGATCCTATGCTGTCGAGAAAAGCCTCTAGCGAGTTTCATGGCGGCCCGTACCCTAAACCGACTCAGGTGGTCAGGTAGAGAATACCGAGGCGTTCGGGTGAACTATGGTTAAGGAACTCGGCAAAATGCCCCCGTAACTTCGGGAGAAGGGGGGCCATCACTGGTGATACG
>NZ_JBVHTO010000029.1:3965-5163 GCF_055565855.1 Streptomyces sp. NPDC028308
CCTTGAGCTGGGGGTGGCCGCAGAGACCAGCGAGAAGCGACTGTTTACTAAAAACACAGGTCCGTGCGAAGCCGTAAGGCGATGTATACGGACTGACGCCTGCCCGGTGCTGGAACGTTAAGGGGACCGGTTAGTGCACTTTCGGGTGTGCGAAGCTGAGAACTTAAGCGCCAGTAAACGGCGGTGGTAACTATAACCATCCTAAGGTAGCGAAATTCCTTGTCGGGTAAGTTCCGACCTGCACGAATGGCGTAACGACTTCTCGACTGTCTCAACCATAGGCCCGGTGAAATTGCACTACGAGTAAAGATGCTCGTTTCGCGCAGCAGGACGGAAAGACCCCGGGACCTTTACTACAGTTTGATATTGGTGTTCGGTTCGGCTTGTGTAGGATAGGTGGGAGACTTTGAAGCGGCAGCGCCAGCTGTTGTGGAGTCGCCGTTGAAATACCACTCTGGTCGTGCTGGATGTCTAACCTGGGTCCGTGATCCGGATCAGGGACAGTGTCTGATGGGTAGTTTAACTGGGGCGGTTGCCTCCCAAAGAGTAACGGAGGCGCCCAAAGGTTCCCTCAGCCTGGTTGGTAATCAGGTGTTGAGTGTAAGTGCACAAGGGAGCTTGACTGTGAGACCGACGGGTCGAGCAGGGACGAAAGTCGGGACTAGTGATCCGGCGGTGGCTTGTGGAAGCGCCGTCGCTCAACGGATAAAAGGTACCCCGGGGATAACAGGCTGATCTTCCCCAAGAGTCCATATCGACGGGATGGTTTGGCACCTCGATGTCGGCTCGTCGCATCCTGGGGCTGGAGTCGGTCCCAAGGGTTGGGCTGTTCGCCCATTAAAGCGGTACGCGAGCTGGGTTTAGAACGTCGTGAGACAGTTCGGTCCCTATCCGCTGTGCGCGTAGGAATATTGAGAAGGGCTGTCCCTAGTACGAGAGGACCGGGACGGACGAACCTCTGGTGTGCCAGTTGTCCTGCCAAGGGCATGGCTGGTTGGCTACGTTCGGGAGGGATAACCGCTGAAAGCATCTAAGCGGGAAGCCTGCTTCGAGATGAGTATTCCCACCCCCTTTGAGGGGTTAAGGCTCCCAGTAGACGACTGGGTTGATAGGCCAGATCTGGAAGGCGGGCAACCGCTGGAGGTGACTGGTACTAATAGGCCGAGGGCTTGTCCTCAGTTGCTCGCGTCCACTGTGT